>NZ_FOYU01000007.1:0-1541 GCF_900115255.1 Pseudidiomarina tainanensis
AGTTGCAAGGTATAGACCCGAAACCGGGCGATCTATCCATGAGCAGGTTGAAGATTGAGTAACATCAATTGGAGGACCGAACCCACATCTGTTGAAAAAGATGGGGATGACTTGTGGATCGGAGTGAAAGGCTAATCAAGCCCGGAGATAGCTGGTTCTCCCCGAAATCTATTTAGGTAGAGCCTCGGACGAATACCACTGGGGGTAGAGCACTGTTTGGGCTAGGGGGTCATCCCGACTTACCAACCCCATGCAAACTCCGAATACCAGTGAGTACTATCCGGGAGACACACGGCGGGTGCTAACGTCCGTCGTGAAGAGGGAAACAACCCAGACCGCCAGCTAAGGTCCCAAAGTCATGGCTAAGTGGGAAACGATGTGGGAAGGCTCAGACAGCTAGGAGGTTGGCTTAGAAGCAGCCATCCTTTAAAGAAAGCGTAATAGCTCACTAGTCGAGTCGGCCTGCGCGGAAGATGTAACGGGGCTAAGCCATGCACCGAAGCTGCGGCAGCAACTATGTTGCTGGGTAGGGGAGCGTTCTGTAAGCCGTTGAAGGTGTGTTGAGAAGCATGCTGGAGGTATCAGAAGTGCGAATGCTGACATGAGTAACGATAATGCGGGTGAAAAACCCGCACGCCGGAAGACCAAGGTTTCCTATCCCATGCTAATCAGGGTAGGGTAAGTCGGCCCCTAAGGCGAGGCCGAGAGGCGTAGTCGATGGGAATCAGGTTAATATTCCTGAACCGACATGTACTGCGATGGGGGGACGGAGAAGGCTAGGCAAGCCGGGTGTTGGTTATCCCGGTGAAAGTATGTAGGTTGATGGTTTAGGCAAATCCGGACCGTTAAGACTGAGATACGAGACGAGCATCCACGGATGCGAAGTTGTTGATGCCCTGCTTCCAGGAAAAGCCTCTAAGCTTCAGGTACATGTTGACCGTACCCGAAACCGACACAGGTGGTCAGGTAGAGAATACTAAGGCGCTTGAGAGAACTCGGGTGAAGGAACTAGGCAAAATAGTACCGTAACTTCGGGAGAAGGTACGCCAGAGCTAGTGAACCCCTTGCGGGGGGAGCTGGAGCTGGCCGCAGTGACCAGGTGGCTGGGACTGTTTATTAAAAACACAGCACTCTGCAAAATCGAAAGATGACGTATAGGGTGTGACACCTGCCCGGTGCCGGAAGGTTAATTGATGGGGTTAGCGTAAGCGAAGCTCTTGATCGAAGCCCCGGTAAACGGCGGCCGTAACTATAACGGTCCTAAGGTAGCGAAATTCCTTGTCGGGTAAGTTCCGACCTGCACGAATGGTGTAACCATGGCCACGCTGTCTCCACCCGAGACTCAGTGAAATTGAAATCGCCGTGAAGATGCGGTGTACCCGCGGCTAGACGGAAAGACCCCGTGAACCTTTACTACAGCTTGGCACTGAACATTGAACCTCCATGTGTAGGATAGGTGGGAGGCTTAGAAGCACTGGCGCTAGTTGGTGTGGAGCCATCCTTGAAATACCACCCTTGTATGTTTGATGTTCTAACTTAGG
>NZ_FOYU01000004.1:0-228886 GCF_900115255.1 Pseudidiomarina tainanensis
TTGCATCCGAAGATGCTTCTCTGCCTGAATCCGGTAAGTGCCCACACAGTTTGCTTGGCTTGGTATATTGTTAAAGAACATTCGCTTCTTCGTGAAGCGGGATGCGTATTCTACGCCATCCTTGGTTCAGGTCAAGATCCTTTTGGATCTTTTTTTTGACTTGCGTCACTTCCTAAACCCGCGTCATCACTCGGTGACAACGGCGGCGAATTATAAGGATCGCCGCCAGCTGTGCAAGATCTTTTTTGACGTTTTTGAACTGACTGCTGGGTTTTTAATCGGTTGTGCTTTTAGCACTCGATTTCGGCTCAGTTTCTGAACTATTTTGTTGCTTTTTGGTTGGTTCTTCACTTTCTTCGCAATCTGAGTCACCGACCACATGTTCCAACTTTATTTTCTTTACGGTTCTGAAAGTCGTAATTGGACCTGAAATCGCATAAAGAAGGAAAATCGAGAACAACACCAACGAAGGTTCAGTTGCGACGACGACAAATGCCAACACAATTAAAAGAATGGCGATAAACGGAACACGGTCACGCCAGTCGACATCTTTAAATGAGTGATAGCGGAAGTTACTCACCATCAGTAAGCCCGCAGCTATAGTTAGAACAGCTGCAATATAACTGACATTTGACGGGTCAATTTCGTATTTACTACCAACCCAGACAAACCCGGACACAATGGCTGCCGCACTTGGAATCGCTAAGCCTTGGAAGTAGCGCTTGTCAGATGTACCAAGATTGGTATTGAAACGTGCTAAACGTAATGCGCCACCCGCAACAAAGATGAACGCTGCTAACCAACCGAGTTTACCCAAATCAGAAAGGCCCCAGTTATACATGACCAATGCAGGCGCCATACCGAACGAAACAATGTCGGCCATGCTGTCATATTCGGCACCAAAGGCACTTTCAGTATTCGTCATTCGAGCAACGCGTCCGTCAAGACCATCAAAGACCATCGCAATAAAGATTGCGACAGCAGCTGACTCAAAGAGGCCATTCATAGACGCAACAATTGCGAAGAAGCCGGAAAACAGTCCCGCAGTTGTCAACAAGTTGGGCAACAGGAATATTCCGCGGTTCTTTGCGGTAGCTAATGACTGTTCTGTTTTATTCGGCATAGTTTGATTCCCTAATCATAGTGGCCGCACAGCATAACATAGCTTATTCATAGCAATAAATAGCCGAACTTTGGCTTAGCTCGGCTATTACACTTCATCATTACTGCGAAATCACCAATTCATTATCTTGGTAGTCAACATGAATGACCTGCTTTGGAATCAGCTTGCCAGCTAATATCTGCTGCGCCAGTGGGTTCTCAAGCTCTTGCTGAATCGCACGTTTTAGCGGACGAGCACCAAATACCGGATCGAAGCCAGCGGCAGCCAAATGTTCTAACGCAGCATTTGAAAGCTCAAGAGCGTAATCGCGTTCAGCTAAGCGTTGATACAAGCGTTGTAACTGTATCTTCGCAATATTTTTAATATGTTCCTTCGCGAGCGGATGGAACACGACAGTCTCATCAACTCGATTCAAGAACTCTGGACGGAAATAATGAGAGAGAATTTCCATCACCTCGTCTTTCATTTCATTATAGGTTTGTTGATGCGCTTTTTCTTGTATCACATCGGAACCTAAGTTTGACGTCATGATGATTACGGTATTTCTGAAATCGACTGTACGCCCTTGGCCATCCGTTAAACGACCGTCATCCAACACCTGTAATAGGATGTTAAAGACATCAGGGTGAGCCTTTTCCACCTCATCCAACAGAATCACTGAATACGGACGGCGGCGAACCGCTTCGGTAAGATAGCCGCCCTCTTCATAGCCAACATAACCTGGAGGCGCGCCAACGAGCCGAGCAACGGAATGCTTTTCCATAAACTCAGACATGTCAATGCGAACCATTGCTTCATCGGTGTCAAACATAAAATGTGCCAATGCTTTACACAGCTCAGTTTTACCAACACCGGTTGGGCCCAAGAATAAGAACGACCCAATCGGACGTTGTGGGTCAGATAATCCGGCGCGCGAACGACGAATGGCATTAGCGACCGACGTTACCGCTTCGTCCTGTCCCACCACGCGACTGTGCAATTGCTCTTCCATTTTGAGCAGTTTGTCGCGTTCACCTTCAAGCATCTTGCTAACTGGAATGCCGGTCCAACGTGACAGCACATCTGCGATTTGTTCTTCAGTGACCTTATTTTTGAGCAACGACATACCCTGTTCGTCAACTTCTGACGCAGCTTTCAACTGGCGCTCTAGTTCAGGAATTTTGCCGTACTGTAATTCCGACATACGATTTAAGTCGCTTGCTCGGCGCGCAATTTCCAAATCAGTTTTCGCTTGCTCAAGCTGAGCTTTAATATTTTGCTCACCTTGCACGACAGCTTTCTCAGCTAGCCAGACTTCCTCGAGTTCAGCATACTTGCGTTGCTGGTCTTTCAACTCGTCTTCCAATAACTCGAGACGCTTCTTACTCGCTTCATCTTTTTCTTTTTGCAGCGCCTTTTGTTCAAGCTGCAGCTGAATGATACGACGCTCTAATCGATCTAAATCTTCCGGCTTCGAATCAATTTGCATCCGAATACTTGATGCTGCCTCGTCAATGAGGTCAATGGCTTTATCAGGTAGCTGGCGATCGCTGATATAGCGATGCGACAATGATGCCGCAGCAACAATAGCTGGGTCAGTAATTTGTACTGAGTGATGTACTTCGTAACGTTCTTTTAAACCACGCAAGATTGCGATGGTATCTTCCACCGATGGCTCATCAACCAATACTTTTTGGAAACGACGCTCTAAAGCAGCATCTTTCTCTATATATTGACGGTACTCGTCTAAAGTCGTTGCACCAACACAGTGCAATTCACCGCGCGCTAGAGCAGGTTTCAACATATTCCCGGCATCCATTGCGCCATCGGCTTTACCGGCACCCACCATCGTATGCAATTCATCAATAAACAGAATAATGCGGCCTTCTTCTTTACCCAGCTCATTCAAAACAGCTTTTAAACGCTCTTCAAATTCACCGCGATATTTCGCACCAGCAAGAAGTGCGCCTAGATCTAGAGAAAGCACACGTTTGTGCTTAAGACCTTCAGGCACCTCGCCGTTAACAATGCGCTGCGCCAATCCCTCAACAATGGCTGTTTTACCTACACCAGGCTCACCAATCAGCACAGGGTTATTTTTAGTCCGACGTTGCAACACTTGAATCGTACGGCGAATTTCATCGTCACGACCTATAACCGGATCAAGTTTGCCGAGCTCTGCACGTTCGGTCAGATCAATCGTATATTTCGACAACGCTTCGCGTTTGTCTTCGGCATTTTGGTCATCCACAGCTTCACCGCCTCGTACTTTTTCAATTGCTTGTTCAACTTTCTCGCGCGTCACACCCAGTTTCTTCAAGATCTCGCCAAGTGCGCCTTTATCTTCGGTTGCTGCTAACACAAACAGCTCAGATGAAATGAATTGGTCATTGCGCTTTTGAGCGAACTTATCGCAGAGATTTAGCAGCGTTCCAGTTGCCGCCGAAACTTGCACATCACCACCAGTGCCTTCAACTTGCGGTAGTTTTTCCAAAGCGGCCGATAACTGCGTTTTTAAATCATTTGAATTGACCTGAAGCAAGGTCAATAAAGGACGAATTGAACCACCGTCTTGCGTCATCAACGCATGCATTACGTGAACTGGTTCAATAAATTGATGGTCGCGACCCAACGCCAAAGACTGTGCGTCTGCAATCGCCATTTGGAATTTGTTGGTTAATTTATCGAATCGCATGGTTACCCCTTAAAAAATCTCAAATATCCTGATTCTTTATGTGGGTATTACTGAACGAATTTCAAGCGCCAGTGAATTATTTTTTCCAAATCAATGACGCAATGCGACCACAACTTGAATCACGACGATAAGAATACCAGCGCGAATCAGTGTAAGTGCAATGAGCGCTTTGCTGAACAGATAGACAACCTTGCTGTTCAAGGATGCGTTGCGCCAACAAAGGAAGATTCGCGTGCCATTTCCCTTGAATATGGGAGCGAAAAGTATCGGAATCAACTGCCTCAGTGGATAAAAATGCTTCACGCACTTCGTCGCCAACTTCAAAAGCTGGCATCGAGATAGCTGGGCCTATATAGGCTAACAATTCGCGGGGCTTGGCTTGAAAACGCGCCAGTGCATTTTGGATAATACCGCCAGCCAGACCGCGCCAGCCGGCATGCACTGCGGCAATTTCTTGACCATCTTGGCTACACAAAAGAATAGGTAAACAATCGGCGGTGAGCACCGCGCATACTGTTTGACCGCGATTCGCATACACTGCATCGGCTTCGACGGTTGGATAGGCCGCATCGAAATCAACAATGTGCGTGCTATGCACTTGTCGAAGCCAACGCGGTGAAGCTGGAAGATTTAATTCGCGCTGTAATTGGCGTCGATGGCGGATAACCGTCGCCGGCTCATCATTCACATGCACAGCTAAATTGCCCGGTTTAGCCACTGAAGTGACAGCGGCGAAAACGCCTTCGGGTAATTTCCAATCGAGCTGTTTCATATTAATCGATTGGATGTTCTTTTCTATCAGCGCGCAAGGCCGCAATTAATTCGACCATGTCATCTGGTGTTGGCGCATCCCAACTCATCCATTCACCTGTAATCGGGTGGTGCAGAGACAAACGTGCGGCATGCAAAGCTTGCCGACGAAAGTTTCGCAGCGTTTCGAGTAGCTCAGGGCTGGCTTTCTGCGGTGGTCGCGGACGCCCGCCATACGTAAAGTCACCCACCAACGGATGACGCAAGTGTGCCATATGCACGCGAATCTGATGCGTGCGCCCGGTTTCTAATCGTAAGCGCAAATGGGTATGTGCGCGGAAGCGCTCTACTACACGATAATGGGTTACTGCTGGCTTACCTAATGCAACAACCGCCATATGCGTGCGCTTCGTTGGGTGACGCGCAATAGGTTCGTCAATCATACCGCCGGCAGTCATTGGCCCATTGCAAACAGCTTCGTACTCGCGGGTAATCTCGCGCTCTTGCATGGCGGCAACCAAATGGGTTTGCGCTGGAACCGTTTTCGCTACCACCATCAAACCCGTCGTGTCTTTATCTAAACGATGAATAATGCCCGCACGCGGCACTTGATCAATGGCAGGGAAATGATGCAATAAAGCGTTTAACAACGTGCCATCAGGTGTGCCTGCGCCTGGATGAACAACCAAACCGGCAGGTTTATTGATGACGAGAATATCATCATCTTCATACACAATATTTAATTCAATGGGTTGCGCTTCAAAGCGTTGTTCTTCCACCAATTCCGCGGCGACTTCAATAGCCATACCTGCGAGAACTTTCTCGCGCGGCTTATCAACAACCTGCCCTTCCACCTTCACTTGGCCATCGGTAATCCAACTTTTTAACCGAGAACGTGAATAGTCAGGGAACATCTCTGCGAGAGTCTGGTCCAATCGCTTGCCGTTCGCTGAAGGGGGGACATTTCCTGTTAGTGAAATCTGTTCGCTCATAAATTCGTATTCGGACCTGTGAAAGCAGCCAGTGCTGCGCTAGAATGCGTGAATATGTATAGTGTACCTGTTTGGGACGCTGCACCAAAGTTAAATCAACAGAGATAAATAAAACACATTATGAAATTTCGTCTAATTGTAGCCTGTGTAACCCTCATGACCTTGAGCGCTTGTTCAAGTTCGCCTGATGAATTTGAAAATACGCGCATGACCGATATCGAAGTCGGTTACGAGCGGGCACAACAAGCGATTCAGGCTGGTAACTTTAGTAGTGCACTACAAACGTTAGAAGCTCTGAATACACGCTTCCCGTTTGGTCCGTTGACCCATCAAATTCAGCTCGACTTAATTTATGTGTACTACAAAACTGGTGATATTGATAAATCACTCGCTGCAATCGACCGTTTTACGCGTTTGAATCCGAATCATCAGTCGATTGATTACGCACTTTACATGCGTGGATTAACAAACGAACGTGCCTCTGAGAATTTGTTCCAAGATTTAGTTGGTATCGATCGCTCAGATCGTGACCCAACCAAAGCGCGTGAAGCATTCGATGATTATGCAGAACTCGTCCGCCGCTTCCCAGATAGCAAATACTCAGCCGATGCGCGCCAGCGTATGATTGGTATTAAGAGTCGTTTGGCGAGTCATGAATTAGCGGTTGCGCAATATTACATGAAGCGTGAAGCGTTTCTGGCAGCAGCGAATCGCGGTAAATATGTACTTGAGAACTTTAGTGATACGCCTGAAGCTGAACACGCATTGGCAATTATGGCGGAAGCTTATCGAAGCCTAGAGTTGACAGAGTTGTATGCTGACGCAGTGGCTACGCTCAAAACTAACTTCCCGCGTAGCGACTATCTGTCACAACTTGACTAATCAATACAGACGCGGTGACTTACACCGCGTCTTCGTTTTCCTCACCTGTACGAATTCGAATAACACGCTCAACATTAGTGACGAAGATTTTGCCGTCACCGATTTTACCTGTTTGTGCTGTTTCTAAAATCGTATCGATGCAACGCTCAACTTGATCGTCTGCAACAACAATCTCAAGTTTCACCTTTGGTAGAAAATCAACCATGTATTCTGCACCGCGATAGAGTTCGGTGTGGCCCTTTTGTCGACCAAAGCCCTTAACCTCGGCCACTGTCATACCCGCAATACCGATTTCCGATAGTGCTTCACGTACATCATCCAGTTTAAATGGTTTAATGATGGCTTCAATTTTCTTCATGCGAACTCCGAGCTTGCACTTGTCGTTCTAGTTCGTAACGAAAGTGATTGGTAATTGGAAAACGACGATCTTTGCCAAAATTGCGAGCTGTAATCTTCGGCCCAACGGCACCTTGGCGCCGCTTATATTCATTAATATCAACCAAGCGCACAACACGCAAGACATCCGCCTTATCAAATCCGCAATCGATAATGGCACTGGGTGACCAATCTTGCTCAACATAAAGCGTTAAAATTCGATCAAGCACATCATACGGCGGTAAACTATCCTGATCTTTTTGATCCGGTGCCAACTCTGCTGATGGTGGGCGCGTGATCACTCGCTCCGGAATCACTTCTTGCTCTAAATTACGGAAGCGTGCCAGCTCAAACACAAGTGTTTTAGGCACGTCTTTTAACGGCGCAAAACCACCGTTCATGTCACCATAGAGCGTACAATAGCCCACCGCCAGCTCGCTTTTGTTTCCCGTTGTGAGTACCAGTGACCGGGTTTTATTCGACACCGCCATTAACAACGTACCGCGTGCGCGAGCTTGTAAGTTCTCTTCCGTCGTGTCTTTTTCAATACCCGAAAATAGTGGATCAAGCTGCTGCATAAAAGCATCATACATCGGCTCAATCGCTACCACGTCATACTTCACGCCCATGCGGCGTGCTTGTTCGGCGGCATCATCTTGACTCATTTGTGAGGTATAACGAAACGGCATCATAATGGCGTGAACTTTATCAGCACCTAACGCGTCAACCGCAACCGCCATCGTAACAGCAGAATCAATACCGCCCGATAAGCCAAGTGTTACGCCCTGAAAACCATTTTTGTTTACATAATCGCGCACAGCCAGAACGAGTGCTTGATAAATTTCTGCCAACAACGATTGTTGACGTGGTGTGAATGCTGTATCGATGAGCTGTATGCCGTTACTATCAGCACGAATACTTGCACAGGCTGTTTGGCAGTGCGGTAGCTCCGCAATGAGCTCACCCTTGGCGTCCATGACTAACGAATGACCATCGAAAACTAACTCGTCTTGACCGCCACAATTATTCACGTAAAGAATTGGAATGTGCGCTTCACTTGCGCGTTGCTGCAAAATATGTAGGCGTTGTTGGTGCTTTTCTACTTCATACGGCGATGCGTTCAGAGAAATAACCAAGTCGACATTCTCGGCAGCTAAGCTCGCTAAAGGCGCTGCGTGCCAAAGGTCTTCACAAATTAGCAAGCCAATCCGATGGCCTTGCCATGTGAAAATGCCATTGTCATGACCAGGAATAAAATAGCGCTGTTCGTCGAATACGCCATATTGCGGTAGGCGTTGCTTGTGGTAGCGCGCAAGGCACTTCCCTTTATGTAACACCGAGACACTATTATAAAGCTCATCGCCGACTCGCTGCGGATGTCCGACAATCGCAAGATTAGTATCTGCCGCGACGGCAATTTTATCTAATGCTTGGTAAACCAGCGTTTCGAAATCGTCTCGGAATAGCAGATCTTCTGGCGGGTAACCGGTGATCGCGAGCTCGGGGAATATGACTAAGTCACTATCAGCGTACTGCTGTAACGTTGCGATAATCGACTCGGTATTTCGAGTGATAGCACCCACCGTAAAATCAAGTTGGGCAAGCGTTATCGTTATAGGCTTCATGAACGGTATCTCAAGCTCGGCTACAAATAGGATGCGTATGATAGAGCAGCGTTATGTTTCGCGCAAATTCAGAACAACATTACTGATTTAAATCAAATCGAGTGCCGGCACTTTCAATAGTATAAATATCGCGGCCATTCCGTTGCTGCACTTGAGCAATCTCTGCCCACTGGTACACCACGTTACGGTGCACCTTAGCCCAAAGCTCTCGACCGCAGTCTACATAAAGTTGTTCGTTGCGAACCACAAGTGGATGTTGTTCGGACAGGGCGAACCTCTGATCAATATTGGTGGTAACCTGAATAACAGGTGGCGTTAACTCGTCGACTTTGGCCCAAGTCACCACTATAAACGGCACATCAGCGACACTTATTTTGACCTTCTCGGCAGGTGTTACTAAAAAGTAGTTACCCTGTTCGTGCACTAACACGCTAGCAAAGAGCTTTACCAGCCGATCTCGTTTGATCGGCGAGCCCTGATAATGCCATTGGCCATGCTCATCGATATGAATCGGAATCTCACCACAATAAGGTGGATTCCAACGTTCAGTTGGAGCATGCTTCCCCTGCTCTAGCGAGCTTAGGATTTGCTCCAAACTCATTTAACCCACCAAACGTTTTTGGCGCAGCAAGTACCAAAGCGTGGCTTCCGTTCGGTTCGATACTTTAATCGCCTTAAATATGGCAGAAAGGTGAACCCGAATTGTTCCTTCAGTAATGCCAAGGATGGTGGCGATTTCTTTATTCGACAAACCTTGCGCCAACAACTGCATGATCTCTAATTGACGCGGTGACAAAAAGTGTTCTGCACTCCCTTGTCGATTCATATTGTCATTTAGTCGCGACTCTTCTGGTAAATAGCGATCGTTTTGCAACAAGATGCGTATGGCTTGTTTAGCCTCTTCTGCACTGGCGTCTTTCGGCAGATAGCTGCGCACACCATTACTTAGTGCCTGGCGCACTTCAGATAGCGGACGAGGCCAACTAAACAGCACGATATGCGAACTTGGCGCCATCTTTTTTAAGGTCTGTAAGGTCGGACGGATTTCCGCGTCGGGGATATCCATATCAAGGAAAATTAGGTTATAGTCATTTTGGTGGCGCAGATATTCTTGCGCAATATCAAAGCTCGGGGCTTCGTAAATAGCGAGCTGGTCAGAAAAGCTAGTTAGTACTTGGATTAGCCCAGCACGTACAAAAAATTGCGAATCTATTATTAATATTTTCATCTAAAACCACGCGCTTTAATTGATTACTAACATTTAGCGTATTGTACACGCTTTAACGAATGTTTGAAGTTATGGTGTTACTAAATTGTAAATTTATGTAAAAAAGCCAAATTTTCAGTATCTGATATAAACAATGGTTCAAGCTAAGAGTGTGCTATAGCGCATAAAATTCAATAAAAAAGAGAAATTTATGAGAATTTTACGTTTAATTGGTATTGTTTTATTAATGTTGCATTCTGCCACCGTGTTTGCGCAGACTGTTTTCTTTCATAATTTTAACGGCTATACCTTAACCGGAAACCCTGGAAACGAAGCTGTTTTGGTGAAGTTTGACGCCATGTTGATTCGTGATGGCAAAGTTGCGGCGATTGGTACACTGGCTGAATTAGAAAGCGTTTACGGCGCACTAACAAAAGAACAACGTGTCAACTTAAACGGCAAGTTCGTGTTACCGGGCCTTATTGATGCACACGGTCACGTGCTTGGGCTTGGTCAAAACCTGATGCTGGCCGATTTACGAGATGCAACATCACAAAGCGATGCAGTAGCAATGGTCGCGAAGTTTGCGCAAGGTACACCCGGCGCAGACTGGATTTTAGGCCGCGGATGGAACCAAGAAAATTGGACTGTCAAACAGTTCCCAAGTGCTGAATCACTTGATGAAATCTCTTCGGATAAACCAATTTATTTAACCCGCGTTGACGGCCATGCGGCATGGGCGAATAGTAAAGCATTGGAAATTGCCGGTATTACCGCAGACACTGTTAGTCCCGACGGTGGCGAGATCATTCGCGATGCGCAAGGTAATCCAACCGGCGTACTTATCGATAATGCGATGAACTTAGTCGAGCAAAAAATTCCTGCAACGTCAGCGCAACAGCAAGAAGAAGCATTAAAGCTAGCCTTTAATCATCTGTTAGAACGCGGCATTACCGGTGTTCACGATGCTGGCGTTGATGCACTCACCTTGAGCGTTTATAAAGACTTAGCGGCCAAACAGAACATGCCATTACGCATTTATGCCATGCTCTCGGCAACTGAACCCAAGCTACCTGAACTGCTCGACGCTGGCCACTATGTATCAGCTGATGACAAGCTGACCGTGCGCAGTGTAAAAATCTACGGTGACGGTGCACTCGGTAGCCGCGGTGCCGCTTTGCTGAAGCCTTATCACGATGCGCCTGATCAGCACGGCTTAATGGTGACTTCGCAAGAACGTATTCGTGAGTTATATGAGTTGATTATTCCGCACGGTTTCCAAATTAATACACACGCTATTGGCGACCGCGCCAACCGTATTGTTTTGGATGAATATGAGCATGCTTTTGAAACGATTGGTGGGCGTAATTTACGTCATCGGATTGAGCATTCTCAGATTGTCCATCCAGATGATATTCCACGATTCAAAGAATTGAACATTATTGCTTCAATGCAACCAACGCATGCAACCAGCGACAAAAACATGGCAGAAGATCGTCTGGGCAAAGCGCGCATGAAAGGTGCTTATGCTTGGCAAACTTTTGAAAAACAAGGAACGATTATTGCTGCCGGCTCGGATTTCCCAGTTGAACTTGCTGACCCGTTCTTTGGTTTGCACGCAGCGGTAACGCGTCAAGATCGTGAAAATCAACCTGAGGGTGGCTGGTACGCGCATGAAAAACTAAGCCTAGAGCAAGCTCTGCGCGCCTTTACCCTTGATGCCGCTTATGCTGCTGGTCAGGAACAAATTCTAGGCACCTTAGAGCCTGGAAAATGGGCTGATTTCATTGTGTTAGATCATGATCCGTTTGCGCGTGAGGCCGCTATACTATGGCAGAACACAGTCAACGCAACCTATGTTGCCGGTAAAGCTGAATATCAATCGAAATAAGAAAACAGGATTAACCTAAGGAAACAACGCAGTATGGATTTAAAAAACGTTCGACGTGATTATGAGCAAGGTAAATTGTGCCGCGATTCTCTTGCGAATGACCCGATGCAACAGTTTGCACAGTGGTTTGCTGCTACTAAAGATCATCCGTCGCAAACCGATCCAACTGCGTTTACGCTAGCAACGGTCGGTGCGGACAATCAGCCGCACCAACGTATTGTATTGCTTAAAGAACTCCGCGACAACGGCTTCGTATTTTACACCAACTACGACAGCCAAAAAGGTCACGACATTAGCAACAATAGTCGTGTCGCGATGCATTTTTCGTGGTTAGCCATTGAGCAGCAAGTTCGAGTTGAGGGCTTTGCAAGAAAAATCTCACGTGAGGATAGCGAAGCGTATTTCTACAGTCGGCCACGCGAGAGTCAATTAGGTGCCTTAGCGTCAGCGCAAAGCCACCCGATTGCTAGTCGTAGCGAATTAGAAGCGCGTTACCACCAACTCACTGAGCAATACAACGACCAACAAGTACCTATGCCGGCAACTTGGGGTGGTTACCTGATTGTGCCAGAGCGATTTGAGTTCTGGCAAGGCGGTCGCTATCGCTTACACGACCGCTTCACATTCACCAAAGCAAATGATGCTTGGGCAATTGAGCGCCTCCAACCTTAGTTAGTTGATGTAGGTAAAGGTTGCTGCATTAGATCAGCAACCTTTTCTAACTGACGCCACAATTCTGGACTGTACTCAACGCCAAGCTGCAGCTGTCGCGCACGAGTTGTCATAGCTCCCTCACCCGGTATCCGAACCGGATAATTTTTATCAATGGGTGTCGCGGCTTTCATCCCATCAACGAGTGCTTGAGCCTGCGCCTTAAATTCCTCAGCATCACCAAACGCACTTGGGTCAATCACTTGAATCCATACCGTATTCGCATCAAGGCCTGGTTGCTCTTGATGGCGACCCAATTGGCTCAATGCTAGGGTCCACAATTCGCTAAACAAACATAAGCCCGAACCTTTGTAGCCCAACTGCTGCCCACCTAACGGCGCCAAAACACTGGCAGGATCGTTTAGAAATGTAGTGGCGTCGGTCGTATAATCGCCATCAGCAGTAATCAATGCGGGATACGGCAACGGTTGTTGTTCGGCAATCGCTTTACGGACTTTACCGGCAGCGGTCATCGAGAAGCTAATATCAAATAAAATCGGTTGTGACTGCGTTGGCGCGCCAATGGCAAACGGATTTGGTGAGAACCAAGCTGACTTCGCACCGTGCGGAGCAACAACTTGCTGCCCCGGCGTTGCGCACATCAATTGGATGAGCATGCCGGCATTCACCGCTTGCTCAAGATAAACCGCGAGCGCAGCGACATGCTGAGCTCGTTTGATAATCACAGTTCCGGTACCGCATTCGCGTGCCATCTGCATGGCTGCATTAACTGCTTTAGGCACCACGTAAAGCCCAGATAGCAAATCTGCATCCCACAGCTGCACTGCTGCACGCTGCCTCAATACCTGATAATCGCCGCTTGGCCGTGAGCTACCATCACGCAAGCAGTTAATGTTATAGCGCAGCCGCATTAAACCATGCGTTCGGAATCCCATTAAGTCGGCAGCAACCAAGTTTTCAGCCATAGCAGCGGCAACCGCTGCATCAGCACCGGCGTGCTGTAAGCAGTTTTGTGCCCACTGGCGGATTAAATCATCGGAAATATGAATATTTTTTTGCTCTGACATGTGCGCTTCGTTGTAAATTGAGTTAAGTTCGATAAGCTTATCAGACAATAGGAAAGAGGAGTATAGAGGTGTCTGAAACATCGACAAAGCAACGGATTGGTGTGTTAACCAGCGGTGGTGATGCTCCTGGTATGAATGCCGCTTTGCGTGCAGTGGTATTAGCCGCTGAACATTATGGAATGGAAGTTGTAGCATTTAAACATGGCTACGAAGGCCTTTTAAATAACGAACATCTGCCGCTTAAGGCCGCAGACGTGCTACACGTTTTACAGTATTCAGGAACAATCATTAAGAGTGCACGCTGCCCACGTTTCAAAGAAGTTGAAAGTGCGCAATTAGCAGCTAAAAATTTGACGGAGCTTGGCATTAGCGCTCTTGTTGTCATTGGTGGCGATGGCTCGTTTCGTGGCGCGCACCACTTAAGCCAACACTGGAACGGCCAAATTATTGGGGTGCCGGGCACCATCGACAACGACTTATATGGCACCGACGCAACTATTGGCTACTCAACGGCCGTCGCGATTGCGATGGATGCGCTCGATAAAATTCGTGACACCGCTGATGCGATGGACCGGGTGTTCATAGTTGAAGTGATGGGACGTCATGCTGGTTTTATCGGTTTAAAAAGCGCGATGGCCGCAGGTGCCGAACGCATGATTTTGCCAGAATTACAGAAAGACAAACCGTTGACCATTGCCGCTCTAGTGAAACATATCAAACGCGTTGAAGAAGTTCGCGGCGCGGGAAGTTACGTCATGGTATTGAGCGAGCATCAATGGCCAGGCGGTGCCGTGGCACTCTCTGAGCAACTTGAAGCAGAGTACAGTATGCCGTGTCGTCCGTGCTTACTAGGCCATATTCAACGCGGCGGACCGCCAACAGCGACCGACCGTGTGCTCGCCTCAGAACTTGGGGTACACGCTATAGAGCTTATTTTGCAAGGCAAAACAGCGGTAATGACGGGAATTAAAGCCGGTCAAATGGTTGAAGTGCCACTCGTTGATACATGGACCAAAAAGAACCCTCTCGATGCGAATCTTTTACGTATTCAACATGAGATTTTTAATCCAGTAAAAAAGTCGGCGCGTAGTTAATGAGATAGTGGCAATTGGGGGCAATTATAAGGATAATATGCCCCTTTTTAATTTGCCGAAATCAACCCTGTTGAACGAACGGAGGTGAGTCACCTTGAGTCAACAAAATCCAAATCAACATACCGCTCAGACCAAAGTTGCTGAAGCTATCAAAACCGACGCCCCTGTGCGCGAGTTTTTTGGTGCAACATCCGATAACACTGTGTATGCCAATGGCACGCATATTATCGGTTTTGGATTTGATGGTACTGCCTGTTTTCGTAAAGGAACCCGCAACGGTCCTGATGGCTTGCGCGCGGTTTCAGAAGATATCGAAAGCTATTCGCCATATTTAGATGCGGATCTGTTTGATCACGCGTTTTATGATTTGGGTAATTTATCGCTTGGCTCAAGTGATGATGTGGAAGCGCAATGGCAACACGCCAGCGATCAGTTTGATGAAATTTTTCAACCACTCGATTTGCAAGCGAACAATGTGCGCGTGCTCACGCTTGGCGGCGAACACTCTATTTCGTATGCGCCAATTCGCAAATATTTGCAGCAGTACCCTGACTTAGTGCTACTGCATCTTGATGCACACGCTGACTTACGTGACGGCTTTTTGGGTTATCACTATTCGCATGCGTCGATTATTCGTCGCTCGCTTGACCATTTTGGTCCGGGCCATGAATTGATTCAGTACGGCATTCGCTCAGGAACCCGCGAAGAATATCAGTACATGAACGAGCACGGAACGGTGCGTAAATCACGTAAAGATTTCTTAGATAGCGTGGCGGCTATTGCCGACGACCGTCCAATCTATTTGACGCTTGATTTAGATTACTTTGACCCGGCGTTTTTACCGGGCACCGGCACACCTGAACCAGGTGGCGAAGATTTTCATTCGTACGTGAGCTTAATGAAGTTGTTGCGCGGCAAAAACCTTGTTGGCGCCGACGTCGTTGAGCTATCGCCGGAAATCGATCCAACCGGCAACTCAGACGTGTTTGCAGCAAAAATTGTGCGCGAACTGTTGATCATTTTGAACGAAAAAGGGGCTCGCTGATGGCTCAGAACTGGACAATCGACGACGCCGAAGAACTCTACGGTGTGAACCGCTGGGGCGCAGGATATTTCTCAATTGGAGCGAACGGTAATATCCAAATCGCTCCGAATCATCGTCTGCCGGATGTCACCATCGACATGCAAGAAGTTGTCGACGAAATCTTAGCTGAAGGTATTCAATTGCCGGCAGTTATTCGTTTTCACGACATTTTGCGCTCGCAAGTTGAAATCCTCAACGAAACCTTCGCCAAGACGATTGCCGATGCAGACTACCAAGCTCGCTATGTCGGCGTGTTCCCAATTAAAGTAAACCAAATGCGCGAAGTGGTTGAAGAAATCATCGATGCTGGCGAGCCATATGACTACGGCCTTGAGGCTGGCTCAAAGCCAGAGCTGATGGCGGTGCTTGCGTACAACGAAAATCCGAACGCGCTGACCGTTTTGAATGGCTACAAAGACGAAGATTATCTCACGCTTGCCCTACTCGGCCGTCAATTGCGTCGTAAGATGATCATCGTGATTGAGAAATTCAGTGAACTTGAAATGCTAATTCCATTGGCGAAAAAGCTCGGCGTAGAGCCAATGATTGGTTTGCGTAGCAAAATGATGGTACGTAGCGCCGGCAAATGGGCCGGTTCTAGTGGTGATCGCGCGAAATTCGGCTTAAGCATCACTGAAATTCTGAATATTGTTGAGTTGCTGAAAAAAGAAGACATGTTGCACTGTGCGAAGTTATTACACTTCCATATCGGCAGCCAAATGTCGGATATCCGCAAAGTCAAAGAAGCGGTATCAGAAGGCGCGCGTTTGTACGCCAAACTGATTCAAATTGGTGTGCCACTTGAGTATTTAGACATCGGTGGTGGTCTTGGTATCGACTACGACGGCACCAGCTCAACAACCGACTCGTCACGTAATTACTCTACCGAAGAATACGTGGCTGACGTGGTTTATGGCGTCAAACAGATTTGTGACCTCGAAGAAGTGCCACACCCAAATTTGGTGAGCGAAAGTGGCCGTGCCATTACCGCGCACCATAGTTGTGTGGTAACCAACATTGTTGGTGAAATCAAAAATACCGGTGCAAAATTTGATATCAGCGCCAGCGAAGGTGAGCACATTCTCGTAAGCAACATGCGCGAGCTCGTGAACGCAGCTGACATGCATCCGCAAGAACGATACAACGACGCTGCCTCATTCAAACAGAGCGCGTATGAAGCGTTTAAGCTCGGTATTTTGTCATTGGAAGAGATGGCGAAGCTCGACACCATGTACTGGCGCATTTTGAGCGATATTCATCAATCGCTTGATCGCGAAAGCTTCGTGTTCCAAGAACTCGAGGAGCTCGAAGACATGTTGGCAAGTCAGTACTTGTGTAACTTCTCAATTTTCCAATCGGCCGCCGATACTTGGGCTATTGGGCAAGTACTGCCGATTGTGCCAATTAGCCGCTTAAACGAGAAGCCGGAAGTGCGTTGCTCTATTGTCGATATTACCTGTGATAGTGACGGTAAGCTGAGCAAATACATCGAAGGCACCGAAATCAGCGATAACATTCCAATGCATGCGTTGCGCAAAGGCGATGACTATCATGTGGGTATGTTCCTAACCGGCGCTTACCAAGACGTGATGGGCGATATGCACAACCTATTCGGTCGTTTAACCGAAGTGCATATTTATTGCCACGACGACGAACCAGGCGATTTTTATATCGAAGAGGTAGTTCCAGGCACCGCCGCAGAGAAAGTGCTTGAAACCATGCAGTACAATACCGATTTCATGGCGAAAACGGTGAAGAAGTCGATTGATCGCGAAGTTCGTAAAGGTCACATCGCACCACGTGAAGGTGTGAAGTGGACAGACTATTACGAGAAGTGTTTGGCGGGTAGCACCTACTTAAAGGTGTAAAACCAACCAAATTGCGTATTTACTGAGCAAACGGTCTGAATTCACCGATTTTCCTTAAAAAAGCGGTTGACTCAGACCCGAAAAACTCGTTTAATACGCCCCGACGCCCAGATAGCTCAGTCGGTAGAGCAGGGGATTGAAAATCCCCGTGTCGGTGGTTCGATTCCGCCTCTGGGCACCATTATTGATAAGGCCTCGCTAGCAATAGCGGGGCTTTTCTTTTTGTGGCTTTGTGCCAGATTTGTGCCAGTTATACCCTCCTCCCTGACTTAATTCCTTAAAGCCGCAAACCTTTTGCATCAAGCATTCAGAAAATATTCAGGCGTGAGATCTATTGACAACCGTCCAACGTAATCTTCACTTGAATTACAGACTATCGCTCGGATGCATTGTGTCCGAGCTCATTCAAGAAAGGTGCAATATGAAAAAGTTTACGGGTTTACTATTGATTGTTTGTATACATGGGTTTTTCTTGCCATCGGCAGTTGCGCAAGAAGAGAGAACGGCGTTAGTACCTTTGCCTTCTGTTGACGATTTTACCAAGGGTAACGATGGCTGGAGCTTCGCTCTGGGCTTAGGCATTGAATATGAAACGGCCTATGAAGGCTCAGACGAATTTGGATTTGAGCCTCAGCCTGCCGGTGCAGTGCAGTGGCGTAACGGTGATGATATTTTCTTTTGGGCCGGAGAAGCTCTGGGCTGGCGTGGTCTGCGCTCAGACAATTGGTTATTCGAAGCTGCAATTGGTTTCGATGAAGGCCGCGAAGAAGGTGACTCTGATGATGGCCGCTTAAATGGTCTTGGCGATAGCGAAGAAAGTACTGAATTTGTCGTCACTGCACGCCGAGCTCTTGATACCGATTGGCGTTATCACTTAGTTAGCCGTGTGGTCACTGGCGGTAATGGTAGTCTTGGTTTATTTGGTATCAGTCGTCGCTTTGGCGATACTTATGACGGTACGGGCTCTGAAATTTCCCTCGTCGCATCGTTTCACGATAGTGAGTACGCAAATCACGGTTTTGGTATCACCGCTGAGCAAGCCTTAGCATCAGGATTAGCTGAAACACGCATGAGCGGCGGCTTTCGTTCAATTGGGTTGGACTACAACTATCGTTACTACCTAAACGACAATTGGCAAATTTTCGGAGAAGCACTGTATGAGTATTACAGCAGCGACGTACAGGACAGTCCGATTGCTCGTAGTAATTATGAAGCCGAAGTGAGTGTCGGTTTTATTTACGTGTTCTAATTTCAACACAAAAAAAAGGGCGCATCCTGCGCCCTCTCCTTTCGTCATGTCGTGCTACCAATTAGAACTCGTAGCTGTAGCTTAAGCTGAACACCTGCCCTACTTCGCGGGTTTGAACAATCACGCCAGACTGCGTCACTTCTTGGTCTTCGCCAAGCAAGTTTTGCACTTTAAAACTGATTTTCGAATTAAAGTCCGGGTAATAGTTATAAACCAAATCAAGCGAGTGGAACGGCTGTTCGTAAGCATCACCACGACCACCGATACCTGCGGCTAAGATGCGCTCACCAAATACGTTGTAAACCAAAGAGCTAGAATGATTGCCGTTCAGTGAATCGTAACCTAACTGGAGGTTAGCAACGTACTTTGAATGGCCAGTCATACGCTTGGTTGGGTTCGTTAAGTTACCCGCTAGCGCTGGGTCAATCACTGCTTCGGAATCACTTAAGGTAAGGTTACCAGCGGTGAAGAAGCCGTCAGCTAAGTAGGTCAAATCATGTAACCACTCGAACTCAACGCCGTATACTTCAGCTGAAATACCGTTCACGTAGTTCAACGTGTACTCTTCATCACCCACACTTAAAACGGACTCAATTGGCTTTTCAATATCCTTGTAGAAAGCCGAGATGGTGTAGTTATCACCGTTATCAGCGAAGTACTCGAAACGCGCGTCAAAGTTCGTCATTGGGCTGCTTTCAAGGCCCGCACGACCGATAGTACGGATATCGGTGATTGGGTCATAGTAAGCAACTGGCACGGTTTCACGAATATCAGGGCGAACCACCGTTTCAGAGAAGCCGAAACGAAGCTGATAGTTATCATCACTGATATAAGTGAGTGACAACGCTGGATAGAAATCGTCTTCAATGGTGGTGCCGTTCATGATGCGGTCCACTGAATAGAAGGTTTCTAAATCTTCACGGGTGAAGATCAAGCTCGAGGTTGCCAATGATACTTGCTTGAACTCTTCCCAACGTACACCGCCGGCTAAACGCCAGTTGTTAGTCAGGAACGCATCAAATGATCCGTAAAACGCATCGATTTTCTGCACTGCCAAATAATCGTCTGCATCTGGCGACGTTGGCTCGCGATAAGACAACAAGAAGTTGTTCTCTGCAATGCGCTCGTCGGTTAAGTAATCCGTTACGCCCAGAACATCGTTCGCGTCTTCATTGACGGTTACACGCAGGCCAGAGCCGTTATCCATGGCAAAGCGGTCAGTAGTGTAATAACGAGCTTTGTCAGTAAAGTCGTAACCGGCTTTCAATTCGATATCCATGCCGCCGACATTGGTCGGCAAACTGAAGTTACCGCTGTAAGATTTCACGTTATCTTGCATATCAACGTACTGATAAACCGCTCGGTTATCGTCACCAGTCACAACAGTACTGAGGTAATTACCCTGACTGTCATACAAATCATCAAAACGATACGAAATATCGGTAGGAATATCCGTTTCAGCTTTTGACTCCGTGTATTGCCAGTCAAAACCGATGCCCCAGTAATCTAGGAACGTGTGCTGACCACGAATTTGATCAATATCAAGCGTACGCTCTTCGTATTTAAATTCGTGTTCACGATTCGCCAAGCCAGAGCCAAAGATAGTCTTTAAGTTACTGCCGTTCGGGCTTTGCATAATGCCGAACTCAGATTCGTCTTCTGAGTCGGTCAAATATAGTTTGGTATAGCTGACACGGTGCGTATCAAGCTCATAACCAACGCTGAATACGCCATTTAAACGTTCGGTTTCAGTGGTAAGCGTGGTCTCACTTAAGGTGTTGTAACACGAGTTTGAGACTTCTTCTGCGCTGTTGAGTGTCGTCGCACAGCCCTCAGTCGCATTCTCACTCAAAACCGCATTGGTACGCTCTGAAACATCCCATTTGGTATCATACGCGCCAGCTAATAAGAAACCGATGCTGCCACCGAACAACTCTTCATCAAAGCTGTTACCAATGCTGGCTTTGATGCTGTAGTTCGGGTTGAGCGAGTCTTCTTGCAGGGCGATATCACGTGGTAGCGATTGTGCTAAACCAGAATTTATCGCGCGCGCTTGGTCACTTGCTGAGCCCGTTTCATTGGCAACAAGCCCTTCGCGGCTGACAATGTTTCGCAAGCTGAAGTCGCCACGATATTTCACAATTGCTTCGCGAATGTTTTGCGGCACGCCTGCTTCGTTACGGCTATATGTGTAACCATCAGAAGCATTGGTGTTTTGACCAATACCAACCTCAAGATTTACCTGAAAATCAGACGGTAATGATTTAGTACGGATATCGATATTACCGCCACCAAAGGCTGCAGGCATAGCTGGTGAAAATACTTTCTGTACCGCTAAGCTTTCGATAATCGTTGAAGGAATAATATCAAGCGGAATAACGTTGCGGGTTAAGTCTGGGCTTGGAATACTTGCGCCATTTAAACGAGCGCTTGAGTAACGCTCACCCAGGCCACGAACGTAAACATATTTGCCGTCAACCAAAGTTAAGCCGGTTACGCGGCGTAATGCCGAAGCCGCATCGCTATCGCCGGTTCTTGATAACTGTTCAGCACCAAGAATATCTGCCACGAACGCTTGGTTTTTACGCTCATCAACAACTGCAGCTGCACTGCCTTGTAAACGCGTACCTGTGGTCACAACTTCTTCAATAGCTGTATCTGTGGCGGTTTCGGTTGCTGTTTGCTCGGCCTCTTGCTGCTGCGCGTAAGCTTGACTACTCGCAAGAAGGGCAATACTGACCGCTAGAGCTAGCGGCTTGAGTTTATAATTGGTGCTCATCGTCAACTCCTGCGTTATCGGTAATAGCAGGCGTGCCACCAGCACGCCTGCCATAGATTGCTATGCAACAAGTGTGATTAATCTTGTTCTGCAGCAGCTAACGCAGTTTCAACCCACTGGTACCATTCAGATGATGTATCCGTGCTTGATACCGCACCAATGTAATCAACTGCTTCAAAGAAGCTGTTGCCTAAAGCGCTCAAGTCATTTGCAGTCACCGTGATATCAGACGATGACATATCCGTTGCGAAGCCATCAGTGCCGAATACAGTTGCATTTCCGCCTAAACGTGCGTTCACACCGCTGTTGTCGAACCAAGCTTGACGGCTGGTGCCGTTGGCAAACAAATCAGCTGAAGTGAATTCGTTTTCTGCAACACACGCCATTGCTGAGTTGAAGAAGTTCAAGTCACCATCGGTTACACCCAGTTCGCCGTCACCAGTAAAGAGGATGCAGCGGGTGTCGTTGGTTGCAACGTCGGTTTTAACTAACAAGAAGTTATACAGTTGGCCTTGGAAGTTATCGTCAAACTTCATAGCGGTTGATGGATCGTTATCACGAGTTGATAAGCCGTCAGTTGTCACAACAGTCACGTTCGCGATGTTTGGACGTGATGTTGGTGCTTGTGAGTATTCTGCGCCTGAGTTTTTCTCACCGTCAGCTTCAAAACCGCCGTTACCCATGTATACGTCAGTACCGTCAACGTTAACGGTGCCGTGCTTGATATATAGGAATTGTGCGTTACCTTGCCAACCCGCATCGATATCCATTGAATCGTCTTGGGTGTCAGTGAATACAACGCGTTTCACATCAGCTGCACCACCGAAGAACTCGATACCGTCGTCGTAACCTTGATGAATGTGAATAAACTCATAAGAAGAGCCTGAACCAACTGCGTTTAATGTCAGTGAGTTCAAGTCATCGCCGTCGCCGCCTGCACGTGGGCCTGAACCGGCATACCAGATTTTCGCATACTTCATCGAGCCGCTATCATCCGCGTTATCGTTACCGCCGTAGTAGCTCACGATGCCTTCAGAAGCAACATTACAGGTGCCTGCATCACGCTGCGCATCAGTACACTGGTTGGTGATACCTTCACCATTAATGATAATACCGCCCCAATCTGCAAAACGTGGGCCGTTGCCAACCACATCAAAACGTGTAAAAGCGTTTGCTGAAGTGAAGGTTACTGGCTTGTCGAAGGTACCGATTGCATTTAATTTTGCACCGCGAGCAACGCGAATGATTGCTTCACCGCTGGTAAATGCCAAAGTCGCACCTGGCTCAACTGTCATCACAGGACCATCTTGATTGATAGTACACGAGGTGGTGGTATCACAATCTTCACCAATTAATAGTGCGCCATCGAATACGTGCACACCGCCATCTGGCAATTCAGCAAATGTGATGTCTTCAGTGATTTCGATATTACGGCTTGCAAACTCAAGGTTGTATTCACAGTCACGACCGTCAAATGCACCTTGCACACCGTTGTTGGTTGCACACAGGTTATCGGCGGTAGTGTCGCCACCTGAGCTACCACCAGAACCGTTATTTACAACGCTGTTGTCATTCACGGTTGGTGAAATTTCAATATCACCGCCACAACCGGCGAGAGCTAATGCTGAAGCAACAGCGGTAACTTGGAAAAGAGTTTGCAATTTCATTGTGTTCTCCTGGAAGGAACGAATGTAAGTAATTAAACGACGCAGGCAGATTAGTGAGTAGGCATGACAAATTTGTGACAAAACCGGTTTGTCACGAAAGATTCACTGAACCGAAACAGAACTGTCACAGTAAAAATAAAGAAAGAATATTGTCCGAAAGTGAAAGATCGTGGAGCCAATGCAAGGCTGGTGCTACATTGATAACAGAGGTTACATAACGAGGCTTAAATAACGTGCGCTATTTCATTGCTCTTGCAGCTCTGGTTCTTGTGCTATTGCTGTGGTTTGCGCCGGCAGATTCGCAGATACGGTTGATTACGCTCAGTAAATCCGATCTCGGCTGGACGGTGACCTATCAATTAGACGAACCCGTGACACACCTCGAGTTTGTGCGTTCGCCTAATCAATCGCGCGCGGAGCGCTGGCAACCGCTTACCGACAACATTCAGATTGGTTGGCAAAATGGTTCTGAAGTGATCCTCAGTAAAAACGGCCAACCATTTTCCGAAGCGGCTTTTGTGCTCGACGCCAGCTACACCCCACTCCCCAAAGATTATGCGCCGTTTTCACCATTTAGTGACGGCGGCATGCTGATTCATACCGCGCGCTTTTTTGCCTGTGCCGATCAGTGCGCGGCGGCGCATCATGAATGGCCCATGGCGGTTAATTTAACCACGAATGATTATCTGCTCGTCGACGGGCAATTGCGACTTGGTTTTCACGAATGGCTTGATCGTGACAGTGGTCGCGCTATTTACATTGGCTCACAGCCGCCGGAGACCTTTGCCGCTCTGGTTGCCATCATTGATCCGGTGTTGCCACAATCGTTACAACACGACATGGTGACCGAGTTACCGATGATGATGAGTTATTACACCAAGCAACTGGGTGCGCTGACTCAAACGCCGACATTGTTTGCGTCTTATAGTGACTACGAAGGCGGTTATTTCGGTCACCAAGGCGGCGTTTTGCCCAATCAAGTATTTATGCATTGGTATGGCGAGCAAGCACTACAAAACCTTGATGAGAAGAATACCCTTTGGTTTTTTGCACATGAAATTGCGCACTTGTTCCAAGGCGCGGGGCTCAAGTATTCCAGTTCTGATGAAGCGTGGATCCACGAAGGTGCCGCAGAGCTGATGTCATATCTGTATACCGATACCAAGCTGAATCAAAGTAATCAACTGGTACAAGAAGCCGTGCGTAAAGCGCAACAAGAGTGTATTGCTTCGTGGCCGGCAAGCGAGCCATTTATCAATGTGGGTCGTGTTAATTTTCGCGCACACTATAGCTGTGGGTTAGTCGCTAATGCCGATTTACATGCTCAGTTACAAGCCAATGGCGTTCGTGCTGGTATCTTCGCCTTATGGGAAACCTATTCACGACTGGTGAAAGACGGTGCCGCCGCTAACTCTGAAACTTATTTTGCTGCATTTGAGGAGCTCACCGGCTATAGTTCAATGTCACTGCGGCAATTGATTGATCGGCCCGTATCTGCTTCTATAGCCCCCTAAGTATAATTAATTCAGGAACATTTCATGAAACCGCAGCGAATTTTTATCACTGGCGGCGCCAGCGGCCTTGGTTTTGCCCTTGCGCAAATCTGCGCAAAAGGTGGTTGGCGCGTATGTATCGGTGATCGGGATATTGAACGTGGCGAAGCCGTCATTGGTAGCTTGCAAAAAATTCAACCGCAAACCATGTTCATGCCCTGCGATGTAACACGAGTGAGCGACCTTGAACAGGTTGCCAAAACGCTCGAAGAAAAATGGGGCGGCGTGGATGTGGTGGTCAACAATGCCGGTGTGGCGCAAGTTGGCCAACTCACGCAAACGACACTTAATGACTGGCAATGGATTATCGATATTAATCTATTAGGTGTGGTACGCGGTTGTAAGGTATTCACGCCAATGTTTAAACGCCAAGGTCACGGTCATTTTATTAATGTTGCGTCGATGGCGGGGCTTCTGGATGTACCGAATATGTCCGCATACAACGCGACAAAAGCTGCAGTAGTGAGCTTATCAGAGACCCTGCAAAACGAGCTTAAAAAAGATAACATCCATGTCACCGTAGTGTGTCCGAGCTTCTTTAAAACCAATTTAGGGCAAGGTATGCGTACCTCCATTGATGGCATGGAGCAAAAACTCGATAAACTCATGCGTTCGAGTAAATTAAATGCGGTTGATATTGCCCGCCTGATTATGAAAGCCGTCGAGAAGAAGAAAAGCCATGTACTTCCTCATCGT
The DNA here is from genome assembly GCF_900115255.1 of Pseudidiomarina tainanensis. Taxonomy (NCBI): domain Bacteria; kingdom Pseudomonadati; phylum Pseudomonadota; class Gammaproteobacteria; order Alteromonadales; family Idiomarinaceae; genus Pseudidiomarina; species Pseudidiomarina tainanensis. Next base: position 25,249 of record NZ_FOYU01000004.1, read on the forward strand.
CAGGGCCGTATGGCATGGTATATGAAGCGCTTCTTACCACGCAGCTGGTATCAAAAATTGCTTTATTCACGAATGAAATAGTCAGCACATCCGTTTTGATATAACGCCCTCATCGTGAGGGCGTTATTGTTTAAAAATACTCCAGCATGCGTTTATTGGCGCATTGTTTGGTTAAATCCGTTCGTTTGATTTAATTAATCATTCACACAGTGAATGATTGCAATCCACTTCATTCATTTGTTGTATTATATCAATTCAGTCTAGCCTTGAGTTCGTTAACACACGAACAACAACTGGATAGATTATGAACGGACTAAAGCTCCCAAAACTTGAGCAACCTGCTGCAGGTTTGATAGATCAAAACTGCCAACAATTTTTGGTCGAATTGGTACGCAAATTTCGCCCGCAATTACACAACCTATTGGTTAATCGACAACAACGTCAGCAACAAATCGATGCCGGTGCGCTCCCCGACTTCGCCCCTGAGACAGCGTCGATTCGTGATAGTGACTGGCAAGTAGCCACACTCCCTAAAGATCTCACCAAACGTCGTTTGGAAATCACCGGCCCCGTTGATCGGAAGATGGTCATTAACGCGCTCAATGCCAATGTCGATTGCTATATGGCCGACTTTGAGGATTCCCAATCACCAACTTGGGAAGGTGTGTTGCAAGGACAAATCAACTTGTTCGATGCCAATACGGGCCAAATGACCTATACCGACCCCGTTTCGAATAAACATTACCAATTACAAGAAAATCCAGCACTTCTGATTGCACGTGTGCGCGGCTTACATTTGCCCGAGAAGCACGTGATGCTCGATGGCGACGTGGTTCCAGGAAGCTTATTTGATTTCGCCCTATATTTTTATCTCAACTACCAACAACGTGTGTCACGTGGTACCGGTGTCTATTACTACCTGCCGAAACTTGAGCATAGCAGCGAAGCGCAGTGGTGGGCGGATGTCTTCACGTTTACCGAGGACTATTTTCAACAGCCGCGCGGCACCATTCGCGCAACCGTATTGATTGAAACCTTACCGGCAGTGTTCCAGATGGATGAAATTCTTTATGCCATGCGCGAACACATCGTTGCCCTCAACTGTGGTCGCTGGGATTACATTTTTAGTTACATCAAAACCTTAAAAAATCATCCCGATCGGGTTCTTCCCGACCGCCAAGTCGTGACCATGAATCAACCGTTTTTGAACGCCTATTCAAGGTTGCTAGTAAAAACCTGTCATAAACGTGGCGCCCTTGCGATGGGCGGTATGGCCGCATTTATACCAAGCAAAGATCCAGCCGAAAATGCCACCATTCTAGCCAAGGTAAAAGCAGATAAGGAGCTTGAACGGGACAATGGTCATGACGGTACTTGGATTGCGCACCCAGGTTTAGCTGACACGGTTCGCGAAGTATTTGTTGCGGGCTTACAAGGGGATAACCAACTGCATATTCTGCGCGAAGCTGATGCGCCGATAACCGCTGCAGATTTACTACAACCGAGTTTAGGTGAGCGCACCGAGGCTGGCATGCGCACCAATATTCGTGTGGCGCTGCAATACATCGCAGCCTGGATATCCGGTAAAGGTTGTGTGCCCATCTACGGCCTCATGGAAGACGCCGCAACTGCGGAAATCTCACGAACCTCGATTTGGCAGTGGATCAAGCACGGAAAAACCCTCGATAACGGCGAAGTGGTCACCAAAGAGCTGTTCCGTAATTACCTCGAGCAAGAAGCACAGGTTGTTCGCGGGGAAGTCGGTGATGAACGTTGGGCTGGCGAGAATTTTCCAAAAGCGACGCAACTGCTCGAACAAATCACGACCGCCGATGAGCTAGTGGCGTTTCTCACGCTGCCAGGCTACGACCTTATTCAATAATAATTCAATCACTTAACAGGACAACAACCATGACAACTTCAATTCACCAAGCAGAAGCCGCGAAACAACTTGAACAAGATTGGCAGCAAAACCCACGCTGGACTGGCGTTGAACGCACCTATTCAGCACTGGATGTGGTGCGCCTGCGCGGCAGTGTTCAGCCTGAATGTACCTATGCACAAAACGGTGCGGCGAAACTTTGGCGTTTAGTCAACGGTGCCGCGCAAGAGAAATTTGGCAAAGACTATGTGAATGCACTCGGTGCGCTCACCGGCGGGCAAGCCGTTCAGCAAGTAAAAGCTGGCTTACAAGCTATCTATTTATCCGGATGGCAGGTCGCTGCCGACAACAATACCTCGCTCAGCATGTACCCTGACCAGTCATTGTATCCAGTGGATTCAGTGCCAACGGTGGTTGAGCGTATTAACAATAGCTTCGCCCGCGCAGACCAAATTCAATGGTCAAAAGGTATCGGCCCAGAACAAGAAGGCTATGTGGATTATTTCGCACCGATTGTCGCTGATGCCGAGGCTGGCTTTGGTGGCGTATTGAACGCTTACGAACTGATGCAGGCGATGATTCGTGCCGGCGCTGCGGGCGTACATTTTGAAGACCAGTTAGCCTCGGTGAAAAAGTGTGGCCACATGGGCGGGAAGGTTTTAGTACCAACTCAAGAAGCGGTGCAAAAGTTAATTGCAGCGCGCCTCGCTGCTGACGTTGCCGGTGTGCCAACGCTCATTCTCGCTCGCACTGATGCGAACGCCGCTGATTTGCTTACTTCCGATGTTGATCCAAATGACCAGCCGTTCTGCACCGGCGAGCGCACCGCCGAAGGCTTTTATCGTGTGAATGCTGGTATCGATCAAGCCATTTCACGCGGTTTAGCTTATGCGCCGTACGCTGACTTACTTTGGTGTGAAACTGCCAAGCCTGACTTAGAAGAAGCACGCAAATTCGCCGAAGCAATTCATGCACAGTATCCTGGTAAATTATTGGCGTACAACTGCTCACCAAGCTTTAACTGGAAGCGCAACCTAGATGACGCGACTATTGCTAAATTCCAACGAGAGCTCGCGGCGATGGGTTACAAATTCCAATTCATCACCTTAGCTGGCGTACACAACATGTGGTACCACATGTTCGAACTTGCGCATGATTACGCACGCAACGATATGTCAGCGTACGTGAAATTGCAGCAACAAGAATTTGCGGCAGCCGACAAAGGCTATACGTTTGTTGCGCATCAACAGGAAGTTGGTACCGGATACTTCGATGACGTGACGAATGTGATTCAAGGAGGGAAGTCGTCGGTAACAGCACTTACCGGCTCGACTGAAGAAGAACAGTTCAAAAAACCGGCGTAAGCAAAGGTTTACGAATACCTCTTTAGCATTACCTCGGAAAATACTGGGTATAAGCCGCCAAGCACAGGTGTTTGGCGGCTTTTTTGTGGTAGTATGCGCGCGCCTGAACAGACGATTCATCTTAAAAATTGTGCTGTTCACCCCTGAAGCCTCGCATGTTGAAGGAATAACAATCATGTGGAAAGTACTGCTGTTGTTGTTGGGCGCGAGCCTATTCTCCCCCGCCGCTTTCGCGGCCGCTGGTCAACTCGACTTGACCTCCGCTAACGTTGGTATTGCCGCCATCATTATTTTCACCGTTGCTTATATTTTGGTGATGGGTGAAGAAAAGCTGCACATGCGCAAATCAAAGCCCGTGCTACTGGCCGCCGGCTTAATTTGGATCATGATCGGTTTTGTCTACATGCAAAACGATCTGCCAGGAGTAGCCGAAGAAGCGTTCCGCCATAATTTGCTCGAATTTGCCGAATTGATGCTGTTCCTGCTGGTGGCAATGACCTACATCAACGCGATGGAAGAGCGTCGATTATTCGATAGTTTACGCGCTTGGATGATTAAAAAGGGCTTCACCTATAAGCAACTATTTTGGCTATCAGGATTTCTCGCATTCTTTATTTCGCCCGTTGCCGATAACCTCACGACCGCCTTATTGATGTGTGCCGTGGTCATGAAAGTGGCCGACGGAGACAAAAAGTTCATTAGCGTCTCGTGCATCAGTATTGTCATTGCAGCCAATGCCGGCGGTGCCTTTAGCCCATTTGGTGACATCACCACGTTGATGGTTTGGCAAGCCGGAATGGTTGAGTTTCAAGAATTCTTCGTCTTGTTTATTCCGTCACTACTGAACTACTTGGTACCGGCGGTGATCATGAGCTTCTTTATCGAAGACCGTAAACCAACCGCAATTTATGAAGAGGTCGAGCTAAAACGCGGCGCTTTGCGTATTACGGCTCTCTTCTTACTCACCATTACTACCGCCGTCGCCTGCCACATGTGGCTGCATTTACCACCTGTTCTTGGCATGATGATGGGTCTGGGTTATTTACAATTCTTTGGTTATTTCTTGCGCATGACATTACCCGGCTCGTTGGCACGTAAGCGCGCCATGGCAGAGCGCGCCGGCGATATGGCGCGCCTCGAGCGATTGGGTGGCGTGGTACCGTTTGATGTATTTAACCGGGTACAACGAGCCGAGTGGGATACGTTGTTGTTCTTCTACGGTATCGTCATAGCAGTCGGTGGGCTTGGCTTTATGGGGTATCTCTCGTTGCTCTCAAATACCTTGTATCTCGATATGAGTCCAACCTTTGCCAACGTAGCGTTAGGCTTAATGTCCGCATTAATTGATAACATTCCAGTGATGTTTGCGGTGCTATCAATGCATCCGGATATGTCACACGGTCAGTGGCTATTGATTACCTTGACCGCAGGTACTGGCGGTAGCTTATTGTCGATTGGTTCAGCCGCAGGTGTGGCACTGATGGGACAAGCCCGTGGTTATTACACCTTCGCTAGCCACCTAAAATGGACCCCGGTCATCGCTCTTGGTTATATCGTCAGTATCCTCGCCCACATGTGGCTAAACGAGGGTTTATTTACCGTCTTTAATCACTAACGAGTAACGCTTATGCAGAGGTCGTGCGCACACAACGCATAAAGCGCACGGCCTCCGGATACGGAAATACGTCCGTAATCACGCCTTGCGCCAAATTCTCTTGTTGTTGTCGCCAAAACTCTGCATCCACTAACTCCGGATGATATTTCAGTAGGATATCTCGTAACTTCGGCTGCGGTACCGCATAAGTCGCCAATTGCTCAGGAAAGACATCATTGGGGCCAACCGCATACCAAGGCTCGGGTGCGATCATTTGCTCATAGGTTTCTGGTTTCGGTAACTTGCGGAAGTTCATTTCAGTGAGGTACTGAACTTCGTCGTAATCATAAAACACCACTCGCTTATGGCGCGTTAAACCGAAGTTTTTCAGCAGCATATCGCCGGGGAATATATTCGCTGCCATCATATCTTTAATGGCTTGGCCGTAATCCTTCATGACCAATTCGATTTCCGCGTCAGTACCGTATTCTAAGAAGATGTTCAGCGGCATCATGCGGCGCTCGACAAACAATTGGCTGATCACCAGTTGCCCGTCCTCAATTTTTAAACTGCCAGCGACGGTATTTGTCAGCTCATCAAGCAAATCTTGCGAGATGCGCTCTAGCGGAATCGCCACATTGGCAAATTCATAAGTATCTGCCATACGTCCAGCGCGATCATGGCGTTTGACCATGCGGTACCGGTCAATAACTGTTTGTCGGCTCATTTGTTTGCCGCCACCAAACTTATCTTTGATGACTTTAAATACATACGGATACGACGGTAACGTGAACACTGTCATCACCATCCCTTTGATACCGGCCGCCGCTACCAACTTATCGTCACTGGCATCCAAATGGTGCAGAAAGTCGCGATAGAATTCGGTTTTACTTTGCTTGTGTAAGCCAATTGCCGAGTATAACTCCGCAATTGTTTTCTTTGGCATCAGGCCTTTTAAGAAGCGAACTAACGCCGATGGCGCACGGGTGTGAACCATAAAATACGAGCGCGCAAAGGCGAAGATAATCGCCATTTGATCGGTATCGGTAATCAGGGCATCCAAATAAAGTCGTCCTGCGCTATTGCGCAGTACCGGTACGATAAACGGGAAAATACGATTGGCACTAACAATCCGACCGACTACATAAGCCGCTTTGTTACGAAAGAATGGTTCTTTGAGTACGTCTATACGCAACTGATACGTCGAAAGCTGACCGGCGGCGGTTTGTTCGCGAAAAGCTTTGCGTAGCAAGCGAATGTCTTCGGATAAGTCATCATATTCAGCGCCAAAATCGATGTCGCCCATGATACGCGCTAACGTGCGCCGCATGCCCTGCACTACCGGAAAGTACGAACGGAACTCGGTTTCCAGCGCCAGTGGAATGCTGTCGCTTAGCGTGGTTTCAACGAAGATATAGGCGTTGTTAAAATAGCGCCGATGAAAAAGGTTACAGAATACCGAATTATAGAAGGTTTCAGCCAGCTCAGCCTGCGGATGAAACTGTAAGAATTGCTGGTAAATTTTGCGGGTTTCTAACCAAAGCGCTTCGTTAAGTTCACCGCCGGTCAGCTTATTCAGCACAGCGGTGGTTTCGCGCACGCGCTGGTCATAAAAGCTAATGCGCACAGTTGCCGCATACTGGCCCGCATGCCAATCACCGTGAGCAAAGCGATCACGCGCTTGGCGAGTCACGTCCTGAAACAATGCATAGTGCTTATGAAAGCCTTGCAATATTTTTCGAGCGAACATGCCCGCGCGTTTCGCGTCACTCATAACTAATGATGTGCGGCAGTGTCAGTAATCAACTGACGGAACCAGCGATGACCCGCGTCATGTTGCAGGAGTGGACTCCAAATCATGGTCAGCTCCAGTGCCGGAATCGTAAACGGCGGTTCTAGCATTACCAACTCATCATCATCTTGATATAACGCGGCGGCCTGACTTGGTAATGTCGCAATAAGCCCTTGGCGGGCTAAATGCATCGCCACATGATAGTTACGGGTAAACACGCGGATTTCACGTTTGTGACCGAGTTTACCAAGCGCTTCATCAACCCAACCAAGTTTCTGAACATCGTGCGGATCCATCCCCACCCCGACACCAAAACCAGTTTTACTCACCCACACATGCTCGCCCTTGAGGTAATTCTCAAGCGTGTAGTTCTGTACCAACGGATGGTCTTTGCGCACAAGGCAACTGAAGTCATCTTCCCATAAGTTTTTTTGGTGAAATGACTGCGGCAATTTCTCAAAGCGGTTAATGGCAAGGTCAACTTTACCGTTTTCAACGTCATGGAAGCTGATGTCACTCGGTGTCATGATATCAAGCGCCACATGGGGTGCTTGTTGTTTGAGCTTTTCGAGTAGTCGCGGCATCAATGTCGATGCGGCATAGTCTGACGCCATAATGCGAAATACGCGGTCACTGGTAGCGGCATCGAACTCACGCGCCGGCTGTACCATTTCTTCTACGGAATACAGAATTTGACGCACTGGCTCTTGCATGCGTAGCGCGGTTTCAGTCGGCAGCATACCTTCGCTGGTGCGTACTAGAATCGGATCATTGAGCAAGGTGCGCAAACGCTTTAAGCCATTGCTCATGGCGGGCTGAGTTATATTGAGTTGCGCAGCGGCTTTGGTCACATTTCGCTCGCGCAATAACACGTCGAGGTAGACCAATAAGTTGAGGTCAATATCTTTAATGTTATTCATAAAAAAAATAAATCCCGCTATAAGAATATAGCGGGATTATAGACATAATTTTTCTGAGATACATCAATTGTGTGATGCGACTATGGTCTATTCCCAGAAAAACGGCTTGCGTGGTTCGGCTTTTGGCACCAGTTGGTTCATGGTTTCCGCATCAAACAAGCGGCCATTCACCATGGTATGCGTCACGCGATCAGTGACTGAGATATCCGCTAACGGATTACCATCAATCACAATAATGTCAGCCAATTTACCCGCTTTCAGCGAGCCGATATATTTGTCCATACCAAACTCTTTGGCTGGGTTAATGGTTGATGTTGCCAGTGCTTGCAGTGGTGTCATACCACCTTGTGCCATCATCCAAATTTCCCAATGCTGCGCTAAACCTTCACGCTGACCGTGGGCACCAGCCACCACATCCACACCCAAGTCTTGTAGCTTTTTAGCGACATCGGCGTTGTTAAAGTGGTTGTAATGGTTGTGCGGTGCTTTTTCGCGGCGCACAGAACCGACTAACGCATCGTCTGGGACAAACTTCGATAACTTCGGATGCTTCCACACGTCAGTTTCAGCATACCAGTAGTTTTCACCCCAGATACCGCCGTATGCAACGCCCAACGTTGGCGTATAGTTTACGTCGGTTTGGCTCCAGAACTGCTCGATATCGTCATAGATTTTCGCGACCGGAATCGAGTGTTCAATCGTCGTGTGACCGTCGGCAACCATACTCAAGTTATGTTGCAGCAATGAACCACCTTCTGGTACCACCATCATGCCTAATTCACGACCCGCTTGAATAATCTGCTGACGCTGATTACGACGCGGCTGGTTGTAGCTCTTCACCGAGAATGCACCCACTTTTTGCAGACGTTCAAGGTGGAACTTAGCATCGTCTAAGTCATCCACGTGCGCGGTGTAACCCGGGCCATTCGCACCGTACAAAATGGTACCGGTTGAGAATGTACGTGGTGCAGCAATTAAACCAGCCTTTTGCAATTCACTGGCGGCAAAGATTTCAGTCGTGTCATTTGACGGATCATGAATCGAGGTAACACCAAACGCCAAGGTGGCATAAGTTTTCCAGTTTTGCTCTGGAATAATCTCGTTATCACCTTGCGGGCCATGCGCGTGACCATCGAACAAGCCCGGCATCACGGTTTTACCGGTGGTATCTATCACGGTTGCGCCGCTTGGTACGGTCACGTCATCGACACTGCCGACCGCAACAATTTTGTTGCCTTTGACAACCACGGTGCCACGTTCAATGACCTGCTCGCCTTCCATGGTAATCACCTGACCACCAACAAATGCCACAGTTTCGTCATGAATGCCGGCATCGGCTGTAAAGCTGATATCCAAACCATTCGCCACTTTCTCGAACTCTGATTCACCATCAATGCCAAACAAGCCATTAACTGACGCATGATAAAGCTCTGGGCCAAGTGACCAATATAGCGCTTGGCCATCACCGCTCCATGAGATGTTTTCGCCGGCACGAACAGACAATTGCTCAATAGGGAACTGCTTGTCGGTTGGGCTGATACGAATTGGCGCACCGCGCTCAACAAATGGCGTCACAAATACTTTAAAGCGCTCAGCAAACGCCAAGTGCTCACCATCCGGAGAAACACGGAACTCGGTTGCGTGCTCAGCGGTGTACAACGTACGTGATTCTTTGGTGACCAAATCAACGCTCATTAACGACGGTGAACCATTGAATGCCATCAAATAAACGCGATCGCTGCGTGCACCAAATTGTGGCGAGCTGCCGCTTTCACTGATCAAACGCGGTTTCGCGCCTTTGTTCAGCGATAAATGATAAACACCTGGGTTTAAACCATAAGTATCTGAGGTGATATAGCCACCACGAATTTTACGATACACCACAGCGTTACCATCTGGGCTAAATACCGGCTCAACGAATTTACCTTTGCCAGTTGCCAACACGGTTTCTTTGCCTGACTTCACGTCACGAACAATCAGCTGACCTAGCTTTTGATCATCCCACGTTGCATAAACCAACTTGCTACCATCGCGTGAGTAGCTTGGATAAAGCTCCCATGCTCCTTCAAGTTTGGTGAGACGTTTCGGTTCGCCGTTTGGCAAGCTACGTACATAAAGCTTACCCAGTGCCTCGAACACAACTTGCTTGGCGTTTGGCGCAACTTGCACCATACGTAGCATTTTCACCTTAAACTGGTCTTCATCTAGGTTGGTTTCGAAGTGCAACGCATTTTGGACTTTCTTGGTGGTTTCCACGCTAAACGGAATCACGCGAGTGCTGCGGCTAGCAACATCGAGTTGCATGATTTTACCGTCAGCCCAGAAAATCATTTTCTTGCTATCTGGGCTCCAGTCCATGGTCGGATACACGCCATGAATAGCCCACGTTTCTTGCATGTCGCGATCAAGCTGATTGTACAGACGTGTTTTTTCGCCTGACTCTAAGTCGTACAAATACAGTACGCTGTTGAAGTCTTCACGCTTGATGTAAGCCAAATACTTACCATCAGGCGAAGGCGTTGGACGAATCGCACCACCGGCACCGCTTAAAATCACATCGATATCACCGGTTTCGCGATCATAACGTTTGATTTTGTAAATGCCTTCCAGAGAATCTTTGCTATAATGGAAGGTTTTGCCTGGGGTATCGTCTTGCGAGAAATAGATATAGCGCCCATCTGGCGAAAACGCTGGCTCACCTAAATCTTTTTGATCATTCGGGCGCTCGGTTAACATCACACCCGAACCGCCTGAACGGTGGTACATCCATACTTCACCTGCGCCTAGAGAACGACTTGCGGTAAAATGTTTGCGGGCGACGATAAATTCGCTGTCTGGGCTCCATGCTGGGCTGTTCAACAAACGAAAGGTTTCGTCGGTTACTTGGCGCGGGTTGCTACCATCCGCATCCATAATCCAAATATTGTCGCCGCCGTCAGCATCTGAGGTATAAGCAATATATTTGCCGTCCGGTGAATAAACCGGCTGCATGCTCCAAGCAATACCACCAACCAATAATTCAGCATCGCCGCCGCTAGCAGGAATACGATAAATATCACCAAGCATATCGAAAACAATGAACTTGCCGTCTGGGCTCATGTCCACGTTCATCCAAGTACCTTCAGAGGTTTTGATCTGAATGTCTTTGAACTCACCTTGAGGATTATTGACGTCCCAGCCGTTTTCGGTTTGGGCTTGCGCAGAAAATGAGAGTGCGACGCTGACCGCAAGGGCCAGCGTAGATAATTTTTTCATGGGTAAACCTTATTGTTATTTTTTGGCGATAACCCAAACCGCATGCACGATGCCAGGAATATAGCCGAGCAACGTCAGTACAATGTTTATCCAAAAATGCTTACCAATACCGACCTGCAAAAACACGCCCAGCGGTGGTAACAAAATTGCGATAATAATCCGGATTAAATCCATGGGTTATCTCCTTGGTAATTAGTATTTCGCTGCTTCGTCCTTAGCAGGAATAGTCGCTTTTATGAATTCACGCAAGTCGTTGTTCGACAATTTCAAATCTTCTGCGCGCAAATACATCATGTGACCACTACGATAACCTTTGAAGCCAATACGGTCAGCCATACGACCGCTTGGATCGATATGCCACATATTGTATTTCGCATCAAAGTAGTTGGTGGCGCCGTCGTAGTAACCTGACTGAATTAACACATTCAAGTATGGGTTTTGTGCCATTGCTTGACGCAAGTTTTCACCGGTATTGTCGTTGCTGCGATCCCACGGATGCACTGGGCCAAACATGTTGTATTTCACGTCTGTTTTGTAACCTAGCTCTTCACGCAAGTAATAATTGATAGCTGGGGTAAACGAGTGCAACCAAGAAGTCAGCTCAGAGTTATAATCAGGGCGTGAACCCACGTCATCACGGTCAATACCGAGGTAGCGCGAATCTAAACGACCAATGGTTTGACCGCGATCACGCAACAACTCTTTCCAGAAAAACGAAGTGCTGATATCAAGGTTGGCACGCAACACGGTTTGTTTATCTAAACCAGAGTACTTCGCTACTTGCGCTGCAATTTGCTCTTTCTCAGCGGCAGGCAACATTGCGCCTTTCGCTAAAGCTGGTAAGTAAACATCAAGCGTATACTTCTCAACTTCAGGCAATAACTCGAGCAAATCTTTGCTTTGCAGATCGGAGCTCAGTGCATCGTGATACCAAGCTGCCGCGGCAAAATACGGTAAGCGGTTCGCTGCTTTTACTGGGCCGTTACGCTCAATGCCGATATCCGTTGGCGATACCAAGATGACACCGTTCAAATACATCCACTGACGGTTTTGTAGCTCAAGCGCTAAACCTGATACACGCGTAGTACCGTAGCTTTCACCAATCAGGTACTTCGGTGAGCGCCAGCGTTCATGGCGGGTCACAAAGGTGTTGATCCAATCAGCTAAATATTTCACATCGGCATTCACACCAAAGAACATTTTTTGCAGTTCATCACGTGAATACTGTGAGCCGTCTTTCTTCGGCAACGGACGCGAATAGCCAGTGTTCACTGGGTTCACAAACACAATGTCAGCGACATCGAGTACTGAATGCGGGTTGTCTTTCACGCCGTACGGCATGAGTGGGAAACCTTCGTCATCAACACGAAGTGATTTTGGACCGGTGTAAGCCACATGCATCCACACAGACGCAGAGCCCGGGCCACCATTAAATGAGATTAATAGCGGTCGTTCTTCACGGTTCTTAACGCCTTGGCGTTCGTAGTACGTGAAAAACAACGCGGCGGTTGCTTCGCCGTTTTCGTTAAACACTGGCTGGGTGCCGGTAGTTGCGGTGTATTTAAAACGCTGACCGTTGATGGTGGTGCTGTGCTCAGTCACAACCGTTTCGTCCGCGGCGATTTTAGCTTCTGGGAGTTCTGTTGCGGTTGCAGTTACAACCAAGCTTGACCCCATCATCACTGCGAAAATGAGATGTTTCATGCCCTTCATGATTACTTCCTCTGGTTTTATTGTTGTTCCATTTAATGCAATCGCTTGGTAAAGCTCAAGGCGAGTGAGCTAAACGTACTGATTTTCAAGATGGTCACGAGCCCATGAACAGCAAAAAGTACAAATAACCCAACGCAAAGACTATTAAGTAGGTTAATCCGATCCAGCCATAGGCTCGCATGCGCTTCGACATGGCATTTTTTCGCGCCAGCTTAAAGTTGAGCCAAGCGAAAAACGGCGTGGTTAAGAACGCTAACGTCATCGCAAATGTCAGCATTGGCCCGAGCGCGCTTTGAAAGTAAATAATTACTAGCATACCGGCGATTGACTGTCCGATGACCCACCAAGTGAGGCTGTCAGACTTAGCTTGAGACTCGCTCTTCTTCTTTGACGGTGCTAGAAGCGAACGGCATTCTTTGAGGGTTCGTGCGTAGCCATCGAGTACAGCCAGTGTGGTGCCAAACATACACAAGAAAGCGATACCGCCGACTAAATATTCCGACCACGCGCCAATGGTATTGCCATACATGCTGACAAATTGCTGCGCAAACTGCGTACCGGCTAATGCAATCGGTTGGTCACTACCGAATTGCACCAAGGCGCCAAGCGAAAGGAACACGACTGCCAAAGCCGCGGTTACCCAATAGCCTAAATTGAAGTCGAATAACCCGTGCTTCAAGCTGATTCGGGTGAGCTTTTGCTTGCTTTGCAACCACAGCGAATTAATTGCTGACAGCTCAATGGGAACAGGCATCCAGCCCATCATCGCAACTAAAAAAGCCAATGCTGAGAGTTGCCATGGAGATGGCGCAACAAAGTCAGCTGGTGGCGGCGTTGCGCTTCCCCACGCAATAATCACCGCAACCACGGTGGCGAAGCTCAAGCTTGCCATAATCCATTTCGAAAGGGTGTCGAGCATGCGATATTGGCCACCTAAAATAACCAACAGACAACCCAGTAATATCAGCCAGCACAGGGCTAACAGTGACAATTCAGGAATAAATAGTCGCAATAAGCTGGCTGTTAGCAGCAACACGCCAGCCGTATTCACCACCGCCGCAATGGTATTCAAAATCGTGAAGAGCCACAGGTAAATCTTGCCTTCACCGTAGTATCCAGCAATTAAGTTTTGCTTACTTTCGAGTGTGTAGGTAACGGCAAAGCGGAAGAACGGATACTTCAGCACATTCACCAAAACAATCACCCACCAAAGTTGCCAACCGAATAAAGCGCCCGCTTGGGTTGAGGCGACAAGATGTGACGCGCCGACAGCTGCTGCCGCTAAAATAATGCCTGGACCAAGAGCGTGTCGCCGGGACGATTCTGTGAGTTGTGTCATAGGTTTATTCTTATTGTTTGAAAAATGACGCCCCACAGCATAGCGCCAATTTCGTCGAAGCCAAAATTATGTTTATACTGCCTTAGTAACTCATTGCAGTATTAGTACGGCATAAGGAATGAGACCATGGGTAGCAATGAACGACAGTTGATGGTTGATGGCCAACCGGCAAAGTGGCAACAGCTACTAAAGTCTGGTGACCGTATTTTTATTGGCACCCACGCAGGCGTTCCTCACGCATTGCTGCACGACCTTGCCGATCACAGTCAACACTTTCACGATATCGAAATTGTGCAGATTTACGCGCTTGGCGATAACCACTGGGTAAACCCTGAGTACAACCAAACCTTTAAAGTAAACTCACTGTTTATTGGCGGCGAGAAAGTACGCAAAGCCGTTGCTGAGGGCCGTGCCGATTACACTCCAGCGTTCATGTCTGATATTCCGTCGTTATTTAGCGAAGAGATTCTGCCTCTTGATGCCGCGCTCATCATGGTGAGCCCGCCCGACCAATACGGTTACCATTCGCTTGGCGTGTCCGTAGATATTGTGTCCTCGGCCTTGCGTTCAGCGAAAAAGGTTATTGCCCAAGTGAATCCGAAAATGCCCGTCACTTTTGGCCAAGCATTCGTTCACAAAGGTCAAATTGATGCCTTTTTTGAAGCCGAGCAAGACCTGCCAGAAATTACCGCGCCTGAGCTCGATGCCGTGACCGAGCGGATTGGCCAGTATGTATCGTTGTTGGTGGAAGATGGCGCCACCATTCAAATTGGCTTTGGCAAAATTTGCGATGCCGTTTTGCGCTACTTGAGCAATCACAAAGACTTAGGCGTACACAGCGAGCTCATTACTGACGGCATCATGGAATTAATGCTCAGCGGCGTGATTAATAACCGCAAGAAAACCTATCACCAGCACAAAGCCGTCACGAGCTTTTGTATCGGTAGCAAAAAGCTGTACGACTTTGTGAACAACAATCCGCACATTGGTTTTTATCCGTCGGAGTATGTGAACTCTCCCGCGAACATTGCCCGCAACGAAAAAATGGTCTCGATTAACAGCGCCATTGAGGTGGATTTAACCGGGCAAGTGGTGTCGGATTCCATTGGTCATCATTTTTATAGTGGAATTGGCGGGCATGTGGACTTTAGCCGTGGCGCCAGCATGAGTCCTGGCGGTAAACCAGTGATCGCCCTGCCCTCAACCGCCAAAAACGGGACCGTCTCACGGATTGTGCCATTTATTAGCGAAGGCAGTGGCGTCGCCACCTCGCGCGCGCATGTGTACTACGTGGTCACCGAGTTTGGCGTGGCATCGCTGCGCGGTAAAAGTATTCGTGAACGTGCGTTGGAATTAATTCGTGTTGCGCATCCAAAATTCCGCCAGCAATTATTAGAAGAAGTGCGTAAGCATTACTATGTGCCCCACTATCAAATTCTGCACTCGGTAGAAGTGCCTGAGCTTGGCCCGGTTGGCTTTAAAGAGATCTCCATTAATGGTGAGTTCTTTGATTTACGTCCCCTGAACCCGAGTGACGAGCGCCGCCTGCAAGAGTTCTTCTATTCACACACCAAAGAAACCCTGCAGATGCGCTACAACACGGTACCCACTAGCATGAGTCGCGAAAAATCGTGCACCTTGGTGAGTGTCGATCAGTCGCGTGATTTGGCGTTATGTATTGTGCGACAAAAAGGCTCAATGGCGCAGATTCAAGCCGTTGGTCGCTATTATCTGCTACACGACGAAAAAAGCTGTGAAGTGGCCTTTGTAACGCGAGAAACTCAGCACGGTAAAGGCATGGCAACCCGCCTGTTAGAAGAAATGAAACGAATTGCCCGCGAACGCGGCCTTGAGCGCATGCTCGCTTACGTGCGTTCGGAGAACGGCAAAATGCTGGCGGTGTTTGAACGCGCCGGTTTTGTGCGCAAGCCTTCGGAAGAGCCAGGTGAAGTTTATTTAGAGTTGGTGCTTGCGGCACCATCAGACAGTGAGTGATGTATGTCGATAACCGTGTTTAGTCACCAATATTGTAGTTTGCACCGCGTTTCTGAAGTGCACCCTGAAGAGCCGGCACGTATTGCCGCCATTAACGATCAAATTATTCGCTCGGGCATGGAGTTCGCGCTCACGCAAAAAGACGCCAAATCAGCGACACGTGAGGACTTACTGCGCGTGCACGCCGCAAACTATGTCGATGACGTGTTCGAACGCGCGCCCACTGAACCAGACCAACATATTTGGCTCGACCCCGACACCATGATGACCGCCGGCACCCTGCGAGCAGCTTTGTATGCCGCTGGTAGCGGCATTTGCGCCGTTGACGAAGTATTTACCGCCGAGAATCGCCGAGCATTTTGCTCGGTACGCCCGCCCGGTCACCATGCCACATGGGATGCCGCCATGGGCTTTTGTATATTCAACAATATCGCCGTGGCCACTGCTTACGCTATGCATGCTTACGGCATTGAGCGCGTGGCAATTGTTGACTTTGACGTGCATCACGGTAACGGCACCGAAGACATTTTTCTAAATGACGAACGCGTGCTGTTTTGTAGCTCGTTTCAACACCCGCTGTACCCGAATTCAGGTACCGAAACCATTAGTCACGAAGTGATCAATATTCCGTTGCCAGCCGGCTGCGATGGCCCAACGTGGCAAGCAGCCGTGCGCGAGCGCTGGTTCCCTGCCATTGATGCCTTTGAGCCGCAACTGATTATGGTTTCCGCTGGCTTCGATGGTCATTTAGAAGATGACATGGCGCAGTTTAAGCTCACCGAAACGGATTATCACTGGATAGGACGTGAACTGAAAGAACTCGCTGAGCGCCACTGTGAAGGGCGCATTGTTGCAACTTTAGAGGGCGGATATGACCACAGCTCGCTCGGGCGAAGTGTGGTCGCATTTTTGAAAGGTATGCAGTAGCTTCAGTTACTTAGTCGCTTGACGTTGCTTGAGGAAGAACACGCTAAATACAATCAGCACCAGCAATTGTGTCGCAAGGCTTTCCCACGTGGCCGCCATACCCAACCAGTCGATATTCAACGGCACAGGGAATGGCGTGGCACTAAGCCAGCCAGCCTCTTGGAAAGCAATAATCGCTTTACCGGCTAACACGAATGCGAGTATTAGCAACAAGTACGTGGTGTAAGCAAAGAACTTGGCGATTGGCAGTTTCACGCTAAAGCGCAAAATAACCCACGTGATCAGTGCCAATACCACCGCTGCGGCAATAAACCCGCCCCAGACGCTGGTGTGCTGTGCGCTTTGCGCTTGGGTCAGCAATGACTGATAGAACAGCACGGTTTCAAACACTTCGCGGTATACGGCAATAAAGCTCAACAGGGCAATACCCCACAGCGTCCCAGCCGCTAAATGAGCATTCAGATTTTGCTTGATGTATTGCTGCCATGCCTGTGCATTGGTTTTGCTGTGCATCCAAATACCGACATACACCAACACCACAGCGGCAATACCAGCAGCCACACCTTCCATGATCTCGCGGCTCGCACCACTAATTGAAATCAGTGACTGCGCCGCCCACCAAGTCAAACCGCCGAGCACAAGCGCCGCAAGCCAACCCGAGTGAACATATTTGACCGCATCGTTTCTCTCAGTACGACGGAGCACGGTAATTAATGCCAACACCACCAACAGTGCTTCTAATCCTTCCCGCAACAGAATCACAAAGCTCGCTGTGGCGAGCGCCGTATTTGAAAGCTGCTGCTCATTCATGGTGGCTTGGGCACGCTCCAGCGCCGCTAGAGTGTCACTAATCGCGGCGCTCACTTGTGCCTGCTGATTCGGCGTTGCAATAATGCGGCGCAAATCCATCATTTGCGCTTCAATGGCTTTGGTTTGCGCCGCATCGTATGCACTCAAACCGTTCTCCATTAACTCAAAGCCATCTAAGTAAGCACTCACTGCTAAGTGGTTTGCACGCTTTAAGTCACCTGCTTTGTAGGCTTCTTCCGCCGCTTGTAGACGCGCTTTCGCCACTGCAAATGGCGATATTTCAGCTTGAAAAAGTTGTTGCGGGTTCGCCCGTAAAATATTGACCAAATTCGCTTGAGAGCTTGGTAACTCGGCGCGTAATTGCGCTGGGCTCGTATTCACCATTTGCTGTAAATCAATCACATCCATACTGGCTTGCGGCGCAACCACGGTACCGTGTTGAAACGCGAGCGAACCCACATAAAATGCCAGCGACCAACGCTCTTGCTCGGTCAAGTCGGTGAAGGCCATCATGGCGGTGTCATCAATGCCCTTCGTAATGGCATCGTATAGACCGAGTAGCGAGCGATTTTCAGCGCGCTCTAAATCAGTAAAGTTCGTTGGGGCAGGTTCTAGGTTTTGCCCTGCTGGGCCGTCACCTTGACCTTGCTGGCCATGACATGCGCTACATTGTGCTTGATATATCTCTTTGGTTTGCGCCATTGGCAACAATGCTTTGGGGAGTTCGACTTTCGGTAATTGCTGCAAGATTTGCGCGCGTAACTGCGAGGTTGCACCGCGCACTTCAGCCAAATCCGCTTTATTCATGACTAATTCGCGTAGCTGTTGCGCCGGCTGGACTAACGTTTGTAACTTTGGGTTGTCAGTTGAAAGCGTATTGATATTGCGCAGAATGATTGACGAGAACTCTTCCATTTCAGCATATTCGCCGGCGTTAACCACCTCACCGTTAGCAACCGCCTCGCTGTAATCCACTCCAACATATTCCACTAACTGCGCAATTTGGCGCATGTATTCTTGCTGAAGGTCTGATTGGAGTTCTGGTTGATTGGCTTTTTGATTGACTAGGGACTGGGCTTGCGTCTGCGGGCTCAATATTGCCAGCGTGGCAAAAGCAACTACCGCCAACGCGGCACGAGTAATGGCTTGAAGCGTCATGAGGTTCGCTCGTCAATTTGAGAAAATGAATAAGATAGAAACAAAGTGCATGTTATGACGAGCGATGTTACTACTAATGCGAATGATTCGCAATAATGCTGGTGAGTATTTTTAGCCTATTCCCACATAGCAATAGACATCGTCATTCGATATTTCTCTGAACGTGTGTGACTCAGTGTCGATGAGGAATACTTGTGTCGCTTTTAACCATAGCTTGTTGTCTTGATCTTTCTCAGATGCGGAACTAATTAAAGCGACAAAGTTGTCGCTCGATGGCATCACGCCTGGCGTGGTCGCTTGCATTTGTTTAAACGACGAATAATTTTCCGTGCAGTTTGATACAGCTGCGCGCCCCTGAGGACTTTCTAGTACGTCGACTATTTCCCATCGTTTAGAGCCCTGCGTTTTTTTGGATAAAATAATCAGGCGCTCTTCGGTACTGAGATCTTTAACGCTGTCAATTGAATACTTGCAGCCTAATAGACAACTTCCAGATAACTCCTTAAACTCAGGGAAATCTCTCTGAAAGTCCTGATAACGCTGACCAATTAAGTCTGTTGCTCCAGCAGCACAAGTTAAACTGACTAGATAGAGTAACGTCGCAATCCATTTGGTTTTCATGTCACTTCCTTATTCAAGGTTCGTCTACGACTTACCGTACTGAACATCCCTTTAAAAGACAAACAGCTATGCTTGGGAAATGACTTGTAACTGGGCTGCTTTGTGCCAATTGCGGAAGTTTACTCTTTGCTAATTCGCGCCGCTGTGCTGCATCGAGTTAGGTTATTTGTTAGGTGTGAGGAGCTTTCAAATGTGCGGCCAGTAAAGCCTTTGATTCTTCGAAGGCTCTCATAATATGTCGCTTAAAATAGAGTCGATTCATACCATAGAATACTGCGGCGTCACCCTCATATTCGGACTTCAATTCTAAATCACCTATTCGCATAAAGTTACACCTCCCATACGCAACGTTATAGGAGCCTCGATTTCCATATTCATCAAAGTTTCGCTTGAACGAGTCGATATGACAGCAAGCATCCCTAACCGCCCTGATAGCATCGGAAACGTCTGTCACATAATCGTTTACCAAAATATCATCGGTAAAATCGACTTTTTGAACATACTTTTCCGTTTTATGCATCAAATCTCTGAGGCATATCATCAAATCTATGAATGCTGACATTTGAAGTATGTGTCCAGCATTTTCTTGATTAAAAATACCACAACCAAATAACTCTTCAATTCTTCTGATATTTGATTCGCAGTCCTGCCGATCTTTGATATTCATAATTCACCTAACGTTTCTATCAGTCAGATTCGAGATTACCTTGCCAGACCAAAAAGTCCAATGTTCGCTCCTAGCTCAATTAGGCACCATATTTCTATCTCCATATCGATTGGAGATTAATCATGGCAACTCAACAAATTCACCCGTGGAATAAAGATCGCATTATCGGTCAGAAAAGACCACTCCAAATTTCTCACATTTGGGGCATTCGGATACGCCTTGAGCTAGAACAAAAAGTGAGAGATTTAGCACTTTTTAACCTTGGGCTAGACAGCAAACTTAGAGGTTGCGACCTCGTAAAACTGAAGGTCTCAGACGTTGCATGTGGACGCTCGCTGCTGACACGTACTCATGTCGTGCAGCAAAAGACTGGCTGTTCGGTTCAGTTTGAAATCACCCAAGGTACCAGAGATTCGTTATCGGCTTGGATTAAAAAAGCAAACCTATCAGATTCCGATTATCTTTTTAAATCGAGAGTCACTGGCAGCGGGCACATCTCAACTCGACAATACAATCGAATCTTTCATAGCTGGATTGACAAACTAGGTTTGGACCGTTCGCTATATAGCACACACTCAATGAGGCGAACCAAGCCATACCTAATTTATAAGAAGACTAAAAACCTTAGAGTTATCAAACTTTTACTCGGTCACAAGAAACTTGAAAGTACAGTTCGCTACCTTGGTATTGAAGTAGATGACGCACTTGATATTTCTGAATCCATTGAAATTTGATATTCATTGGGCTGCGATAGCAGCCCAATGTCAATTGCGGACGTTAACGTCCAACTCACCGAACAAATTTTAATGGCGGCAATTTTTCCTTTTTTACGAAATTAGTGACAGTGAGAATTCTGTCTGGTGGAGCCGTTCGTTAGGTACTCAATGTTATTAATTTATCTGAAAGCTCGTGTTCTAGCTTTTTTAAACCCTCTCCATTTTTTAGGTATATCAGTGCTCGATGATGCACCATATCCGATGGGATATCGCTTATGACCTGAGCCAAAGGAACTACTATTTTTCCAAGGGTATGTGCTATGCCAGTTTCATACATAACATTGGGATTCTTACCAGAGAAATCGACAACCACAATTTTAGCCCTGAATATGAGGCTAAAAATATCTTGAATAATTGAAGAGTGCTCCCAAATGTTGTCAGCTCTAAGGCATCTGCTGCCTGCATTATCACATGCCGTCTGGATTGCATGATATACATCGTCGAAACCAGCAAATGGCATCATAACTGCCACAAGATCCTCTTCGACACCACCGTCGGGAATGGAAAATACATTTGGAGCAAACGTGATTTTCTTATTAGATGGCTTTGCAGAAATATAAGTGGCGTTTTGATCTGGATACCATTCATCGAGGAATTCTTTCACTGTCTGAAGAGCATTTGGATTATGATCGTCCATTGACCTTAAAACACTGATAATATTACCGCCATAATCCTCGTCACCAAAGTGCAAACTTCTCAGTAGTCTATCGTGATGTGAAATTATGTGAGAACAATCTGTTAATAGGCCAATTTCTTCCCAGTTCCCTGAGGTAAAGTCTTCCTCGATTCTTCTTTTTAACTCTATTATTAATTGACCCTTCTTATTGGTCATGCAGATACCTCATGTTTTTATGGTTGCTAAACGCCTGGCTCTGGGGTTGCATCGAGTACAGCGTAATGCAGTATCTCACTGGCGACTATCGACTTAGTGCCAAGAGCGGACGTTAACGCTTGCAGCAGCGGCGAGTTTACGAGTCCGCTGACTGCACTTGTTGTACGGCTTCATCTCCATCTTTAGCTTTACTACTGAGCTTACTACGACTGATAGCGTTGTTGGCAAGACTAAAAACTTTATCACGAAATTCAGGTATGTTTTTTAAAGCTTCTTTAAAGCCACTCGATTCAGCCAGCTCATGCCAAGGAGTTCCGTGAGATGAATCATCCACGAATCTCAAAGGCGCCTCTTCCACTCGGCTCAAAGCAGATTGAAATAACCTCGCTTCTAATTTTTCATCAATGCGAGCTGCTTCTTTTCTATAACCTTCATATGCTTTTGCGACTGAGGCTTTGAAACCATAGTCTTCAGCAAGTTTGAATCGCTGACCGATTTGTTTGGTTGAAAGCCAGGCAAACCACAGTGGCGCACCGAGGCTGACTATAGCTAAAAGAAAATGCATTAATACCATCCCCCATTTGGGATCTGGGTCGGATAATGAGCCTGAAAGTACTTCTATTCTCTGAGCACCGACATACCACGCTGCTCCTAGTGCACAAAGCAACCCAAAAACCCAAACCCACATAGATTTAGCTAATTGCTTTGCCCTTAGATCAAAAGCCCCAGCCAAGCCTTTGCTTGTTGTTATTCGGTATGCTTCCTCGCAATTTTCTACTAACTTATCAGTTTCAACTTTGTTTTCTCTAATTGAAGCTAATAACTTATCGGCCTCTTCTTTTGCAGTAGACACTTTGGCTGAGGTTTTGGTAATCTCCTGACCAATAGAATCAACTTTTTTGCGAGCTATTTTTAAATCTTCCAAATCAGAAGGAAGAGACTCTGCTGTTTCTGTTGCTTCATTGATTAATTTTATCTGATTTAGTAACTTTTCTTGATCGATATCGATTTGGTCAATTTTTGCTTGAAGCCCTTTAATCCTGCGAGAAATTGCAGGAGGCATAGCTTTAGGGTCATTTGAAATCACCCATGACAAATGTGGTTCTATTACGCTAGATATCCAATTTAGCGTCGTAATATATGCAGGAATTGCCTGATGACCGTTTCCGCTAAAAAATTGAGGTAACGTACTACTTTTCAGACGCTCTAATTTAGCAGGAATGCCATCTACGACCTCAAGAAATTCTTCATTATCAACTTCAAGATTAGCGTTTCGAATCTTTTCAGACAAAGCCTTTGGCAAGTATGCCAACTCCATCCTGTCTATCGCTGGATGATGCCACCCAAAAGCCTCATTTAAATTTCGTTTGTCATTCCAACCCTTTACCACTGCTTCGGCCAATGAATCTAAAGATTCGCAGAGATTCTCTATTTCTTCATTCATAATCATTCCTTAAATTTGGCACTTGTTCAATTTGGCCGTACAACGCCCGTATTTGCGGCTGGTTTGGAGCGCAGCGGAAAAGCAGTCCGGCAACATGCGCTTGTTAAGTTTTGTCTGCATTTGCGACAAAGTGATCATAATATTTTCGCGCTTCTTCCTCAGGACCTAACGCAACGTCAATAAGCATTTGAAGGCTCCATACAGGACCGGGGATCACCTGCTCCAAGTCTAGGTCTTCGGGGTAAGCATCTGGGTCTATAGCCATTTCTAAGTTTTCAAACCACCAAATTTCTATTTTTTTTAGTAGACCGACCATTTCTTCAAACGCTTCACCGACATCAAAGTCTACACCTGACGAAGCAAAAGTGAGCATTTCGTGAGCTAAGGTGTTACGACACCTTTTAATATGTTCGAATCTCTCTAAATCTTTTTCATCAATAGCATGCATATCTTGCAACCATTTCAATGATGCGTAGAGAGGACTTCTGTTTAAGCTAAGCACCTTTTCTTTATATTCGGGACTAACAATCATCCCATTTTCGTCAAATCCATTTGTAAAAAAACCTTCTATCTTTTCAACAATGCTGCTCTTGAGCATTTCGAAGGCCATCGAAAATATAGAGGCGGTAATAATATTTGTTTTAAGCGTCTCAGGGTGAAGTGCCCGTTCCCATGATGCTTTTACTTTTTCATCCATGTTCGATCTCGATA
This sequence comes from Pseudidiomarina tainanensis, assembly GCF_900115255.1. Classification (NCBI taxonomy): domain Bacteria; kingdom Pseudomonadati; phylum Pseudomonadota; class Gammaproteobacteria; order Alteromonadales; family Idiomarinaceae; genus Pseudidiomarina; species Pseudidiomarina tainanensis. The sequence continues at coordinate 49,049 of NZ_FOYU01000004.1, forward strand.
AAGAAACTTAACGCTTGCAGCATGCGCGCCCACGGAATGGAGCCGAAGGTGCAATGTAGTGGGCGTCGCCGTGCCTGCACTTGTTAGGCAACTTATACAAGACTAACTTGAACCCCTATATTTCTTCGTTGATTGTCATAATGTTCTTTAGTGAACTTTAGAAAAGCTTCAGGCGACTCCAACGCGTCCTCTAGTAATTCAAGATTAAAAAGGCTTAGATACAAGGCGACTGCGTGAGCTTGGCAGTTTATTGATTTCTTTGGATTAAACTCAATGTCTGTAAAACACTGATAACTTTTAACCTCATTTGATAATAAAACATTCTGGTGAAGGGCATTAATGTAGATCCAGTCATAAAAGTATGTGCGAGGAATCAGCGGAAATTTCTTACCAAAAAACTCAAAACCGACTAAATTCCCAGACTCCTTAAGTCGAATGTCTTTTTTCGCAGCGCGTGAATCTAGGCCAAACAGATCTTTGTATGGCCCTCCTCGCTCAAACACTTTGCTCCCCTGGAAAGCGGTTTCGACGGTGAATTCGTTTCCATATTTTTTGGTCTTTATTTTCAAGTTAAAAGCACTTAAATTAACACCTAGATCAATTTCGGACTTACTTGATATTTCGAGCACCCTCTTGTAGCCCAACTCATGAACTACAGAATGCAGAGCTTCAATTGACCTTTTCTTCTGTGACGCGGAGAGACCGGGGAACCACTGAAAATCAATGGACTTTTCAGTGACTCCTACAGACTCTTCGTTTGGAATAAAAAGAGGTCGAATAGCCATTATTGATACTTCCGCTTGTAAGATCTTGCAGCATAGTATCCTTTATTTTCCGCATGAATTTTTGCCTGCATATCACCCAACAGATCTGAATAATTCTTCTTGGCTTGACGGCTAGGAAACACTACGCCTATAAAATCTGACAAGTCGATAGAATCAATTACTAAAACCTCTGCTTGCACATCTGTCGGGTCATAGGTCTTCAAACACTGATCAGATCTTGATTCATGCCCAGGGATTTCATCATACATACCCTTAAACGCAGATATTCCGGCTAGATCACTAACCGGCATCCCACTTATTCTGGCATCTGCGGCATTGTGTTTACAGAACAGGCAGTCTTGACTCCATAGGACTCTAGGGTGGATACCTATTACACACCAATCTCCACCTTTTTCCCTTCTATATTTATAAAACATCTGGCTATTTGGATGGGCGATAGATAACGAAATAGTATTCGTGTGATTATCCAATCTTAGTTCATCATTGATACCTGGCGGATTTGCTAAGCCAGCAATCCGATCCCGTGATAACAACCCATCAGTCAATATGCTTTCCAAATTCGAGAGCTGCGTAAAATGCAGTAAACAAGGCACCTTGAGCTCTTTTGCATAATTTTCTATTTCATCCGACATAAAATTCCCTAGTCGATGTTCTATCTGCCTAACATTTATATATTGTGCGTGCTCATTTAGAAACTTGCCCAATTAATAGTTTTCAATTGTTAACTGACTGATTAAGCTGGCATTCCGACTTGAAAGGTTCCGATTTAGCACAGGCAATTTGAGCATGCTCACTTACACTCTAGCGAGCGCACGATATCCAATCTTTGTTTTTGTTATGTCATTGACAGTAAACGACTTCAATAAACAACACAACCACAAAACGCGCAATATTGCCGAAGTTAACGTGCCGTGACTCATTTTCATCACTCACACATACTAGCTAGGGGACGGCAGTCATTCGTTGAAGCAGACCGAAAAGCCAAAAGGTCCGCAATTCGCTCAAAGCTGACACCAACCCTAACGCTAAGTTTTCAACAATTGCATAAATACCATCCGTCCCAAGAAAACTTGGTGCAACTACTAAGAACCTACACCTTTACATCCATGAGGTGGAATGCTCTTAGAAAGCTCTTTTTTATTTGCTCGAATATTTTATGGTCTGGGTGATTTATTGAGCGCCTATCTTCAAGAAATGCCGGCGCCACACAACCCCAATTCGAATTTCTTGCAAAATATACAACGCAATCGACCTTGCTCTCTTTCCATTGGCTCGAAACGTCATGTTTTAAATCAGGAGCTGGAACCTCAAATTACGCCCAAATGAGCCTGCAAGCCTTTCAAGCGACGACACCTCGACACTTAGGATATGTCGAGCATCCCCAGAAATGTCGCCCTTGATGTTCACCGCGCTTAACCACTCGTTTCACCATCTGTGCTCCACATTTTGGACACTGAACGCCCTCTGCACCGGAACTTGGTTTATTCGCCTTCTGTTCAATGATTTCCTTCACGTGCTGTTTATGCGCACGAGAAGTCTGTATTGAGCGGGTTAGCGCATTTGATTCAATCTTATCTCTAATGACACGCACTTCCTCAGCGCTCAGCACAGGCACTTTCTTAGCTTGAATAAAATTAATATAACGTGCACCAAAGAAAACGTTGTCGGGCATGGGTGACTTAAATTTGCTATCACCAATAAAAACAACGAGCGAGTAAATCTGTTCATCGTTTAGTTGCAATATTTCTTTGAGTACTTGGGTATGTTTGTAGTTTTGATGCAGTGGATTTTGGAAGTTGTATTTACTGCGGTAAATAACCTGAGTCCATATCTTTTGCTTCTCAGAACCGAAAATCCAACCGCGGAAGTACTTTGTCTCAACAACAAATACGCCATAAATCGAGACAATAATATGATCAATTTGTGTGGTGCCATCATCAGTAGGTAACGTCACATCTTTTATGAGGTGATATTGTTCTTTATCTAGATGAATTTTTGCGGCGAGGTTCACTAAAAACTCACCAAGTTTTCCCTTGAACCAAGATGTGTTGAAGATTTTGATAACAACAAGCATCAACGCCATAACACCGAGGTACTTAAACATTTCGGTGTTTTGCTGAAACGCTGACAGCATAATATCCATATTCATATTCTCCGTTTTCGCACAGTGCGTGGCTAATATATCGCCATAGAACCTTTAAAACGTCAAACACAAAAAAGGCGAGCTAAAATGCTCGCCTTTCTCAACATCACAGCCAATTAACGATAAGTATCAACCGCCGGGCAGCTACACATCAAGTTCCGGTCACCGTATACGTCATCAATGCGGTTCACGCTTGGCCAGAACTTGTTCACCTTAACGGCAGCGACTGGGTAAGCAGCCAGTTCGCGGTCGTATGGGCGATCCCAGTTGGCATCAACAATGTCTGCCAACGTGTGTGGAGCGTTGTGCAGTGGGTTGTTGTCTTCCGCCCACTCGCCCGCTTCCACACGCTTGGCTTCTTCACGAATGCTGATCATCGCTTCAATAAAGCGATCGAGTTCTGCTTTTGACTCAGACTCGGTCGGCTCAACCATCAAAGTGCCCGCTACAGGGAAGCTCATGGTTGGGCTGTGGAAACCGTAATCTTGTAAGCGTTTCGCTACGTCCATTTCAGTGACGCCACAGGCGTCTTTTAATGGGCGCAAATCGATAATACATTCGTGCGCAACGCGGTCGTTACGGCCTTTGTACAAAATTGGGTAGTGCTTGCTTAAGTGCTTCGCAATGTAGTTGGCATTCATAATCGCCACTTCCGTTGCTTCGCGTAAGCCGCGTGAACCCATCATCACAATGTACATCCACGAAATTGGCAGAATGCTCGCGCTACCAAATGGCGCTGCTGAAACCGCACCGTTGTCGGCGCCAGTACCGTCAATTTTCACCACGCTGTGGTTTGGCAAGAATGGCGCTAAGTGCTGCTTCACGCCAATTGGTCCCATACCTGGGCCGCCGCCACCGTGTGGAATACAGAAGGTTTTGTGCAAGTTTAAGTGCGATACGTCAGCGCCAATGTAGCCTGGTGAGGTGACACCCACTTGGGCGTTCATGTTGGCACCGTCAAGGTACACTTGACCACCGTGCGCGTGCACGATCTCACAAATTTCTTTAATGCCTTCTTCGTACACACCGTGAGTCGACGGGTACGTGACCATGATGCACGATAAATTGTCGCCCGCTTCCGCAGCTTTGGCCTTCAAGTCAGCCAAATCAACGTTACCGTTCTTGTCACAGTCAACTACCACCACGTTCATGCTCATCATCTGTGCTGACGCTGGGTTCGTACCGTGCGCAGAACTTGGAATCAAGCAGATGTTGCGGTGCGCATCGCCACGGCTTTGGTGATACTTCTGAATTGCCAACAAGCCGGCGTATTCGCCTTGTGCACCTGAGTTTGGTTGCATTGACATCACGTCGTAACCGGTAATGTCCACCAGCCACTCTGACAAGGTGCTGAGCAATTCAGCGTAGCCTTGTGCTTGGTCAGCTGGGCAGAACGGGTGCAATTGTCCGAACTCTGGCCAAGTAACCGGAATCATTTCAGCGGTGGCGTTGAGTTTCATGGTACATGAGCCCAACGAGATCATACTGTGGTTCAACGACAAGTCTTTGTTTTCAAGCTGCTTGATGTAACGCAGCATTTCGGTTTCTGAGTGATAGCTGTTGAACACTGGGTGTTCCAAAATCGCGCTTTCACGGCGCAATGCAGCTGGAATTGATTCAACCTCGCCTGATGCAGCGCGTGAATCCAGTACGTCGATTTCTAAGCCGTGGTCGTCACCGAAAATTACAGCGAACAACGCATCAACGTCTTGGCGAGTTTTGGCTTCGTCTAAGCTCACGCCGAATTGGCCGTTACCGTCAACGCGTAGGTTCAGCTCAAGCTTGTCAGCGCGCGCTAATACCTCAGCAGTGTCGCCTTCAAGTTGGAAGGTTAAGGTATCGAACCAATGGTTGTTCAATACTTTCACGCCTTTCTCTTTCATGCCAAGCGCAACGATATCGGTCAAACGGTTAATGCGCGACGCGATGGTTTTCAGACCTTGTGGGCCATGGTATACCGCGTAGAACGATGCCATGTTGGCAAGTAATACCTGCGCGGTACAGATGTTTGAGTTGGCTTTTTCGCGGCGAATGTGTTGCTCGCGGGTTTGCATTGCCATACGCAATGCTTGGTTGCCGCGGGTGTCTTTTGACACGCCAATAATACGGCCTGGCAGTGAACGCTTGTACTTGTCGCGGGTTGCGAAGAAAGCAGCGTGTGGACCGCCGTAGCCCATTGGTACACCGAAGCGCTGGGCTGAACCGAAGACCATGTCAGCGCCCATTTCGCCTGGCGATTTCAACAACACTAAGCTCATGATATCCGCAGCTACTGCAACGATACCTTTGTTGGCTTGAATGTCGGCAATGAGTTTTTCGATGTTGTGGATTTCGCCGTTGCGATCTGGGTATTGCAACAAGGCACCGAATACATCGTGATTGTCCGCTTCACGCGCTGGTCCAACAATTACGTCGAAACCAAACTGCTCGGCGCGCGTTTTCACTACGTCGATGGTTTGTGGGTAGACGTTGTCAGCCACGTAGTAAGTATTTGATTTGCTCTTGCTCACGCGCTTCGACATGGCCATCGCTTCAGCTGCGGCAGTCGCTTCGTCTAACAACGAGGCGCTCGCAAGCTCAAGACCAGTTAAGTCCATGGTCATTTGTTGGAAGTTCAGAATCGCTTCCAAACGACCTTGCGCGATCTCTGGCTGATATGGCGTGTAAGCGGTGTACCAACCTGGATTTTCCAGCACGTTACGCAAAATAACGTTCGGGACTAGGGTGTCGTAGTAACCCATACCGATAAATGACTTATACACTTTGTTTTTGCTCGCGATACCTTTGAGCTTAGCCAACGCTTCGCGCTCGTTCATTGGTTCACCAACAGACAAAAATGGGTCGCGACGAATCGCGCCAGGAACGGTGTCGCGCGTTAGCTCTTCAAGGGTGTTCACACCCAATTCAGCTAACATAGCTTTGGTTTCATCAGCGCTTGGGCCAATGTGGCGCGCAATGAATTCACCGTGATTTTCTAACTGTTTCAGTGTAGTAGTCGTCATTTACTTCAGGTCCCCTAGCTTCCGGGTGGATACAAGACATTTGAAACACAAAACCCCGGTGCGAGTGACCGGGGCTAAGCAACAAAACGAGCTGTTATTCTTCGTCGATAACTGCTTGATAACCTTCAGCATCAAGCAAGCTTTCAACTTCACTTGGGTCTTCGGCTTTAATTTTGAACAACCAGCCGTCACCAAATGGGTCATTGTTTACAGTTTCTGGTGCGTCTTCTAAGTCTTCGTTGACTTCAACAATTTCACCAGCAATTGGTGCGTAGATGTCAGACGCTGCTTTTACCGATTCACACACGGCTACGTCATCACCTGCGGCTACGTTAGCGCCAACTTCTGGCAACTCAACGAATACCATGTCGCCCAACAAATCTTGTGCGTGCTCAGTAATGCCTACCGTAAAAATGCCGTCACCTTCGTTGCGCACCCATTCATGCGTTGATGCGTACTTAAGTTCCTTTGGGATAGTGCTCATGTTCTGTTCCTCGTAATCTCATTCTAAAAAGTGATTGCTTAGGCAAGTACTGATTTGCCTTGACGCACGAAGCTTGGTTTGACCACGCTTACTGTAACTAATTTCTTGCGAATTTCCACCTCTGCAGTATCACCCACAGATGCTGGCACGCGTGCCATGGCAATTGAGAAGCCCAGCGTTGGTGAGAACGTACCTGAGGTGATCTCGCCTTCACCGCCTTCTACGATAACTTTTTGGCCGTGGCGCAATACGCCTTTGTCTTTCATGACCAAGCCAACAAGCTTCGCATGGCCAGCAGCTTTTTGCTGCTCAAGGGCTTCGCGACCGATGAATTTGCGATCTGCAGGTTCAAACGCCACGCTCCAACCCATGTTCGCTTCAAGTGGTGTCACTGATTCGTCCATATCTTGGCCGTACAAGTTCATGCCGGCTTCTAAGCGCAGAGTATCACGAGCGCCCAAACCACATGGCTGCACGCCAACATTTAAGAGGTCGTCCCAAAGTTTCTCAACTTTGTCGCCTGGTACCACGATTTCGTAGCCTTTTTCGCCGGTGTAGCCCGTTGTAGCGATGAAGTAATCGCCCACTTGCTCCGACATAAATGGTTTCATGCCAGCAACCGGTGCGAATGCGTCATCACCAACTACCAATTTCAGCTTTTCTTCGGCTTTCGGACCTTGCAAGGCCACCATGCCAAGGCTTGGCTGTTCAGTAATGGTCACTTTGAAGTTGCTCGCAACACTGTTGATCCACGCCATGTCGCGCTCGCGCGTCGCTGAGTTCACCACTAAACGATACGATTCATCAGTGAAGAAATATACGATAAGGTCGTCAATCACGCCGCCCTGTTCGTTCAACATGCCGCTGTACAACGCTTTACCTGGAACAGTTAATTTGGCCACGTCGTTGGCGAGCAGATAACGTAAGAAGGCTTTAGCGTCGATGCCGGCAACATCAACAATGGTCATGTGCGACACGTCGAACACGCCTGAGTCATTACGTACGGCATTGTGCTCTTCAATCTGTGAGCCGTAATTCAGCGGCATGTCCCAGCCGTGGAAGTCCACCATTTTCGCGCCAGCTTTTACATGCGCGTCATACAAAGGAGTGCGATTTGCCATGACCTAGTTATCCTTTTTTGTCGTCGAGATGCGAAATTTACGCATTCAAAAAATTACGCGAATTATAGAACTCAAAGCGCCTTGCAACAAATGAATATTACTTATACATTTATAAATATTTTAAATATTAATTTATAATGTATAAAATTAAATTATGAATTCGATGATTTAACGGAGCTCATGATGCAACATTTACCTTTAGAAGCGTTGCGCGCTTTTGTCAGCATTTATGAGCTTCAAAGCTATACTGCTGCGGCACAGCAACTGAACCGCTCGCAACCTGCGATAAGTTTACAGTTACGTCGCCTTGAAGAGTTGCTCGAAACCTCGTTGCTAACTCGCAGCGGTGGTCGCATTCATTTAACCCCAAGTGGCACCGAATTACTTGAGCAAGCACGGGCACTGCTTGGCTTGAATGACCAAATTATTGCCCGCTTCACCGAGCCTGCCGTTTCTGGACAGGTTCGCCTTGGCATTCCCAGCGAATTTGCCAGTAAGCTGTTACCGCAGGTACTCGGCCAGTTCGCTCATGCGTATCCGAACGTGTCATTGTCGGTTACCTCGGCGCTGAGCAAAGACTTGCTAAAAGACGAGCAAGCCCATTTTGATTTGGTCATCGCACTCAAAGAACCCGACAAACGCATTACTCGCCCAGGCTTAGTCATTCTCAAACAAGAGCCTTTAGTGTGGGTTGGTGCTACGGCTGAGTTGAGTTATCTGCAAGACGATTTGTCGTTGGTCGTGGCGCCTGAGGGCTGTATTTATCGCCGCCGCGCATTGGGCGCTTTGCGGCAGGCGAATATTCCGGCGCGCATCAGTTATACCAATGCGGACTTCTCAGGGTTAACCGCCGCAATAGAAAGCGGGCTTGGTTTGACGGTACTGGCTCAAAGCACGGTGCCGGATAATCTCTCGCGCCAGCAACGCATTGGTCCTATCGCACTACCGGAACTTGGTGAAGTAAGCGTGGCCATGTGGCAAGCCGATACCACCAATCAGGCGGCGCGTCAGTTAGCCCAGTTTATTCAGGAACGTATTTAACTTATTCATTGGTAAGTTACTCGCCAAGCGCGGCTTTAATTAGCTGACGTTTCAGTGGCTGAATGTCGTTCGCCGCTTTAAAACCAATGCCTCGCACCAGTTTCAGTAGCGGGTTGGCGCTACCAAAACCACGTTTAAATGCTTCCATGGCGCCAATCATCGTTATCGCCGCGGCTTTACGTTTGCGCTCCCACGCGCGCAACTCGCGGTGATTCGGATTAGCGGCAAACACCGGCAGCAACTCCACCACGTCTCCAAAACCAAGGTTCGCGCCCTGCCCGGCTAACGGATGAATGCTGTGCGCAGCATCGCCAATAAGAATCAAACGTTGCTCTAGCCAACGCTGTGCGTATTGCATGCGTAGCGGAAAACCGGCTCGTACCGAATCCAACTCCAATTTACCGAGACACTGATCACTGGCGGCCTGCAGTTGGTTCATAAAAGCTTGTTCATCCAAAGCCAACAGTTGCTGTGCCTTTTCAGTATCCGCTGACCACACCAGCGACACCAAATGCGCATCGTTCAGAGGTAGCCATGCAATCGGTCCTGTTGGCAAAAACACTTGGCGGGCAATGCCGTCATGAGGCTTTTCGGTTTTAATCACCGCGACAATACCGGTCTGTTCGTAGTCCCAGAAGCTGAGTGGAAGCTTGGCACGTTCGCGGGTTGGTGAACGGTTACCATCCGCAGCAATGAAATAGTCTGCCTGCAATTGTTGCTGTGACCGCAGTTTGACAGTGACTTGGCTCTCAGTAACCTGATGTTCAACCACTTCGTCGTCGGCAATAATCTGCACGCCTCGTTCAATGGCGGCGTCCCACAAGGCTTGCTCAAGCACTTTGTTTTCAACAATAGCGCCCAAATCATCCGCACCCACTTCAGCGGCGTTAAATTCAATTTCTCCGAAGCTGTCATGATCCCACACCTGCATACCGCTATACGGGCCCAGACGCTGTTGCGGTAATTGTTGCCACACGCCTAATTCACGTAATAACTTGCGGCTGTGGTGGGCTAAGGCGCTTACTCGTAGTTCCGGTGACTCGGTATATTCAGGGCGACCGCTACGCTCAATGACAAACACACGATGCCCTTGTAACCGCAGGCCTAATGCGGCGCTGAGGCCAATCATCCCGCCGCCGACAACCACAATTGATTGCGCTTTAAATGCTTTACTCATGCGTTACGAAACCCCATGGTTTGGCGTGCGAATAGTTGCCGAATAGGCGGCAGGTTATCTAACCCAAACAACGCCAAATTACGGCCAATCACAAGTGGTGCATGCTGATTGGAAAAACCTCGCACTAGGCTATCGGTGAGGCCAATAATGCGCTGATAATCACTTTGGCGTTGCTGGTTATATTCGCTTAATAAGCGATAACTGCCCGGATCATCTGCGGCAATGAGCAAGGCGCTCAGTTCAATCGCGTCACGCACGCCGAGGTTAAAACCTTGGCCAGCAATGGGGTGCAAGGTATGCGAGGCGTTGCCGATGATGACACTGCGGTGGCAAATATTAGATTCAGCTAAATGTAACTGCAGTGGATATTGCACCCGGTCACGCACGGCGGTAAAACGCCCAGCACGATAACCAAATGCACGCTGACACGCTGCTAAAAATTCGCTATCAGACACCTGCATGGTTTGCTCAGCTTGCTCTGGGCTCAAGCTCCACACTAGCGAGGCTTGCTGGTCTGGTAATGGTAATAACGCAATCGGTCCGGTGTCGGTAAAGCGTTCATAGGCCCAGCCGCCGAGGTCGTCGGATAACTTCAACGTGGCGATAATGCCGACTTGCTGATAATCCGTGTGTTTCATCGAAATGCCGGCGTCTTCACGCACTTGCGAACGCTGGCCATCGGCACCAATGAGTAATTGCGTGGTTAATTTGGCTTCGCTGTCGTTATGTTTAAAATGCACGGTTACCGCATCACGGGTGCGCTCACCGCGCTCAAACCACGCGCCACCAAGCCATTGTATGTTGGCTTCGCGCAAACAGGCGTCATACAACGCCCGATTTAACAGCGCTGCGGAAATCACTTGTCCCATGGCGGCAACGCCGTGCTGAGCGGCATGCAAGCGGGTCATACCAAGATGCCCGCGATCGCTCACGTGAATATGTTCAATCGGGCTGGCTTCGGCAGCGAGGTTCTGCCACATACCAATTTGCTCTAGCAAGGCAACCGTCGCGGCCGCTAACGCAATGGTACGTTTATCTTGCGCTGGCCCTTGCGCTTGCGGCTCTAATACCGCAATGCGCCAATCAGGGCGACCGCGCGCCAATAATAATGCGGTGAGCGCACCAACTAGCCCGCCCCCAGCAATGGTGATTGGATAGTCTACTGTGCTGTCAGTATTTACTGTGCCATCCATGCTTCAATCTCTGCGATGGTTTTTGGAACAGCGCTGGTCATGTTTTCATGGCCGTCTTTGGTAATAATCACATCATCTTCAATACGAATACCAATGCCGTGCCATTTCTCATCAACACCTGGCGTGCCGGTCGGAATATAAATGCCCGGCTCAATCGTCAGCACCATGCCCGGTTCGAACTTACGCTTTTTGCCTTCTTGGGTGTACGTACCCACATCGTGCACATCCAACCCAAGCCAATGCCCTAAGCCGTGAATCATAAATGGGCGGAACGCTTCATCAGCAATCAACTTCGTGAGGTTGCCTTTTAAGATACCCAGTGCATGCAACCCTTCCGTTAACGCTTTACCCGCTGCTTTCATGGCCGTCGGTAGATTACTGCCCGGTTTTAACGTTGCCAATGCGGCTTCTTGTGCCGCGAGCACCACGTTGTATAGCTCTTTTTGCGGCTCAGAAAAGCGTCCGTTCACTGGGAACGTACGCGTGATATCCCCGGCGAAACCTTGATACTCAGCGCCGGCGTCAATCAACAATAAGTCGCCGTCCTGTAATTCCGATTCATTTTCGGTGTAGTGCAAAATGCAGGCATTTTCGCCGCTACCGCAAATAGTGCCGTAAGCCGGCGACAATGCACCATGCATCGCAAATTCATGATGAATTTCAGCAGCCACTTGGTATTCAAACTTGCCCGGTTTGGCAAATAACATGGCGCGTTTGTGCGCTAATACGCTGATTCTTGCAGCCTCACGCATCAAGTCCAGTTCGGCTGCGCTTTTAATAATGCGCATATCCGCCAACCACGGATTGATATCCACCCAAGCTTGCGGCGCCTGATGTCCTTGCTTTGGCGACGCCCGCAACTCATCGGCAATGCTGTAAAGTTGTGCGGCTAAGTCGGCTTTATCATGCGGATAATAAACCTGTTCAACGCCATCGAGTAAGGCATACAAATGATCATCGACATCATCAACACTGGCAGCAAAATCAACACCGAGCTTTTCGACAGCTCGGTCAACACCTAAACGGCGCCCGTGCCACACTTCTTCCTGCGGGCTGGTTGGCTGGCAATACAGTTGCACTGGTGCATCGGCATGAGGGGCCAGCACCAATAGCGCATTCGGCTCGCTGAAGCCGGTTAGATAGAAGAAGTCACTGTCTTGTCGAAACGGATACTCCGTATCGCGACTGCGCGTTTGAAGCTGTGCACTTGGAATAACGGCAATAGCATGCGCAGAAACTTTCTTTAAGCGCGCCAGCAGATGCGCGCGGCGCTTCTGGTACTCTTCAATAGCAATAGCGTGAGACATGTGAACCTACAGCAGATAAAGGTGATGGATTAATGCAATACTTTATTGGTTGTGCAACTCGCGCCGACCTTTCGACCCAACTCGTTGAAGCATAACATAGCGGATATACGCAAATACTCGACTACCTCAAAGTACGCGCGCTCGCCTTCTTCGTCTTCATCAACGGCAAAATCTAATTTGGCAATTTCAACCATGTCGTCAATCACTTCGCGAACGTCGTCCGAAAGCCCCGTCAGATTGGTTTGATTAACGCCAAAGCCAACTAAAAACGATTGCACCCAGTTAATCATACTGGTTAAACGTTCCAACAATGATTCATGATCACTTGGCAGTAATAAGTTAAAACCAAGGTCGGGGTCGCGCATGCTGGCACAAATATCATTGGCCATTTCGGTCATGCGTTCGCGTACAGCGGGTTTAAATGACTGCCCTTCATGAATTAAATCACTCACTAGCAATAACCAGTCATCACCTTCAATGCTCGCGCCACCGGCTATCATGCCGGTGAGAATGCCGTGTACTTCGGCGGCGTTAGATAAAATTCCGTTTTGTTCAAAAAATTCTGATAAACGGTCGTAACTCAATGGGTTAGCTGAACTGCTACCTAGGTCTGACATAATCGTTGTACTCTTTACGTTCTTTACGCACATCCTACCATTGCAAAGCTGTTCAGGCTAGCTGACAAAGCCCCGTAGGACGTGCCATAATATGGCTAGTTCTAAGCATAAGAATAGTACAAGCACAGAGGAAGCGGCATGAGTCAACGCGCCATGGACATAAGATTGATGGAACGTCACTACAAAGTGAATTGCCCACCGGGGCAAGAGGTTGCTTTGCAGCAGGCTGCTGATCGCTTGAATAATAAGCTGGAAACGATTCGTACCAACACCAAGTTGTCGAATCCCGAGCAAATTGCAGTAATGGCCGGTTTGAATTTGTGCCATGAATTTGCGCAAGACGAGAAACGTCAGCAACAACGCATCGCGGATCTCGAAGAAAAATTGAAGCTACTGCAAGAAACCCTCGAACAAGTCATGGCGGAACAACGCCCCGGACGTTAAAATAGTCACATTATGACTGCCTGGGATGTGCGCCAGCACGCCGATGTCCCTGAGCCGATGCTAGCAGTAAAGGGGCTCACTGGGCGGCTATTGAGCAAGCTCGACTAGTATCGAGAAGCCTGCGGCCGTTTCAATTGCGCCCCGCCTTGAACCAGTGGGTTCAAGGGCCAAGGCACGCAGCGGCATTCCGGGTAGTCACCCCTTGTAGCCCGGCGTTTCACGCCGGGACGCGGCGCCGCCGCGGTTAATGCTTGTCTAACCATCGATGGTGTTTATCTAACCACCGGTATTGAATTCAACATTAACGGTGCAATGCACCACCCGGCGTGGAACGCCGGGCTACGTCGACTATTTCACGGACGTCGGCGAGGAGTTCTTGGGCGTCGTAGATGATGCCGTCTTTGATGGTGTAGCGGATGCCTTTAGTGCGCATCGGCTGATTATTCTCATCAAGCTTATAATGACCTGTGCCGTAGAGCACTTTGAAATTGGCGAGTGGATTTTCGTCAACGATGATCATGTCAGCTTTTTTACCCGGCACCACGCTACCGATTTGGTCTTCGAGACCAAGCGCTTCAGCGCCATTTAGCGTTGCTGATTGAATCACTTCCAATGCGTTAAAGCCGGCTTCACGCAATAATTCCAGCTCGCGAATGTAGGCAAAACCATAAATTTTGTAGATATAGCCGGCATCAGAACCTGTGGTGACGCGGCCGCCATGATTTTTAAAGTCGTTTAAGAACGTCATCCATAACTGATAGTTTTTGCGCCATGCGACTTCTTCATCGGTGGTCCAATCAAACCAATATGAGCCATGGGCATAGCGGCTTGGCGTGAAGAAATCCCACAGTTGCGGCAAGGTATATTCTTCGTGCCAAATCGCACGGCGTTCACGCATTAAATCGCGGCTCGCTTCGTAAATGGTCAGCGTTGGGTTAATCGTGAAATCAAGTGCGATCAATTCATCGCGTACTTTATTCCATTGCTCCGAACCCGGCTCAGCAGCTTGTGCCCACAAACGTCCGGCCTCACGGAAGCGGTCTTGCTCGTTATTGTAGTTGTAGTCGGCTGGATAATTCTGAATCCGCTGCCCGGTAAACAAGGCTTCCGGTAAACCATACCAGTGCTCCATGCTGCCAAGACCTAAACGCGCCGAATCAATCACGCTGGTACGCACCACGTTCAACTGCGCATGATGCATCATGGTGCCGAGATTTTGCTTTTTCGCTTCATCTAACGCTGCCGCCATCACTTTAGGCGTGGCGCCGAAAAATTTGATACCTGAAGCGCCTTGACGTTTGATTTTACGCACCCAGTCACGGGCTTGTTCACCATTAAAAATGGGCTCTTCAGCTCCCATACCAAAGCCAGCATAAGGAATGATACGCGGTCCAACGATATCGTTTTTAGCCGCTTTTTCTTGGTGCCATTTGGTCCAATCAAGGCCGTTAAAGCTGCCCGGTTCACGTACCGTGGTAATGCCGTGGGCAAGCCACAGCTTCAGCACGTACTCAGCTGGAATGCCTTCGGCCGAACCACCAATGTGACCATGCATTTCAACAAAGCCTGGCAATACGTACTTACCATGAGCGTCAATTTCTTGATCGTTCGGGCCAGCCAGCGGGCGACGTTCATCTTTAATCGGAACGCCAGGATAGCCAACACTCACCACATTCACGATGCGGTCATCTTCAATGACAATGTCCACAGGGCCTTGCGGTGGCGCGCCCTCACCGTTAATTAAGGTGGCGCCGCGAATAATGAGACGATCATAAGGGCCCGCCCCCTGCTCGCCGCGCTCTGGCGCTTTCGGCGGTGCTGCTTGCGCTGCGGTAGTGATGGCCAGCGAAAGGGTTAACATACTTAGAAATTGGCGTATCATGGAATGCACTCACTATTATTTTAATTATGTTGTTCAGCAAGGATATCAGCGCCGTGACCCAACAGCAATTACGCCGCCAACTACTCGACGCACGCGCTAGCGTTTCTAACGCAGCCCGCGATTATGCGGCTTTGCAAGTCGGTGAACACTTACTGCAGCTACCCGAGCTACAGCAGCCCTGCCAAATTGGCAGCTATTTTAGTGTGAAAGCTGAGTTACCAACGCATGCCATTAATCAGCGTCTCATGGCACAAGCACATCAGCTATCGTTACCTATTTTGCATCCGTTTCGCGCGGGGCATTTGCTGTTTATGCAACTGAATCAAACGACCCAATGGACACATAACCGCTTTGGAATTCCCGAGCCGGAACTTGATGTGCGTCATGTGACGCCTCTTAACCAGTTGAATGTGCTGTTAGTGCCGTTAGTCGGATTTGACGCCCTCGGCAACCGCATGGGCATGGGCGGCGGCTTTTATGATCGTACCTTAAGTGCTTGGCGACAGGGTAAAATCAATGTGTTGCCAATTGGGCTGGCAATGGATTGCCAATATGTCGATACATTACCGGTACAACCTTGGGATGTGCCGCTTTCGATGGTGATTACGCCCTCGAAAGTGTGGGACTTTCGGGGCTAAAACTGTATACTAAACCGCCATAGACAACTGACTATGGATTCCGCCATGACCACCTCGCAAGATGACCTAAAAAAGCAAGCTGCTGAAGCCGCACTGAAGTACGTCCAACCCAATTCAATTGTCGGCGTGGGCACCGGCTCTACCGTTAATTTTTTCATTGATGCACTAGCAACTATGAAAAATGACATCGAAGCTGCGGTATCGAGTTCAGAAGCATCGACCGAACGTTTAAAAGCCCATGGTATTGAGGTGGTTGAGCTCAACAACGTGGCTGACTTGCCGGTGTACATTGACGGGGCTGATGAAATTGACGAGCACATGCGCATGGTCAAAGGCGGTGGTGGTGCATTAACCCGCGAAAAAATTATTGCCGCAGTCGCTGACAAATTTGTTTGTATTGCCGACCAAAGCAAAGTGGTTGGCCGCTTGGGTCGCTTCCCTATCCCGGTTGAAGTGATTCCGATGGCGCGCTCCTATGTGGCTCGCGAAATCGTCAAACTTGGCGGTGACCCAGTGTGGCGTCAAGGTTTTGTGACCGACAACGGCAATGTCATTCTGGACATTCACAACTTTGATATCTTAAACCCTGTTCAACTTGAGCAACAATTGAATAGTATTGTAGGTGTGGTCACTAACGGCCTATTCGCCAAGCGCGGCGCCAATATCGCGATTATCGCAAGCCCTGACGGTTTGCAATTCATGGAGTAACTATGAACACCCCAGCAGCACCACAGGTATCTCTGGCCAAAGAACGCATTCAAATTCTGTTACTTGAAGGTGTGCATGACAGCGCGGTCGAGGTGCTTAAACAGCATGGCTACAGCAATATCAAAACGCTGAAAACGTCACTGAATGAAGACGAGCTGTGTGAAGCAATTAAAGATGTGCACTTTATTGGCATTCGTTCACGCACTCAACTAACTGCTAAAGTCTTTGCAAAAGCCGAGAAGCTTGCTGCTGTAGGCTGTTTTTGTATTGGTACCAATCAGGTTGACCTCGAAGCCGCGCGCGATAACGGCGTGGTCGTTTTCAATGCACCATTTTCGAATACTCGAAGCGTTGCTGAGCTAGTGCTAGCGGAAATCATTATGTTGCTGCGCCGAATTCCAGAGAAAAACGCGGCGGCGCATCGCGGTGGTTGGGACAAAGCCGCCAAAGGTTCATTTGAAGTGCGCGGTAAAGTGCTTGGCATTGTTGGTTATGGCCACATTGGCACACAGCTGGGTATTTTGGCAGAGCAGCTGGGTATGCAGGTTCGCTATTACGATATCGAAACAAAATTATCGCTCGGTAACGCCTTACAGGTGAGCAGTCTAAATGAACTGTTGAAGCAAGCCGATGTGGTGACGTTGCACGTGCCAGAAACACCACAAACGCAATGGATGATTGGCGCTCAAGAGTTAGCCCAGATGAAACCAGGTGCGGTATTTATTAACGCTTCTCGCGGCACCGTGGTGAAAATCAATGCCTTGGCAGATTCGTTAAAATCAGGACATTTAGCCGGCGCGGCGATTGACGTATTCCCGGTTGAACCGAAAGGTAACGATGAGCAGTTTGAATCGCCATTACGTGGTTTAGATAACTGTATTTTGACCCCACACATTGGTGGCTCAACGCAAGAAGCACAAGAAAACATTGGCATTGAGGTGGCGGGTAAATTAGTGCGTTATTCCGATAACGGCTCGACTTTATCAGCAGTGAATTTCCCTGAGGTGGCATTGCCTGCACATGAAGGCTCGCGCCGCTTGCTACACATTCACCACAACCGCCCTGGTATGCTAACCCGCATTAACCAATTGTTGGCCGAGCAAAATATCAACGTTTCGGGTCAGTATCTGCAAACCGATAGCAAAGTCGGTTATGTAGTGATTGATATAGAAACGCCGCCGAAAAGCACCATTGCCGATGATTTACTGGTAGCAATGCGTGATATCGACGGCACTATAAAAGCGCGCGTGCTGTATTAATTACAGCGTTAGCGCGCGCCTTTTACCGTTTGCTCCATCGATTCAGGAGAAACGTGTCGTACGTCTTTACCTTTCACGAAGAAAATAATGTACTCGGCGATATTCTGACAACGGTCGCCGATACGCTCCAACGAGCGCGCTGACCACAATACATTCATGACTTTTGGAATCCCGCGCGGATCTTCCATCATGTAGGTCATCAGCTGACGTGTCAGCGCCTCGTATTGACGGTCGGCTTGCGCATCCATTTGGTGCACTTCAAACGCCGCGTCTAGGTCCATTCGAGCAAATGCATCGAGCACACCATGTAGCATCGCTAACACCTGTTGGCCGAGATTTTCTAAGCTCACCAAGAATTGCTGTTGGTCATTGTTGAAGCTCTCGAGTGCAACGCGCGCAATGCGTTCTGCCTCATCGCCGATACGCTCAAGATCAGAAATCGTCTTGAAAATCGCGATGATTAAGCGCAAGTCACTTGCCGCTGGCTGACGTTTTGCAATGATTTGCACACACGCTTCATCAATTTGAACTTCCAATGCGTTAATTTTGTAGTCACGCTGCAAAATCTGCTCAGCCATTTCGTGGTCTGACTTTTCAATCGCATGCAGCGAGTCACGCAATTGCTGCTCAACCAAGCCGCCCATATTCAATACTTGGTTACGGACTGCTTCAAGCTCTTCGTTAAATTTTCCGGAAATATGCCGGCTCATATTGAGTTTATCCATTGCCTGCGCTCCTATTAACCGTAACGTCCGGTAATGTAATCTTCGGTTTGTTTTTGGGCTGGGGTCGTGAACAGCGTGTTGGTGTCCGCATATTCAATCAATTTACCCATATACATAAATGCCGTTTGATCAGACACACGAGCAGCTTGTTGCATGTTGTGCGTGACGATAACCACCGTATATTTTTCTTTCAGTTCAGTAATCAGCTCTTCAATCGTCAAGGTTGAGATTGGATCCAATGCTGACGTTGGTTCGTCCAACAACAGTACTTCTGGCTCAATGGCAATGGCACGCGCAATCACCAAACGCTGCTGCTGACCACCGGATAATCCGAAAGCGGATTCATTTAAGCGGTCTTTCACTTCATCCCACAGCGCGGCGCCTTTCAATGAACGTTCAACCACTTCATCTAAAGTGCGGCGATCGTTCACGCCTTGCAAACGCATGCCGTATACCACGTTCTCATAAATCGATTTCGGGAACGGGTTGGGACGCTGAAACACCATACCAACGCGACGACGCAACTCAGCAACATCCACATTTTTGTCGTAAATGTTCTTGTCGTGCAACAGGATTTCACCTTTCACACGGCAGATTTCTACGAGGTCGTTCATACGGTTGATACAACGCAACAGCGTTGATTTACCACAACCTGATGGACCGATAAATGCGGTGACACGATTCTTCGGAATGTTCATCGAGATATCGTACAGCGCTTGCGCTTCCCCATAATGTAAGTTGAGGTTGCGAATTTCTAACGCGGTTTGCTCTGGCGTTAAGTTTGCTAAATCTAATGATTCGACATTGCTAGTGTTCGGAGTAACCGAAATCATAATGTTTAACCTTAATGTTCAAGAGAGCGATATTTTTCACGTAAATGGTTACGCACGCCAATAGCGGTCAGGTTTAACCCGACGATCACCGTAACCAGCAAGAATGAGGTGGCGTAGACCAATGGTCGCGCGGCCTCAACGTTCGGGCTTTGGAAACCTACATCATAAATGTGGAAGCCCAAGTGCATGAATTTGCGATCTAAATGGAAGTACGGGAAGTTGCCGTCTACCGGCAACATTGGCGCAGATTTCACCACGCCCACCAGCATCAACGGTGCTACCTCACCTGCAGCGCGCGCAACGGCCAATATCAAACCAGTCATAATAGCTGGCGATGCCATCGGTAAAATAATGCGCCATAAGGTTTCCGCTTTCGTGGCACCGAGTGCCAAGCTACCTTCACGCAATGTACTTGGTATGCGCGACAAGCCTTCTTCGGTAGATACAATGACCACCGGCAATGTCAGGATAGCCAAAGTAATCGCGGACCACATCACCCCAGGTGTACCAAACGTTGGGCTTGGCAGTGCCTCTGGGTAAAAGATTTGGTCGAGTGTGCCACCTACCATATATACAAAGAAGCCTAAGCCAAATACACCATAAACAATTGACGGTACGCCGGCGAGGTTAATCACCGCGATACGAATCAGGCGCGTGATGGCATTTTTACCGGCGTACTCGTGCAAGTAAACCGCAGCGATAACGCCAAACGGGGTCACGATAACCGACATGAGTAGCACCATGAATACGGTACCGAAAATCGCTGGGAATACACCGCCTTCCGTGTTTGCTTCGCGCGGATCTTCCGACACAAACTTGCCGATTTGCACAAAGAAGTGACCGACTTTGCTCAGTAATCCCATGTCGTTCGGGAACGTAGCATCGAGTACTCGGTACATTGGAATCGTCACATCCATGCCGCGCATATCACGCATGACCACGCTGTCACGACTGGCCGCTTCACGGTACGCAAACAACTCTTTTTCAAGCTCTTTGTACTGCTCGTTCAACGCCTGTTCTTCGGCTGCCAAACGTTGTTGTTCAGCTTCCGTCAACTGACCTTCAAGGTCCAGTGCACGCGCTTCTAGGCGTAATTGGTTGAGCTCATAGTTAATCGCACCGATTGGCCCTTGCTGCAAGTCGCTGGCCTTTTCGTTGAACTCAACTGCGCGCTCGATACGTTCAAACAATACTTTGCGTAGATTTTCAGAGTTCGCCACTGACTCGCCATTTTCGAGCACATCCACCACGTAACCATAAAAGTTGCCGTCTTTTGAGCGTTCTAAAACAGCTAAGTCTTGTGGTGTTTCGTCGCGAATAATCTGCGGTTGCATTACCCACATAAAATCGAGTGGCACAAACTCACGGTTACCCACTTTAAACAACTTACGCTCAAGCATGTCACCCTCAAAGCCTTCAAGGGTAACGCCCGATTCTTCTAGTCGTGAAATCGGCACTTCTTCGCGGTCATAAACTTCGCCAATGATCACACGAGTTGAGCCATCATTCGCCTGCACTTCAACTTCATGAATGGCTGCCGGCCAAAAGAATGACAAGCCCCGCCACGCTATCAGTGCCAATAAGCCAAGCACAGCGATTAAGCTGACACTTACCGCGCCCGCAGTAAGCCAAATATAAGGTTTTCCTGATTTAAACCATTTATTCATGGACATCCTCACGCTTACATCGAGCTATATTTTTCGCGTAGACGCTGACGCACAAGCTCAGCGACGGTATTAAACGCGAAAGTAAAAATGAACAATACAAAGGCCGCTAAGAACAAGATGCGATAATGCGAGCTACCGACCTCTGATTCTGGCATTTCAACGGCGATATTGGCCGACAATGTGCGCATGCCTTCGAAAATATTCCAATCCATAATCGGTGTGTTACCCGTCGCCATGAGCACGATCATGGTCTCACCTACTGCACGGCCTAAGCCCATCATGACTGCCGAGAAAATACCCGGACTCGCAGTCAATAGAACGACTTTGGTCAGTGTTTGCCAGGTGGTAGCACCCAATGCTAATGAACCGTTCGATAAGTGCTTCGGTACGCTGAACACCGCATCTTCGGCAATCGAGAAAATGGTCGGAATAACGGCAAACCCCATCGCAATACCAACGACTAATGAATTACGTTGGTCGAAAGTAATACCCAGTTCATTCGTTATATATTGACGCACGTTGCCGTCAAATAAGGCTTGTTCAACCCATGGTGACAACTCAAATGATAACCAACCAACAAAGGCAACAATTGGCAGTAAGATCAGTGCTGCGCGGCCATCGGTAAAACGGTTACGCCAAGTTTTTGGCAAGACTGTACTGATGGCAGCAAAGGCAATTATCGCCAGCGGTATCAGGATGATCGTCGCGACGATACCGGGTAAATATTGTTCAATAAGCGGTGCCAACCACAAGCCAGCCAAGAAGCCCAAAATAACCGTTGGCAAAGCTTCCATAATTTCAACAGTTGGCTTCACCACTTTGCGCACGCTTGGCGACATAAAGTAAGCTGTGTAAACCGCTGCGGCTAAACCTATCGGTACCGCAAATAGCATCGCGTAAGCAGCAGCTTTGATGGTACCGAATGAAATTGGCACAAGGCTAAACTTCGGTTCAAAATCATCTGAACCCGACGTTGACTGCCAAACGTATTGTGGCTCTGGGTAGCCTTCGTACCAAACTTCTTGCCAAATGCCACTCCAGGTTACCTCTGGATGTTCATTCTCAAGATTAAAGCTATGTAACTCATCGCCGCTTTGCATCAATAACGTATTGGCGCGCGGGTCAATCACTACGCGGTCGGCTTTGATGCCATCGATATTTTCGCGATATAAATTAGCTTCAGACGTGGTATGAAAAATGCCAACTTCACCGTTGGCCGATACGGTATAAAAAGTACGACGGTAATACTCAGCGATGATGTCGGTAACTGCTGAAGTGCCAGCCTGAAACTCACGAATGTATTCATATTGGCGGCCATTGGCGCCAGCAACTTCGAACCATTGCGTGACACGCCCGTTGGCATGGCCAAAGAGCACGGAGCTGGCCCCTGCCAAAAGCTGCATGCTGGTGATATCGCCGTAGCGGCGACGGTCAATGGTTAATACTTGACGCTCGCTGACGTTACCTGTGCGGGAAATACCAAACACATAGAAACGGTTGCCTTGACGCACAAACACTTGCGACAAGTCAGGCGTGACTTTGACGTTATCAACCGCTCCAGTTATCGGCAGTTCAGCAAACTTTGATTGCAGTTCAACGGTTCCAGTGAGAAAGCTGCGGCTAGCTTGTAGGAAATTGACGATGACTTTGTCATCAGCTGTTACCGCTGCAAACAGTTGTGATTCGCCATCATATTCATAGGCTAACTGTTTCAAGGTGCGTTGTTGCGGATCAACTTGAACCAAATCACCATCGTTGGCGAAACCAACCACTGGCGTGGTTAAGCGGCGACCATTAGTGAATTGCGACCGAAACTTTGGCTCAATAACGCGCGCTTGACCGTTGGCCACTGCATAAGCGTAACGCTTGTTTTGCGGCTGAGTAGCTGCAAATGCGGTCGGCTCGTCGGCAACTTGTTCGGTCAGTAAAACTTGGCCAGGTTGCCAATCGGTGCCCGGCTTTTGCTTGAGTGCAAAGAAGCTCAGTTCACCGTTATCGGCAAAGCGATAGCCAATTTCAGACTGCTCTTCCATACCCATGGCAACGGTCTGACCTTGCCCTGGCACGGCAAACGATTGCTGGTGTTCAACTTCAACACCACGGAAAATAGGTTCAACCACATATAACAAGTAAAAGAATATCAGTAGCAGTGCCATTAACACTAAACCGCCGCCAAGAGTTACCCCCCAGCGAGCAGCTTTGTCTTTGATTAATCGCACATTACTGGCTCCCAACTCTGCACGTTGTGATGCCGCCATTGCTGCCTCTTCAAGTCTAAAAATGATCTAACATGAATTTGATGCAGCAGAGTATAGACCCTTTCTATGACAGTATTGTTACAGTGCTGTCACATTCCTGACATTTTTCTGTCATGCAGCGCGGATTTTTTCACCTGTTGAATACGTCCACTCCAGCTGCGGAGCTTGTGTTGCAGCAATATGCGACAATTGCAGCACCCACATAGCAACGCGCGACTGTCCGATACCACCGCCAATGCATTCTGGAAGGCGTCCGTTTAATAAATCTTGGTGCCATGGTTGCTGTAATATCGCTTCACACCCACGCTGTGCTGCTTGACGCTTGAGCGCTTCGGCGTTAACCCGAATCCCCATCGATGACAACTCTAACGCATCATCAATAGGCGCATGCCAAACTAACAAATCACCATTTAAGCCAGGTAACGCTTGTTGATGCGTTGGGTGAGTCGCCAACGAACTCCAATCATCGTAATCTGGCGAACGCGCGTCGTGTAATGAACCGTCAGCCAGTTCGCCACCGATACCAATAATAAATACTGCCTTGTGTAGCTTGGTGAATTCTCGTTCACGTTCTTTCGGGGTCAGTAATGGATACATCTGGCGGAGTTGTTCGGCATGAATAAATGTCACCTGCGATGCGAGTTGATCTGCATGTTCTGGCGCTAGGTCACACATTAATTGGCATAGTGATTGATAGATATCACTGACCGTTCTTTGCAACGTTGTCAGTGAGCGCTCACTTGATGCAATTACCTGCTCCCAATCCCATTGCTCAACTAGAACCGAGTGCCGCTCTGTTAACCGCTCTTCTTCAGCGCGAATTGCCTTCATCTGCGCAACCACGCCCTCACCTGCTTGGCAGCCGTAATGCGCCAGCACGCTACGTTTCCATTTCGCGAGTGAGTGCACGATCACGTAATCACGCTGTTCCGCTTTAACATGCACTGACACGCCGTGCTCTGCGCCACTCAGATTATCTTGCACTCCAGCTTCGCTCGGGACCATCAGCGGCGCCTGCACTTCGGTCAAGTTCAAAGTGGTACATAACAATTCAGTCATCCGCTGTTTAATTTCGGCAATTCTCTGTTGCTGCTTCAACATGTTAAATCCTCGTAGCCCGGCCGTTACCTGGCGGAAAGTACGCCGGGTAGCGCAACGCGCTGTTAATGGTGGTTACCCGATAATGGTCGTTATTCGTTATTCGTTATTCGTTATTCGTTATTCGTTATTCGTTATTCGTTATTCGTTATTCAAGAAATTAAACCCCAAGCAGCCTTTAATTCAATATCATCTAACCAATAAACAATTACACGATAATTTATTTGTATTTTTAGTAAAAAATATTAGATATTATTTAAAATAACATAGGTATTCAGACGAGAAATTAGATGATCGACAATTTAGACAAAGCGATAATTAGCACGCTGCAAGACAACGCGCGGATTTCTTATGCAGAAATTGCCAAGCAACATAGCGTTAGCCCCGCCACAATTCATGTGCGGGTAGAGAAATTACGCCAAGCGGGAATTATTACAGGTACCCACGTGCACGTTGATGCACGCAAACTTGGTTACGATGTGTGTTGTTTTATCGGTATTAATTTAGCGCGCGCCGGCGATTACCCCAGTGCATTAGCGCAGTTAAACGCTTTTCCGGAGGTGGTAGAAGCACACTACACCACCGGCCAATACAGTATTTTTATTAAAGTGATGGTGCGCTCAATTGATGATCTACAAAACTTATTGATCAACAAAATTCAGCCTATTGAGGAAATTCAGGCCACGGAAACCTTGATTTCGTTACAGCAGCCCATCATGCGGCAGATACAGGTATAAAAAAGCCCGCAATTTGCGGGCTTCCATCTTTCTTAAAACTTAATTCAAGCCAAGCTTTTCAAGCTCTTGCTCAACCACAACGCGTGGTAGCGGAATGTAACCGTCTTTATCGACGATTTCTTGACCAATTTTAGATAAAACCATTTTCAAGAATTCGGCAGTCGCTGGGTCAAGCGGTTTGTTTGGATGCTTGTTTACATAAACGTACAAGAAACGTGCTAGTGGGTACTTACCCGCTAAAGCATTCTCAGTGGTCGCATCAACAAACTCCGCGCCTTCTTCAACTGCTAAAGGTACAGTTTTCACACCAGAAGTCATGTAACCAATGCCTGAGTAACCAATGGCGTTTAATGACGTTGATACCGACTGTACCACTGATGCTGAACCTGGCTGTTCGTTTACATTATTGCGGAAGTCACCATCACATAACGCGATTTCTTTAAAGTAACCGTAAGTGCCTGATACTGAGTTACGACCATATAACTGCAAGTCACGGTTTTCCCAGCTACCGGTTAATCCTAAATCGCCCCAACGGCGCACTTCTTCAGTTGCACCACACAAACGCGTGCTCGAGAAGATTGCGTCCACTTCAGCAATGGTTAAACCTTCAATTGGGTTATCTTTGTGTGCGAATACGGCTAATGCGTCAATCGCTACACGAACTTGCGTTGGCTTATAACCATGACGTTTTTCAAACGCTTCGATTTCTTTCGCTTTCATCGCGCGGCTCATAGGACCGAAGTTTGACGTGCCTTCAGTTAACGCAGGTGGCGCAGTTGAAGAACCAGCCGCTTGGATTTGCATGTTAACGTTCGGGTATAAACGCTTAAACTCTTCTGACCAGAAGGTCATCATGTTTGCTAAAGTGTCTGAACCTACCGATGAGAGGTTGCCTGAAAGACCACTTACTTTTTCATATTCAGGCAGGTTGTCCGTTGCTTTTTGTGCGCTTGCAGAAAAACTAATTAAACCTGCAACTGCAGCGGTAATTAATGCCGATTTGAATTTCATAGTTGACTCCAATCGTGATGTTTTGTCAGTTTCTACCGACGGTTTTAATCAGTAACTGGAGTCAAGTTTAGTGTGTCAATGTGACAGTATTGTGACATTTATGACAAAAGTGTCATTTTTTTATCATGAACGCTTAATGACCAACTCTTCAGAAATGCGGAATGAGAACTTGGAACCACGCCCCACAACAGAATCAATAATAAGCCGACTGTGATGGTGTTCCAGCGCTTGTTGGACTATCGCTAACCCCAATCCAGAGCCGCCTTTTTTACTATTGCGGTCTTTGTCCACACGATAGAAACGTTCAGTTAAACGGCCGACATGTTCGGCAGGAATACCGGGGCCATTGTCTTGCACCGAGAACTCGGCGTCTTGCCCGACCATTTTCCAGGTTACTTTGATTTCACCATGGGGTTGGGTGTAATGAATCGCGTTGGTGACTAAATTTGAAAATACGCTACGCAATTCATCTTCGATGCCGTGAATTTGTATATCGGCAATATCAAAGTGCAATGTGTGTTGCTTATCTTGATTCAAACGCTCGGCGTCATTCTTGATTACCTCTAACATGGCCGGCACGTTGACAGTACGTTCAAACATATCGGTACGATGCACATCCATACGCGATAACGATAGGAGCTGATCAACCAAGTTGCGCATACGTTCGCTTTGCGCCTGCATGTCGGTCACCGCTTTGGTGAGCATGGCCGGTGGCAGTGCAGCCGGTTCATCCAACATTTCGAGATAACCTTGAAGGACGGTCAATGGCGTCTTCAATTCGTGTGACACGTTCGCTACGAAATCTTTACGCATTTGCTCGAGTTGTTTGAGCTGGGTCACATCACGCGCCATCAATAAATATTGGTCATCGCTATAAGGCATGATACGAACTTCAAGTTCTACATCTTCGCGCACCGGAGATGGCAGATGAATGTCGTCGCTAAAATCGCCCTTCTGCAAATAGGCAATGAATTCTGGGTGACGAATCAAGTTGGAAAGGCGGATGCCCGTATCGGCAGGCCACTTCAGGCCAAAATAGAATTGGCCTAATTTGTTACACCAGATGAGACCGCCGTCTTTGCGAAATACTATGGCTGCATCAGGAATCGCTTCTGATGCCTCACGAAAGCGTCGTAGTAACCGCGCTAATGCACGGCGGCGCTGTTGGCTGCGCCGTTGTGTGCGATAGATACCGTCGTAGATATAGCTCCAGCTGCCCGGTGCACTTGGTGGCAACATGGTACGGCGGTGCCATAACCAATCGACCAATTTGTATTGGTAATAATAGTGCCAAACGACCAAAGTGATGAGTGCTAGAGCCAACGTTGCCCAGAAGTAACCGAGCAACCAACCGAAAAAGCCTACCGGGACAATAAACCACAGTAGGCCTTTCAATATAAATAGGACGGAATAACGACGATCCATGCTTAGTGGCGGCTCCGTTTAACTCTTGGAAAAACGGTAACCGACACCACGTACGGTTTGCACCAAGCGGTCATGCCCATGCGCTTCCAACGCTTTGCGAAGGCGACGAATGTGAACATCGACAGTGCGGTCCTCAACATAAACGTTGGTTCCCCATACATGATCTAGTAACTGCTCTCGACTATACACCCGATCAGGGTGCGTCATAAAGAAATGGAGTAATTTAAATTCGGTTGGCCCCATGTCAAGCCGATCGTTATAAGCGGTAACACGATGTGATACTGGATCTAAACGCAAGCCTTCAACTTCTAGTGGTTCATCAAGCGCAGTTGGAGCTACTCTACGAAACACGGCACGCATACGCGCCATGAGTTCTTTCGGCGAAAACGGCTTGGTCATGTAATCATCAGCGCCGACTTCAAGGCCACGTACTTTGTCTTCTTCTTCACCACGCGCTGTAAGCATGATGATTGGGATAGCGCGAGTAAAGTCATCACCTTTCAATTTCTTCGCGAGTTGAATACCAGAGCCACCTGGAATCATCCAATCTAGTAGAATCATATCAGGAAAAGGTTCAACCACCTTTTCCAGAGCTGCTTGGTAATCACCCGCTTCAATTGCTTGATAGCCGTGCTGTTCCATGACAAAGCTAAGCATTTCGCGAATCGGCGCTTCATCTTCAACAATCAGTATCTTTCTGGACATCTGCGTCACCTAATTTGTTTTTGGCACGGCTGATTATCACGATACTTTATGACACTTTTATGAAACCCACCAAATTTGTGTCATTTATTTTAACTGAATGTCTATCCATACCAGTCGATGATCAGAAGAAGCACCGCGTGTTTGCACCAATTCTGCCTTGGGTTCACCGGCGGCAGGCCAAAACACACATGATTGAATTAATTCGATACCATATACCGATGGCAACACGTAATCGGCGCGTTTGCGCCAACCAGCGGTATGTGTCGCGGCCTGCTCATTGTCTGGGGTATGTTGCGCGCCACCGATACTTGTTGGCGTTTTGTTGGCATTCACTAACGGATGTTCTAGTAACTGATCAATCGCTCCAGGTACATTGTCAGCGCTTTCAACCGAAGCATTCAGGTCGCCAGCAATTACAAACGCTTGCTGCTCACCTAGCCCACCTTTTGTGCCATTATCATCATAAATATAGTCACTAAGATGTGGTTGAATGTAGTCAGCCCAAAACCGAATCTCATCGAAGTTTCGACGCCCGTTACGATCTTCTTTACCATCAAACACCGGTGGCGTTGGGTGACTGACCAACAGATGCAATTCGTGACCTTTGACGTCAATCGGTACATCCCAGTGCGACTTTGAGCTTAGTCGAAATTGTTGCCAAGCTTCTGCACTATAAAATGGTTCTGACGTATTCGGTTGCAACGGTGCGAGCGCACCCGGCATGTCTTTCCACTTGAATAGTTGGAACGTGCGCACTGCGTCGGTTTGAATTGGATATTTAGATAGCAGCACCATACCGTATTGGCCCGGATACCAACCAAAGCCCCAGGCATCATTGCCGGTGCCACTGGCCACGCCATCACCGCTTAAATCAAATGGGCTTGGTACACCGGTGTTCACCGGCGCCAAATATACATATGGGTAATCTATCGGCGACTCGCCGTTTTGACTTTGTTGCAGGTAGTCGCGGCGAAAAACATCAACACCTTGACTCGCATCAACATAATCGAACTCATTTAACACCAAAACATCTGGACGCGTGTGCTGGATAATTTCAGCAATGGCTTTGATTTGTGGGTGTTGCTGCGCTAAAGCATCAGTCAGCGCGGTGGCGCCTTGGGTTTGCACTTGCTCATTCGATAAATAATTACTGGCATCCATGCTCACGTTAAACGTGGCAACGCGCAGTGAAACAGGTTCTGAAATTTTTTCTGGGGGCATATCGCATCCTGCTAAATAAAGCGCAGAGAAAGATAAAATAAGGGCTGTACGGAATTTCATCGGAACGAACTATCCTTTTGCGGGCATGCTACGACAGAGAAAAAGCATAAAGGTTCAATTTATACGATGCAATTGTAAAAAAAATTGCGTAAAATATTGTCATATTTTTGACACAGTACGATGCTATAAATCCACATCGGTGGATTCAGGTCATTATATTGCAGTTTTTACCTGATCTCGTCATTGTCTAGGTTATAGGACGAAAAAATGAGTCACGGTTGGCGAAATTCAACTTATCGCATGCAACGATATTGGAGCAATTCTTGTCGTTGGTGTGTGTGTTTTTCGTTGTTCATCAATTCTTCTGTTACCTCATTTATTCATTCTGTAATCATAAACAACTCAAACTCTAATTCGGCAAAGAACGCTTCGTTCGAGCCAACCAATCCAGAAGTTTTTTCTTACTGTAAAACCACAACCCAAGGGAAACATCAACATGTTTAACTGCAAACAAACACGTATCGCAGCAGCTGTTGCTATCGCAATGGGCCTTTCGGCCACTGCATATGCGCAAGACACAGCATCTGCATTGCGTGGTGTTATTACTTCAAATACCGGCAGCACGCTGGCTAACGCTGAAGTAGTAATTACCGATACGCGTACTGGCGCATCGCGTACTTTAACAACCAACGAGACAGGTACTTTCTCTGCTCGTGGTTTGGCTGTTGGCGGTCCATACGTTATCACGGTAACTGACCCAACAACTGGCGCGACAAAAGAACAAGAAGTTTACTTAACCTTGGGTGAAACGGCGAACGTTAACCTGATGGTTGAAAGCAATGTTGAGCGTATTGCTGTAACTGGCACCTCAATGTTGAACAACAACTATGGCGGCACCGGCCCAGCAAGCAACTTCAGCTTGCGTGACCTTGAAGAAGCGCCAGCTATCAACCGTGACATCAAAGATATCGTGCGTATCGACCCACGTATCTATATCGATGAAACCTACGGTGATGGTATTCAGTGTGGTGGTGCAAACCCACGTTTCAACAGCTTGACTGTTGACGGCGTTCGTATGAACGACAACTTCGGCTTGAACTCAAATGGTTACCCAACTGAGCGTATGCCGTTTGCTTATGATGCCATCGAGCAGGTTGCTGTTGAATTAGCACCATTTGATGTGAAATACGGTGGTTTTACCGCATGTAACATCAACGCTGTAACCAAGTCTGGTCAGAACGAATTCCACGGAAGCGTTTTCTTCGATTACACCAACCAAGATATGCGTGGTGACAAAATTGAAGATACCAAACTTGAGCAAGGCGACTTCAACGAAAAACGCTACGGCTTCAGTGTTGGTGGTCCAATCTTAGAAGACCAATTATTCTTCTTCGCTGCGTATGAAAAATACGAAGGTGCGGTGAAGTTTGATAACGGCGCTGGCGATGACCCAACTGCAGGTAACCCAATCTATGGTGTGTCGCAAGCACAGGTAGACGAAATTGCACAAATCGCTCGTGAAGTTTACGGCTATGAAGTTGGCGACCCAATCGCTTCTGCACCAGTAGAAGACGAGAAATTGTTGCTTAAATTAGACTGGCAGATCAACGATGCGCACCGTGCAGCGTTCACTTACAACTGGAACGACGGCGGTAA
Source organism: Pseudidiomarina tainanensis (assembly GCF_900115255.1). Lineage (NCBI taxonomy): Bacteria > Pseudomonadati > Pseudomonadota > Gammaproteobacteria > Alteromonadales > Idiomarinaceae > Pseudidiomarina > Pseudidiomarina tainanensis. The sequence continues at coordinate 80,186 of NZ_FOYU01000004.1, forward strand.
CATCCGTCAGTCAGATTCTTGGGCATATGAATTCTCAAACCACTACTATGACCGTGGTACTGAGTTAACTTCATACGTTGGTGAATTCTACTCAAACTGGACAGATAACTTCTCAACTGAAGTTCGTGCTGGCTACCAGAAAGTTGATAACCGCCAAGTTACTTTGGGTCCAAAAGATTTCGGTGAAGTTCAAATCGAAACTCGTTTTGACCACGACAACGACGGTATCGAAGATAGCGCAACTGTATTCTTAGGTGCTGATGACTCGCGTCAAGCGAACAAGCTTTACTACGATACGCGCTACATCAAGTTAGCTGGTAACTACTTCATGGGCGACCACGTTATTACCGCTGGTTTCGAGCGTGAAGAGTTAGACGTATATAACTTATTCGTACAGCAATCGCGTGGTGGTGAATACCGTATCTTTATTCCAGATGGTAGCACTGATCCAAATGCAGCTATCGACTTGTTCCGTCAAGGTATCGTAGACCGTATCTACTACGGTAGTGCCGCTGGTACGAACAACCCTGAAGATGCAGCAGGTGCGTTCCAATACGAAATCAACACCTTGTACGTTCAAGACGAATACTACATGTACGAGCAAGACTTAACCTTGACTTACGGTCTCCGTTACGACTGGTATACCAGTGATGACTTGCCACGTGAAAACCAAAACTTCATCGATCTTTATGGTTACAGCAATGCAACCAACTTTGACGGCGAAGGTTTGTTACAACCACGTGTTGGTTTCAACTGGAAGCCTTCTCTTGAATTAGAAGTACGTGGTGGCTTCGGTCTGTACTCAGGTGGTAACCCGAACGTTTGGATTGCAAACAACTATCAAAACGATGGTATTACGCAAATCCAATTGCAAGAGCGTGGCGTTGATTTGAACGCTGTCGACTTGTCAGGTTCTGGTCGTCCATTCTACGACGTACCACAATCAATGTACGACGCAGTTGCGAATGCAAGCGGCAACAGCCCAGTAAACTCGTTTGACCCGAACTTCGAAATTCCAAGCGAGTGGAAATATGCATTGGGTGCAACTTATACCTTCGAAAACCAAATGGTCTTGATGGGTGATATTCTTTACACCAAACGTAAAGACTCTGCTGCTATCATCGACTTGGCGTTCGAACAAGTAGGCGTTGCTTCTGACGGTCGTCCGGTTTATTCAAACCCAAATGGTCGTGAAGGTGATTATCAGTTAACGAATGCTGACGATGCAGGTAGCCAGTTGAACTTGTCTCTTGCGTTGAGCCATGCTTATGACTTCGGTCTTGATTGGTCGGTAGCTTATGCTTACACCGATTCAGAAGAAGCTCAGGCAATGAGCTCGTCAGTAGCTGGTTCTAACTTCTCACAAACCGCTACTTCAGACATGAACAACTACGTATCTGGACCTGCGAACTATGAAATTCCACATCGTTTCACTTTACGTGTTAACTATGGTGTTGAGTTCTTCGATGGTTTAGAAACTCGTTTCAGCTTGTTCGGTCAAGCGAACAAAGGTCGTCCATATAGCTTTGGCTTGAACGGTCGTGACCTGTTCGGTGACACTGGTAACCGTCAATTGTTGTACGTGCCAACTGGTGCTGACGACAGCAAAGTTATCTTTGGCCCAGACTTCGATACTGATGCGTTCTTTGCATATATCCAAGAGAGCGGCTTAGACAAGTACGCTGGCGGCATCGCTCCACGTAATAGCTTCTACAGCAGCTGGTGGAACAAGTTTGACTTGAAAGTAACTCAGGAATTACCAGGGTTTGCTGATGGTCATAAAGCTAACATGTTCTTCGTTATCGAAAACGTTGGCAACTTGTTGAACAGCGACTGGGGTGTGTTATATCAAGCCGGCTTCCCACAAATCGAACAGATTGTGGATGCGTCTCTTGATGACGAATACAACGTGATTTATGAGCAGTTTAACCAACCTAGCCCACAATCACGTGAAACTGGTCCATCACTTTGGGAAATGCGTTTAGGCATTAACTACAAGTTCTAATTTGGATAAGTTCGAACAAAGCCCTCGCATCTGCGGGGGCTTTTTTTTATCATGCGCACACATTCATTCAGTTGAAGAAGCTTATGGATAACGAGTTTTACATGCAGCGTGCACTCGAACTTGCCGCGATTGCCGCTGAGCAATACGACGAAGTACCCGTTGGTGCTGTGTTGGTATTAAATGATGAGATTATTGGTGAGGGTTTTAATCAAATGATTACGCTCAATGATCCATCGGCTCATGCCGAAGCGCAGGCCATTCGGGCTGCAGGCAAGCACCTAAGAAACTATCGCTTAGTCGATACCACGCTTTATGTGACGTTAGAGCCGTGTGCGATGTGCGCCGGGCTAATGACCCATGCGCGTGTGAAAACGTTAGTCTATGGTGCGAGTGATCCACGTACCGGCGCCGCTGGAACTGCTATTGAGGTTATTAATCACCCAAGTATGAATCATAAAATTGAAGTGATTGGTGGCGTATTGGCTGACGAATGCGGGGATATTTTGCGGCAGTTCTTTCGAAAGCGCCGATAAATTGTGAATTCAAAAAGAAAGCCCGGCATGAAGCCGGGCTTTTCATTTGTGTCTACTTAACCCAAGTAGACGCGTGCATTGCGGAACATCCGCATCCATGGGCTATCTTCGCCCCACTCATCGGGGTGCCAGCTATTGGCAACAGTACGGAACACACGCTCAGGGTGCGGCATCATAATCGATACACGACCATCTTTCGTGGTCAGCCCCGTAATGCCTTCAGGCGAGCCGTTCGGGTTCGCTGGGTACGTTGCTGCAACATCACCTTTATTGTTGATGTAGCGCATGGTTACCAAGCCTTCCGCGTTCACGGTAGCTAAGTCATTGCCTTTGAATTCGGCACAGCCTTCACCATGTGACACGGCGATTGGCATACGCGAGCCAGCCATTCCTTCAAAGAACAACGAGTTGTTCTTTTGAACCTCAACCAAACTGAAGCGCGCTTCAAAGCGCTCCGAGCGGTTGGTGACAAAGTGTGGCCATGCTTCGGCGCCAGGAATTAACTCTTTAAGGTTCGATAACATCTGACAGCCGTTACACACACCTAAAGCGAAGGTTTTATTGCGCTCAAAAAATGCCGCAAACTCATCACGCGCACGGCTGTTGAACAAAATTGATTTCGCCCAACCTTCACCAGCGCCTAAAACGTCGCCGTACGAGAAGCCACCACACGCAACCAGGCCGTTGAATTTCTCAAGGCTTACACGGCCACTTAAAATATCGCTCATGTGCACATCAATCGCTGCAAAGCCCGCACGATCAAAAGCCGCTGCCATTTCGACGTGAGAGTTTACGCCCTGCTCACGCAATATCGCGACCATAGGGTCACGCCCTGTGTTGATATACGGCGCTGCAACGTCCTCACTCACATCAAATGACAGATCAGCAAACAATCCTGGATCATTGAGGTTTTGTTTGGCGTCAAATTCTTCATCAGCGCAGGCTGGGTTGTCGCGCATACGCTGCATTTGATGAGTTGTTTCTGCCCAAATGGCGCGATAGTGGCTGCGTAAGTGCGCGAGCACTTCTTCACCATTACGATTGAAGCGCACGACGTCTTCACGTACCGGACGCCCAATTACGTGAACACAGTCTTCAAGGCCATGCTCAGCATAAACTTGTTGCACGTGCTCAAGTTCTTCAACACTCACTTGCACCACAGCACCGAGTTCTTCACTGAACAAAGCTGCTAAGTCGTCATCGCCCAGATTATCAAGCGCTACTTCAACACCACAGTGACCGGCAAATGCCATTTCCGCCACAGTTGTAAACAAACCGCCGTCTGAGCGGTCATGGTAGGCCATCAACTTCTTGTCATGAATAAGCTGTTGCGTTGCGTCGAAGAAACCTTTCAAAATTTCAGGGCTATCAACGTCTGGCGTGACATCGCCTAACTGACGATAAACCTGCGCTAAAGCTGAGCCGCCAAGGCGGTTTTTGCCGCGCCCCAGGTCAATTAAGAGTAACTTACTATCGCCTTTGTCCATGCGCAGTTGTGGCGTCAGCGTGCGACGTACATCGCGAACGCGGCCAAACGCAGTAATGACAAGGCTTAATGGTGCGGTTACCGCCTTCGCGCCCTGCTCGTCTTGCCACTGGGTTTTCATCGACATGGAGTCTTTGCCCACTGGAATGGTTATACCCAATGCCGGACAGAGTTCTTCGCCCACTGCCTTCACTGCTTCGTAAAGGCCAGCATCTTCACCCGGATGCCCTGCTGCGGCCATCCAGTTAGCAGAAAGCTTCACGAATTTGAGATCGCCGATGTCTGCCGCGGCAATGTTGGTCAGTGACTCACCCACGGCCATACGTGCAGACGCTGCATAGTTTAACAACGCCAACGGCGTACGCTCACCCATCGCCATAGCTTCACCGGCATAGGTGTCGTAACTCGCTGCAGTGACTGCCACGTCGGCAACCGGAATCTGCCACGGACCAACCATTTGGTCGCGAGCAACCAAGCCGGTGACAGTGCGGTCACCAATGGTGATCAGGAAGGTTTTTTCCGCAATCGCTGGCAAACGCAATAAGCGTTTCGCGGCTTCGCTGAGTTTAATACCGTCGCGATCAATAGCATCACCTTTTACTTGCTTCGTGGTCACATCGCGATGCATTTTCGGTGGCTTGCCAAGTAATACGTTCAACGGTAAATCGATTGGCTTATCACCGAAATGTTCGTCGGTTAAGGTCAGGTGTTCAGCTTCTGTTGCTTCACCAATCACAGCAAACGGTGCGCGTTCGCGCTTACAAATTTCTTCAAATACGTCCATACGCTCTGGCGCAATGGCCATCACATAGCGTTCTTGGGATTCGTTACACCAAATCTCCAGTGGCGACATACCTGGTTCATCGTTGGGTACTTTGCGTAGTTCAAAGTTACCACCACGACCACCATCACTCACCAGCTCCGGCATCGCATTCGATAAACCGCCAGCACCGACATCGTGAATAAAGGCTATTGGGTTCTTGTCACCAAGCTGCCAGCAACGGTCAATGACTTCTTGGCAACGGCGCTCCATTTCAGGGTTATCACGCTGTACCGACGCGAAATCAAGATCTTCGCTAGAGGTACCAGAGGTCATTGACGATGCGGCACCGCCACCCAAACCGATGTTCATCGCTGGGCCGCCAAGTACGACTAATTTTGCGCCGACTGGAATCTCACCTTTCTCGACGTGTTGCTCGCGGATATTACCCATACCGCCAGCAATCATGATTGGCTTGTGGTAACCACGAATCTCTTCACCATTGTGGCTGGTGACTTTTTCTTCGTAAGTACGGAAATAGCCTGTTAGAGCTGGACGACCGAATTCGTTATTGAAAGCTGCGCCACCCAGAGGGCCCTCAAGCATGATATCAAGCGCGGTCACAATGCGGTCAGGCTTGCCGAAATCTTCTTCCCAAGGCTGCTCAAAGCCCGGAATACGTAAGTTAGAAACGCTAAAACCAACCAAGCCAGCCTTTGGCTTAGAACCGCGACCAGTTGCACCTTCGTCACGAATCTCACCGCCAGAACCTGTTGCGGCCCCTGGATACGGTGAAATAGCTGTTGGATGGTTGTGCGTTTCCACCTTCATCAGAATGTGCACAGGTTCGTGGAAGTAGCTGTACTCGCCTGCGGCACTGGTGCCTGCTGGATATGGATAAAAACGCCCGGCTTCCGAACCGACCATAACTGCCGCATTATCTTTATAAGCGGATAAAACGTTTTCTGGCGTGACCTCGAAGGTATTCTTGATCATTTTGAACAACGACTTCAGTTGTTCTTTGCCATCGATAGTCCAATCAGCGTTAAAGATTTTGTGACGACAATGCTCTGAGTTCGCTTGCGCAAACATATACAGTTCAATGTCGTTCGGATTTCGTTTTAGTGCACTAAAGTTTTCAAAAAGATAATCAATTTCGTCATCTGCAAGCGCAAGGCCCATATCGATATTTGCGCGTTGCAGTGCGTCGCGACCGCCCTGAAGAATATCGATACTCTTCAGTTTTGCTGGCTCCGCTTCATGGAATAATACTTGTGCTTCATCGAGGTCGCGCAAGACCATCTCAGTCATACGGTCGTGAATAAGCGCGGCCGCTTGTTGTAGTTGTGCCGCGGTTAACTCACCCGACAAATAATAAGCAATACCACGTTCAATCCGGTGAATTTGGGTAAGGCCACAGTTGTGAGCAATATCTGTTGCCTTTGAAGACCATGGTGAAATCGTACCTTGGCGCGGCACAACGACCAACAAGTTGCCATCTGGAATGTGCGCTGCCAGCGCGGGTCCATAGGTCAGCAATTTGGTCAGAACTGTTGTCGCTTCATCATCGAGCGTCTGTTCGACATCAACAAAATGCATAAACTCGGCATACACTTCGGTTACCGGAAGCTCAGCATTTTGTAGGCGCTGCAATAATTTCTCAGTTCGAAATTCAGACAAAGCGGGAGCACCGCGTACTATTTCCACAGACAAGTCTCCAAAATTTTAGGGCTATTAATCTTGCTTTTCAGTTAAACGAAACCACTTTTGCCGGCGTTCGGTTTGCAAATGGCGTTGTTTACGTAACCAGGCGCGGCGACGCTCTGGTGATACTAATCGACGACTCTTATTACGCATCAGTTGACTCCATCACCGCTCCCTTCAGGAACCGTGATTTCCATAGGTTTGGCTGGAATCCGTCCTCGATTATCAAGCCAGACCAAGGTGTCATAATAGCGACGTATGTTCCCTACGTATCGCACCGGTTCATCACCACGTGCAAACCCAAAGCGGGTTTGTCGATAAAACTGTTTCTGTCTTAATAAAGGTAGACGTTTTCGCACATCAATCCAGCGGTCGGCATCGCCGCCTTGCTGCTGCGTTAAAATACGTGCATCTTCCAAATGGCCGTAACCAATATTATATGCCGCGAGCGCAAACCAAATCCGATCGGGCTCCGGAATTCGCGCCGGTATGCGTTGTAACATACGCTCAAAATAGCGCGCACCACCCTGAATGCTTTGCTCAGGATTCAACCGACTTGCAACACCCATGGCTTTCGCGGTTGGTAGCGTCAACATCATCATGCCGCGCACTCCAGTAGGCGATATCGCACGCGGATTCCACAAACTTTCTTGGTAACTTATCGCAGCCAGCAGACGCCAATCTAACGCGCCTGCATGTTTTTCAAAAATATCGCGATATTTCGGTAATACCGTTTGCACAGCATCAATAAACAGGCTGGTATCAACATAATTAAAGTTGGCGACGTGGCCAAAATGCTGATCTAATAGCTGTGATAATTGCCCAGAGTGGCGAAGGTTGCCGAAAAAGGTAATCACTTCGGCATATAACGAAGCGTCCACTTGTTGATTGAGTAGCCATGCAATATCAACGTCGTCACGCACAGTAAAAGCAACGCTCAAATCAGGATAATAGCGGCGTTGCACATCGAGGGTATTACTATCGGCAATGGTATAGGCAATGTCACCTTCAACCACTTGGCGCAGTAACTCATTCGCGTCATGGTCGTCTGTGGCGCGCCATTTAAGCTCAGGGTAATCTTCGGCTATTTGTAATAACCAATCATGGTGGCTTGAATCTTCAACAACCACTAGCTCAGCGTCGAGTTCCTCGAGGCTACGTGGGCGGTCGCGGGCCCCCTGTTTAAAGACAACACGTTGAGAAATTTCAAAATAAGGTGGGCCAAATTGGAATCGCTGTTCACGTTGCGCGGTGCGATTCAAGCCAGCAGCAAGCAAATCGACTTCGCCTGACTCAAGCAAATTGAGAAGGTTTTTCACGTTGTAGCGCGACACCATCTCTACCTCAACACCCAGTTCTTCGGCAAATTGCTTAGCGAGCACATATTCAATGCCCGCTTCGCCTTCAGCATCAAGGTAGTAGCTGGTTGGCCCAAGTAAGGTACCTACGCGCAACAACCCACGCTCTTTGATGGCGTCAAGCTGGCTAGGCTGCGGCTCGGGCGCACACCCGAGCAACAACCCAATTAACGACCAGCTTATAAGCCACTTAAGCACGCATTATTCCCATTCAATGGTCGCTGGCGGTTTGCCAGAAATATCGTACACGACACGCGAAATACCATCTATTTCGTTGATGATGCGGTTCGATACTTTTTCAAGCAACTCATACGGGAGATGTGCCCAACGTGCAGTCATAAAATCAATTGTTTCAACGGCACGTAGTGCAATAACCCAATCATATTTGCGAGCATCACCCATTACACCAACTGAGCGCACCGGCAAGAACACCGCGAACGCTTGGCTGACGTCGTGATAAATACCAGCGTTACGTAGTTCGCTGATGAAAATATGATCAGCGCGACGCAATAAGTCACAATATTCTTTCTTCACTTCCGCCAACACCCGTACACCAAGGCCAGGGCCTGGGAATGGATGGCGATACAACATGTCATAAGGCAAGCCGAGCTCTAAACCAATTTTACGTACTTCGTCTTTAAACAACTCGCGTAGTGGTTCAACCAAGCTCAATTTCATATCTTCTGGTAAGCCACCGACATTGTGGTGTGACTTAATCACATGCGCCTTACCGGTTTTTGATCCCGCAGACTCAATCACGTCTGGATAAATTGTGCCTTGCGCTAAGAACGATACATCTTTGATGCGGCTGGCTTGTTCGTCGAAGATTTCGATAAATACCCGGCCGATAATTTTGCGTTTTGCTTCCGGATCTTTTTCTCCCGCAAGCGCGTCAAGAAAACGGTTTTCCGCATCAACATGAACAATGTTTAAGCCGTAATGGTCACCAAACATTTCCATGACTTGCTCTGCTTCCTGCCAGCGCAGCAAACCGTTATCGACAAATACACAGGTCAGTTGATCACCGATGGCACGGTGCAACAACATAGCTGTCACTGAGCTATCAACACCACCTGACAAACCTAAAACGACTTTGTTGGTACCAACTTGTTCGCGGATACGAGCAACGGCGTCATCAATGATGTGCGCTGGAGTCCAATTGCGTTCACACTCACAAATCTCAACCACAAAGTGTTCGAGAATGCGCATGCCTTGGCGCGTGTGGGTCACTTCTGGGTGGAACTGAACACCATAGAAATCACGTTTGTCATCGGCCATTGCGGCGATTGGACAGGTCGGGGTTTGTGCGACAATGTCAAAGCCTGCAGGTGCTTCAATGACTTTATCACCGTGGCTCATCCACACATCAATCACTGGGTTGCCGCTTTCGTGCACACTGTCTTCAATGTGGTGGAACAACGGACACGGTGCGATACGCTCAACCTGGGCATAGCCAAATTCACGCTCGAGTGAACCTTGCACTTTACCGCCCAGTTGCTCGGCCATGGTTTGCATACCGTAGCAAATACCAAATACTGGTACGCCCGCCTCGAATACATACTCAGGTGCGCGCGGCGAGTTGGCTTCGGTTACCGATTCTGGGCCGCCTGACAAAATAATGCCGTTCGGTTTAAAGTTACGGATGTCGTCTTCGCTGACATCCCACGCCCACAGTTCACAGTAGACGCCGAGTTCACGAATACGGCGGGCAATTAACTGCGTGTACTGCGAGCCGAAATCTAAAATCAATATGCGATGTGCATGAATATCTTGCATGTTGGCTTAACCCATCCGGTAGTTTGGAGCTTCTTTAGTGATTTGCACGTCGTGCACATGAGATTCGCCCATACCAGCAGCGGTTACTTTCACAAACTGCGGCTTGGTGCGCATTTCTTTCATATTGGCACAACCAGTTAAGCCCATCGCTGAGCGTAATCCACCCATTTGCTGGTGAATGATGGTGGCAATTGGACCTTTGTAGGCAACACGGCCTTCAATACCTTCAGGAACCAGCTTTTCGGCTTCGTTGGTTGCTTGGAAGTAACGGTCTGATGAACCATGACGTTGGTTCATTGCGCCAATACTGCCCATACCGCGATATGATTTGTAATAACGCCCTTGGTACAGCTCAACTTCGCCTGGTGATTCTTCGGTACCGGCTAGCATGCTACCAACCATGACGCAGTCGGCGCCAGCGGCAATCGCTTTGGCGATATCACCCGAAAAACGGATACCACCGTCAGCAATAACTGGAATATTGGTGCCTTTAAGTGCATCAACAGCGTCAGAGATTGCGGTAATTTGTGGTACCCCACAACCAGTTACAATTCGCGTCGTACAAATTGAGCCTGGACCAATACCAACTTTTACTGCATCAACACCGGCGTCTGCGAGTGCTTTCGCGCCAGCGCCCGTCGCTACGTTACCAGCAATGATTTGCAAATCAGGATAGGTTTTACGTGCCCATGTCACACGATCAATAACACCTTGTGAGTGACCGTGCGAGGTATCAATCAATAAGACGTCTACGCCGGCTTCTACAAGTGCTTCAACCCGCTCTTCAGTACCTGGACCAACACCAACTGCGGCACCTACACGCAAACGACCCAGTTCGTCTTTACACGCATTTGGTTTATTTTCGGCCTTGGTGAAATCTTTTAAGGTAATCATGCCGCGCAAGTGGAACGCATCGTCAACCACGAGTATTTTTTCAATACGGTGTTGATGCATTAAGTTTAGAATTTCTTCGCTTTGCGCGTTTTCTTTTACGGTAATCAGCTTGTCTTTTTGCGTCATAATGGAGCTAACAAGGCGATTGTCATCACGCTCAGCACGTGTATCACGACCGGTGATAATACCCACCAATTCGCCTGATTTCTCAACGACTGGGAAACCGTGAAAGCCATGTTCAACTGCCAACGCACGGATTTCGCCAAGCGTGGTATCTGGGCTAACTGTGATTGGATCGGACACCATACCGCTTTCGTATTTTTTAACTTTACGAACGTGTGCGGCTTGCTCTGCAACGGTCATGTTTTTGTGCACAAAACCAATCCCGCCTTCTTGCGCTAAGGCAATCGCTAGAGCGGCTTCAGTTACGGTATCCATGGCCGCAGAAACCATTGGAATATTGAGTTCAATTCCACGGGTTAAACGCGTGCGCAGGTCGGCTGTATGCGGTAAAACGGTTGAATGACCGGGGACGAGCAAAACGTCGTCAAAGGTTAGGGCTTCTTGAGCAATTCGTAGCATGGCAACATCTCACTGGCTGACTTAATGTTGCGGGCAGATTTTACTCGCAAACGGCTTTTCAGTAAACTGATTTTTTTCATTCTTACCGAGGTTTTATCATGCAACAACCGCATATTTTTACTGTCTTTGGCCTGAATACCGAGGTAAGACAGGTGCTTGAGCAAGGCTTCGGTTCGATTTGGCTGGTTGGCGAAATTTCAAACTTCGCAGCACCAAGCTCAGGACATTGGTATTTTACCCTAAAAGATGAGCGCGCGCAGATCCGCGCAGCGATGTTTCGTAATGCCAATCAACGGGTAAAACTACGTCCGCAACACGGCATGCAAGTGCTGGTGCGGGCCAAACTGACTGTGTATGAACCACGCGGCGACTATCAATTAATTATTGAACACATGGAAGATGCCGGTGCTGGCTTGCTACAACAAAAATACGAACAACTCAAAGCGAAGCTGCAAGCTGAAGGATTATTTGCCCCAGAACATAAACAAGCCTTACCCGAAACAATTAAGAAAGTTGGGGTGATTACCTCACCAACCGGCGCGGCTGTGCGCGATATTTTGGCGGTATTAAAACGCCGTGACCCAAGTGTTGAAGTCATCATCTATCCAAGCTCGGTGCAAGGCCAAGCGGCAACCGGTGAATTGCTACATATGCTGCAGCGCGCCATTGCTCGTGATGAAGTCGATGTTTTGATTATGGCTCGTGGGGGCGGCTCACTCGAAGATTTATGGTGTTTCAACGACGAACAATTAGCTTACGCACTACACAGTTGCCCGATTCCGACGATTTCGGCTGTCGGCCATGAAGTTGACTTTACTATCTGTGATTTTGTTGCCGATGTGCGCGCACCAACGCCATCGGCGGCGGCTGAACTCGTGAGTCGTGATCAACGTGAAACTCTGGCGCGCATTCAACATTTGAGTCATCGCGTTGAACAAGCCTGGCTGCGCCAATTTCGACAGCGCTCGCAACACCATGGCTATTTATCACAACGTTTGCAACAACAGCATCCGCAACGGCAGTTGCAACAAAATGGTCAGCGCTTAGACGAACTGTCAATGCGCACGCAAAATGCGTTGCAACGCCACCTACAACAGGTCAAAAGTAACCAAATCCAATTACATAAGCGCCTAATTAATGTTCATCCAGAGCGTCGAATTGCGCCATTGAAACAGCAACAGCAGCAGTTGCAGCAGCGTTTGAGTCTCGCCATGCAGCAGTTACTCAAACAACAGCAGCAACGTTTTCAGTCGCTCACGCAAGGTTTGCATATGGTTAGCCCACTGCAAACCATTGAGCGTGGCTACGCAGTTGTGCGCAAAACAGACGGGAGCTTAGTGCGTAGCCCCGAGCAACTGACTCAGGGCGAAGCATTTCAGGTGAAAGTTGCCGAAGGTGAGTTTATGGCAACAAAAACTGAATAAAAGTGTACCAGAGTGGCAGCGTCACAAAGCACAGTAACACGCCATAGCCCACAATAGCTGCTGACAAAGTCGGCGCTAAGCCTGCCATAATAGCTAATGCGCCAGCTGAAATCATTGCTGGCATGGCGGCTTCCATTATCGTGACTTGCACGGCTAATTGGTCAAGACCAAAGCCATAGAGCACAGCCAATGCAATAATCGGTGTGGCAATCAATTTTAAACCAAGCGCCCAATACAATGGCCCGCGGTCTTCTTGTGGAAGTTTAAATTTCAACTGAAAACCAACCGCAACCATAATCACGGGCACCAACGTAATCGCCAGTGAGTCAATAAATTGGCTCATCACCTCAGGATAAGCTACACCACGCAACAGCAATGCGACGACTAACGCAATAAATGGTGGGAACTTGGCGATTCGCAGTGCAATGGCGCCAGCACTTGGTCGCTTCGCATCAGCACCCGGATCGTGACTGTAAATAGCGGCAATGATAGTGGCATAAATCGATAAAATGAAAAACGAACCGAGTTGATCATATAACAACGCGTATGGAATACCCTCGGGCCCAAAAAAAGCTTCAACCATTGGGAAACCCACAAACGATGTATTGCCAAGTGGCACCACAATCAACATCGCGCCAGTGGTCATACGCGACCAGTTAAGCCACTTGCTTAAACCGAGCAACACAGGCACTGTCAGCGCTAGTAATAGCCAAGGGATAAGTGCTGGATATAGTAGCTCTTTGCCAAACGTTAAACTGGGTATTTTTTGTAATACAACGGCCGGCAACGCAACATAAATCACGTAAGCGTTGAGAATTTGTCCGGTATTTTGCGGGAATTGCCGGCTACGTTGTAGCAATAAGCCAATAACAACGTAGCCCGCAATGAAGATAAAGTTGGCCATCGCTCGACTGTAATCCAATTGAGGTCAAAAGATGGCCTTAGTTTACCTTGCTTAGAACTTATGTTCGATACCCAGAGCCAAATAGCTTTGGTTAACATCGATAGCATCTAAGTCACGGCCTGTGTACCACGTATAAACTTTGGTGTTTTTACCCAGTTTATAATCAACACCTGCCGCCATAGAACTCTCAACACCGTCAACACTAAAGTCCATGCGCTGGTATTGTGCTTTGAAGGTAAAGTTGTTGTATGGATACTTGATGCTTGCGACATAACCATCAGCTTCAGCAGTGCCATCTACTTTTTCTTGTTGTTGCCACATGAGGCCAACAATAGTCGAGACTAACTTGGTATAACCGACAACCCGTTCAATGTCATAACCATCAACTTTACGATCAACCGCACCGCCTAAATAGAACGACGTGTCATCAAGGCCTTCGTCACCGTAACTAATTGCGGTAGAGATGCCGTCGTCGATCAGTGGATCGTCGCTTGCTGTGTAACTCACTTGGAAGCGAACTTGATTAAACGCTGGTGAGTAATAACTCACCGTGTTGCTCAGACGATTTTCACCTTCGAATAAGGCTTTCACGTCGGCCTCATAGTCGCTAAACACATCGATATCGCCTTGAATCGTCTTCAATACGGTGTCGCGACGGCCAATGGTGATTTCACCAAAGTTACCTTTCAAGCCAATGTATTGGTTACGAGATTTCAAGTTATCTGAGCCACCAAGGTCGGCTAAATCAACTTGCCATTCAAGTTTGTAGATAACTTCTAAATCATCATTTAACTGGGTGCCGCCTTGAATACCAAAGCGTGAAGAATTTGACACAACGTCAGTCTGTGAACCGTTGCCGTCATCAAGATCATTGCTTTGTAGCGATACGTTGATTTTACCGTAGATATCCCAAGTTAATGGTTGATCGTCAGCAAAAACAGCTGATGAACTCATCGCGAGAATCGCTGGAACAGTTACCAATAAAGTTTTTTTCATGACATAGCCGCCTAAATATAGGTGAACACACTGTGGACTATAGACCACACCCCCGATTTAGGCGCTATGTTATGTCAGAAATATGACAGTTTCATGACTATGTGTCAGTTTTTTGTCTTTTACGTGTCATTACGATGACGTTTTCATGTCAGCGCGCAGTTCCATCAACCGATTTTGCTGCTCTTGTTCTGCTTGAGCGTAGCGTTCCCACTGGCCTGCAGACTGTCGTGCATCGTCAAATTTCTTCGCAATAGCGAATGCTTGCAAGGCCGCATTAAAGTTTTCCAAGTTTAACTCGGCCATACCAATTACGAGATGCATGGCACCCGGTTGCTTCAAACCACCTTTATCAAGCGCGGCACGGGCTGCTGAGATGGCTTCCTGATTACGCTCCGCATTGAGTAATAACGTGGCGCGTTGCGCATCGAGTTCACCATCGTCACTCAGCTTTGCAGCAGCTAACAATGCCGCACTGGCTTTATCCGTCTCACGGGCGGCAACCCAAGCTTGGGCTAATAACTTTAAGTTACGCAAATTACGTTCAACTGCGCCTTGTTGCAGCGCTTGCTCTAATACTTGGCCCGCTTTAAATGGAACGTCATTGAAAAAATAAGTTTGCGCTAAGTTCAGTAAATCTTGGCCTTTGGTTAAAAAGCCTTGCTGAAAAGCCGTTTCTAACATCGCTAGTTGCTTATGTTCTTGACCAAGCTGACCATAAATACCAGCCAACTGCACCCAATACTCAGGTTTGTTGTAGTAACGCACCATGTCTTCAAGCACGGCAGCAACGCTTTTGGTATCGCCTAGCTCAAAGTACACTGCACGCTGTAACACCAGCCAATTTTCTTCAGGCACTTGGCCTTTTGATTCCACTAACTCAATAGCTTTCGTAATGGGTGCTAAAGCCGACTTATAGTCCCCTTGCTGATACAGTGCTTGTGCTTTTAACACCCAAGCCTTTTGATGTTGCTCAGCCGGAGTAATGCGTTCCCACTTGGCTAGGAATGCAATGGTTTGCTCAAACTCACCCTGCCCCAGTGCTAATTGAGCCAAACTAAACAATGTATTTTGCTCAAGCGCTTGCGGAATGGCTTCTTCCTCAACCACTTTGGCAAAGTACTCAATAGCTTTTGCAATATTGTCCTGGCCGTAATACATGTAGCCATAGAAATTCCAGAGCATCGCGCGCTCGTAGCTGTTCATGCTGCTGAGCTTGCCCTCAACATTACGCAAAACTTCTAAGCCAGCGTTCACATCGCCGTCATCGGCTAGCTGTTGGGCTCGTGCTAACTGACTGTAAACTTGCTCACGCAGAGCCGGCGTCTTTTTCCGGTCTTCAGCCAAAGCTGAGGAATTGACAACCACCGCCACGACTGCAACAACAAAGAGTAAATAACGCATAAGTTTGTCTCCTAACCATCAATGGCGAATGTTAAACGGTTCTGAACCCCTTCCACTTCTACGGGTTCACCATTCACAACACGCGGTTTGTATTTAAACTTCAGCACCGCTTCCATGGCTGCTTGGTCAAAAATGCTTTCTGGCTGGGCTTCTATCACGTATGGATCACGCACAGTACCTTGCTTGGTGACCGTAAATCCGACGACCACGTAGCCTTCGATACCACGTTGAAGCGCGCGACGTGGATAGACCGCTTGTACTTTCACAATCGGCAAATATTCGCCGTCACTGGTATCTAAACCTACGCCGCCAGATAAGCTGGTATCGGCTTGAATATCCGCTGAAAAATCGAATCCTGCGGCATCTGTGTCAGCGCTTTCGTTCTGCATTTGTGGTTGCGGCATATCCGGCGGTGGCTGCTCAGGCTCGGGTGGTCGTTGCGGTTTGCGCTCTTTCTGCTGCACCACCTCTTCTGGCTTCACCCGAACAAAATCAAGCACGCTGCCGCGCGGCGGCTCTGACATAGCACCTTCACCGCCGACAATGAGCGATTGCATCAAATAGAAAAGCCCAGCTGTAATAGCAAAAGCGGCGATGAGTGCGAGCAATACACGTTTCATAACTAGTCTTCTTGCGTTGCAATCGAGACATCGAAGACACCGGCTGCGCGCGCGGCATCCATGACTTTAATCAACGTTTCCGTCGTGGCTTTTTTATCGGCTTGAATCACCACCGAACCTTGCGGGTTCTCGGCATACAAACGTTCAATATTCGCCTGTACCGCGCGCGCATCGACTTGTCGTCTATTGATCCAGATTTCGCCCGAATCACTGATTGCCACTAAGATATTGGCTCGGTCTTTTTGCACCGCCGTCGCCGCCTCTGGACGATTCACATCAATGCCTGACTCTTTAACAAACGAGGCGGTCACAATGAAGAAGATAAGCATGATAAAAACAACGTCCAGCATGGGCGTCATATCAATTTGCGCTTCTTCTTCGTCCACTAAATTTGCAAAATGTTGTTTCATTGCGCCTTACCTCTATTTGCTTGCAAGCTTAGATACGCTTGCGTGATCGAGTAACAAACGATCTTCTAATTTAAGTCGTTCGCGTTTCGCTGTGCGTTGCAACCAGGTGGTGGCAAACACGCCCGACAATGCGCCAACCATGCCTGCCATCGTCGGAATTGTCGCTTTCGATACACCGGCAGCCATTGAACGAGCATTGCCAGTACCAGCGACGGCCATCACGTCAAATACCTCAATCATGCCAGTCACTGTTCCCATCAAGCCAAGTAGTGGACATAACGCCACCATGGCTTGCAGAATCGGCAGATTGCCACCTAACGCTAATGACACGCGTGAAATAATGGCGCCGCGAATTTGTTCAGCTTGCCAAGATGAGCGATCCGCGCGGTTATTCCAGGCTGTTAGAGCCGCTTTGGTTGCTTGGCGATGCCCTCGCATGTAGTAAAAAATGCGCTCTAGAATCATCAACCACATCACGAAAATGAGTACCCCGATAACCAGCAGCACGTTGCCGCCGGTTTCGATGAAATCTTGGATTGCGTTACTGAATTCGAGCAGGAACATAATTAGTGACTCCGCTCAGAGCGCTCCGCAATAATGCCCGAAGCCTGTTCTTGCAATACATGAACGATGTTGCGGCTGCGCGTATTTAACGTGGCGAACAATAACGTCATTGGTATCGCTACCACTAAGCCGAGTACGGTGGTTACCAAGGCTTGTGAAATGCCGCCAGCCATCAGTTTCGGGTCGCCAGTACCAAACAAGGTAATCGCTTGGAAGGTATTGATCATACCGGTGACGGTACCCAAGAGACCCATGAGCGGTGCCACGACAGAGATAATCTTGATAAAGGTTAAGTTGCGCTGAATTTTCGGCACTTCACGCAAAATCGCTTCACTGAGTTTCAGTTCAAGTGTTTCGGTATCAACGTCTGGATAGTTGCGTTGCACCGCCATCACACGACCGAGTGGGTTATCTTCGCGGGCTTCAGGTTGCTTCATTTGACGTTTCACTTTGCCACCCATGAAGGTGAGCGTAATGAACCGTTCAATAGCAATGATGAGACCGATAGCGCCAAGAGCTAGAATGATGTAACCGACTGTGCCGCCCTGATCGATGCGCTCACCTAAGTCAGGCGCTTGCACGAGTAAGCCCAAAATTGAACCACCGGTTGGGTCGAGCGCAAATTTCACTGGGTTGTCGTTGGCTTGTTCAAGTGCAGCCACGGTATCTAAATAGCGCCCAGATGGTTGACGAATGAGCTCAGCTACGGTGTCAGTGCCTGGCACTAACTCTAAATACTGACCGTCAGCAACCATATTGAAGGTACCCACGCGGGTCACTGGCTTGTTCACTTTCTCGCCGTTGGCAAGCGTTACTTCGGTTTCAAAAGAGCTAACTTTGCCAGACTCGGTCATTTCTTGGAGTAAGGCTAACCAAACCGACTCAATTTCCTCAATTGAAGCCAACTTTGAGCTGCTCCCCATTTTTTGCGCAAGCTCACTCATTTGCTCGCTACGGCCCGGAAATTCAACCGAAACAAACGAGGTTTGTAGCTTACTACTGGTGTCACCGGCTACTTGCTGCAACACGCCGAAGAGTTCGCGTAATGAGCCCATACGCTGGGTCAATGTATCAGTCAAGCCAGCCAGTTCAATTTCGTTCTTCTCGAAATTGGTTTCTAAGGTTTCGCTAAGCTGTTCGAGGCGGTCACGCTCTGCAATGGCTTCGCGTAAAATGCGCGCTTGCTCATCCGCTTCTGCACGAAACCGCGCTTCGCGCTGCTTGTTCTCTTCGGTTTGCTCAAATTGCCCTTGCTGCAACTGTTGTAACAATTGGTCGAGGTTGATCGGATCTTGCGGGGCACTGAACGCTTGCTGAGAGAGTAATAAAGCAGTTGTTGCCACTGCACCGGTTAAAAATTGCTTCAACATGATTATTCTCCAGCGCCGTTAGTTTGAGTGAAAACAGGAAGCATTAATAAGTCTGGCGCCAATTGCTTGCGCGCAACTCGAATCGCTTCTTGAACATTGCTGGCATAACTTGAATCAAGCTCTTGCCACTCGCGCTGCTGTTGATTCCACACGCCCATGTGAGCACCATCGCGGGTTTTGTACAGCAACACCGTGCGACCCATGCGTAAAAACTCAACGTCCTGGCTTTGGCCATTGACGCTCATTTCACCGTTGTAAGCTTCAATGTTGCGGCCGTAGTCAGCCTCAATTTGAAACGCTTCCATCACGCGGCGAAACTTCTCAGAAACGTCCACGTCAGCGCGGTCCATCAGGTCACGTAAATTGGCGACGCGTTCAGCACGCTCTTCTGGCAAAAATGGCACATCCAATTCGACAAATTTGGCAAGGCTTTCAATCATACGCAGCATCAGTGGCGTAATTTGGCGTTCAACCACGCTCACTTCATCAATCGAGCTGTTCAGCTCGTCCTTCTCAACGAGCTGTGCATCAAGTTGCTTCTGAAGTTGCTCGGTATAAACCTCAAGGCCCTGAATTTGGCGGGTGATTTGCTTATATTGCTGAATACGTTCTTGCGTTGAATCGGCAATTTTTTCAACGGTAAGCTGCGATGATTTTGCTGCTGCGTTGATCTTGTTGGCGGCATCAACCACCGGCTCTAGCGACTGCTCTTGAGCAAAAACAGGCGCGCTGCCCAGAGCCAGGAGAACCACAGAGGAAATTAAGGAATGCTTCATAACAATACCTTGCGCATCTAATGAATGATGCTGGGCAAGATACTGCAGTTATGTGACAGCTTGGTGACTGTATTATGTCACTTATGTGTCAATATGACGGTTTTGTTTGATTTCTGTGACCATCTCGCGCATGTCGACGCCGCTAGGATGCTGGAATACGCGTAAACCAAACTCTGGCAAAATCGAGATGAGATGATCAAAGATATCTGATTGAATACCTTCATATTCAACCCACTCCGTGGTCGCGGTAAAACAATACACCTCGAGCGGCAAACCGTCAGCGGTTGGATTCAATTGACGTACCATCATCGTCATTTCTTGATGAATACGCGGATGATTTTTCAAATACTGCAGAACATAGGCGCGGAAAGTTCCGATATTGCTGATTCGTCGCGTATTAACCGGCTCTTTGCCTTCGTCCTTTAATTTCTGATTCCAATCATCGATTTCTTGTTGTTTATTATTCAAATAATCTTTTAACAAACGGAAACGATGCAGCTTTTTCTGCTCGTCTTGCGACAAAAAATGCACACTATTTTGATCGAGCATGAGACTGCGCTTAATGCGACGCCCGCCGGACTCTTGCATGCCGCGCCAGTTTTTAAATGGGTCTGAAATAAAACGTTTCGTCGGAATCGTTGAGATGGTTTTGTCCCAGTTTTGCACCTTCACGGTATGCAGCGCGATATCCGTGACATCGCCATCGACATTCAGATTGGGCATTTCGACCCAATCGCCAACGCGAATAATGTCATTTGACGTAATTTGAACACTCGCCACCAAAGACAACAGCGTATCCTGGAATACCAACATGAGTACCGCCGCCATCGCACCGAGACCAGACAATAAAATAATCGGCGAACGGTCAATTAACGCGGCGACAATGAGAATCGTAGCGACAGCATAAATGGCGATTTTGACAACTTGAATATAGCCTTTGATTGGCTTTTCATGAGCATCGGGTTGGCGCTCATATAGAGCATTAACAACGGTCAAAGCCCCACTCATCGCGCGGCCAATGGTCAGCACTACAAATGCGTTGCATACGTTGCTGATGACAATGGTCAGCTCCTCCGGCAAGTTAGGAACCGAACTGATTCCATAGGAAATAACCAGAGCTGGCACGACATTCGCTAGACGCGCGATAATATTGCGCTCAAATAATTGGCGATCTTTACCTGCAGGTGTGTACGACAGCACCGTCATCGCACCACGCATTAATATTTTCTTCACTACAAAATTAGCAAGCCAGGCGGCGACTAGGAGCAGCGCTAATTTGACCATGGTGTCAATGTCGGCATGTTCCGACAACCACTTTTGCCAACTGTCCAGTTGCTCTTGCATGCTTGTAATGACGTCCATTTTTGTGCGTTCCTGCAGCTAATGAAGAGCCCATAACATAGCCTAATCGAGGCGATTTCTCAATCTTTCACATATTGCGAAGCGAGTTAATTTACAGTACCTTGTGTGAATTGTTGCAAGGACTTTCAATGGCTACGTCGAGTATTTCAAAATCCCTCTTAACCAACGTACTTTCAGTCTATTTCGTACTGACTTTGATTGTGACGTCGGTACAAGTTGTTGGGGAATACTACGACACCAAAAATATGCTGGTACAAGAATTACATAACCAGCAAAGTACCTTCAGTCATTCATTGGCACGTTCATTGTGGGAATACAACACACCGCAAATTGAGGCGATTGCCGATGGTCTGATTAACATCCCAGCCATCGCCGGACTCGTGATTCGAGACGATACCGGTCGCATTGTAAGCCAGCTGGGGCGCACGCCACCATTACGCAGTTTCCCAAGCATTTCAGCCGATAGCTATGAGCTACCCGAGCGTGAAGGAGTGTTCGGTTACTACTCCAAGCTCGTCTTTGAATTTTCTGGTGATTCAACTCAAGTGGGCGATGTCACTCTCTATACAACCCGCGACATCGCAATTCAGCGCATTAAAGTTAGTCTGTACTTCATTATTGGTTCAGCCATCGTTAAAAGTACTTTTTTGATTATGTTGTTCAGCGTTGCCTTTCATCGCATGCTGAATCGACCTATGCGCGATTTGATCAATCAAATTCAAAACTTTCGTTTAGACGACTTAGAACACTCGAAGCTACATATTCGTAGCCTGCGTAACACCGAATTTTTGCTACTTGAGCGCGCCTATAACCAGTTGGTTGAGAACCTTAAAGAATATCAGGAAGACCTCGACCGCGCCCAAAAGCAGTTGATACACGTTAACCAAAAGCTCGATGAACAAAACGGTATCCTCGAGCAAGAAGTTGCCCGTAAAACGAGCAATCTCAGTCGGGTGTTGGTTGACCTAGAGCGTCAAAAGAATGACCTTGAGCTACGCCAAGACACGCTCGAGAACGAAATTCGCCAGCGGCGGATCATCGAAACAGACTTGCGCGAAATTAATACGCGCTTACAAGAGTCATTGAGTGCCCTTGAACGTACTCAGGATCAGCTGATTGAGTCAGAGAAAATGGCATCACTTGGTGGTCTAGTTGCCGGCATTACACATGATGTAAATACGCCAATTGGTATCTCGGTTACCGCTGCAACGTATATTCGTGATCAACTGACTGAAGCCGAAGAAGCTTTGAACAAAAAAGCCCTTACCCAAGCGCAGCTCACCAAAGTATTTAAGCTCAGCAAAGAGTCGCTTGATTTATTGGAAAGCAATTTAGCACGCGCCTCTGACCTTATCAGTAGCTTCAAGCAAGTGGCTGTGGATCAAACCTCTGAAGTGGTTCGCGAAATCAATATCAAAGACTACTTAAACGGTGTGATTCAAACCCTAAATCCGCGCTTGAAACCGTTTAAACCGCGCCTGACCATTGAGTGCCCAGATGATATTGAAATTCGCTGCCCGGCAGGTGCGTTTGCGCAGATTTTCACAAATTTAATTATCAATTCCTTGATTCATGGCTTCGAAAATAAGCAAGATGGTGAAATTGATATCAGCATCAAACGCAAAGATGACAAGCTTGTCATTGTTTATCGTGACAATGGTAAAGGCTTGACGCAACAGCAACTTGACCAATTATTTGACCCGTTTTTCACGACCAAAGTGCAGCAAGGCGGAAGTGGCTTAGGCACACACATTATTCGAAATCTCGTGACGCAAACCCTCAACGGCACGATTGAAGCTGAAAGCGAAGTGGGACAAGGATTAACCTATCGCATGACATTAGCGGTGACATTTATCTAATTCAATTCGATATCTCGAAGTTAAATATCAAGGACATAACATGTGGTTCAAGAACTTGCGAATTTATACGCTCGCAGACGATTTTGTTTTACCTGAAAACCTCGAACAACGCCTGAGTGATCATGCGTTTCGCCCATGTGGCCGCCAAGAGTTAGCAAGTTTTGGCTGGAGTTCACCGTTCGGCCAACACAGTGAAGTGCTGTTTCATCAAATTGGTAACGCTTATTTATTTTGTGCCCGTAAAGAAGAAAAAGTACTGCCGGCGGCAGTAGTAAGCGCTGAAGTTGATGAAGCAGTGAATCAAATTGAAGCCGAGCAAGGTCGCAAAGTTGCTGGTAAAGAGAAGCAGAACCTAAAAGAAGACATTATCCATCGGCTACTGCCACAAGCATTTACCCGCTTTCGTCTCACTTGGGGACTGCTCGACACCGATTTAGGTATTGTGGTGGTGGATGCTTCTGCCGCGAATCGTGCTGAAGACTTCCTGGGGATGCTACGCAGTAGCTTTGGTTCACTACCCGTGAAACCATTGTTCAGTGAGAACCCCAGCGAGCTTTATTTCACGCAATGGCTGAAAGACGGCAAAGTTCCCGGCAACTTCGATTTTGGTGACGAAGTGGAGCTGCGTGATAACAGTGACGACGGCGGTATTGTGCGTGTGCGTCAACATGCGTTGACAGGTACCGAAATTGAAACTCACCTCGCCCATGGTAAACAAGCAACGAAAATAGGTTTAGACTGGAATGAGCGTTTAACTTTTGTGCTAGAACATGATCTAGCTGTAAAACGTTTTAAACCAACAGACTTATTGATTGATGAGCAAGATAAGCTTGTTGATGCCACACCAGAGCAAAAAATTGATGCTGACTTTGCCCTATTAGCTGGCGAGATACGTGCGTTTTACCCGGATCTTGTGAGCTTATTTGTTGAAAGGAACGAACAATGATTAAAACAATCCGTTTTCCACTAACAGCGTTAGCCTTGAGTTTAACGCTACTTGGTTGTAGCCAAGAGCCTGCGCCGGTCGAAAAAGCTCAATCGGATGCGCCAGCCGTTGAATTAGTTGCCGATGCGCAATCACGTCTCGACATTTATTACCCGATGGATCTTACCGCTGACTTAAGCCACCTGTCTGATCGTCAACGCCACGTTGTTGAGCTGTTGATTGAAGCGTCTGAGATTATGGACGACTTATTCTGGCAACAAGCATATGGCGCTACTGCGGGTAGCCTTCTTGGTCGCATTGATGATGCGCGCGTGAAAAAATTTGCTGAAATTAATTATGGCCCTTGGGATCGTCTCAATAACGATAAGCCATTCTTAACTGGCTTCGGTGAAAAGCCAGCAGGTGCAAATTTTTATCCGGCCGACATGACCAAAGAAGAGTTCGAAGCTGCTGACTTTGAAGGTAAAATTGACCTCTACACACTGGTTCGTCGTAACGACCAAGGTGACCTCTATGCAGTGCCTTACAACGAAGCTTATCGTACGCAGCTAGAGAAGGCTGCGGGGTTATTACGCGAGGCCGCTGAGTTTGCTGAAGACGAAGGCTTCAAAAATTATCTCAGCATGCGTGCTGATGCGTTTTTGAGCAACGAATATCAGCCGTCTGATTTCGCTTGGATGGACATGACCAACAATGATATCGATGTGGTGATTGGTCCGATTGAAAGCTATGAAGATCAACTCTATGGCTATCGTGCAGCGTTTGAATCTTATGTGCTGATTAAAGATCTCGAATGGAGCGAGAAATTAGCGGTGTATGCGCAGTACTTACCTGAGCTACAGCAAAATCTGCCGGTACCTGCTGAATACAAGGCAGAAGTACCTGGTGCAGGTGCGCAGCTTAATGCATATGATGTGGTTTACTATGCCGGTCACTCGAATGCTGGCAGTAAAACCATTGCTATCAACTTGCCAAATGACGAAGAAGTTCAGTTGGAAAAAGGCACGCGCCGATTACAGCTGAAAAACGCCATGCGTGCCAAGTTCGACGCAATCATGTTGCCGATAGCCGACGAACTCATTGTGCCTGAGCAACGCCAGCACATCACCTTTGATGCGTTTTTCGCCAATACGATGTTTCATGAAGTGGCACACGGCCTTGGTATCAAAAACTTAGTTGGCGAAGAAGGCACCGTGCGTGAGGCCCTGAAAGAACACGCTTCAGCCCTAGAAGAAGGCAAAGCCGATATTCTAGGCTTATACATGGTGACGCAGTTGCTCGAAGCTGGTGTCATTACTGAAGGCGTGCTCGAGGATTATTACACCACGTTCTTGGCGGGTATCTTCCGCTCGGTACGTTTTGGTGCCTCAAGTGCCCACGGCAAAGCCAACATGATTCGCTTTAACTACTTTGAGCAAGCGGGTGCGTTTTCGCGCAACGAGCAAGGTCAATATTCAGTGAATATGGATGCGATGCGTGCGGCTATGAATAGTTTGTCAGAGAAAATTCTAACGCTTCAAGGTAACGGCGATTACCAAGGTGTAGGCGAGCTCTTTGATACCATGGGCAATATTAGCCCGCAGTTACAAGCTGATTTAGATCGCTTGTCGGCTGCTGATATTCCTGTGGATATTACCTTCCGCCAAGGCAAGAAAGTGCTTGGACTGTAACTGTCAGTCTTAATTATTAGTTTTAAAGAAGCTCTGCGCACTTATTTAATTAGCTTATTAAATAAGTGCGCAGTTTTTATTCAAAGTTTAAATAAAAGTCTTTTGTTATTTGCTTAAAGCCTACTGTGTAGTGCCCTACTTCATCGCGAATCACAACTTGCTCGAACTTCTTCGATTGCTCTTCTAAATCTCTGACAAACTCGAACAAAACTAAGTATGGTGCTTTTTTCGGGGTGCTCTGAACCATGCACTGGCGCGCCACTTGCAGGTTCATGGCGGCTAATTCAGCAACAATTGTTTCCTGTGCTTGTATTGGTGCAACCACGGCAATACGACCGTTTGGTGCAAGTAACGGAGCGGCTCGCATTAGCCAAGCGTGCCAAACATCGCCGGTGCCTTGCCGTGCTAATTCACGCTCTTTGGAAGCGCTCGCCAGATGGTTGGCGAAGTACGGTGAATTCATGACAATGAGTTCGTATTGATTCTCACCATAAGCCGCGGTTGTGACATCACCTTGTGTGATCACGATTTTGTCGGACCACGGCGATGCCAACACATTTTGCTGAGCTTGTATTGCCGCGTTTGGATCAAGCTCAATCGCCTCAATCATTGCCGTGGCGGCGCTACGTTGTGCCAACATTAATGCAAGAATGCCGCAGCCGGTGCCCATATCCAGTATGCGTTGCGCCATGCCTACCTGAACCCAAGCTCCGAACAGCAGGCTATCGGTGCTAACTTTCATCGCACATTGATCATCTTTGAGGTAAAATTGCCGGCATTGAAAGCCCATAGGCTTCTCCGTAAGCATTTAGCGCACTACTTATCCGTAACGACAGGAACTAAGCATGACACCCGATTGGGAACAATTAGAACTGGATGACGAACTCATCGATGTTCTCAAGGCTGCAGACATTAACAAGCCAGCGAAAGTACAGCAAGCAGTTATTCCAGCAGCTTTGGATGGTCAAGACTTGTTAGTCAATTCACCAACGGGTACTGGTAAAACGCTCGCCTTTTTATTGCCGGCTATCCAGCATCTCTTGGATTTTCCTCGTCGCCAACCGGGGTCAGCACGCATTCTTATTTTGGCACCAACACGCGAACTTGCTCAGCAAATTGCTGAGCAAGCGGATGCGTTTGGTGAAACCACAGAACTCAAAACGGTGTTGATTACTGGTGGTGTGAATTATGGTTCGCAGCATCAACAGCTTCAGGCTAACCATGATATTTTGGTCGCTACGCCAGGGCGCTTGCTCGATTTGATTGGCGCTGACCAATACGAACTTGAAAACGTCGAATGGCTGATTATTGATGAAGCTGACCGTATGCTCGATATGGGCTTCAGTAGTGCGGTGAAACAGTTGGTAAATGAAGCGCGGCATCTCAAGCAAACTTTATTGTTCTCAGCCACATTAGAAAGCGCTGGTGTTAAACGCTTCTCTGGGGAAATTCAAAAAGAGCCTCAACATATTACGGTGGAGCCACCGAAGCGCGAGCGCGGCAAAATCTTACAGCGTTGGTATCAAGCGGATACTGCCGAGCATAAGTTTAAACTTCTTGAGCGTGTGCTAGCCGAAAATACTGGACGCCGTATTATCTTCGTTCGTACCCGTGAGCGTGTTGAAGAGTTATCGGGCAAGTTGCAATCGGCTGGTATCAAAACCTTAACGTTACGCGGTGACATGCCACAATCCGATCGCCAACGCATTATTGCGCGCATGGAAAAGTTTGAAGACAGCACCCTGATCGCAACCGACGTTGCCGCACGCGGTATTGATGTGGAAGACATCGAGTTGGTGGTGAACTTTGATTTACCGAAGACTGCGGATGTTTACTTGCACCGTATTGGGCGCACTGGCCGCGCCGGCAAATCGGGTTTAGCTATTGCGTTGGTGGAAGCGCATGACGCCGAACTACTCGGTCGCATTGAGCGTTACCAGAAAGCCAAGCTTGAACGTCGTGTGTTTGACGACTTACGGCCGCAATACAAGTTCCCAACGCCGGGGAAAGCGAAAAAGAAAAAGGCAAAGAAAAAAGAAGCGAACAAAAAGAAAGCGAAGTAATTTACTTCGCTTTTTTCTTTTGACGAAACCTAAAGTAAGCATAGGCATAATAGGTTGAAGCGCCTGCCGCGTCGGCAATCAAATCGCCCAAACTTGCGTCGCGATACGGCAACATATCTTGCACCCACTCTATGGCCACGCCATACAGCGTCAGAATCACTAAAGCGGCCCAGATTGGAATCGGAAAAGCGCGATGGAACGTCAGAGCCAAAACAAAGAATGCCCCAAAATGCACCACTTTGTCAGCATTTTCAAAGCGCGGTACTTGATTGGTTGATACTTGCATTAAGAATGCAGCAGACAGCCCAATCAGTACGATTAAAAATATAAGCCGCGCAATGTTTCTTGACGTCATTCAATTTCCTTACTGCTTTTCTGATTTAAGCCACTTTCTTTACTTTGACGGCGGCTGATATACCGCTACATTTTGGTGCCCTTGCTCTTGCAAATACAAAGCCTGCAAATTGCTCATGACACCCTTTTCACAATACAACAAATAAGTTTTACTATTATCTAAATCAGCAAACGCTGTCGCCAATTTAAAAAACGGAATATGGCGAACCATAATATCGTCTTTGGGCGCGTTAAAAGGCTTATTATCCACTTCATCCTGACTGCGAATATCAATGATTTCGTGAGTCGCACCGTTGACACTCTGCACTGCATCAACTTTTTGAACGCGTTGCTCAGTTGCTTCACCTATTTGGCTCACATCTTCAACACGCGATTGACGCACCACCTGCTTAATCAATTCACTATCGAGCTGACTTTCAGCTTCAGCTAGCGCATCGCACTGTGCCTTGACCGTTGGCTTATTCGAAATCACACCACAATATTCTGGCATACTTCGGGCAAAATCGGCGGTACCAATTTGTTGCGCAATGTTAATGATTTCTTGCTTATCCATGGTGATTAACGGGCGCAGTACCAATTTATCGGTTGCTTCATCAATCACACTTAAGTTACTCAATGTTTGGCTTGATACTTGTCCTAGCGCTTCACCAGTAACAATCGCCGCAGTGTGTAAGTTGTTCGCAACGATTTCCGCGGCCCTTAACATTTGCCGTTTTAACACCACACCCATCAAGCCGTTATCAACCTTGGTGAGAATTTCTTCAACCACAGGGGCAAAATCAATACTAATAAACTTTAGCGGATGCGAACTCGCGTATTGCTGCCAAAGGTAATAAGCCGTTTGTCGAACGCCTGTTTCGTGTTGCGCGCCACCTAGGTTAAAAAAGCAAAAGTGCACTCGCGCACCGCGACGTAACAACTGGAAACTAGCAACACTCGAGTCAAAACCACCGGAGAGCAAACTCAACACATTTTCTTGTGTTGGTAACGGGAATCCACCTAAGCCTTGTTCTTTGTGCCCGAACACTCGCACAACGTCATGATCAATTTCAACGCGAACTTCAACGTCCGGCTTCTTCAGGTTGACCTTGCTATCCGCGCAATGTTTGAGAATGGCACCGCCTAAATAGCGCTCTAAATCAAGGGAACGAAACGGATGCTCACCTTTGCGCTTCACTCGCACAGCAAAGCTTTGACCCGGAATGATAGCCTGCCAGCACGCTAATACTTCTTCCATAATTGGCGTGAAGTCGGTTGGGTCGCCTTCGGGAAGTGGTAGCTCATGCGAACGGCTAAACCAAGAAATTCCAGGAACTCGTTGTAAAATATCACTCACTTGGTTCGCATCTTGTTGTGCGTCATCGGCGACAACAACCTCGATTCGATCCCAACACCAGATCACCTTGGCGTTAACGTCGTTACGGCGCAAGATACTTTTCAGATTATTTACCAGTACCTTGCCATAGCGTTTCCGAACGCCTTTACTTTTAATGGTGATTTCTGCGTGCAATCGAACTATAAATTTCATGAGATTATTTGATGCCGTTACTGTTACTGAGTGTAAAAAGGCGGCATTATACCTGATTTGACCACGCTGCGGAATCAAGGTAACTTGTGCGCCATTATTCCATGTAGCTACTGGATACCATGCCTTATGAGTGATTTGTCTTTCGAACAAGCCATGCAACAACTTGAAAAAATTGTTGTGCAGTTAGAACAGGGTGAGTTGCCTCTTGAACAAGCGCTGGAGCAATTCGAGCAAGCGGTAAAATTATCTCGTTTGAGCCAACAGAAACTGCAACAAGCGGAACAAAAAGTCAGTCAGCTATTGCAGCAGCAAGGCCAAGAAAATCTCACGCCATTTCAACCAAGTGCTGAGGATGAGGCGTGAATCTGACGCAGCAGCTCAACGACACTAAAGAGCACATTAACAACTATTTGTCGCGCTTGTTGCAAGAACGTGTAGCAATAGCACCGCGATTAAATGAAGCAATGCATTATGCGCTGGTTCTCGGCGGCAAACGTGTGCGGCCCTTTTTGACCTTGCACGTCGGTGCGTTATGCGGCGCTGATGCCCATAGTTTGGCGCGCGCCGCAGCTGCGGTTGAATGTGTTCATGCTTATTCATTGGTGCATGATGATTTACCAGCCATGGATAACGATAGCTTGCGACGTGGCCACCCGACTTGTCATATCGCCTTTGATGATGCTACCGCTATACTCGCAGGTGATGCATTACAAACATTAGCTTTTGAGTTACTCAGTACACCAGATAAACAATTAAACGCCACGCGCCAACTCGAAATGATTCATGTGTTGGCTGATGCCAGTGGCGATCGTGGTATGTGCGGCGGTCAAGCTTTAGATATAGCAGCCACCGGCAATGCCGTGCCTGAATCAGAACTCGCACAAGTGCACATTCATAAAACCGGTGCGCTGATTCGAGCAGCGGTACAACTGGGAGTACTCGCCGGCCACGACGATGCACAGCCATATCGCGCCCACTTTGATGCTTTTGCGCATTATTTAGGGTTAGCATTTCAAGTGCGCGATGATATTTTAGATGTAATTGGCAATACTGAAGCGCTCGGCAAAACCCAAGGTAGCGATATTGAGGCTAACAAAACCACCTATGTGAGTTTACTTGGCTTAGTGGGTGCGCAGCAGCGCCTCAACGATTTACACCATAAAGCGCTTCATGCGCTGGGCAAAATTCCTTACAATACCCAATTATTGGAAGCATTCGCAGATCATCTGCTGAACCGGGATCATTAATACATGTCGTCATCAAGTAGTCACTCAGCCGCTTCAACAGCTTTGTTGGACAGCATCAATACACCTGCCGACTTACGTTTGTTAAACGAACGTCAGTTGCCGCAGCTCTGTGCCGAAGTGCGCGAGTTTCTATTAAACTCAGTAAGCCAAAGCAGTGGTCACCTTGCCTCAGGGTTAGGCACCGTTGAGCTGACGGTGGCGCTACACTACGTTTACTCGACACCGCATGATCAACTCGTATGGGATGTTGGCCATCAAGCCTACCCACACAAGATTCTCACTGGCCGTAAAGACCAACTGCATACCATTCGTCAGAAAGACGGCTTACACCCGTTCCCATGGCGTCCAGAAAGTGAATACGACACACTCAGCGTCGGCCATTCGAGTACCTCAATTAGCGCTGCTTTAGGCATGGCCATTGCTGCACAACGCAACAATACCCAGCAAAAAGTTGTTTCGATTATTGGCGATGGTGCGATTACCGCGGGCATGGCTTTCGAAGCCTTGAATCACGCGGGTGATATCAAACCGGACATGTTGGTTATTCTGAACGACAACGACATGTCGATTTCGGAAAATGTTGGCGCATTGAATAACCATTTGGCGCGCGTATTATCGGGCAAGGTATATACCTCCATTCGCGAAGGCGGTAAAAAACTGCTACAAGGCATGCCAGGTATTTCTCACCTTGCCAGCCGCGCCGAAGAGCATATGAAAGGCATGGTTGCGCCGGGCACGATCTTTGAAGAGCTCGGTTTTAATTATATTGGCCCGATTGATGGTCATGATGTGAACCTGTTGGTTGATACCCTGCGCAATATGCGTAATTTGAAGGGCCCACAGTTTTTGCACATTGTGACGCGCAAAGGTAAGGGCTACGCACCGGCTGAAAAAGATCCAATTGGTTACCACGGTGTGCCTAAATTTGATCCGTCGCAAACGTCATTACCCAGCAAAAAGGCCGCTACGCCTTCCTATTCCAAAGTTTTTGGTGATTGGCTTTGCGAAATGGCGGCGGTTGATGAGAAACTTATGGCTGTAACACCAGCCATGCGTGAAGGCTCAGGTATGGTCGAGTTTTCGCAGAAGTTTCCGCAACAATACTTTGATGTTGCCATCGCTGAACAACATGCGGTGACCTTTGGTGCCGGCTTGGCGATCGGTGGCTATCACCCAGTAGTTGCGATCTATTCAACGTTTTTACAGCGTGGTTACGATCAATTCATTCACGATGTGGCGCTACAGAATTTACCGGTGCTATTTGCGATTGATCGAGCTGGTATTGTCGGGGCCGATGGTCCAACCCATCAAGGCGCGTTCGATATCAGTTACATGCGCTGTGTGCCAAACATCGTCATCATGACACCGAGCGATGAAAACGAGTGTCGTAATATGCTCTTCACCGGCCATGTGCATCAAGGGCCTGCAGCCGTCCGTTATCCACGCGGTAATGGCACAGGTGTGAGCATGGATGAGCATATGCAAAAACTTGAGATCGGCAAAGGCCGCTTAGTTCGCGAAGGCAAAAAGATCGCGATTCTTAACTTCGGCACATTGCTTACCGAGGTAATGAGTTGTGCTGAGGCACTGAATGCGAGCGTGGCTGATATGCGTTTTGTGAAGCCGCTGGATGCTAGCCTAATCGATTCGCTCGCCGCTGAGCACGATTTATTGGTGAGTGTTGAGGAAAACGTGATTGCTGGTGGTGCTGGCAGCGCCGTCAGTGAATACTTGGCGCAACAAGGTAAGACAGTGCAAATGCTTCATCTTGGCTTACCTGACGAGTTTATTAAACACGGTAGCCAAGAAGAAATCCGTGCGGAGTTAAAACTCGATGCCGCAGGGTTAGAAGCTCAAATTAAAGATCGCATGAACCGCATGTAAAACAACGGCGCTGGCCACTCCGGCCAGCAAGTCGTCCACCATAATGCCTGCCCCGCCCTTTAAGTTTCGATCGCACCAACCGATAGGTCCTGGCTTGACGATATCAAAAAAGCGAAACAGTGCGAATGCCGCCAAAACGTTGTACCACGTGAATGGCAATGCAATCATTGCAATCATATAGCCAGCAATTTCATCCCAAACAATCGCAGGATGGTCATGCACGCCTAATGTTTTCGCGGTGTAACCACAAATCCAAAAGCCTGCGATGGCTGCGATAATGGTAATAACACTGTAGGTGAGTAAACCGGTCAATTGCATGGCATAAACAATTGGAATTGCTGCTAACGTGCCAAAGGTTCCCGGCGCTTTTGCCGCAAGCCCACTGCCAAAACCAAACGCCAAGCAGTGAACTGGATGCAACAATAAACGCTTCATCATTTACTCTGCGGATGAATCAGCAGGCGAACGAAAATGTTCGAAACCTGGCGTTATATCAGGGAGTTGCCAAGGTTCGTCGTCATGGAATAACTGCACCACCTCGGCTTCATTGGTTACCCGTCCTATGCATACAGGTTTGCTTGGGCTATGTGCAGTCACCGTATCAAACAAGCCCCGCTGGGCTTCTGGCACGGTAAACAACAATTCGTAATCATCGCCACTCGTTAAAGCGTAAATCAGCGCTTGCTCCTCGGTGAGGCTCTCCGTTAAGGCCAACGATAAAGGCACTTCGTCGACACTTAAACGTGCACCAACATGCGATGCTTTGAGAATATGGCGCAAGTCGGCGAGTAATCCGTCTGATACGTCGATAGCACTACTGGCTATTCCACGCAATGATTGACCCAAGGCGACACGCGGTGATGGGAAATACAGGCGTTCAGTGAGTTTACGTTGATAATCTGGGCTTAACTGCTGGCGATGTTGGCGAGCAGCTAAAGCTAACCCAGCATCACCTAAGGTGCCGCTCACGTAAATCCAATCGCCTGGCTTCGCACCACTGCGACGTAACGCTTTGCCTGTTGGCACAAAACCGTGGGCGGTGATCGTTACTGATAGTGGACCTTGTGTGGTATCGCCACCAATGAGTTGGCAATTGTAGTAGTCGCAGATTTCACGTAAACCATGCGCAAAGCCGGTTAACCAGTCATCGTTGATTTCCGGTAACGTAATAGCGAGGCTGATCCATGCGGGTTCTGCCCCCATTGCTGCTAAATCACTAAGATTCACCGCAACGACTTTATGGCCTAGTGCGCGAGCCGGGGTATCGCGATCAAAATGCACGCCCTCAACCATGGTGTCGGTAACAATCACCAGTTCACTATTTTCAGGAACCCGCGCAATTGCGCCGTCGTCACCAATACCTAAATCAACATCGTCACGTTGCGGTAGACGATGTGTGAAATAGGTTTCAATCAGATCAAATTCGCCAAAGGCCATAGCAATAACGCTTACTGACGAGCAGCGCGGAGTGAGTCGATAGCTTTATCAAGAACACCATTTACAAAACGATGGCTATCATCAGCGCCAAACGATTTCGCTAATTCAATCGCTTCGTTGATAGCAACTTTGTATGGCACATCCAAGCGCTCACGCAACTCATACGCAGCTAAACGCAGCACGGCGCGTTCTACTTGGTCGAGATCTTTGAGCGGACGGTCTAAAAATGGTTCAAGAGCTTCATCTAAAGTTGATGATTGCCCAGCAACACCGCGTACTAACGCCAAAAAGTAATCAACATCTACTTTACTGGTGTCATTATCGGTTAAAAACTGGGCTTCAATGTCACTCATGCTATTTTGTGACAACTGCCATGAATATATTGCCTGAACGGCGAGCTTTCTTGCCTTACGGCGTGCAGCTGGTTTCATGAATAACTCTCTTAAATTTGACTCAGAACATTAACCATTTCGAGCGCACTCAAAGCAGCTTCAGAGCCTTTGTTTCCGGCTTTTGTGCCACTGCGCTCAATAGCTTGTTCAATGCTGTCGGTGGTAATAATACCAAACGCGACTGGAATCTCGTGCTCCAGTGCCACACGACCTAATCCACTATTGCTTTCACCAGCAACGAAATCAAAATGCGGTGTACCGCCACGGATCACTGCGCCAACAGCAATAATCGCATCATAGCGACCTGATTTAGCTAATTTTTTTGCAGTCAGTGGAATCTCGTAAGCGCCAGGAACTCGCACGACCGTAATATCGTCAGCATTGACTTGGCCATAGTGCTTCAGCGTTGTTAATGCGCCTTCGAGCAGGCTATCAACCACAAAGTGATTGAACCGAGAAACAACAATCGC
Source organism: Pseudidiomarina tainanensis (assembly GCF_900115255.1). Classification (NCBI taxonomy): domain Bacteria; kingdom Pseudomonadati; phylum Pseudomonadota; class Gammaproteobacteria; order Alteromonadales; family Idiomarinaceae; genus Pseudidiomarina; species Pseudidiomarina tainanensis. The sequence goes on from NZ_FOYU01000004.1 coordinate 114,961, forward strand.
AAATTTCTTACCTGGGGCGGCAATTCCGCCTTCAATGACGTTCATGGTTGGATCCTTTTCTAAAAATCGGCGGGATAATAGCACAATTTTGCCAATCAGGCATGTTCTGGATATTTTCCTACTGCATGAGCCAGAGCATCTTTAACTCGTTGCAACTCATCATCAATTGAACCGGTGATCATAAACGGTGGAGTAATCTCCACGACCTTCTTTGAGAAATCGAGAGCAATCGGCACCACCGGCACCTGCGCCGCCTGCGCGATGTGTAGAAAACCTTTTTTCCACTCGGCGACTTTCTTGCGTGTTCCCTCTGGTGACAACGCTAAGATTAAGTGGTCGCGTTGGTTAAACTGCGCCACCATTTGCTCAACGACGCCGCTGGCTGCTCGTCTATCAACAGGAATTCCACCCAGCCAACGCAATAAGCCATTTACTGGGAAACGAAAAATGGTGTGTTTGCCGAGGTAACTTAAGTTCAGGCCAAGTGCCAACATGGCAAAAACACCAATAAAGAAATCCCAATTCGAGGTATGCGGTGCAACCGGTATAATCGCCTTTTTCACATGCGGCAAATCGCCAACGACACGCCAGCCACCCAACAAACGCAAGCCAACACGACCAACCCAACGACTAAAGGCATTCCCGCGTAACGGAAATGCCCCTTTAACGTTATCCGGTATGGGCTCAGGATAAGATTGTGTCATGGTTGCTTACTGCATTAATGCGTCTTGAATCGCTTCAAGTTTCAATTTGATACGGCGAATATTATCTGGACCGGTACGTAACATTTGCTTCTGTGCTGCTGGCAATGCTTCCAAGGTCGGGTCGGCATAGCGATACATGACGCTATCATCATTTAATTCGATAACGGTTCCAACCGACGGAGTTTCCAGCAACACGTTAATCGCTTCTAACAACATCTGGTTTGGATCTTGGTCGGGGTAACCAATTTCACCAAGGGCTTGCTTCACCAGCGGTTGATAGCGTTCAAACATCGACACCAACACATCTGTATCTAAACTAACAAACCAGTCAACCATTGGGTTGTAGCGATCATAGCTACGCGGGTCGATATAAATTTTGCCGTTTTGTTCGAGCACTCGGAATGACGCGGTAGGGCCTGCAATAACAGCTTTCTCGCGAATCACTAACCCCTGGCGCAAGTTATCGACAAACACAACGGTATCGCGAATCAGTTGCTGACCAGTGATAGGCTCAACGTTTTGCTCTGCAGCTTTCAGTTCATCTAACACTGCCGTGGTGCTATTGGCCATGTCTGGCAACGGTACTTTCGGCTCAGGTTCAGGCTCTAGTTCAACTGTTTCGCTAATTTCAGGCACCGGCTCATCAATTTCTGGCGAGGTTTCGGGTTCAGCTTCGGGCTCTGGTTGTTGAGACTCTTGAACAACTGGCGCAGGTTGCTTGATTTCTGGCTTCGCCGCTTGCTCCTGTTGCTTGGCAAGATAGAACACCACAGCAATTGCTATTGCGAGTAACACAATAACACTGATAATCAACTTACCTTTATTGGTGGTGGTTGTTGCTGCCGGTGATGGATCTTGCCCAAAATCTCTCATTATTTGCCCCTTGCTCGATTATTTCTGATCGCGCTCAGCTCGATAAAAAACCAATTCACTATCGGTAGATTCATCGGCGTTAAATCGATAACCACCGGCGTTGAACTGGCGCAGTTCTGCCACTGACTTCGGCTGTTCGGTCATAATATAGCGCGCCATCATGCCGCGTGCTTTTTTAGCCCAAAAGCTAATAACCTTGTACTCACCGTTTTTCTCGTCCTTGAACACTGGGGTCACAATTTGCGCTTTCAAACGTTTTGTTTGCACGCTTGAGAAGTATTCGTGTGACGCTAAATTAATGACCAGCTCTGAATCGATCGTCTCTAAATCTTCATTGAGCATGTCAGTAATTTCATCGCCCCAAAACTCATACAAATTACGTCCACGCGACGTGTCGAGCTTGGTGCCCATCTCTAATCGGTAAGGCTGCATTAAGTCGAGTGGCCTCAATACACCATATAGACCTGACAATATGCGTAAATGTTCCTGAGCATAGGCAATTGATTCAGCAGATAACTTTTCTGCGGCTAAACCACTGTATACATCACCGTCAAATGCATAAATAGCAGGACGCGCATTGTTTGGCGTAAAGGGCGTATGCCACTCGGCGAACCGAGCAGCATTGAGACCTGCCAACTTATCGCTAATTTTCATTAATTCGCTTAACTGCATCGGAGATAGCGCTTGGCACCGATCCACCAGTTCCTGCGCCCGTTCTAACATGCGCGGCTGCGAATGTTCAGCGGTTGGCAATGGACTGTCGTAATCTAAGTTCTTTGCTGGCGATATGACTACTAGCATCGTTATCTCCGTTTATTTGTGACTTTAGCCCTATGGCATCGGGTCTAAATCTTCACCCTCTTTTTCCACCTCTGACGGCATTAAGTCTTCACGACTGACACCAAGCGCAAGCGCTAATGAGCTGGCAATATAGATTGATGAATAGGTACCAATGATGACACCAAACAATAACGCTGTCGCAAAACCGTGGATTAACTGGCCGCCTAAGAAAAATAGTGCCATCAATACTAAAATCGTGGTTAACGACGTGATCACCGTCCGGCTCATCGTATCTGTTAAGGCACCGTCAATAATCTCCTGCGAGGTACCTTTGTGGTACTTACGGAAGTTTTCACGAATTCGGTCACATACCACCACGGTATCGTTAATTGAATAACCAATCACCGCGAGCAACGCTGCCAATACCGTCAAATCGAACTCAAGCCCGAGAACTGAGAACAAGCCTAGGGTGATGATGACATCGTGTGCCAATGCGCCTACAGCACCGAGAGCAAGTCGCCATTCAAAGCGCAAAGCAATATAAATGAGGATACAGATCAGCGCCGTTAACATTGCTAAGCCGCCCTGTTCCGTCAATTCGTCACCTACTTGCGGCCCAACGAACTCGATCCGACGCATTTCCACTTGACCGTCAGATTCGGCTTGTAGCAAAGATAAGATTTGATTACCTAGCTCTTGTGCTTTAACGCCTTCACGCGGCTCGATACGAATCAATACATCTTGTTGTGTACCGAAGTTTTGTACAACGGCGCCACCGAACCCATTGGCGTCTAGTGTTTGGCGCACTGCTGGCAAATCAGCGGCGGTTTCGTAGCCAACTTCAATCACGGTACCACCGGTGAAATCAAGCCCCCAGTTCAACTGGTTCACGCTCAAACTCACGATAGACGCGATAATCAATAAGCCACTAATAAACCATGCGCCAAGACGATAGCGCATGAATGGTATCGTTTTATTTGTCTTAATAATCTCATGCATAACAGTACCCCTTATACCGACAATTTATCGATGCGCTTGCCACCCCAAACAGCGTTTATAACTGCACGGGTACCGACAATTGCGGTAAACATCGAGGTGATAATGCCGATTGCGAGGGTTACCGCAAAGCCTTTAACTGGCCCTGTACCCACCGCAAACAAGATAATTGCAACAATCAACGTGGTGATGTTGGCATCCATAATAGTCGAAAATGCGCTGTCATAACCATGATGAATGGCTTGTTGCGGACTTCGTTTGTCACGAATTTCCTCGCGAATACGCTCAAATATGAGTACGTTCGCATCAACCGCCATACCAACAGTCAAAACAATACCGGCCATACCTGGCAAGGTAAGCGTGGCGCCAGGGATCATGGACATAACGCCAACAATAAGAACTAGGTTAGCCGTTAGAGCAAGGTTCGCAACCAGACCAAACTTCTTGTAATACAGCACCATAAAGAAGATAACGAGGATAAAGCCCCATAATATGGCTTGTGTTCCCAAGGCGATATTCTCTTTACCGAGACTCGGACCTAGAGTTCGTTCTTCTACGATTTGGATTGGTGCAATCAAAGCACCGGCACGCAGTAACAGCGCTAAGTTCTGAGCTTCTTGTTGCGAACTGATACCAGTAATTCGGAAATTGCTACCTAGGCGGGCTTGAATAGTGGCAACGTTAATCACTTCCGCGTGACGTTCGAACACGATGCGATCGTTCTCGTCACGCTCGCCAGTTGCTTTAAATTCAATAAACAACGTGGCCATCGGTTTGCCAATGTTGTCACGTGTCGCCAGCGACATTTTGTCGCCGCCAGCACCATCGAGTGAGATACTCACTTGGGGACGCTGGTTTTCGTCAAAACCTGACGTGGCATTAACAATATGGTCACCCGTTAAGATCACGTCTTCGCGTAATAAGGTGTTACCACCGTTACGGTTAGGAAACAATTCTGAACCAAACGGCACACGACCCATTTCGGCATCACGCAAACTATTTTCATCATCGACCAAACGGAACTCGAGGGTCGCTGTTGCGCCCAAGATTTCCTTAGCGCGAGCTGTATCTTGCACACCCGGTAATTGAACCACAATGCGCTCAGCACCTTGACGCTGCACGATAGGCTCGGCAACACCAAGCTCGTTCACACGGTTACGAAGAATCGTCACGTTTTGTGAAATGGCGTAATCTTGGGTCTCTTTCAGTTTTGCTTCAGTCATACGCAGACGCAGCGTTTGCGTTGCTTCGTCTTCAATGAGCGTATATCCAGGGTAACGGTTATCTAAGTACTGCTCCGCTGCGGCGTAATCTTCGGCACTGCGCAATTCGACCACAACGTCTGAATCGTCACGGCGAATACTGGTTGAACGAATGCGTTCTTCGCGCAATTCAGAGCGAACGGTGTCACGCATTTGGTCTTGAATTTTACGCACTGCTTCTTGCATATCCACTTCCATTAAGAAGTGAACACCGCCGCGCAAATCAAGACCGAGTTTCATCGGCTCTGCACCGATATCTGCCAACCAGTCTGGCGTCGCCGGGGCTAGATTCAAAGCAACGATATAGTTGGTACCTAGCTCTTTTAACAGCGCATCCCGAGCTTGCAATTGTTCAACATCAGAATTGACGCGAACCAAAATCTGCTCGTTCTCAAGTGTGACACCCTTGGGCGTGATGTCCAATTGCTCAAGGGTTTGTTCAACACGCCCTAACGTATCTGTCGTTACAGATGCATTACGACTTGCCGAGATTTGCACGGCGTAATCTTCACCGTACAAATTAGGGAGTGCGTACAAGGCGGCAATCGCCAGTACGGCGATCACCATCAAGTTCTTCCACAACGGAAACTTATTTAACACGTTAAATCCTTATCTCTTATTACAGAGATTTCATCGTACCTTTTGGCAGTACTGCAGTAACCGCTGATTTCTGAACTGTTACTTCCATACCTTCGGCAACTGTGATCACCATAAAGTCTTTATCGTCTGAAATTTTGCTGATACGGCCAACAAAACCACCGTTCATCAGTACTTCATCACCTTTGCTGATGCTTGATACCAATTCTTTATGCGCTTTCACACGTTTTGCTTGTGGACGGTAAATCATGAAGTAGAAAATCAAGCCGAACATAACCAGCATGAAAACCAGTTCCATACCGCCACCTTGTGGTGCTCCGGCTTCTTGTGCGTACGCTGTTGGAATTAAGAAATCCATGAATATCCCCTTACTGTATTTTTAAGTTATTGAGGTTAGAAATGGGGCTGAATATATTGCAAACAAGCCCTAATTTCTAATTTTTAATGAATGGCGGGCATTCTAACGAATTTCTGCTTAAATAGGGAGTAAATTGACGTAAACTAGTATTTCGTTAGGCGCAACGGTTAGGAACCATATTAGGAAGCACAATAACAACATGGAATTGACCACATTATTTTATTGGATTGACCATTTAGGCGTCGCCGTTTTCGCGGTGTCTGGCACCCTATTGGCGTTTCGCAAAAACATGGATGGCTTTGGCGTCATCGTTCTAGCAACCGTGACAGCTATCGGCGGCGGCACGACTCGTGATCTCATTTTAGATATGCCGGTGTTTTGGGTATACGATCCATACTACTTATACACCGTTGCCCTTGCCGCTTTGGTCACTATTCTATGGTTACGCTACAAAGATTACATTCATCAAAAAACCTTGTTACTCGCTGATGCGGTGGGCGTTTCGTTTTTTACCGTGATGGGCGCCCTGAAAGCCTTTGAAGCAGGTTTTTCACCACTCATCTGCGTGATTATGGGCACCATGACGGCCTGTTTTGGCGGTATGCTACGCGATGTCCTCGCACGCGATATCCCCATGGTGTTAAAAGGTGAGTTGTATGCCACAACTTGTCTCATTGGTGCATCAGTGTTTGTGCTAATTGAGCCATACTCGCAACTGTTTGCCATTTTAATCGGTGGCATCACCACATTATTAATACGCTTAGGCGCGATTCGCTGGCAATGGTCACTCATAGTCTTTCATGAGAATCAGGATGGGCACCGTTAACCATGCTCAGTACTGGGTTTGCTATACTCATCGCAATTATTTATATCGCCATCTTATACAGCATCGCGTATCGCGGTGAGCGCAAACCTCCCAATCAAGTCAAACCCTATCGTTATGCGCTTGCACAAGGTATTCACTGCACCACTTGGGCGTTTTACGGCACCATCACGCAATCCGCTTATTACGGTTGGTCGGTTGCGCCGACATACATTGGCGCCATGTTGGTGTTTTTATTTGCGCACCGCATTCAAATGCGCCTACTACACGTCTGTAAACAGCAAAACTTAACCTCAATCGCTGATGTTATTAGCCATCGTTATGGCAAATCACCCACGCTTGCAGTAACTGTGGCACTGATTGCCCTGATTGGTATCGTGCCCTACATTGCACTGCAATTACGCGCTGTTACCGGAAGCTTTGCGGCGGTTACTGGACTGGCAGAAAAACCGTTGCCATGGTTTGGTGATGTAGCGGCCCTCGTGGCGCTGGCGATGATGATGTTTGCAATATTATTCGGTACTCGACGCATGAGCTTGGCCGAACAGCATTCTGGCTTAATGGACGCCGTTGCATTTGAATCCATTGTTAAGCTACTAGCGTTTATGGGCGTTGGCGCATTCGTGAGTTACGCCATGTTCGATGGCGTTGCCGATGTGTTCATTCAAGCTTCGCAAACAGCCGAAATTAGCACTGTTCTAACGGGTCGCGATGACGGCGCCTTTGTGTATGTCACGCATATTCTACTGGGCGCCATTTCAATGTTTTGTTTACCGCGCCAGTTCCATGTCAGTTACATCGAAAATACCGATCCCGAAGAGCTAAGAGCCGCACGCTGGGCATTTCCGCTGTATTTATTTGCCATTAATTTGTTCATTTTGCCAATTGCCCTGGCTGGTTTGTTACTTGTTCCCGAAGCGGCACAAACGGATACGTTCATGATTACGTTGCTGTTAGAAGCCGACCAACCAGCGGTTACCGCCGTTGCCTTTGTTGGTGGGCTTGCCTCGGCGACCAGTATGGTTATCATCGCGACGCTGGCTCTGAGTATTATGATGTCCAACGACGTTGTGATGCCATTTTGGTTAAAGGCAACCAAGCGTAAATTACGTAATGTGTCATTTACTTCGCAACGTATTTTAGCTATTCGGCGCACCACCATCGCACTGATTATTATTCTGGCGTTTGGCTTTCACAAGTTAACCGAAGCGAATTTACCATTAGTCAACGCCGGCCTCCTGTCGTTAGCTTTATTGGCACAGTTAGCGCCAGCTTTACTCGGCGGTATCATCTGGCAGCGCGGCAACTACACGGGGGCCACTTTTGGCATTGCCGCCGGTACCGCATTGTGGCTATGGCTGTTGTTTCTGCCGTCAGTCCAACTCAACCGCGGTCTATCCGATACTGAATTAAGTTTTGGGGTACTGGTAAGCCTTGGCGTTAACTTAGCGCTATACGTGTTTGCCTCATTCGTTTCTAAATCTTCGACTATCGAGCAACAGCAACGACGTTTGTTCACAGACCCGACGGGTGGTCATGCCGAGCTTTATCAGCATCAGCCCATCACTTGGGGCCGCTTACGCCAATTGTTAGCACGATTTTTCGATTCGGTTGAGCTTGAGCGTTTGAGCGAACGCCTAAATCACGGTCTGACTATCGACAATGCTGACGAGCTGGTGCCTGGCTCATTGCTTGCCCGAATTGAACGTGAACTCTCAGCGGTCATTGGTAGCGCCGCCAGCCGTATCCTGCTCGATACCGTAACCCAGCAACCTTCGGTACCGATTGCGCAAGTAGTCACTTGGGCCACTGAGGCATCGCAGCTTTATAAATTCAATCGTGAGTTATTACAGGCCTCAGTCGAAAATATTCCGCAAGGAATTAGCGTGATTGACCAAGACCTTCGCCTCGTGGCTTGGAATCACCGCTACGTTGAAGTATTTGAATATCCATCAGGATTTCTGCAAGCTGGCATGCCGGTAGCCGATCTCCTCCGTTACAACGCGCAACGTGGCTTAATTAATACGGACTCACAATCTGATTTAAACGATGAAGTTGAAAAGCGCTTAAACTATCTACGCCAAGGCAGCGCCTATCGTTACCAGCGCCAGCAAGGCCAACATGTGATTGAATTACAGGGTGCGCCAATGCCGGGTGGCGGGTTTGTCACGACGTACACCGACATTACGGAGCTCGTTGAAGCGCAGCGCGCACTTGAGAAAGTAAATTTAGAGTTGGAACAACGGGTCGCCGATAGAACCGTTCAGTTGGTTGAAGCAAAACAAGCAGAAGAGCGCGCGCATCAGAGTAAGTCGCGTTTCTTTGCGGCGGTTAGTCACGATTTGATGCAACCATTTAATGCCGCAACATTGTTCTGCGACATGCTAACGCAACGGCTTGACGGTGATGCGGCCAAGCTATCGCGTCAAATACAGCAATCATTACAAAATGCAGAAGAACTGCTGACCATGCTGCTTGAAATGACCCGACTTGAAGCGGGTAACCTTCCGGTCAACAAACAACAAATCGCCTTGCACGATGTGATTCAACCACTGGTTGATAGCCAACGCATTATTGCGGCAGAAAAAAATCTTCAAATACGTTATGTCGCAACTCACGCTCAGCTATTTACTGACCGGAAGATGATTAGCCGTATCATTCAAAATCTTCTGTCTAATGCGGTGCGCTACACCGATTCAGGGAAAGTTATGATCGGTTTGAAACGCCACGGTGATAGCGTCCAACTCAAAATTTATGACACCGGTAGAGGCATACCAGCGGATCAACGCGACAAAATATTCCGCGAGTTTCATCAAGTCAGCCAATCGGGAGATAACCCAGGTTTGGGGCTGGGATTAGCGATTGTAGAGCGAATGTGTCGGCTACTGGGTATTCCACTTTCATTAGAATCAACGGTTGGCAAAGGTACGGTATTCACCTTATCGCTACATAATGTGACGTGGCAAAAGTCGATACCACGGGTCGCACCGCCGCAAACATTGAGCGCTGAACGATTTCTGGAAAATACCAACGTTTGGTTACTCGATAATGATGCGCAAGTGCTGCAAGCAATGGAACAGTTATTTACGCACTGGGGAGCCCGAGTGGTTGTGGCAACCAGTCGCGCGCAATTGCCATGGCATGAACACGAGCCGGACTTGTTAGTATTTGACTACCATTTGGACGAGCAAGATACCGGCATTGCGGTACTTGAAGCGGTTCGCGAGCACTATGAAAATGCGACCATTCCTGCCATTATCAACTCCGCTGACCCCGATGAAACAGTGCGTGAGCAGGTTATTGCCAAGTCGGCACTGTTTACCCCGAAGCCAATCAAAACGGCGGCGTTAAAGCGGCTGGTTAAACGTCTGTTGCGTCGCTAAATTCACTGGCATTCAGCATTTGTTTGAAGAGGATGCCAGCTTGGGTTCGATTGATGACGTTTAGCTTGCGCAAAATGGCAGACACATGCTGTTTAATCGTTGTCTCTTGCACATTCAATTCATAAGCAATCTGCTTATTTAACAAGCCATCAGCTAAACATTCCAACACGCGAAATTGCTGTGGTGTTAGCTGCTCAAGACGCTGCGCAAAATCGAGATATTGTTCTGGATGTTCGGCTTCAACTGCATCACGTAAATGCGTCGGCAACCAAGTGTCGCCCGCAAGCACACAGTGAACAGCTTGCTGTAATTCAGCGAGCGGCATCGATTTTGGAATATAGGCACTAGCACCAAATGCCATGGCTTGACGAATTGTCTGCAATTGTTCGTTAGCCGACACTATAACGACCAAGATATCAGGGTAACGACTACGCAAGGAGGTAAGTCCGGTTAGCCCGCGATTACCTGGCATGGTCAAATCTAACAATACAAGTTCAACTTGGGGTTCTTGCTCAATAACTTGCAACAACTGCTCAAATGAGGCGACTTCGAGAATAGGGGCAACCAGAGTTTCAAGTAATGCTTGTTTTAACGCTGCCCGAAATAATGGATGATCATCTGCAATGATTGCTCGCGCCATGCCTGAACCTATGGAATGTTTATCGAAAGTATCCATGCTAGCGCGTCCAATGAAAAAAGTCAGTGGTTACCTGCCATTTGCGACAGGTAACCACCAAGTGGGGATAAATTAAAACTTATACCCCACAGCCAGGGAAACAGTGCGTGGATCACCGTAGTAACCGACAACTGCGTCATCGCCGAAGGTTGGTCCGAAGTTGTAACCACCAACACGATATTCTTCGTCAGTTAGGTTCTTGCCGTGTACGCCAACCGTCCAGTTGCCGTTAGCCGAATACCACACTACGCTGGTGTTGAGTAAACCGTAACCTTCTTGGTCAAGCGGTGACGGGGCTTCAAACATTTGCACGTCATCACGATAGGCATAGTTTGCTGACCATACAATTTCACCACCCGCCATTTCGAATGACTTATTAAAGCCAATGCTGTACGTCAATTCTGGTGTATTTTGGAATGACCAAGCATCGGTTACATCAGTGGTTTCACCGGTTGCCGGCTCTTCATAGACAACTGAATCGAATTCAGCATCGATATAGCCAAGCATAGCAGTGAAGTTCAAGGTATCGGTTGCCGCGAATACTGATTCAACCTCAAAACCTTTCACCGTCGACTCACCGGCGTTCAATACTTGCGATGAAATACCTGCTGGCACAACACGCTGTACCGTCACTTGCATATCTTGATAATCAGAGTAGAAGATGGCGCTGTTCAGACGCATACGGCCGTCCAACAACTCAGACTTCACCCCGAACTCGACGGTATCAACGATTTCTGGATCGTACGGCTCGTTAATCGTTGGGTTCAACGACTGGTCAGCACGCATATCGACGCCGCCTGACTTAAAGCCATTGCTGTAACTACCGTAAACCATGACATCGTCAGAAACCTTATAGTTTAAGGCAACATGCGGTGAGAATCGGCTCCAATCAGCTTTCGTCGTAAACTCTGAGTTCACCGCAAATGGGTCGCCAAAACTGTCCACTGGGGCCGTATTGACGTAGTGCACACCTAAGTAGGTATAACGGAAGACATCTGCTTCTTTCTCATCTTTGGTGTAACGACCACCGACCGTTAACGTCAGGTCGTCAGTCATTTGATAGTTACCTTGACCGAACACCGCAAAGCTGTCGGTTTGTACACAACCACCATTATCAACTGTTACACCGCCTAAGGCAGCGAGGTACATTGGTAGAACGGTTCCGAATACACCACAAGCTTCACCATCATAGAAGTACACACCACCGACAAAGTCAAAGTTGTCGTTGTTGCTGTAATTTACTTGGAATTCTTGGGTAAATTGCTCGTCTTCATAGATAGCTGGAACCATGAAGATTGGCTCACCGGTCGAGTTAAAGTCGATGTTGGTGTTGGTATAACCTTCACGACTTGCGGTAACCGATTTAAAGCCCCACTCGGCGTTAATATCCCAGTTATAAACCAATGACCATCCTTCGGTTTCAACCAAGTTATCAACTGGCATTGCAGTGTTTGAGTCATACACATCATCAAGTGGCTCTTGGCCGGTCACTGAACTGGTCAGTAAACGATGTGCACCTTTCGCGTTTGATTCGTCTTCAGTGTTGTCGTAAGAGAATTTCAAATCCATATTCTCGTTGATCAACCACTTAGCCGATAACCGGTAGGTCAGTAAATCTTTGTTGTAGTTCTCGTCGCCGGTGTTTAAGAAAGTACCAAAACCATCGCGTTGTAATGAGGCAATGGCGCCACCGACAAAGAAATTATCACTTAACGCAGTTTGACCAGAGATTTTCAGGTCACGTTGGTTGTAACTACCAATGGCACCCTGAACTGATAACTCGTTATATCCAGTCAGCTCTTTGGTGACGTATTTTAACGCACCACCAATGGTGTTTTTACCGTACAAAGTACCTTGTGGGCCACGTAGTACCTCAATACGTTCAATATCGAACACTTCTAAAACGGCGCCTTGAGGACGCGCAACATACACATCATCAATATAAACACCAACACCTGGTTCAAAACCCCAGAGCGGGTCTTGTTGGCCGACACCACGAATATATGCGGTTAGTGTTGAGTTGGTACCGCGACTGACTTGAATGGTGGCGTTAGGAATACGCTGCTGCAATTCGGTGATGTCTTCAACACCAATTTCTTCCAGATCGCCCGCACCAAATGACGATACCGATACCGGAACCTCTTGCAGGCTTTCAGTTTTACGACGTGCAGTAACTTCAATGCGTTCAAGGCCTTGCATTTCATCTTCATTAGCCTGTTCTTGTTGCGCATAGGCTGGCATCGCCATTACCGAAGCAATGGTCATCGCAAGTAATGAGCGGCGAAAAATGGGTTGACTCATGATGTCGTTCTCCCGGATTGTTAAGTTGTTTTGTGTGCTAATTGTTTTAATAATTTTCAGTGCAACGAAAGCAAACTGTTGTCATGGCCTAAGTACCCTAGCCTAAAGTTTTGCTTTTGTATTCTGTACGTTAGTACTATGTAAAAAAAAGTGCGCTTGCAGCATGATACGTCACATCAATGCAGCAGTTCAGGTCATGGCACTCCTGAAACCAACCTTCAAAGAGGTAATGCATGTTAAGCATGATAGGACTTGTTGGGGGCTTAGCCCTGCTCATCATTCTGACTTTGCGAGGAATGAACTTATTTATCAGCGCGCCACTGTGCGCTGTGCTTGTTGCACTATGCAGCAACGTTCCCTTATTCCAGGGTGATTTAAATTTCGTCAGCGCTTATATGAGCGGATTTTCAGGCTTTGTGGCCTCGTGGTTTTTCATGTTTTTGCTCGGATCGATTTTCGGCAAATTCATGGAAGACACCGGTGCCGCCGACAGCGTTGCTAAATGGATTATTGAAAAGCTCGGTCGCAAGCAAGCGATGCTAGCAGTGGTTCTGGCTTGTGCGATTTTGACCTACGGTGGCGTTAGTGTCTTTGTCGTTGCGTTCTCTGTTTATCCCATGGCGCTATCGCTATTTAAAGATGCCAATTTACCACGTCGGTTTATTCCAGCCGCACTCGCCTTTGGCTCGGTGACATTTACGATGACGTCAGCCGGCTCACCAGAAATCCAAAACTGGATTCCGATTGAGTTCCTCGGCACTTCGCCCTATGCGGCATGGGAAGTCAGCCTGTTTGTTGCGATTTTAATGGCACTGTTTGGTTATTGGTGGCTGAGTCGATTGATTCGTCGCGCGGTGGCGAATGGTGAATGCTTTGAAGCGCGCAGCGATGACCCGAAAAACTTAGAGCGTAAACTACCTAACCCCATTAGCGGTCTTGTGCCATTAATCGTGGTGCTTGCACTAAGCTTTATGTTTCATGAAGAGCTCAAGCAAAATGCGTTGATTATTGCGCTTTCTGGCGGGGTTTTAGCGATTGCCATCATTAACCACAAATACTTCCAAAGTATATCGCAAGCATTAACCGAAGCATCCACCGGCGCTTTAGTTGCAATCGGTAATACCGCAGCAGTGGTGGGCTTTGGTAGCATCGCTAAAGTCACACCAGCATTTGAGCAAGCTGTCGCATTAATGACAAGCCTGCCTGGCAATGAACTGGTTGGTGCTGCGGTTGCGGTCAGTGTTATCGCTGGTTTAACTGGTTCAGCGTCGGGCGGTCAAGCCATCGCGCTACCTGTGCTTGGTCCACATTATATTGACGCTGGCGTGAATCCAGATCAGCTTCACCGGATTGTGGCGATTTCTTCAGGTGCGCTCGATTCCTTGCCGCACAATGGCTACGTGGTAACGACCATTCGCGGTATTTGTAAAGAGACCCACCAAGCGGCGTATTGGCCAGTGGCCGCCGTAACCGTTGTTGTTCCATTTGTTGGCCTTGCCGTGGCAATTGGTCTGTTTATATGGCTATAAATTATTTGCATTTAATCGAGGCACTTTATGTTTGAAGTATCTACAAGCGCCGCTGCAAGTCTGCCAGGCGATGTTCAAGATAGTCAGTTACTGATTATCGATTTGCTGCGGCATGCGGTGCGTCGACACCCGCAGCAAGAAATTGTCTCGCGACGGCTAGAAGGTGATATTCATCGGTATTCCTACCAAGCCTGTTACCAGCGCACCTGTCAGCTTGCTCACGCATTAAAACAGCTCGAAATTGAGCCTGGCGATCGCGTGGCGACGCTCGCTTGGAACACCTATCGACATGTTGAGTTATATTATGCGGTTAGCGGAATTGGCGCCGTCATTCACACCGTCAACCCGCGCTTGATTGCCGAACAAATTAAGTGGATTTTGGACGATGCCGAAGCAAGTTGGCTGTTTGTCGATGCCAGCTTTGTTCCGTTACTCGACGAGTTCGCCAACGAGCTAAAAACGGTAAAAGGTATTGTGATTTTAACCGACGCCGAACAACAACCCATGTTGGACCATATCTGGTTGCCGGTACAAAATTACGAAACCTTGCTCAGCGAACAACCACGCGAATTTGATTGGCCTATTTTCTCCGAGCAAAGCGCCGCTTTGTTATGCTACACCTCAGGCACCACCGGCAATCCCAAGGGCGTTTTAACATCGCATCGCTCAACTGTATTGCATGCGCAGGCAACCCTGAGTGCTGAGTTACTCGACTTACGCACCGATACGGTATTGATGCCGATGGTTTCAATGTATCACGTTGGTGCGTGGGGCGCCCCCTACGCTGCCCCGCTTGCGGGAAGTAAGTTGGTGCTACCCGGCGCCGGTATGAGTGGTGCCGACATGCATGAGCTTATTACTTCTGAAAATGTCACTGTAGGTTTGGGGGTTCCAACAATTTGGCTAACCTTGCATAACTACTTGCACGAACATCAGCTGCATATTCCTTCATTAGAGCGTGTATGCGTAGGTGGCGCGGCATCGCCGCTTGGTTTAGTGAAAACCTATGACGAGCTTTATGATGTTTATTGGCAGCCTATTTGGGGCATGACTGAAACGGGCCCGTTAGCCTGCTCTGCGCCACCGACTGCAGCGATAATGGCGCTTCCTGCAACCGAACGCTATGCCATTCAAACTACAGCGGGCCGAGCCTGTTTCGGTGTGGATATGGCGATATTTGATGCATCTGGTCACCCGCTCCCACACGATGGTGTTACTTCGGGAGAATTGAAGGTGCGTGGCCCTTGGATTGCCAGTAGCTATTACCGCCGTGACGACCCTGATATTTTTGCTGATGGCTGGCTTGCCACCGGCGACATTGCGGTGATTGATACGCAGGGTTATATGAAAGTCGTCGATCGCAAAAAAGACGTCATTAAAAGCGGTGGCGAGTGGATTAGCTCGTTAGATATCGAAAATATCGCAAGCCAGCACCCAGATGTTAATGAAGGTTGCGTGATTGGCGTCAAGCACCCGAAGTGGGACGAGCGCCCTCTGTTACTTGTTGTCGCTAACAAAGGGCATCAAATTGATAAGCAGGACATTTATAAATTCCTCGAAGGCAAAATCGCAAAATGGTGGATGCCCGACGACATTATTGTGGTCGATAGCCTGCCACATACCGGCACCGGTAAATTAATTAAAAACGAACTGCGCAAGCAGTACTTAAATTATCTGATGGAGCAATCAGCATGATTCTTCGACTCACAACACTTATTTTTATCATGGCGGTTTCGTCTGTAAACGCCGTGCATGCTTCTGAACTCTTGGTTGAAAAAAAATCATTTACAACCAAAAACTTTGCCACTGTGAGTGGCGAAGTTATCCCGGAAGTGACCATTGGCTGGGAAGCTTACGGTGAACTGAACGAAGCGAAAGACAATGTTATTTTGATTACTCACTTCTTTTCCGGCAATAGTCATGCGGCTGGTAAATACACGCCAAATGACCCGCAGTCGGGCTACTGGGACGCGATTATTGGTCCTGGTAAAGCAATTGATACGAATAAGTACTACGTATTGAGTTCGGATACGCTCGTTAATGCATTTCCGCATTTGCCGCACGTGATTACAACCGGCCCAGCATCAATTAATCCGAAAACTGGAAAGCCTTATGGGTTAGATTTTCCAGTTGTCACTATCCGCGATTTTGTTAACGTACAACATGCGTTGATCACCAGCTTGGGTATCAACAAATTACATGCTGTTGTGGGCGCTTCAATGGGCTCGTTACAAGCGCTGGAATGGTCAGTAGCTTATCCAGATATGGTGGAACGAATGGTATCGGTAATTGGTGCCGGCGCGATGGATGCTTGGACCATTACCGCACTGGAGCACTGGGCGCGTCCAATTAAATTGGATCCGAATTGGAACCACGGTAATTACTATGATGGCGAAGCACCGCTACAAGGCTTAGCCAGCACGCTAACAATGATTACCCAACAAGCGATGCACCCAGTTGCTTTCAATCAATCATCGCCTAAACAAGAAACATTGCCACAAGCAGCACTTGAAAGTGTGACCAATGGCTTGCCTGCAACCGATTTTTGGTTCGGTGCGGCCGCGAAGAACGCGCCATTAGCAGATGCGAATCACATTCTCTATTTAGTGCGGGCGAATCAATTGTTTGTCGCTGGACATGAGCAAGATTTAGCAACTGGCTTAAGTAAGGTAAAGGCAAAAACGCTATTTCTGCCAGCGAAAAATGACCTGCTATTACAGCCTTATTTAGCGAAGCAAGCAGTAGAGATTCTTAAGGAGCAAGACAAAGCACCGCAGTACGCTGAAATTGACGGTATTTTTGGACACCTTGATGGCGTTTACAATATTCAATCCAAAGCCACTGAGCTTGCCGAATTTATCAATCAATAAATGCAGAGAAAAACACCGGCATTTGCCGGTGTTTTTTATTGTGCTTAGCCACCTAAAACGCCTTTCAAACGATCTTTAAGCTTGTCTTCCAGCTTGCTTTCAAACTTAGCTTTAAGCAATTCTTGCAACTTCGCATCGCGCTGGTCTGCATCACCAAGAAGTGTTGAAAAGCTCGCTAAGACGTCTTGGTTTTCACCCAGAAATCCGCCAGTCTGCTCCTGTAATTTAGACTGCAAGCCAGCGAGCTCTGTACGACCGGCATCTAATGCGGCGGCTTTCAAAGCACTCCCTAATTGACGATCTAAATCAGAGTTAAATGAAAACTCCGGAGCATTGAGCGCACCTTGAATATCCGCGTTAATATCCAATCGGTTTAATTGGCGAAGCGCATTGGCAATAACTTCCGTCCAGCGGTTTTGCGCACTCGCCTCTACTTTCATATCAGCCAAACGAACGGTGCCGCCACCATCAAACATATTGTCGCGTAACGACACTTCACCTTCTGAATCGAGCAGTGCCGCCGCCAGAGTAGCGACAAACTCGGCTTGCTCGCTCAACTTGAGGCTATTCAGTTGAATCCCTTTCACCTGCCATTGCTGCTTCGCGTCAATTCCTTCTGCAGTTAGTGCAAGTTCGCCATTTAAGTTTAAGTTTTGCCACAAACTTGAGTTATCGGCACGCGCCATAAATGTTGTCGGTTGACCAAGTTGCTCATGTTGATGGGTAATGTTTGCCCAATCAACATCAAGTACGGTTTCGCCCCAAGCAAACTCAGTTTTTGCCTTTTTAATTAAAAACGATGGTGGTTCGTTGGCGTCACTAAACTCGAACCATATACCCTCGCCACGCTGTGGCTTAACCAAGGTTTCATCTGCTGAACGGGCTAACATTGGCGCCAACTGCTCATAAGCCAACAAGATGTACTGACTCCACTGACGCATTTGCTCACCAAAGAGAACTGCCGTGATTTCACTCAGGCCTTCACTATTAAGTTGCATCAGCTGCTGGGCACGCTCTAAATCTTGCTGCGGGGCAGATTTTACAGCCTCGAAATCAGCTTTTAACGTGTCGACCGCCGCGGATGCTTGTTCTTTTACTTCTTTCAAGCGTGCTCTGTCGGCCTCAAACTTTTCCTTGAGTGCATTAAATTGCTCGCGCCGCTCTTGTAACTGCTGCGGGGTTTTGATCTCGCCTTCAGTAATTTTTTTCAGTTCAGCTTCATAGGCTTTGAGATCTTCTGCAGTGGGCAGGCTATCACGTGCGTCTTCCAGCACAGCTTTTTGCTCGGCGACCGTTGCTTTCGCTCGTTCAATTGCTGCGGGGGTCTGCAAATCAACTCGAGCGATAATATCATCGACATTAGGCATCGAGAGATTCAACTTCGCTAAGCCATCTTTGGTCCAATCCTGGATATCTTGCTTATCCGGGATCTGATATACCTCACCCGGGGCCGAGCGTTGTTGATGGACGCGAATACCACTGCTCACCACGTTCTCGAAATGGAAGCGACCAAGCAATAACTGTTCGACATTAATCTCACCCGTCACATCACCAATTACCAAGCGATTAAATTCGGGCTCTGCGGGATCAGTTACCTGAATACCAGTAATTTTCAAACCCAGTGGGCTCCAGTGATGTTCCACTTGGCTAATATTTACTTCTGCCCCATTTAAGGTGCCTATAGTTCGCTCCAAGGTCCACTTAATAATGGTATCGAGGAGCAACCAAGAAAACGCAACGAGAAGCGCGCAGATAATGATAAAAGCACTCAACCCCGACCAGCGAATAGCGCTTGGGCGAACGGTATTTTTTGTATTAGTTGCGGACATAACAGCTTACCCCCGTAAATCTGAGTAAATGGCCCAAAAACGATTCGCTTTAAGCATTTGCACTAACTTGAGCTTGTTAAACCACTTTTGAATGCGCGTACGATACTGGGTAATGATAAAGAAACTGACAAACAATAGGATGGGCGCAAAGGCAACACTAATTATAAAGCTACCTAAGGTAATACTGTGGTGAAACTGTAACACGCGCCAAAATGCAGATTGATACATGGATTGCCATAGTGGTTGCCAGCTTTCGCTCGACAGCAGATAGAAACCAAACTGATGGAACCAAGGATCAAGTAAATACGCGATTCCTGAGCAAATGATAAAGCTCAGAATAAATCCAGTAAGGTTAATACGAAATAGCAACGCAATCAGCAGTATTGCTAAGTTATGCAGACGCCAAAGTGGCGTGAACCCCATCATCATGCCAAGCACAAAAGCAAACGCTAATGCCCACGCACCAGACTCCGAGTTGAGCGCCTTTAAAAATTTTGCCAGTAATGTAAGCATAACAACATACTCCGAACTATATTTGTAAGCACAAGAATAGCTTACCTAAATTCATTCGGCTATTTTTCAACGTCTTTTTTACAAAAAAAATAATAGAAGAAATTACATAAAAATATCTTTCTGAGCTATTGTAATTTGTTCAAATTAGGCATAAAAATGCGCGGCAATTTCGCTTTGGAGCCACTATGCAAAACGCAGCTTTAATCATTCTTGACGACATTACCGATTGGCAACCTTACTACCCTAGTCAGGCCACGGTTACGGCAAGTGAATACTTACTTCAGTCGACGAGCAAGACACGCACACAAATTCTCAATTTGTGTGGTGACTTGAGTTATTTATCGACTGGCTATTACGTCAGTTTGTTAGCTGAAGCACGAGGCCAACGCGTTTTGCCATCCGTGACAACCATTAACGATTTGGCGAACTTCAGTCACTATCAATTGCTGCTTGCCAATACCGATAAGCACCTCAATAAATTTTTAGCGACGGCTGATAAGTCGTTGCCTGTTCGTGTCCTGATTTGTTTCGGGCAAACCGAAGAACCACTGTTGAATAACTTCGCTCGTCAAATGTTCGACCGTTACCCGTGTCCGATCATGTGGGTCGAATTTAGTTATCAAGGGCGTTGGTTTATCAATCAGTTAGTTGCTGGTGCATTACCGGACCTCTCCGATACGCAACAGACATTTTTTGGTGATGCTCTAGACAGTTTCAGTAAACGGGTGTGGCGCAAGGCACGCGCGCCGAAAGAATATCGCTACGACCTCGCCATTTTGCACGACCCAGAAGAGCCGATTCCGACCAGCGACAAAAAGGCATTACAAAAATTTATTAAAGCGGCCAAAGAAGCTGATATCGATGCAGAATTAATCACAGCCGATGACTACAACCGATTACTTGAGTTTGACGCGCTGTTTATTCGTGAAACCACGCGCATCAACCATTACACCTATCACTTTGCTAAAAAGGCTGAAGCGAATGGCATGGTTGTCATTGATGCGCCGCACTCAATTTTGCAGTGCGCGAATAAAGTATTTTTAAAAGAGTTGCTTGATAAGCACGGTATTCCAACACCGCGCACTGAGTTGTTATTGAGCCAGCAAGATATTGATTACGGAAAAATTGGTCAACGATTGGGATATCCTGTCGTGCTGAAGATTCCTGACGGGTCGTTTTCAATTGGTGTCGAAAAAGCAGAGTCAGAGGAAGAGCTACAACGAGTGGCCGCTGAGCTGTTTAAGAAATCGACTATTTTGCTTGCACAAGAATTCGTGAAAACCGAATTTGACTGGCGTATTGGGATTTTGAACAACCGCCCTATTTATGCCTGTAAATACTTTATGGCACGCAATCACTGGCAAATATACAACCATGCCAGCACGACAAGTCGGGCAAAATCTGGTGGTTTTGAAACCGTCGGCGTTCATCAAGTGCCAAAAGATGTGGTGAAAACTGCGCTACAAGCAACTCGTTTAATTGGCGACGGCTTGTACGGTGTTGATATGAAGGTGACGGCAAAAGGCCCTGTGATCATTGAGATCAACGACAACCCGTCGATTGATTCTGGGGTCGAAGATTTGCTGTTAGGTGATGAGCTGTATCACATTATCATGCGTGATTTTGCCCGTCGCTTGGATGAAAAATAATGCGTGAAAATAGCGCTCGTTGGCATATTCGCGAAGCCACATTCAATGATGTTGGAGCTTTAGTTCAGCTTGAAGAGCGCTGTTTCGATTACAGCCGCATGGGGCGCCGAAGTTTTCGGCGCTTATTAGCCGGGAATACTGGGCATGTTTTCGTTTGTATGAGCGAAGACGGCGCGCTTGCCGGTTACTATTTATTGCTGACGCGAAAGAACAGTCGTCGTTGGCGGCTTTACTCCATTGCTACCGCACCAGAGTCACGTGGCACCGGACTCGGCCGCGTACTCCTCGAGCATGCAATTCACACCGCTCAGCAACAGGGTGCAATTAGTCTGGGATTAGAAGTGAAAGTCGACAATACAGCAGCGATAAGTTTGTACGAAAAGCTCCATTTTGCGGTTATCGACTTACTTCCTGAGTACTACGACGATGGTACGGATGGTTATCGGATGCGAGTTAGTTTTGATACGTCTACAAATCAGGAAAATCGGTAAACACGCCATCGACACCAAGCTCAAGTAACCAGTCTTTGAGTTGCTGATAACTCGTCACGCCTTCCGGTAAATCATCGGCACGCAACGTATAAACGTGTACCTTCAAGCCCGCAGCTTGGGCATGGGCGATAACATCTGAGAACTTTGGCTGGCCGTTCTCATCTAGGCCCAAATAAATATGGTTCAACCAAATACCGACACCACCGGCGTAGCTGCTTAGCGTTTCTAAACCTGCGGCAGTGAGCATCGTGTTGTAATCAATATCGCTCTCATTCCAACTATTTTCAGCGACCAACTGCACCAGTGGTAGCTGTGTCATGAATTCGCGCTTCAACCGGCGTAATACTTCGGGGTCAAAACTTTGCAAATAAATCGGCGCTGGCGGTACAACGTCGCTGAATCCATAGCGTGCTAAAACACCGAGTGTTGCTTGAACGACATCATAATTTTGAGTTTTATGCCAACGCGCCGCCTTGAATTCAATGTATAGGCCGGTATTCGTATTGCGCGTTTGATTTAAGCCAAGAATAAGCTCAATCTGCTGCGCCAGCGACATGATTTTAAAATCCCCGCTGGTCACGGAGAATCGCTGTGGGTAACGCTGCTCGCCATGTTTATTTTTACGTTCGGTGAGTGTTAACTTTTGGAGTTCCGCAAAGGTAAAGTCAACCACATAATAGTGGCCATTGGGACGGTGTTTGTCCGGATAAACCTCTTTGACGTTGGTCACAAAATCCAAAACAATATCGTGCAACACGACGGGAACATGGTCGCGAGTCAGTACTACATCTTGTTCGATGTAGTCGGCATTTTGGGCATGGGCCAAAGCGACCGCAACCGCAGAGTGTTCAGGCGCATAACCTGAAGCTCCGCGGTGAGCAATAATTAACGGTGACTTAGCCTCTTCGCTTGCTGACGGTTCAGTTAACTGCTGTGCCCAACTATTCGAGCATACCAGTCCGCTTACGACCAGAAGAGCGGCGAAGCTGAGTTTACCTTTCATGATTGACGATACCAAACTTTATCACCCTGATTCTGGTAACGACGAATTAACTCAGATATCTTCTCGGGCTCGGTACGAACGCCGCGTTGTTTTAAATAGTCTTCGTTGTAGAGTTTGCTCGCCGAGCGCTCGCCAAGATCACAAGCGAACGTCACGACCGTCTTTCCTGGGCCATGCAATACTGCGGCTTGCAACGCGCCAGCCACGTTTAAACACGAGCTACTGCCAAGCACTAAACCCTCGTGCTCCACAAGGTATCGCGACAACGTCACTAAATCGTCATCAGGAAGGTTTACTGCCGCATCAATACGCGCCTGTTTAAAGTTCTCAACCAAACGCATAATGCCGATGCCCTCGGTGAACGAGCTACCTTGACTGACATATTCTCCAGTTTTCAAATAACTGTAGATGCCAGAACCATCTGGATCAGCCAACCAAACTTGCATGTTCGGGTTGCGCTCTTTGAGATACATTGAGTTACCAGCAATCGTTCCTCCGGTGCCAGCGACAGACACCAAAATATCAATGTTGCCATTGGTTTGCTGCCAAATTTCAGGGCCAGTCGTCAGATAATGAGCTCGCGCATTACTGGTATTCTCAAATTGATTGGCCCACCAATAGTCATCATTTTGTTCAGCCAATCGGCGCGCCGTATGATAAAAATGATTTTCGTTTTTAAAAGGAACTGGGTCAACCGTTTTAAGTTGGGCGCCGTGCAACGTAATCATGCGCTCTTTTTCTTTGCTCTGATCATTGGGCATAACTGCCAGCATGTTCAAGCCAAACGAACGAGCAACCACCGCGAGACCTATTCCAGTGTTTCCGGCGGTGCCTTCAACAATCGTCATACCGGGCTTGAGTTCACCTTTGTCCATCGCATCTTTAATCATTTGCAATGCAGCACGATCTTTTATCGAACCACCAGGGTTTTGCGACTCCAACTTCACCCAAATATCACAACCGGTTAAATCCGAAAGTGAGTTCAATCGCAATAAATCTGTTTGACCGATTAGCTCTGCAGAACGCTTAGCAACTTGCATGACGACTCCTTCTACAATGATTCACTTACTGTAACGGTTGTGCCTGGTGCGCATCACCAGTGCAAATCCAGCGCGCTCGACAATCATCTGTTTGGTCTTGCTGACAACTGCGTAATATCAAACGATTTGCACCGAGTTTTGCCGCCGCAATTTTCATGCGCAGTAAAGCTTCTTGTTGGGTCGGTTTTTCGGAGAACACGTTTGCTTGGCAAGATTCACCTTGTACTTGCCCCAAACTGACAAAGCTCACATCGTTACGTGACAACTCATAAGGTCGCATAAAGTCTACCGACTCTGCCGCAGACATATCTACCTCACTCACTGATGAGTGATTCGATGAACAGCCTGCGAGCACAAATAAGACAGTCATTAAGGATAGATATTTCATGGCGATACCTTTGGTTTCTTTGCGTTAACATTACGGAGCTTACAGCACCTTGTAAAGATTCAATCATTATATGTTATCCCTCAGCAAACCGCATGTGTTCGACTTACCCGTTCGTTGTATGCCACCAATGTGCCCACTCATGTGCCCACCAATGGTGCAAGATCTCTGTAAAAATTAAACAATCGCACCAAATTAGTGCAAGTTTCGCGTATTTTCGGCGATTTTAATCCTTTTTTTGATGCTTTTTTTGGCATGGCAATTGCTTGGTTATTAAGCGGAGACGATGAATAACCCGACTAAATCTAGTTCGCTGAGAAAAAGGAGTCACCATGCAACTTGTTATCGCCATCATAAAACCCGCCAAACTCAACGACGTTCGAGAAGCCCTTGAACAGATTGGCTGTCAGGGTATGACCATTACAGAAGTTCGTGGTTTTGGTCGGCAAAAAGGCCACACCGAACTCTATCGAGGTGCCGAATATCGTATCGATTTTCTACCCAAAATACGCATCGATATTGCCGTCACCGATGAACAGCTCGAAGCTGCTATTGATGCTATTCGAGACGCCGCGCATACCGGCAATACCGGCGATGGTAAAATCTTCGTCACGCCGCTCTCAACCGTGATTCGGATTCGCACCGGCGAAACTGATCGCTTCGCGATATAAGGAGATTCCCATGACTATGACCGAATTAAGTTATGCATTAGATACCTTGTTTATTTTATTAAGTGCGGCATTAGTGATGTGGATGGCGGCAGGCTTTTCCATGCTTGAGGCTGGTTTGGTACGAACCAAGAATACCACCGAAATTCTGGTCAAGAATATCCTATTATACGCTCTCGCATGCCTCTGTTATTTTTTCATCGGCTATCGCCTGATGTATGGTGAAACAACAATTTCCGATTACTCCCCGAGCGCTTACCTGTTCTTCCAAATGGTCTTCGTCGCAACCGCGATGTCAATTGTATCCGGAGCCGTGGCAGAGCGCATGAAGCTCTCAATGTTTCTGGTATTTACCCTTATCATGACGAGTGTCATCTATCCGCTTGTTGGTAGCTGGACTTGGGGCGGTGGCTTTTTAAGTGAGATGGGATTTGTAGATTTTGCCGGTTCAGGCGTTGTACATATGACGGGAGCTGCTGCTGCTCTTGCTGGTGTGATGATTCTTGGTCCGCGTAAAGGTAAATATGGACATAGTGGTGCTATTTATCCAATCCCTGGCGCCAATATGCCGCTGGCAACTCTCGGTACACTTATCCTTTGGTTTGGCTGGCTAGGCTTTAATGGTGGTTCGCTCTTAAGCATTCACACTGTGGAAAACGCCAATGCGGTGGCCAATATCTTTCTCAATACGAATTTGTCAGCTGCTGCCGGTGCCGTTTCTGCTTTTGCTATTACTCGCCTCATTTGGCGCAAAGCTGATCTCACCATGATTTTGAACGGTGTACTTGCAGGCTTAGTCGCAATTACAGCTGAACCTGCGGCTGCAACAGCAACTAGCTCGGTACTAATCGGTACGGGTGCGGGTGCGCTTGTTGTGGCTTCCATAGTATTACTCGACCGCTTAAAAATTGACGACCCAGTTGGTGCTATTTCGGTGCACGGCGTGGCAGGCCTTTATGGGTTGATTTGTGCGGTGCTGACATCTGTATCGGCATCAATTTCGGTTCAATTACTCGGTGCTGCCATTATTTTTCTCTGGGTATTTTCAAGTAGTTTGCTGGTGTGGTGGTTTTTAGCCAGAGCATTTGGCATTCGCCTCTCTATGGAGCATGAATATATAGGTGCTGATATTTCGGAATGTGGCGTTGAAGCCTATCCCGAATTTGTGGCGTCTAAGTCACGCTAGAACTTATTTGGCAGCCGTGCAAATGCCGTTATCTTGACTACACTTGTGCGTAAATCGTGTCACTGGAGGTAGCATGGCGAACGCACAAGCATTTGTTAGTGAGTTATTAGCTCCGGCCGATATCCAACTCAATGGAAATCGGCCGTGGGATATGCAATTGCGCGATGCCTCATTTTTAGGTGACGTGATAGCTCGCGGTAATCTTGCACTCGGTGAGGCCTATATGGCTGGCGATTGGGACTGTGAGCAACTTGATGTGTTCTTTTGCCGACTATTAGCTAATCGCGTTCAAGATCAGGTTCGAACTTCACGACTCATTTGGCATTACCTTAAAAACCGCGTAATAAATTTACAGTCTCCGCAGCGCTCTTGGCTGGTTGGTCAACATCACTATGATCTAGGTAACACATTGTATCAATCCATGCTCGACCCGCACATGGTTTATACCTGCGGCTATTGGCAGACAGCGCAGTCGCTCGAACAGGCGCAAATAGACAAGCTCGAACTGGTATGTAAAAAACTACAGCTACAACCAGGTATGCGCATTCTTGATATCGGTTGCGGCTGGGGTAGCTTTATGAAGTATGCCGCGGAGCATTATGGCGTTGAATGTGTCGGTGTGACCGTTTCTAAAGAACAAGTGAAACTAGGTCAGCAGCTATGTGAAGGTTTACCGATAGAATTTCGTCTGCAGGACTATCGACAACTGAATGAATCTTTTGACGCTATTGTCAGTCTCGGAATGTTTGAGCACGTAGGTCATAAAAATTACCGAAGCTACATGAACGTTGTCGCTGATTGCCTCAAACCTAGTGGTTTATTCTTATTGCATACGATTGGCCGAAATCGTGATGTTCGTGGTACCGACCCATGGATAGCCAAATACATATTTCCGAACGGCGAGTTACCTTGCCTAAGTCACATTGACGATGCATCACGCGACTTATTGTGTGCTGAAGATGTCCATAATTTGGGTGCCGATTACGATCCGACGTTAATGGCGTGGCACGACAATTTTGAGCGTTCGTGGCCGCAACTAAGCGAGCATTATGACACCACATTTTATCGTATGTGGCGCTACTACTTATTATCGTGCGCGGGCGCTTTTCGCGCCCGCGATCTACAAGTATGGCAATGGGTGTTCAGTAAGCCGAACCTCATTGGCGGCTACCGACGGCCGTAATGATTTACTCAGTAGTCTCCGACTGCTCTTTTAATTTGGGCTCATCGTTGAATGCGGGTTCATCATTGAAGTCCGTCATAAATATTTGCCACACCGCCATAAAAAGTGCGGCGACCAATGGCCCAATCACAAAACCATTGATACCAAATAACGAAATACCGCCAATGGTTGAAAATAACACGATGTAATCCGGTAACTTGGTATCGCGACCGACTAAAATTGGGCGTAACACATTATCTGCTAAACCGATAATAATCGCGCCGTAGGCCATTAATACCGTGGCACTAATCCAATCGCCAATAGCGTATAGATACAACCCTGCGGGGAACCAGACTAGCGCTGCGCCGACCGCTGGAATCAGCGATAAAAATGCCATGATGACGCCCCACAATAATGGAGCTGGAATATCAAGAAGCCAAAAAATGAAACCACCGAGCGCCCCTTGCACGACGGCGACAACAAGGTTGCCTTTTACAGTCGCGCGGGTCACTTCGACAAACTTCTCAAATAATGCGTGCTCTCGTTCATCGCCAATGGGTAATGCTTTAATGAGTAAGTCACGCAATTGTGAGCCGTCGCGTAGCAAGAAGAAGGTCAGGTACATCATCAGCGCAAGGCTGACTAAGAAGCTAAAGGTATTTTGACCAATGGTCAGTGTTTCTTTTGCTAAGAATTTAGAAGCGCCCTGCACGGCACTAATTACCTGCTCTCGAATGTCGTTTGGATTTACACCGAACTCAACCAACAGCTCGTCGACAATCGGAAACGCGTCGCGCAACTTCATTAACATTTCACGCGGATCGATATCGCCCGAGTCTAATTTTTGATAGAGCTGAATACCTTCTTGTATAAATGCGGTACTGATGAAAATCACTGGAATCACGACAATGAGCATGCACACTGTCAACGTCACTAGTGCGTTAATATTCGGGTGACTCCCCCACTTTCGTTCGAGTAGTTGTTGGAGTGGGAAGAAAATAACGGATACCGCGCAAGCCCAAAAAATGGCTGACCAAAATGGTTCCAGAATAAAGCCAAAAGCAATAGTCACTGCCGCCAGTAAAATCAAAAAGGCACGACGTTCGAGTTGTTCCCGCATGGGTTGTCCTTGTTCTTTATTAGAATCAGGTTAATATTGGCAATAAAACAATAGGTGAGCAAGCCATGAAAACAATTACAGAACATTTAGCCGGATATGCTGCATACCATCGTGATCGTCGCAATATCATGACGCATTTAGTTGGCATTCCTTTGATTGTTATCGCAATCGAAATTTTATTATCACGCCCCACCTGGTTTATCGCTGACTTTATGCTCTCACCCGCCATTATTGTGAGTGCGATTGCAGCGTTGTTTTACCTCAAACTCGATGTCGCTTTAGGGATTTTAATGACTTTGCTACTCGGGCTAGCCGTATGGTTAGGTAGCCAAGTTGCGATGCTTGAGACTTCTTTGTGGTTAGCCTGGGGTATCGGGTTATTTGTCGTCGGCTGGATTTTTCAGTTTGTTGGCCACTATTTTGAGGGCCGTAAGCCCGCATTTGTCGATGACATTATGGGGCTTGCTATCGGTCCATTGTTTGTTGTCGCGGAAGTTGTTTTTATGCTTGGCGGTAAGAAACAACTTCATCAGTCTATTGAAGCAAAATTTAAATAAAGAACACCCTCACAAACTTGCAAATGCGAACCATTCTCATTAATATGAGATTCAGTTTGTGGGGGATGTCTTTATGCAACGAACAAAAATTAAACTGACTTTATTTCTATTAATGGCATTGCCGTTATTATTTAATTTACTCTTAGTTGCTGGAAGCTTGCTTGTCAGCAGCTAAGTAATTTCGAGTCATTGCGGCGCTAAAAATTCCACATAGTCCAAATGCCAATTTCACTCTGCTCTTGGTCAATCATCAAACTATCAACATGACTCTGTTTCGCAACCAGCGCAACAGTGAGGAAACTTGTCGCTTTCCAATCCAAGCCAACTTGAAAATAATCGCGTTTTAGCTGAGGGTTTAACCGCCGACTCGGATGCGTTAAATCATAGCGCGCAAATACCGAATAATCCGGTAGAAAGCGATTACTTGCCCAAATACTCCAACCATCGCTGGCATCTTGCTCAAGTTGACTGACTTGCGTCCAATTATCGTTGTAGGCGTATTCTATGCCGACTCGCGTGCCTTTTAATTGATAGCTCAACGCCAGGTTCCAGCGCTGTGCCGCATGGTATTTGGGCTTTTCATCTTTATCGAGAGTTCGAGTTCCCTCATACCATCCTGTGGCCAGATCGACTGCATTCGAGATATGCCAAACACCGGTCACTTCAATATCGACTTGATCGCCAACACGTGGCTTCTGGAAACCGCCACCGGTTATTACGGAAGCTGCAAACGTAACATCTTGATTATTAAAGCCGTAATGCACGCCCAGATCAGTCGGTCCGGCCAGCTTATTCTTCGGAGTAAGGCTCGGGTCAATATATCGGTAGCCTACGCGACGAGCGATATAGTCTATCCAAGGTAATTCGGCGATACCCAATTTAAACTCATTATGCTCATTCAATTGATACGCAACATACGCATGTCGAAACCAAACATCAGTCGGGTCTTGCTGGCGTTGCCACTGCACATCCGTGGTCACTTTCAACTTCCATTTATCGCTCCACTGGTGGTCAAGATTGATATAAAAGCGCTTCAGATCGGCCTGCCATCCTTCGGTTTCTGCCTGTCGGTCGTCGATTTGAAGATTGCTAAAGTTAGCAAAAACTTGACTCGATAAACTCGTCTCACTCGCGCTTGCCCAGTTAGGCATACCGCACAACAAACCGATAGCAACGAGCAGTTGTTGAGCTGAAGTTCGTTTCATTACATCTCCTTGAACTCATTTCCTTACAATTAATATGGATTATATATTAGAATGTCCTAAAATATAGGCTGCTTCGCCAATTTAATGGAAATAAGGATTCACCATGAAGCTCAATTCAGTTGTTATGATTGCAGTATGTTCGCTCTTGATTCCCTCAGCCTTCGCGGCCAGCGATGCACAACGAGGTCAGCAGTTGTCGATGCAAGGCGACGGTAGCGGCGCACCATGTTTGGCGTGTCACGGTGCCAGCGGTGAAGGTAATGCTGCTGGAGCGTTTCCGATGTTGGCGGGGCTTAACGAAGGTTATTTATTTCGCACCATGAAAGCATACCAAGACGGAACACGCATTAATCCGGTCATGAGTATGAACATTGACAATTTTTCCGAACAAGATTTACGCGATCTTGCCGCCTACTTCGCACAGCTTCCAGTGCCGCAAACAGCTGCGTCATCGGCTCCACAAGAGCTTCTAAATGCAGGTGAAAAACTTGCGACACTTGGCAATTGGGATGCTTATATTCCGCCATGCAGTAGCTGTCATGGCCCAAATAATCTGGGCGTTGATGAAAATTTTCCGCGTATAGCGGGTCAACATGCCAGTTATATTGAGCAGCAATTGAAAGCTTGGCAACAAGGGCAACGAAGCTCTGACCCAGTGCAGTTAATGGAGGCCATCGCAAAACGTCTTAGTGACGAACAAATCAAAGCAGTTGCCGCATATCTCGCCAGTCAGCCGGCGCAGTAATTAAGACAAGGAGACGACTGATGACTCATTTAACGAAATTGACCTACGCCATGGCGGCTTTATTCACTGCGAGTTTTTCTGTTGCGGTAATTGGTGCACAATCAAAAGCGCCTGAAGAAATTAAACTACCAACTCCAAAAGCTGGGCAGTATCAGCATAAGTCACCGACACTTGCCGATATTGAAAATGATAAGGACCTGCATCCGGAGTTACGTAAGGTTATTTTGAAAGGCCGTGATTTATTTATGAATACGCAACAACTGCGCGGTGAGTTTGTATTCAATGATTTGAATTGTAAATCTTGCCATATGGGTGAAGGCCGTATGGCATGGTCGGGCCCTGTATGGCCGGCTGCGACAACATTGCCAGATTTTCGTGGCAAAAACGGGCACGTTAACTCGCTTGAAGAACGTATCGCTGGCTGTTTTTCGTTTTCGATGAATGGTAAAGCGCCAGAATACGGTAGTGATACCATGTTGGCGCTCTCAGCCTATCACCAGTATATGGCGAAAGGAGCGAAGATGTACGATAAGAATATTGCTGGGCGCGGCTTTAATCATCTCGGCAATACGATGCCTAAAGCAACCACGTATGCTAATGGCGAAAAAGTATACAACGCGAATTGCGCCGTCTGTCACGGTTCTAATGGTGCGGGTAAGAAGATAGCCGGTGAAATTGTCTATCCGCCACTATGGGGAGACGGTTCATACAACTGGGGGGCAGGCATGACTCGCGTCTTTACCGCCGCCTCGTTTATTCAAAACAATATGCCATTGGGTCAACCTGGACGATTAACGGATCAAGAAGCGTGGGACGTTGCACTATTTATTAATTCGCATGAGCGACCGCAAGACCCACGCTATACCGGCGATGCTAAGGAAACACGTGAGAAATTCATAAATTTCCACAAAGCAACGATGTATGGAACTGAAGTCAACGGAAAGGTTTTGGGACAGCATGACAACACGGGTGAAAAACCGTTCTTGAAGCCGGACGTGCTAAAACCTCGCACCTTCAAGTAATCTAACTTCTCAAAGTTGACGTATGAAAAGCCTGTGATACAACTGCACAGGCTTTTTTGTTTTTATACGAGAGAATTATGTATCGAACACTTACCGCTCTACTGCTTACCACATTATTGATTGGTTGCTCATCAGCGGATTGGCGAACCGCCTCGCGCGAACCTGCAGGTATCGCGCCGAACCCGGTGACGGAAACCGAGCCGGTGATTGAGGTCTATGCCGCCGATGCATTTGGTTGGCGCGGTTGGTTCGCTGTGCACACCTGGATAGCCATAAAACCAGCGGATGCCACAGAATATACAGTATACGAGGTCGTGGGTTGGCGCATAAACCGCGATCAGCCAGCGCTTTATCATTATCAAACGACGGCACCTGATCGATATTGGTATGGTGCGAAACCAGAAAAAGTATTATCGCTTGTGGGTAGCAAAGCCGGAAAGCTGATTCCACAAATTATTGAGGCCGCGGAACGTTATCCGTGGGCAAATGAATATGAAGCCGTTCCCGGTCCCAATAGTAATACATTTCCGGCGTGGATAGGTCTCCAAGTGCCTGAGCTCGGACTTGAACTACCCTTCAGTGCTATTGGCAGTGGTTATGCGGAAAATGACCAGAATTAAGGAAAATCGACGAACTAATTGTCATTTTGAGACGGAAGGCATGACTGACTTCATTTTAATACATTGATTAATAATGGTTTATTC
Source organism: Pseudidiomarina tainanensis (assembly GCF_900115255.1). Lineage (NCBI taxonomy): Bacteria > Pseudomonadati > Pseudomonadota > Gammaproteobacteria > Alteromonadales > Idiomarinaceae > Pseudidiomarina > Pseudidiomarina tainanensis. The sequence continues at coordinate 147,392 of NZ_FOYU01000004.1, forward strand.
ATATTGGCCTAGATATTGCATGATTTTTGGCTATAGTGATTAAATTAAGAACGAGGAAGCAATCATGCCAGTAAAACTTGAAGACCGTCCTATCGAGCAAGTTCGTGAAGAGACCGTCGATAAACTCATTATTAACTATAGCCACGCTATAATTTCCGCAGAGGCGTTTGAGCGCCGTCTTGATGACGCCATGGCAACGGATTCTCATCAACAATTGGTGGAGCTCGTTGAAGACTTACCATTAGAGGCAGATGCCAGTTACGACGCCAAAAAAGAGCGTTCGTTTACCCCGAATTATGGTGCTGGAGAGGAATCGCAAGACGACAAGCTTGTCAGTATTTTGGGGTCAAGCGTACGTGAGGGTCAGTGGGTTGTTCCCAAGAAAATTAATGTTGTTGATGTATTAGGGTCCACCAAAATTGATTTCACCGACGCTATTTTTCAACATCAAAATATTGAAGTAAACGTGGCTAATGTGTTGGGTAGCTTAGAGATATTTGTTCCTGAAAGCGTCAACGTGACGATTCGCATGTACGATATTGTGGGTTCATCAGAAAATAAAGCGCCTTCGATGGCAGGTCGTCAAGCACCGCAAATAACGATTACTGGTTATAGCGTGCTTGGTTCAGTCGAAGTCTCTGTAAAACAAACGATGAAAGAAAAGTTCGTCGCGTTTGCCAACAGCATGCGCGAAGCGCTAGGAATGTCTAAAAACAGCTAGTGATCGTCGATCACTTCTTGTCGTTCGCGCATGTACTCATCGTATGATTTGTTCGTGCGCTCAAGACATTCGTGATAGGGAATCCCCTGTTCTTCAACACATTCACGTAATTGCTCGCGTTGCATTTCGTGGTAAGCACCACGATACGTGCAACCCGCGAGTAAAGTTAGACTGACGCACAACGTTATCATGCCGACAGCTAATTTTGTCGTCTTCATCGCGAACATCCCTCGTTTCTCCCGCCAAAATTTGAATTCACCAAGACAATTTAACTCAAACACGAGATAATAGCCGCTGAATTTTTAATCGTGGTATAAATGAGCTCATGGAAATAAAAGTAAACTTTTTGGATAACTTGCGTCTAGAAGCCAAGTTTGACGATTTCACGGTGATAACCGACCAACCTATTCGCTATAAAGGCGACGGTTCAGCGCCCAGCCCATTCGATTATTTCCTAGCATCATCCGCGATGTGTGCGGCCTATTTCGTCAAAGTGTATTGCCTTTCGCGCAATATCCCAACGGATAACATTCGTTTATCGCAAAACAACATTGTTGATCCTGAAAACCGCTACAACCAGATTTTTAAGATTCAGGTGGAATTACCAGAAGACATTTCTGAAAAAGACCGCCAAGGGATTTTGCGTTCAATCGACCGGTGTACCGTTAAGAAAGTAGTGCAAACCGGCCCTGAATTCCAAATTGAAGTCGTTGAGAACCTCGATGAAGACGCCCAAGCCTTATTGATGGGACAACCTGAAGGTAGCTCGCTGACTTATATCGAAGGTAAAGACCTTCCACTTGAGCAAACCATTGCCAACATGACGAAAATTCTTGCTGACCTCGGCATGAAGATCGAAATTGCATCGTGGCGTAATATCGTGCCGCATGTGTGGTCTCTGCATGTACGCGATGCCGCCTCACCGATGTGTTTTACCAATGGCAAAGGCGCCACCAAAGAAGCCGCATTAGCTTCTGCGCTCGGTGAGTTTATTGAGCGACTCAACTGCAATTTCTTCTATAACGACCAGTATTTCGGAGAAGAAATTGCGCATGCTGACTTTGTTCATTATCCGAATGAAAAGTGGTTCCCGTTAACCGAGAACGATGCGATTCCGGACGGGCTGCTTGATGATTATTGTTTGGCGATTTATAACCCCGACAACGAGCTACAAGGCTCGCACTTAATCGACACCAATTCAGGGCGTATTGACCGCGGAATTTGCGCACTGCCGTTTCAGCGTCACTCCGATGGTGAGACCATTTACTTCCCGTCGAACCTGATTGAAAACTTGTATCTAAGTAACGGTATGAGTGCCGGTAATACGCTGCCTGAGGCACAAGTACAGTGTCTTTCGGAGATTTTCGAGCGCGCTGTTAAAAAGCAAATTATTGAACATGAAATTGCGTTGCCGGATGTGCCGGCTGACGTGTTAGCAAAATACCCAGATATCGTTGAAGGAATTCAGGCGCTCGAAGCGCAAGGCTATCCAATTTTAGTCAAAGACGCTTCGTTAAGTGGTCGTTTCCCTGTCGCTTGCGTGACGTTAATGAACCCGCGTACTGGTGGTGTGTTCGCTTCGTTTGGTGCGCATCCAAGCTTTCATGTGGCACTTGAGCGCAGTCTCACCGAGCTCATGCAAGGTCGCAGCTTCGAAGGCTTAAATGACTTCTTACCACCAACCTTTAATAGCATGGCGGTGACTGAACCGAATAACTTTGTTGAGCACTTCATTGACTCCTCTGGTGTGGTGTCGTGGCGTTTCTTCAGTGCACGAAGTGACTATGAATTCTGTGAGTGGGACTTCTCAGGCACCAACCAAGAAGAGGCCGAAAATCTATTCGGTATTCTTGAAGGTATGGAACTTGAAGCTTACATGGCGGTTTATTCCGAACTTGGTGCGCCGGTTTGCCGCATCCTAGTGCCCGGCTATTCTGAAGTCTATCCGATTGAGGATCTAGTTTGGGATAACACCAACAAAGCTCTCGATTATCGCGAAGATATTCTTAATTTGCACCGTCTTACGGACGAACAGCTTGAAGATTTGGTTGAGCGTTTAGAAGACAGTCAGTTGGACAACTATATTGATATCATCACGCTGATTGGCATTGAGTTCGATGAGAATACCGTATGGGGTCAATTAACGATTCTGGAGCTTAAAATACTGATTTACTTAGCGCTGGGACGGCATGAAGATGCTTATGATTTAGTTGAAGCGTTCTTGCAATATAACGACAACACGGTTGCCCGTACCTTATTCTATCGCGCGGTAAGTGCAGTGCTCGAAATTGCGTTAGACGATGAAATGGTGTTGGCAGACTACTTACCAAACTTCAAGCGCATGTTCGGTGACCAAACAATGGCTGACGTAGTGGGTGCGGTCGAAGGCTCGGTTCGCTTCCCTGGTTTAACGCCAACCAATATGCAATTAGAGGGGCTTGATCGCCACCTGCGGTTAATTGAAAGCTACAAAAAACTCCATGCTGCTCGCGCTGCAAAAGCACAAAGCTAGAAAGTTATAAGCGGTATCCGTACGGGAATTCACCAACGGATACCGCTTGATACATTAGTTACCTTGCCCACCTGAGAGCACATCCCTCAAACTGCCCTGACCTTTTTCAGGTTTATTCACGGCACAAACACTGCCGGTGTCAGCGCAACCAACGCCTTGAATACGTGAACCAATTGAGCGGTTATCAAAGTTGCCCGAAGCATCAATTTGGTCAATTAAGCGACCAAGTTGGGTACGATAATGGCTTGCATCGGCGGTAACCGTGATGCGTTCCATGCCCGCTTCTGCAGCTTGCAAACGTTTCGCCTCTTCAGTGTTATCCATACCAGCTTGCGCGAGTTGCTGATTGATTAAACGTAACTGCTTTTGTGCATCGGCATGCCCAGTGCGCGCCAGTTTGGCATACAGTGCGCCAGCAGCGGTTAGGTCTTGTTCAACCAACGTTCCAGTTTGGGTAAGCCGAGCAAGCACGTACATCGCACTCACCAATTTGGTGTCGGCCGCCGCTTGGATGAGCTTGACGCCCTCTTGTTGATTATTGGCATCGGAAGTTGCGAGCAGTTGCATACCACGCTGATACTGCGCTGGGGCGTAACCGAGATCGACTGAACGTTGCAACCATTGTTGTGCTTGCGCATCATTTTGTTCAACCACGAAGCCGCGGCTATGCCAATCTGACAACACAAACATTGCCATCGCATTACGACGGCGCGCGCCTTGTTCAATGAAGTCTTTTGCTTTCTCGAGATCTTGTTTGACACCGTCGCCACTGGCGTACGCCATCGCTACCACGGCTGCTGCATCGCCACTACCCTTACGCGCAAAACGCTCCAGCTCAGCGATATCACGCCCGCAATCACCTTGTTGGCAAATCGTCACATTCTGAGTCGCGTCGGCCTGAGCATTTGGGATTGTGCCTAGGGTAGCGAGGATACCTAAGACAACGAAAGATTTATTTAAAGAAGAAAACATTTGAGCTCTCTCAACAGCTTAATCGAGAGCTCAAATTTAGCAGTTACACCACTAGAACAACAGGTTGGCATCGTAAGCAATTGTTTCCACAGTTACATTTGCGCTTTAGCTTATTTACCAAGCTGCGAGCGAATAAACTCTCGCGTATCTTTAAGTAATGCTTGGCGTGCTGGTTCATGTACGTACATCATGTGACCACCGTGATAATAACGATAGATGATGTCATCTTTTGCGATGCCATGACGATTCAAGGTGTATTCCGCATCAAAAAATGGCGTGATGAGATCATAATAGCCAGAGCCAACCATGACTTTTAATGCCGGATTACTGCGCAGCACGGATGCTAAATCTGGTGCGGTGTTCACATAATGCGGTTCCCACGAGCGCCCTTCCGGCAACGGACTCCAACGCCATTTACCAGATAATTCAGGATCAGATGGATTCAGGTATTTCCGGTTCCAATTGATGCCTAAATCGTTACGCATGTAATGCATGAGTGAAGCTTTATAAGCCGGCGAAATCGATCGTGCTGCGTCAGCTTCTGGGCGAGCTGCCACATCATCGCGTTCATCGTTGATATAACGGCTGTCGAGTAAACCTACCGCAACACCATCGTCACGGCGTAATTCCTTCGCAAAGCGAAACGCATTAATGCGCAGATCCACTTGCTCAATGTACTCTTTACTCAAACCCGTGAAACGTTGAAGTTGGCTCACTAAACGCGCGCGCTTTTCTGCACTAAGTAAGTTACCTTGAAAGAGTGCTGGTAACAGTTCTTGTGATGCAAAATCACGACTTTGCTGAATAAAGGTTTCAAAATCACCCGAATTATCAACTTTACCGTGATACCAAGCGGTAGCCGCCATGGTTGGCACGTAGGTGATGTAAGAAATGATATTGTCATCGACATACGGCGTTGAGCCTTGATAATCGAGTGCCTGTGAAACGAACACAATACCGTTTACATTAATCACGTAATCATCGAGTAATACTTTAGCAACCGCAGCAGCTCGCGTTGTACCAAAGCTTTCGCCGAGTAAAAATACCGGCGAATTCCAGCGGTTATTCTCTGTTAACCACTCGGCAATAAACGCCGCCATTGAGTTTGCATCTTCGGTTAATCCCCAAAAATCCTCTTTCTTGCCTTTACCAATAGCGCGTGAAAACCCTGTGCCGACTGGGTCAACAAAGACCATGTCGGTAACATCTAAAATGGTTTCAGGGGCATCTTTCAAGGTGTATGGCGCCGCACCTGGATTCTCGGCATCGCTCGGCACCACGATACGCTTTGGACCATAACCGCCCATGTGCAACCAATTCGAAGATGAGCCTGGGCCGCCATTCCAGATAAACGTGACTGGGCGGTTTTGTTTACTATCGACTACATAATCGAATGAGAAAATTGCGGCTGTTGGGTCACCATCGTTGTTACGAATGTAGGTTTCGCCAGCATCTACGGTGTACGTGAGCCGAGTACCGTTAAACGTGCCTTTGTGCTCTGAACGGAAATTGGTTGGCTCTGGAACTGATTGTTCCGCTGTTTCCTGCTTGGCTTCTGCGTCTTGCGCCTGAGTAGTGGCTGGCAACAGCAATGCGGTGAAAAGAGATAAGCAAACTAAGTAGTTATTTAATGGTTTCACGTTGTTACTTCCTATCTGGTTGATATCCGCAGATTACCACAAATAAGAATTACAAAACCACGTGGGATGATAAATGGTGGCCCCTCCCAGATTTGAACTGGGGACCAACCGATTATGAGTCGGCTGCTCTAACCACTGAGCTAAGGGGCCATTACAGGTAGGACGTTATTCCCGTGGGAATAACAAAGCGGGCGCAAGTATATGAAATTTCGACCCGCTTGTCATGACCCCGATTGGGGTTTTTTAAAGGTTTATATGATAGAAATCCGCGGCGTTGCCGGCGAACACTTTATCAATGGCTTTGTCGTCGCCAAGCGCTTCGCACACGGTTTCAATATCACGCACATTGAACGGACGCTCAGCTCGTGTTGATGGTAAGTCCGTGCCAAACATCAAGCTTTCTGGATTGATGGCGTAAATGGCTTTCACAGCTTTGCCGACATCCACTTCGGTACGTCCGAAGCCTGATGCTTTTATGTGAACACCATTCTCAGCGAGCTTTTGAATTTGTGATAAACCAGAACGCGCCATCCCTAAATGGTCAACCGACACTTTGGGAAGCTTCAGTAACTTCGGAATCACCTCGTCGAGCTCACGGCTATCCACGTAAATTTCTAGATGCCAGCCAGCTAAGTCCCAAATACGCTGACCGAAATCGACTAAGTTATCGAGACCACTAACTACTCGGCGTTTTAAGTTCACGCGAATTCCGCGAATGCGATGATCTCGTAATTTAAGAATTTCTTCATCGGAGACGCTACTCGGCAAGTTGGTGATGCCAACAAACTGGTCGCCCATATCTGCTAGAGCAGACTTTAAATAGCTCTGATCGAACCCTTGCACAGAGCCCGACACAATCACCCCACCACGGATATTAAAATCCTTGGTGCGATGGCGATAATCTTCAATGGAAAATGGTGCCGGCAAGAAGCCTTGGTTCTCTATTAACGGAAATGAATCGTTATAGATATGAAAGTGCGCATCGATAATTCGACGCGGTTGCTGGAATTCGGTGTTGTTCTGATCAACTGCGATCATATTTCATCCTTTTCAGCGAAGTTAGCCGGCATTTTAACAAATTTCGCGCTAAAAATAAAAAAGCCCTAACCACAAGGGCTAGAGCTTCTTAAGACGTTTTTTACGTGAATTCGTTCAGATTAAATCTGAGCTTATTCGTCCAAGAACGATTTCAACTGCTCAGAACGACTTGGATGACGCAGCTTACGCAAAGCCTTGGCTTCAATCTGACGAATCCGTTCACGGGTTACGTCGAACTGTTTACCAACTTCTTCCAATGTATGGTCGGTATTCATATCGATACCAAAGCGCATACGCAGTACTTTCGCTTCACGCTGGGTCAAGCCACCTAACACTTCGCGAACTGCGTTGCGTAGGCTTTCAGACGTTGCTGAGTCCACCGGTAGATCCAATGTGGTGTCCTCAATGAAGTCGCCAAGATGCGAATCTTCATCGTCACCAATTGGTGTCTCCATTGAAATCGGTTCTTTCGCAATTTTTAGAACCTTACGGATCTTGTCTTCCGGCATCACCATACGCTCGGCCAACTCTTCTGGTGTCGGTTCACGACCCATTTCCTGAAGCATTTGACGCGAAATACGGTTCAACTTGTTGATCGTTTCGATCATGTGAACCGGAATACGAATGGTACGAGCCTGGTCAGCAATTGAACGCGTAATCGCCTGACGAATCCACCAAGTTGCATAAGTTGAGAACTTATAACCACGACGGTATTCGAACTTGTCCACGGCTTTCATCAAACCAATGTTACCTTCTTGAATTAAATCCAAGAACTGTAAACCACGGTTGGTATATTTTTTCGCGATGGAGATAACCAAACGCAAGTTCGCTTCAACCATCTCTTTTTTCGCACGGCGAGCTTTCGCTTCACCAATCGACATACGACGGTTGATATCTTTCACTTTAGCGATGGTTAGGCCAGTTTCCACTTCCACTTCGGCGAGCTTGTGGATACAGCGCTCTAACTCAACCTGAAGCGTTGATAATGACTCAGAGTACGCTTCACCATCGTCAATGGCTTTCGCTAACCAAGCGGTGCTGTTTTCGTTACCAGCGAACGCTTTCATGAATGCGCGCTTCGGCATACCAGCCTGCTCAACACACATCTTCATGATCAGACGTTCTTGCACACGTACACGATGCATCATGTCGCGCATGTCTTTCACTAAGCGATCAAACTGCTTCGGTACTAGACGGAATTGCTTGAAGAGTTCGCTCAACGCTTCGATTTCTTTACGCGCTTTGGCGTTGTCACGACCATGCTTGCTTATCGCAGCACGCGTTTTCTCGTATTGGTCACGGAGTTCTCCAAACTTTTGACGCGCAAATTCAGGATCGATGCCGCTATCTGAGCTGTCATCATCACTATCATCGTCGTCATCATCAGCGTCGTCATCTTCATCATCGAGTTGATCGTCGCTGAGTTCAGAACCAATGTGAGTTGCCACAACAGGCGCTTCATCAACTTCATTCGGGTCAATGAAACCAGAAATGATGTCGGTTAAACGCATTTCTTCGGCTTCACATGAATCCCACTGATCCAGTAAGAAGTTGATGGCTTCAGGATATTCCGCAACCGAACATTGAACTTGGTTAATACCATCTTCAATGCGTTTTGCGATGTCGATCTCGCCTTCACGAGTTAACAATTCAACTGTGCCCATTTCACGCATGTACATGCGCACAGGGTCTGTGGTGCGACCCAACTCACCATCTACGCTTGCTAATGCTTGCGCGGCGGCTTCAGCTGCGTCTTCATCAGCGGTATCTTCGCTCATCATCAATTCATCGGCATCGGGTGCGTTTTCAAACACCTGAATACCCATGTCATTGATCATGCCGATGATGTCTTCGATTTGATCCGAATCAACGATCTCAGAAGGTAGGTGATCGTTCACTTCAGAAAAAGTGAGATAACCTTGCTCCTTACCTTTGGCAATAAGAAGCCTGAGCTGTGATTGACGACTCTGCTGCATACAGATCTACCACCTGTTATTAATGAGAAATGTAACCGGTCTTAAACTTACGGCGACTCAAATAGGTACGAATATGTACTCTAATTAGATGAGTGCGTGAGGTATAAAATTCAAGACCGGAAATTGTAGCAGATACTGTCGTTTTCAGCCAGAATTTAATCAGTTATTCTGAGGAATCCGTGACAACGCGAATTCGCCTGTGCCAATTAAATTGCCATTTGCAAAGACAACCGGCGTACATTCATCACGGGTCGTATTACCATCGGCGTGAACGCGCTGAGTGCGATAATAAAGTACGCGATAACGTACGTTATCGACGGTCCACAAATCTGAAAATTCAGGCGTGCCCAATTCATTTTGCACGGTTTCAACGGTCATGCCGTCAGTGAATGATGCGATTGCAGCGCGATTGCTGGCTTCTTTTTTGCTGACGCTATCACTCGTGCTGTAATTTTCGCCGTCGCCGTTGACGGCAATCACACAACCTTGTAATCCAGCAGACAAGATAACAACAGCACCGATCATGGCTAATTTTGGGAACTTCATGTTTTACTCCTAATTGTTATTCGAATTTGATTTATGTTTTGTACACAAGAGGTTATGCAAGACTAATGCCATAATTCTACTGCGTTGTTTTGATTGGGTTTTTAACGATTTGATGAGTTTACGCGATAGCGGAAACTACTAATTTGTGGCAATTTCTAACGGCTATTAGCGCTTTTCACGATCTTTCAGATATTGCAACAAGGTGAGATATTCTTGCTTTTCCGATTTGCTCAATGGCGCAGTACGTTCCTTTTCGAGCAGTTCATTGGCTCGTTGTTCAACAAACAAATCAATGAAGTAAGCGAAGATATCGAAGAATTCGTGGACTGCTTTTTCGGCATCAAGATGATGCTCCCAAAGCGCCAATTGACGCAGAGCCTTCTCTTCCGGCTCTCCTCGCCATAACTCTAATATTTGAGCTGAGGTTAACGATTGTGCATGCGTCTGCTCATGCAGCTTCAACAACAAATCGATACCGGGTTGCTTCAATGCTTTTAACTCTGCATGTAGCGGAATCTCGCGGCCAATTTCGGGATGTTGAACTAATAACCCAATGGCTCGGCGCATCGGTGTCATTTTGAGCGTCGAACGCTCGGGCTTCGCGCGTTCTGGGGCTTTAATTTGTGCTTCGAGTTGCGAGGTTTCACGGCGCAGCAACCGTGCTAAGCGTTCCATCAAAGTTTCACGATAGAAGTCACTGGCAATCCGTTCAATGAGCGGTTTGGCTTGCTTCAGCAGTAATGACTTTCCAGCATCCGATTGAACATCAATGGTTTCGGTTAAATGTGCGAAAAAATAATCGGTGAAACTTTGCGCTTGCTGCAAACGGCGGGCGAATTCGTCAGCACCCTCTTTGCGTACCAAGGTATCTGGATCTTCGCCGTCGGGAAGAAACAAGAAGCTCAACTCAATGCCGTCATTAAGCAGTGGCAAGGCATTTTCTAAGGCTCGCCAGGCGGCGTCTCTGCCGGCGCGATCGCCATCGTAACAACACACGACTTTACGTGTGGCGCGAAACAGCATCTGTAATTGTTCGGTCGTGGTTGCAGTGCCAAGCGATGCGACAGCAAAGCTGATGCCAGCTTGTGCTAATGCGACCACGTCCATGTAGCCCTCAACGATAACGACCTGTTCCAGCTCGCGATTGGCCTGCCGAGCTTCATAGAAACCATAAAGCTCACGGCCTTTATGAAAAATTCTGGTTTCCGGCGAGTTTAAATACTTCGGGCCATCGCCCTCGAGTATACGTCCACCAAAACCGACAACACGGCCACGTCTATCGCGAATCGGAAACATCACGCGGTCGCGGAAGAAGTCATAAAGGCGACCCTGATCATTCTGATTAACTAGCTTCAGATCAACTAATTGCTGTTTTGATCGTTGATCTGATCCTAACGCACTGAGTAAACCATCCCAGCCATCTGGCGCATAGCCAATTTGAAATTGCTTGACGATATCGCCGCTGAGTCCGCGCCCTTTGAGGTATTCGATGACACGGCTTGAGTTAGTATGGTGGCGGAGTTGATGAGCAAAAAACTTCGAGGCCCGCTCCATTTGTTCATAGTCACTTGATTCTTGTGCCCGCTTACGGGCATCAGCGACAGGATTACTTGACGTTTCTCTCGGTACTTCAAGCCCAAGCATATGCGCGAGTTCTTCAACGGCTTCAGGAAACTCAAGCCCATCGAATTTCATTAAAAAATCAAGCGCATTGCCATGCTCACCGCAACCGAAGCAATGATAAAACTGCTTGTCAGGCGCCACCGTAAAACTTGGTGACTTTTCATTATGAAATGGGCAGCAGGCTTGGTAGTTACGACCAGCCTTTTTCAGCGGAACTCGGCTATCGACAATCTCTACAACATCAGCACGTTCAATGAGATCGTGAATAAAGCTCTTTGGAATTAAACCTGCCATGGTCTGCCTGTGTTGCGTGATGGTGAAATTGCGAAGCTAGAATTGTACTCGCTGTTGGAATTGGTGCAACCCAGATATGAAAAAGCCGGACTGAGTCAAACTCATTCCGGCTCTTCGAGGTCTGTGCTGTAGTGAAACGCAAGTGGCGTTATCGCTACGTTACCAGTGACACACCAGTTACTTAGTACAGACGAGTGCGACGTGCATTTTCACGCGACAATTTTTTCGCGTGACGCTTAACCGCAGCTGCTTTTTTGCGCTTACGCTCAGAAGTTGGCTTCTCGTAGAATTCACGACGACGAACTTCTGATAATACACCTGCTTTCTCGCAAGAGCGCTTAAAGCGACGCAAAGCTACGTCAAACGGCTCGTTTTCTTTTACTTTAACAACTGGCATTAAAATCTCACCTCAATGAAAATTCTGTTGTTGAATTGGTTGAATCAACTGTGGATTTGTAAAACTGGTTAATAAATAACCACCACGATTAAATTTGGTGCTGAATTGTAGCGAGTTCAGATCCTGATGTAAAGCCCAAGATCAATTTAAATCGGAATGTATTGAGAGGTGGAAGCACCGCCGCTATGAGACAGGCTGAACAGGCTCACATTGGGGTGCGGCAGCACTTCCAATAGCGTTATGAACCACCTTAACGGGTCAGTTCGATTTAATTTTCGCACAACTATGCGACGAAAACTGACGTTGTACTTAAGTATTTTCTAAAATAATTTAAAAATCATGCAGTTCTGCTCATTAGTTTGTACACTATGTGCACTTATATTGTGTCCTTACACTTTGCTCGGAGCTTGTCATGTTGGATACCTTTTTATTTCAGTTCACTTCGCTGTTCACCATGATTAACCCTATTGCAGCGGTTCCAATCTACATTGCGTTAACCGAAGCCATGGCACCAAAAGCTGCGCGTTGGGTTGCGATGCGTGCGGCAATTACGGCTTGTATTGCACTGTGTGTATTCGCACTCGTTGGTGAGGCGATCTTTAGCTTTTTTAATATATCTGTGAACGGTCTACGCGTTGCGGGCGGTATTTTATTCTTTGTGATGGGTTTCGAAATGCTCCGTGGTCGCACCGTACCAAAACGCGTTGATGGTGAAACTGAAAGCGATTTTGGCTCTGACGTCGCAGTGACACCTATCGGTATCCCGATGGTTGCTGGTCCAGGTGCCATCACTATGGTTATCTTGTTTATTCAGGAAAGTCCTGCAACTTCAAATACCATCAGCTTATTCGCTGCAATTATTGCTGTGTGTATTTTAACTGCGTTTGTATTGGCAACTGGGCGTCAGTTAATGGCAAGGCTTGGTCGTAGCGGAAGTAAAATATTGATGCGCTTGATGGGCTTAATTGTGATGTTGATTGCCGTCGAGTTTTTCTTCGCCGGCATCAAGCCATATGTTATCGATATTGCCCGCGCTATTTAAGCGCGGGTACTTCCATGCCGCGTTTCGCATAAAACTCAGCAACATGATCATCTAGCCGATCGGCTTCAATGGCATCACGTAAATCTTGCATAACCTTTTGATAGAAATGCAGGTTGTGAATCGTATTTAAACGTCCACCAAGCATTTCGTTTGAGCGGTCCAAGTGATGTAAATACGCACGCGAGTAGTTTTTACAGGTGTAACAATCGCACTCAGGGTCCAATGGCCCAGTATCAGTACGATGCACGGCATTACGAATTTTAACCACGCCATTACTGACAAACAGATGGCCGTTACGGGCATTTCGGGTAGGCATGACGCAGTCAAACATGTCCACACCGCGACGCACCGCTTCCACCAAATCTTCAGGTTTTCCAACGCCCATTAAATAGCGTGGCTTATCAACCGGCATCTCTGGCGCGATATGATCCAAAATGCGCATCATGTCTTCTTTTGGTTCACCAACTGACAAGCCACCGATAGCATAACCATCAAAACCGATATTAGTCAGACCTTCGAGAGAGATGGTTCGTAACTCTTCGTACATGCCACCTTGAATGATTCCAAACAGCGCCGATGGATTATCACCATGAGCAGCTTTTGAGCGCTCAGCCCAGCGTAACGATAGCTCCATTGAAGAGCGTGCTTCAGCTTGGGTCGCGGGATAAGGTGTGCACTCGTCAAAAATCATGACAATGTCAGAGCCAAGATCACGCTGCACTTCCATTGATTTTTCTGGCGTTAGTAAAATTTTTTCGCCATTAATCGGTGAGCGGAAAGTTGCTCCCTCTTCCGTGATTTTACGAAGTTCGCCGAGGCTAAATACCTGAAAGCCACCTGAATCGGTCAAAATAGGTTTGTCCCAATTCATAAAATCATGCAAATCACCATGCTGCTTAATAATCGAGGTGCCTGGGCGCAGCATTAAGTGGAAGGTGTTGCCTAAACAGATTTGAGCGCCGGTTGCTGCCACTTCTTCTGGCGTCATACCTTTGACGGTACCGGCGGTTCCAACTGGCATAAACGCTGGCGTTTCAACCACACCACGCTCAAAAACCATACGACCACGGCGCGCTTTGCCCGAGGTTTTTAATAATTCAAATTTCATTTTTTCACCGACAAGTTATCACGGAAAAACAGTCCGAGGTGCGTAGTATACCTTAGCGCTCAGTTCGGGTCACAAACATCGCATCACCGTAACTGAAGAAACGGTAGCGTTCTTGTACCGCAGCAGCATACGCAGCTAATACGTGTTCTCGTCCTGCAAACGCCGAAACCAACATAATCAGTGTCGATTCAGGCAGATGGAAGTTGGTAATCATGGCGTCCACGACTTGGAATTCGTAACCCGGATAGATAAAGATATCGGTATCGGAAAAGAACGGCTGTAGTGGTTCACCTTTTTGCTTTGCCGCTTGTGCGGCAGATTCAAGTGAACGGACTGAGGTCGTACCGACTGCAATCACCCGCCCGCCACGGGCACGAGTTGCCTCAATGGCGGCAATAGTCACTTCAGGCACTTCAGCGTATTCGCTGTGCATATGGTGCTCTTCAATGTTATCCACGCGCACCGGTTGAAAAGTTCCTGCGCCAACATGCAACGTAACGTATGCAAATTCAGCACCTTTCTCGCGTAGCTGGTTCAATATGGATTCATCGAAATGCAAGCCTGCAGTCGGCGCTGCCACGGCACCAGGCTTTTTATTGTAAACCGTTTGATAACGTTCGCGGTCGCTGTCTTCATCTGGCCGATCGATATACGGTGGCAATGGCATATGGCCATATTGCTCAAGCACGTTTAATACTGGTTCTTTGGTATTGAATTGCAATTCGAACAAGGCATCTTGGCGGCCGATCATTTCTACTTCGACTGCGCCCTCAAGTATCATTTTCGCGCCAGGTTTCGGTGAGCGATTACTCCGCAAATGTGCAAGCACCCGGTGCTCGTCAATAATCCGCTCGACCAATACTTCGACTTTTCCACCAGAAACTTTCTCACCTAGCATGCGCGCTGGAATAACGCGAGTATCGTTAAAGATCAACAAATCACCGGGGCGAATATGTGCAACGATATTTTTGAAGGTTTCATGTGCGACAGTACCGGTTGTGCCATTGAGGCATAACAATCGGCTAGCGCTACGCTCCGGTTGTGGATAGCGAGCGATCAACTCATCGGGCAATTCGAAACTAAAGTCTTTAACGTTCATGGCGGTTTCATCACAATTTCAATTGGCGCGTACTTTACCGTTTTTGGCTGGTGAAAAAAAGCTCTGCAAATACGTGCATGAGGCTATAGACAAAAAAAAGCGCGCCGAAAGGGGCGCGCTAAAAACGAGATGACAACCGATCAGGGTGACCGGTTGATATATGTACGTTGCTTTATCAAAAACTGGATCAAAAAAAGAGCACCGAAGTACTCTTTTTTATTTCTTCAGTCATTAAGCGCCAAAGGCTGCCTTAATAATGAAGAAGAAAATAATCGACATGATAGCGCCGGCCGGCAATGTCACGACCCATGACACGACGATATTACGCACAACGCCGAGGTTCAACGCGGCAATACCGCGCGCCATACCAACACCCAAGACAGCACCAACTAATGTTTGTGTAGTTGAAATTGGTAAGCCTGTACCAGATGCGATAACAACCGTTGTTGCAGCAGCCAATTCAGCGGCAAAACCACGGCTTGGCGTTAAGTGTGTAATTCCTTTACCGATTGTTGCAATAACGCGACGGCCAAGCATGGCCAAACCGAGCACAATACCAAATGCACCAACCGGGAGAACCCACCATGCTAGTTTTGCTTTTGAAGCGATTTCACCGCCACTTTCGACCACGCTAACAACCGCAGCTAGTGGACCGATCGCATTGGCAACGTCGTTTGAACCATGCGCAAATGCCATGGCACAAGCTGTAACAATCATCAAAATGGCGAATACTTTTTCAACGTTGGTGTAGTGCATGTTTTTGTCGGCAGCTGGATCAAATTTCAAACGCGAAATTAGAATCTTACCTAACACGCCGACAACGACTGCAATACCGATAGCTAGCGAGTATCCTTCGAAACTAGTCAGCTCAATGCCAACATGCTTCAAGCCCTTCTTGATCGTCACCAAAGAGATCATGAAGCCCGTTAAAGCCATATAAAAAGGCACATAACGTTTCGCCATGTTCAACGGGTTTTCGCTATCAAAAATAAGTTTTTGGGCACTCAAGAATACAAAGTAGGCAATAATACCGGCAATCATTGGGGTAATAACCCAACTACCAATAATACCGACAACTGAACTCCAGTTCACCGATTCAACCCCAATACCAACGGCTGAGAAGCCAACAATGGCACCAATGATTGAATGGGTTGTTGATACCGGCCAACCGGCCCAAGAAGCGATTAGCAACCAAGTTCCCGCGGCTAACAAAGAGCCGATCATACCAAATACGAGTAACTCTGGTGTGTCAACGAAATAGGCGGATTCGATAATGCCTTTGCGAATCGTTGAGGTGACTTCGCCACCCGCCAAATACGCACCGGCAAACTCGAAAATCATTGCAACAATAATGGCTTGCTTAATGGTCAAGGCTTTAGAACCGACTGAGGTTCCCATGGCGTTGGCAACGTCATTCGCACCAATACCCCACGCCATAAATAAACCAAATACCGCAGCAAGCACGATCAATGTCATGCTATATGTGCTTAAAATATCCATCTATTTTACCCCGACTTAGACTCGTGCAAGCATGAGCTCAAAACGTGCACCCACGCGCTCGGCTAGGTCGGCTAAATCACCAACCCAATCTAAAATTTGATACAAGAACATGGCATCAAGCGGATTCATATCCTGCTCAAGCGCACGTAACTGGCGACGCAGTTTCACTTGCAACGCATCAGTATCTTGTTCAATTTCGTCCAATTCAGAAATCATTTTATCCACGAGGTTACGCTCGCGACCTTTGAAACCAACCTCAAGCAGGTCATCAAATTCGCCAATGGTCTCTTTCGCTTTATCTGTTGCATCAAGGCAACGCGCCAAATAAGCATCGAAACCTTCAACCATTGAGGTAGGAATTTGCATTTCGCGGCCGGTCATTAGGCCTGAAATGTCTTTGGCTTTGTTCGCAATACGGTCTTGCTGTGATACCAATTCGAGCAAATCAGTGCGCTCAACCGGCATGAACAAACCACCAGGAAGGTTTAAGCGGATTTCTCGTTTTAAATCGTCAGCGGCTTTCTCTTTTTTGACAATTTCTTTTCGGTGGGTTTCAGCTTCTTCCCAGTTACCAGCGTATACTGCTTGGAAGAAAGGTTTTAAAGTCATGGCACAATCGTGCACTTGATCAATATGCTCGATCATCGGTTTGATCGGTGACTTGGCAAATACACCAAGAAACGAATTTGCAGACATAAAAGTTCGCCTTTGTTGCTGCGGAAATATACGTTAATTAAACCTGATTTCAGGTGCGCGAATACTAACGAAGATTCCTAACCTGCGCAAAGAATAATTTAACAGTTGTGCTTAAACAATAACCTAATTATTGTGAATAAGTCACATAACTCATGGAGAGGTATACAATGTTTGAATGGATCATGATGCCTGAAGCATGGTTAGCTTTATTGACGCTAACGCTGCTCGAAATCGTTCTTGGTATCGACAATATCATCTTCATTTCCATACTGGTTGGGCGCTTACCTGAAGCTCAACGTCAAAAAGCACGGCAAGTCGGCCTCATGCTTGCCATGGGCATGCGTATCGCACTACTTCTCGCCATTGTTTGGGTCATGGGTCTCACCAAACCATTATTTACCATACTTGAATTTTCATTTTCTGGGCGAGACCTCATCCTGCTCGGCGGTGGTTTATTCCTACTTGCGAAAAGTACTCTCGAAATACACCACTCACTGGAGGGTGAAGAGAGTCATCAAAAAGCTGGAAAAGCCGCAACTTTTGGCGCAATTATCACGCAAATTGCGGTCATCGATATTGTATTTTCTTTAGATTCGGT
Source organism: Pseudidiomarina tainanensis (assembly GCF_900115255.1). Classification (NCBI taxonomy): domain Bacteria; kingdom Pseudomonadati; phylum Pseudomonadota; class Gammaproteobacteria; order Alteromonadales; family Idiomarinaceae; genus Pseudidiomarina; species Pseudidiomarina tainanensis. The sequence goes on from NZ_FOYU01000004.1 coordinate 165,154, forward strand.
GATTACCGCGGTTGGCTTGGTCGAACACGTTAGCGTGATGATTATCGCGGTCATTATTGCCGTTTTGGTCATGCTTGTTGCAGCAAAGTCGATTGGAGATTTCGTCGATGCACATCCAACAATTAAGATGTTGGCCTTAAGCTTCTTAATACTGATTGGCTTTACGCTGGTAGGCGAAGGATTAGGCTTCCACGTTCCGAAGGGCTACGTATATTTCGCTATGGCGTTTAGCTTAGGGGTGGAGTTACTGAACTTACGGATTCGCAAACGTCGCGAACCGATACATTTGAAAAAGCGTATTGGCGACGGACTCTAGTCCGTCGCAATACTAATTTAACTGGCTTAGAAAGAATAAACTAAGGTTACCGCAGTTTCGGTATCGAGTTTTTCTTTCGTCACGTCTTCAAGATATGAGTTATGCGAGCCCGCCACTGAGAATTTCAGCGCAAGAGAGCTATTAACGTTTGCAGAAATAGATACTTCTGCTCGCGTTTTTGTATTCTCTTCACCAACTTCCGTTGACGCTAACGCATTAAACTTCGAGTTTTTCGTAATATCCCAAACAAGGTTACCAGCTAAACGCAAAATTGCGCTGCTTTCTTGTTCTTGTGGAACTCCGCCAACGATTGGCTTATTCACCGAGTAACCAGGACCCACTTCGTAGTCAGCATAAAGTGCTTCGCTGTAACGGTAGCGGGCACCATAACCAACCGCAAAGGTACCTTGGTATTCATAACCACTGAATTTGTCTTCTTCATACGAGCCAAAGACAAACACAGAAGAACGGCTTTCTGGTGCGAACTTATAGTTACTTTGGGCTGACAAGAAGGTCTTGTCGCCGGTCAAAATGGTGTCACCGGTCGCTTGGTCTTGCTGCTCTGAGCGATAGTAATCAATAACGCCTTTGTGTCGCCAATTTTCTACATCACGAGCAAGATTCAGCTTTGCCTTGAAGGTTTCTGTTTCCGTGTTACCTGAGGTAAACAGTAAACCGAGTTCAGCACTGGCATCCCATTCAGTTTTTGTTTCGGTATCTAAGTCACTCACATCGTCGTACATAAAAATACTAGCTGATGCTGGTGAGCTAGCTAAACCAAGAGCGGATACTAAAGTAATTGATAATAGTGTTAAGCGCACGTGACCCCCAAGTCCATCTTTAAATTTCAAATTTCCTGCGAAACCTTACGCCACAGTATACAGAATAAGGTTTCGCTCGCTAAGAGAGAATTAATTCACTTTAGCGTCTAATTCGCCCCGTTCATAGCGCTTGAACATTTCTTCAAGCGATACAGGCTTAATTTTGCTCGCTTGACCGGCACAACCAAATGCTTCATAACGCGCCTTACAAATTTCGTACATGGCATCGGTTGATGCTTTTAAGTATTTACGCGGATCGAAGTTGCTGGTGTTTTGCGCTAAGTGACGACGGATCGCACCCGTTGAGGCTAAACGTAAATCGGTATCGATATTTACTTTACGCACACCATGTTTAATACCTTCGGCAATTTGCTCTACCGGCACGCCATAAGTTTCTGGGATTTCACCGCCGAACTCGTTGATAACCTTGAGCCATTCTTGCGGCACCGAAGATGAACCATGCATAACCAAATGCGTGTTTGGAATACGCTTATGGATTTCTTTAATGCGATCAATCGCTAAAATATCACCTGTTGGTGGACGCGAGAATTTGTATGCGCCGTGTGAAGTACCACAAGCAATCGCCAGCGCATCAACATTCGTTGCACGCACAAACTGTGCTGCTTCTTCTGGATCGGTCAGCAATTGGTCATGAGTTAGCTTGCCTTCTGCACCAACACCATCTTCTTCGCCAGCTTCGCCAGTTTCAAGTGAACCTAGTACACCAATTTCACCTTCTACAGAAACGCCACAAGCATGCGCCATTGCTACTGCTTGCTGGGTGACTTTCACATTGTAGTCATAGTCTGCTGGTGTTTTACCGTCTTCTTTTAACGAGCCATCCATCATCACTGAGCTAAAGCCAAGCTGGATTGAACGCTGACAAATCGCTGGTGAAGTGCCGTGATCTTGGTGCATCACAACCGGAATATGTGGCCACTCTTCAATGGCAGCCAAAATTAAGTGGCGCAAAAACGGGGCGCCAGCGTAGGTGCGTGCACCTGCAGATGCCTGCACAATCACCGGACTATCAGTGGCGTCCGCGGCTTCCATGATAGCGCGCATTTGCTCAAGATTATTCACGTTAAAAGCTGGTACGCCGTAGTTATTTTCAGCTGCGTGATCAAGCAACTGACGTAATGAAATCAATGCCATATTCTATTCTCCTAATTTCCTATTTGGTTTGGCGTATTAGCCATTTAACGCGCGTTCTTCCAGAATCGCGACAGCAGGTAACTTCTTACCTTCTAAAAACTCTAAAAATGCACCGCCGCCGGTTGAGATATAACTGATTTTATCAGCGATACCGTACTTATCAATTGCTGCAAGCGTATCACCGCCGCCAGCAATCGAGAACGCCTTACTGTTTGCAATGGCATGCGCTAACACTTTCGTACCTTCACCGAACTGGTCAAATTCAAATACGCCCACCGGTCCATTCCAAACAATAGTACCGGCCTGTTCAAGAATCTTGGCAAACGCTGCCGCAGTATCTGGGCCTATATCAAAAACCATGTCGTCAGTGGTAATTGTATCAACCGCTTTGATCTCAGCTTCTGCGTCTGCACTAAATTCTTTGCCGGTAACAACGTCAGTGGGTAGTGGAATATCGCCACCTTTTGCTTGCGCGGCTGCGACAAGGCGTTTTGCCTCATCGATTAAATCTTCTTCGTACAACGACTTACCCACGTTGTGCCCTGCTGCAGCAATGAAGGTGTTGGCAATACCACCGCCAACAATGAGTTGGTCAACCACGCTTGATAACGATTCTAACACCGTCAACTTGGTTGAGACCTTGGAGCCACCGACAATGGCAACCAACGGACGAGCCGGGTTCGCCAGAGCTTTACCCAGTGCATCAAGTTCTGCAGCCAGCAATGGGCCAGCACAGGCAACATCGGCAAATTTAGCTACGCCATGAGTGGACGCTTGTGCACGATGCGCGGTACCGAAAGCATCCATCACAAATACATCACACAATGCCGCCAGTTTTTGTGCCAGCGCGTCATCGTTTTTCTTCTCGCCTTTATTAAAGCGAATATTCTCAAACACCACCACTTCGTTGGTGCTCACTTCGATACCATCAAGGTAATCTGTTGCGAGACGCACCGGAACATCTAGCGCATCGTTTAGGTAATCGACAACAGGTTGCAGCGAAAACTCAGCAGCATAAACGCCCTCTTCAGGACGTCCCAAATGAGACATCACCATAACTTTCGCGCCAGCATCTAATGCGGCTTGAATAGTCGGCATTGCTGCACGCAAACGCGCATCAGAGGCAACCTTGCCATCTTTAATGGGTACGTTTAAATCTTCGCGAATGAGAACTCGTAATCCTTCAAGGTCTAAATCCGCCATGGTAATTACAGCTGACATATCTTTGCCTCGTTTATTAAATTCAAATTATTCGTTACTTCTGCGCCAGCATAACTTGCGCAGTATCCAACATGCGGTTGGCAAATCCCCATTCGTTATCACACCAGCACAGCACTTTAATCAACCGTTTGTCGGCGACGCGTGTTTGTGTGCCATCAACAATGCTCGAACGCGGATCGTGGTTGAAATCGATTGATACCAAAGGTTCTTCAACAAACCCTAAGATATTCGCCATGGGACCGCGCGCCGCATCAGCTAATACTTCGTTGACGCGGGCCACAGTCACTGCGGTATTCACCGTTACGCTGAGGTCCATTGCGGTCACATTGGTGGTGGGTACACGCACTTGTATGGCTTCAAAGCGCCCCGCAAATTTCGGTAAAATTCGCTCAATCCCGCGCGCTAAACGCGTATCCACAGGAATAATTGATCGTCCTGCGGCGCGAGCTAATCGTGGATCAGTGTGATAAGCATCGATGACTTGCTGGTCATGCATTGCCGCATGAATCGTAGTAATCGCACCGCTATCAATACCGAAAGCGTCGTCTAGTACTTTGATGACAGGAACGATACAGTTCGTGGTGCAACTGCCATTTGAAACCCATTTATGGCGTGGTTTGAGATCTTTCGTATTCACACCAAAAATAGCCGTGAAGTCTAATTCGGCACTCCCGGGTTGCGAAAACAACACCCTTGGCACACCCACTTGCTCGTATGCGGCACCGTGATCCGGATCGCCATGAACACCCGTGCAGTCGAGCACTAAATCAAGCGCCATATCGTGCCAGTTCAAGTTCTGGATTTCGCTTTCAGCTGACACCACAATACTGTCGCCTGCCACTTCTAGATGATGTTCATCGCGAACTGCCACAGGGCTTTGAAATCGCCCATGACTGGTATCGTACTTCAACAAATGAGCCATTGCTTCAACCGGCGCTAATTCATTAATGGCTACCACCTCTACATGCTGGCGATACCCACGCTCGTAGAGTGAGCGCAGAACACTACGCCCAATACGACCAAAGCCATTAATAGCAATACGCGCCGGTTTTACACTCATACGTTTAGAAGTTCCTGTGCAGTCGCAATAACGTTTTCGGTTGTGAAGCCAAAGTGTTTGAACAAGTCACCTGCCGGCGCTGATTCACCAAAACTAGTCATACCAACAATACGACCATTTAAGCCAACGTATTTGTACCAGTAATCAGCAATTCCAGCCTCAACCGCGATGCGCTTGGTCACATTGCTCGGTAACACCTGCTCACGATAAGCCGCATCTTGTTGCTCAAAGACATCCGTTGCCGGCATTGAAACGACACGTACTTGATGCCCTGACGCTTGTAACGACTTCGCGGCACTCACAGCTAGCGCAACTTCTGAGCCAGTCGCAATGAAGATAAGTTCTGGCGTTTGCTCACAATCAAGCAACACATAACCACCGCGCTCGATATTTTTCAGTTGCTCACTATCGCGCTGCTGTTGCGCCAAGTTTTGACGACTGAAAATCAGCGACGTTGGCCCATTTTTGCGTGTTAAGGCATATTTCCATGCCACCGCTGATTCCACTTGGTCACATGGGCGCCACGTGCTCATATTCGGAGTCAGGCGCAAACTCGCAATTTGCTCAACCGGCTGATGGGTTGGTCCGTCTTCACCCAGACCGATTGAATCGTGGGTATAGACAAATATACTTTGCTGTTTCATCAATGCTGCCATACGCACGGCGTTGCGCGCATATTCCATGAACATTAAGAAGGTTGCGCCATACGGGGTAAAACCACCATGCAATGCAATACCGTTCATAATCGCCGACATACCGAACTCACGCACGCCGTAGAACACATAGTTACCATTGGCGTCATCTTTACTAACACCCTTGGAACCACTCCATAATGTTAAATTGGAACCGGCTAAATCTGCAGAACCGCCTAGCAGTTCTGGCAATAACGGGCCATAGGTGTTCAATGCGTTTTGCGATGCTTTACGGCTTGCGATATCCGCTGGCTCTGCTTGCAATTTGGCAATGTAGGCGTCGGCTTGAGCAACGAAATCCGCCGGCAAGTCGCCAGCTAAACGACGCTTTAATTCAGCCGCTAGTTCTGGGAACTCTTGCGCATAGGCATCAAAGCGTTGTTGCCATTCGGTTTCAGCCGCAGCGCCAGCTTCTTTTGCCGACCATGCTGAATAGACATCTTGCGGAATTTCAAACGGGTCATGTTGCCAGCCTAACTGCTGACGCGCTGCAGCAATTTCATCAGCGCCTAATGGTGCACCGTGACAACTTTCTGTGCCTTGTTTGTTCGGTGCGCCAAAGCCGATAATGGTTTTGCAGATAATCAGTGTTGGCTTGTCGGTTTGCGCACGGGCAGCTTCCACGGCAACTTTCACCGCATCTGCGTCGTGGCCATCTACATCGGCAATCACATGCCAGTTATAGGCTTCAAAACGCTTCACCGTATCATCAGTAAACCAGCCTTCAACCTCACCATCAATGGAGATGCCGTTGTCATCGTAAAATGCGATTAGCTTACCAAGCCCCAGTGTTCCAGCAAGCGAACAGGCTTCGTGAGAAATACCTTCCATTAAACAACCATCACCAAGGAAGGTGTAGGTATAGTGGTTGACCACGTCGTGACCTGGGCGATTAAACTGTGCCGCTAACGTTTTCTCTGCAAGTGCCATACCCACTGCGTTGGTCACGCCTTGGCCAAGTGGCCCAGTGGTGGTTTCAATACCAGGCGCATAACCATACTCTGGATGGCCTGGCGTTTTTGAGTGCAATTGACGAAAGTTTTTCAACTCGTCGAGGCTCAAATCGTAACCGGTGAGGTGCAATAGTGAATAAATCAGCATAGAACCGTGACCATTTGATAACACAAAACGGTCACGATCCGCCCAGTTCGGGTTAGCAGGATTATGTTTTAAGAAATCGCGCCACAGTACTTCGGCGATATCCGCCATGCCCATAGGCGCGCCTGGATGCCCAGAATTCGCTTGCTGCACGGCATCCATGCTTAACGCACGAATCGCATTGGCTAGGTATTTTCGCTCAGTTACTGCTGTTGTCATAACAAACCCCGAAGTTTAGCGTAAGAAAATTGCACAAATGGTGCGCGTATTCTCCACAATTCGGGGCTTTGACGCAAATTAGATATCAGCGCGAAGAGCTTCAGCTTTGTCAGTTTTTTCCCACGGGAACTCATCACGGCCAAAATGACCATAAGCTGCTGTCGGCTGATAAATTGGGCGTTCAAGGTCGAGCATTTGAATTAAGCCATAAGGGCGCAAATCAAAATGCTTACGAACCAGTGCGATCAATTTTTCTTCGCTGTGCTCGCTGGTACCAAAAGTCTCGATGCTGATCGACGTTGGCTCAGCAACACCAATGGCGTATGAAACTTGAATTTCTAGGCGCTCAGCTAAACCGGCAGCAACCAAGTTTTTCGCAACATAACGCGCAGCGTATGCCGCACTGCGATCAACTTTCGACGGATCTTTACCAGAGAATGCACCACCACCGTGACGTGCCATACCACCATAAGTATCAACGATGATTTTACGCCCAGTTAAGCCGCAATCGCCCATTGGTCCACCAATCACGAATTTACCGGTTGGATTGATAAAGATTCGATCTTGGCTTTTAGGGAACCACTCTTCAGGTAGCACTGGCTTGATAATGGTTTCAATCACTGCTTCACGCAGATCTTTCTGACTAATATCTTGATGATGCTGAGTCGATAGAACCACAGCATCAATACCTACTGGACGCCCGTCTTCATAAATGAACGTTAACTGCGATTTCGCATCAGGACGCAACCATGGCAAGGTACCGTTCTTGCGAACTTCCGCTTGGCGTTGCACGAGGCGATGCGCATAGGTGATTGGTGCCGGCATCAACACGTCAGTTTCATTCGAGGCATAACCAAACATTAAACCTTGGTCACCAGCGCCTTGCTCTTCTAACGAACCACGGTCAACACCTTGATTGATATCTGGCGATTGCTTACCAATGGCGTTTAATACCGCACACGAGTCGGCATCGAAACCCATATCAGAGTGCACATAACCAATATCACGAACCGTGTTGCGGGTAATTTCTTCGATATCGACCCAAGCGTTGGTATTAATTTCGCCACCGACCAGAACCATACCGGTTTTCACGTAGGTTTCACAGGCCACGCGCGCACGCGGGTCTTGGGTCAGAATCGCATCGAGTACCGCATCAGAAATTTGGTCGGCAATTTTGTCTGGATGACCTTCTGATACAGATTCAGAAGTGAATAAATGCTGTGCCATGCTTTGCAATCTCTAATCAAAGTTGGAAAGAAAAAAGTGGGCGTAGTTTAACTGAACCACACCCACTTTTCTACATTTAGACGTCTAAAAGTCTTTATTTCTGTTTTAATGTCGCCATATCAATCACAAAGCGATATTTCACATCGCTTTTGAGCATTCGCTCGTAGGCTTCATTAATGTCATCCATAGCAATCATTTCAATATCTGAAGTGATGCCATGTTCCGCACAGAAATCCAGCATTTCCTGGGTCTCGGCGATACCACCGATTAATGAACCTGCTAAACTGCGACGTTTCGCGATTAAGTTATAAACCGCAGGAGACGGATGTGATTCGGCTGGCACTCCAACCAACGTCATGGTGCCATTTAAACGCAGTAACGTCAGATAGGCATCAAGATCGTGCGGCGCCGCAACGGTGTTGAGAATGAAATCAAGACTGTTACGCCATGCCTTCATTTGCTCTTCGTCTTTTGAAATCACCACGTGGTCAGCGCCGAGACGTTTCGCATCGTCGACTTTACTTGGCGATGTCGTGAACAAGATCACTTCGGCTCCCATCGCCTTGGCTAGCTTGACCGCCATGTGGCCAAGACCACCTAAACCAACAACGCCAACTTTGTGGCCTTCACGAACACCCCAATGACGAAGTGGTGAATAGGTTGTGATACCAGCGCACAGAAGTGGCGCTACACCCGCGAGATCAAGCTTGTCTGATACTTTCAGAACGAAATCTTGGTCGACGGTAATGCGATTCGAGTAGCCACCGAAGGTGACACCACCTGAATGTTTATCTTCACCGTTGTAGGTTCCGACGAAACCGTTGTCGCAATATTGTTCATATCCTTCTTCGCAGTTCGCGCAGGTACGACATGAATCGACCATACAACCAACGCCGACGGTGTCACCGACTTTATATTTCGTTACTTTGCTGCCGACGCGAGTGACTTTGCCAACAATTTCGTGACCCGGTACACATGGGAACACCGTACCACCCCACTCATTTCGAGCTTGGTGCAAATCAGAGTGACAAACGCCGCAGTAGGCAATCTCTATTTCAACATCGTTCGCAGTTGGGTCGCGACGCTCAAATTCGAAATATTCAAGAGGCTTATCGGCTGCTTGAGCCGCAAATCCTAGTGCTTTTGGCATGTTTACTCCTTAGTTTTCACCGTACAACAATGCTTCATTCACGGTTTGGGTTAATGGGTGATAGCCTGGTTTTGCTTGTTCATAGACTTCTCGCGCCCATTTTAAGTTTTCTGGGGTCTTCGCCAGCTCTCGATATAACGGGCTGACTAATTTATTACGACCAATCGACAGCAAGTAACTACGCAATCTTTCACGTGCTGGTTCATATTTTTTCACGATCGCTAATTTTAACCAGGCGTGTGCAATTTCACTGTTCTGACTTTGAGTAAGACTGAACTCACGATCAAGGCGAGCCATGTTGTTCGCAGAAATATCCAGCGGCAAGTTATTAATAAAATACAGCCACTCATGGGTGGTCCACTCGTCAGTTTGTAACTGGCCACCTTTTAACCAGCGTTGCATTTGTTGCTCGACTCGATTAAACGCATCAGACGTTGGCTTTGGCGCATCTTCTGGCAATCCGGGCTCATGCAACCATTCATTAATTTTGCTCAATGCAACCGTGTTTGGTTTTTTATCCAATAACTCACGTTTTAAATACGCTTCAAATTGCGCAGTTGAAATACTCTGAAACGCAAAATCATCAAAGTACTGGCGTAAGAACTTATCGAACAGGTCACGACCAAACTTTTGTTCCAAATAAACTAGGAATAACTGCCCTTTCACATATGGCACCTGCGAAAACACATCATCTGGATGGCGCATACCTAAATCGATATTTAAAATCGTATCTTTCGGCGGCAAACGCTCCAATTCACCCATCAGGTCTTGGTAGCCCAGCGCTAATTCCATATTGGCGCGGCGTTCACCAAATAAGGCTTCCATAATTCGGTTTTCAACGTAGCTGGTGAAGCCTTCATTAATCCAAAGGTCACGCCAGCTCGCATTGGTAACAAGATTTCCTGACCAACTATGCGCAAGCTCATGCGCAATCAAATTTACGAGGCTACGATCACCCGCCACAACTGTTGGGGTAATAAAAGATAACCGTGGATTTTCCATACCTCCGAAAGGGAAGCTCGGCGGCAGGATCAACAAATCATAGCGATCCCAGCGATATGGTCCATACATGGCCTCGGTGGCTTCAATCATTGCCGGCGTATCGGCAAACTCCCAAGCCGCATCATCCAAAATGTATTTTTCCGCAAACACTGCGACATTATCGCTTATCGATTTAATCGCTAAATCGCCAGCAGCAATGGCTATCAAATATGGCGGAATGGGCTGCGGCATGGTGAATTCGTAGGTGCCCGGACGCTCGTCACTCAAACTGTTGTCCGCACTCATCACCGCCAACAAGCCAGCTGGGGTGTTAATCGTTGCGTTATAGGTTAACCGTAGCGCAGGGCTATCTTGAATCGGAATCCAACTACGCGAATGAATTGGCTGTGATTGACTGAACATAAACGGATGCTGTTTGCCTGCTGTTTGTTCAGGTGTTAACCACTGCAGACCACTGGCGCTTGGCGCAGTTTCATAATGAATGCGCACATGTTTGGCGACGCTACCAATATCAATAATTAATTCTCGGCCAAGGCTTGGATGCACATCACCCAAAGTAAATTTGGTGGGCTGCCACTGTTCATTCACCAGCAACTCCGCACGCTCAATCGTTAAATCACTCGTATCAAGGTAAAGCTGTGTGGTTTGGTCATGGCGAGCTAGGGTGTATGTCGCATAGCCTTTCAATTTACGAGCTTCAAAATCAACCGCCAAGTTGAGATCAAGGTGCGGGGTTGATACTTGGTTTAAACGTGCGTAACTGTGCACATCTTCGGCCTTAACAGGGCTTATCGCCATCATCGTTACGGTCATACTCAACATCATTATGAATCGTGACAGATACATGTAATTCATCTCCTTGGTCATCACACTCTGGCCATGATCAGTCGGATGTCTGACAAAATCAAATTTTTTCAAGCTGTCAAACTCAGCGCTGAATGATAAGATGCAAGCTACTTTGAATACTCAAAAGGGTTCACCTTTCATGCGAATTCCACGCATCTATCAAGCAACCGCTAACCCATGGGTTGTCGGCGCACAGATTGAACTTGAGGCCGATGCAGCGAATCACGTTGGCCGGGTGCTGCGCATGTCCGCTGGGCAACAACTTGAACTTTTTAATGGTGACGGTAGTAACTATGCTGCAACCATTACTGAGGCTACAAAGCGCGCAGTACAAGTCAAAATTGACGCTGTGACAACCAACGTATCCGAATCGGCGGTGCACATTCACCTCGCTCAAGGAATATCGCGTGGTGATCGTATGGATTTTGTTTTACAAAAATCAGTGGAGTTAGGTGTTGCTGAGATTACACCTCTGTTCACCGAACGCTGTGGTGTTAAGCTAAGCGGTGAACGGTTGTTGAAAAAACAACAGCAATGGCAAAAAATAGTGATTGCCGCGTGTGAACAAAGTGGCCGAAGTCGGGTTCCAATGGTTCACACGCCTGTGTCATTTAGCCAGTGGTTACAGCAACTACCGAGTGGATTACGCCTGACACTAGACCCGTACGCGCAAAAACCATTGCGAGACCTTGCCGAGCAACCTCAACAGCTCACCCTTTTTATAGGCCCTGAAGGCGGCCTGAGTGAGCAAGAAGTTGTCAGTGCCAGTGAGCATGGCTTCCTGCCGGTGCGGTTGGGGCCGCGTATTTTACGAACTGAAACAGCGGCACTAACGGCGCTAAGTATTATTCAATATCAATTTGGCGACTTAGCTTAACGCTTAGCTTAACGAAGGAATTTTCATGAAACTTGCGATGATTATGGACCCGATTGAATCGGTAAAGACCTACAAAGACACAAGTTTTCGTTTACTGCTTGAGGCTCAGGCGCGTGATTACGAAATCTATTATCTCACCATGAATGATTTATCGCTCATAGAAGGTGAGCCAATGGGCAATGCTCGTTCAGTACAAGTGGTCGACCAAGCAACAGACTTTTTCGCACTTGGCGAACCAACGGAAATGAATTTAGGTAGCTTTGACGTTATTTTGATGCGCAAAGATCCGCCGTTTGATACCGAGTTTGTTTACGCAACGTATTTACTTGAGCTTGCTGAGCGCCGTGGTGCATTGGTTGTCAACAAACCACAGAGCTTGCGTGATTGTAACGAGAAACTGTTCACTGCATGGTTCGCAGATTTAACGCCGCCAACCATTGTGACCCGTCGTGCCGAGCAAATTCGCGCATTTCATGAGCAACACCGCGATATTATTTTAAAACCACTCGATGGTATGGGAGGAGCGTCAATCTTCCGTGTTCGCGATGACGGTACCAATTTAGGCGTCATTATCGAAACGTTGACACGGCATGGTCAGCAGTTCGCTATGGTACAAAGATATCTACCAGAAATTACCGACGGCGATAAGCGCATCTTGATTATTGATGGTGAACCGATGCCTTACGCGTTGGCGCGCATCCCTTCTGCCGGCGAAACGCGTGGTAACTTGGCTGCCGGTGGTAGCGGTCGTCCGCAACCGTTGAGCGAATCAGATTGGGCGCTGGCGCGCCAAGTCGGTCCCGAATTAAAACGCCGTGGCTTAACCATTGTTGGCTTAGATGTTATTGGTGACCGGATTACTGAAATTAATGTGACAAGCCCTACTTGTATGCGCGAAATTGAGGCCGCATATGACATAAACATCGCAGCCAAAGTATTCGAAGCAATTGAGCGTCAACTAGGCTTGTGCTGAACATCCGCAAAATAAAGCTGTATTGGAGTTGTTGATCAGATGGAAACCTTACAAAGCCTGCAAAATCATTTTCTGATTGCCATGCCAAGCATGGACGATCCTTATTTTGCCCGCACCGTTACATACATTTGTGAACACAACGCGGAAGGGGCTATGGGGCTCATCATTAATCAACCCGTCGAGCTAAGCGTTGAAGATTTGCTTGAAAAACTCGAGATAGTTATTCCTGAACATGGTCAGCGGTTAGATGGCCCAGTATTTTCAGGTGGTCCACTGGCGCGTGATCGTGGTTTTGTTTTGCACTCCGCTGAACAAAGTTGGCGTAGCTCCGTTAAATTAAGTGACGATGTTGTGATTACCACCTCAAAAGATATCTTAGAGGCGATGGGCAAAGGCATCATGCCAAGTGACTACTTACTTACACTGGGTTATGCGGGCTGGGAAGCAGGCCAGTTGGAACGTGAACTAGCGGAAAATAGTTGGCTGACCATTCCAGCGGATAAAGATATTTTGTTCCATACCCCAAGCAAGGAACGCTGGCAGAAAGCGGTTAAAAAATTAGGCATTCAAACCTGGCAACTCGGTCCTGATGTGGGGCATGCATGAGCCAAGTTCTTGGTTTTGACTTTGGTACCCACAGTATTGGCGTGGCGGTAGGCCAAACGATTACCGGAACCGCCTCACCGCTCGCCGCGCTCAAAGCAAAAGATGGCCAACCCAACTGGGAAATCGTCGAAAAGCTGATGAAGGAATGGCAACCCGAGTTTTTAGTGGTCGGGTTGCCGCTCAATATGGACGGTACCGAACAACCGCTCACTGACTTAGCGCGCAAGTTTGCCAATAGATTACACGGTCGATTCGGGATTCAAGTAATTTTACAAGATGAGCGCCTAACCACAGTTGCGGCCAAAGAAACCTTGTTTGGTCGCGGCGGCTACAAACAATTGCAAAAGGGCAAAGTTGATAGCGCCGCCGCTCAATTAATATTGGAAGATTACTTTAACCAACATTAAAGGTTTTCTTCTGCGTACTGCGCCAGCGAACTACGCACCACACCATTGAGATTCACCGTGGCACTGCCCGGATAATCTTTAAATCGCTCCACAATATAAGTTAAGCCCGACGTGACTGCAGTCAAATAATAGCTATCAATCTGCGCCAAGTTACCCGAGCAAATAATTTTCGTGCCGGTACCGCAACGCGTAATAATCGTTTTCAGTTGTGAAGCCGTTAAGTTTTGTGACTCGTCGAGTAAAACAATCGCATTCTGAATGCTCCGGCCGCGCATAAAGTTCAGCGATTTAAACTGAATGTTAGCCTTGTTCATAATGTAATTTAGGCTCGACTCCATGCTTTCATCGTGTTTATGCAATACTTCCAATGAATCGGTAATTGCAGCTAGCCATGGCGCCATTTTCTCTTCTTCAGTGCCTGGCAAGTAACCTATTGATTCGGCTATTTCAGGCGTATTACGTGTAACAATAATTTTCTCGTAAATGCCCTGCTCAACCACAAGTTCAAGCGCCGACGCTAACGCTAATAAGGTTTTCCCGCTGCCGGCTGGACCGGTCAAAATCACTAAATCGATGGCTGGGTCTAACAACGCATTCATCGCCATTGCTTGGTAAATATTCTTTGGCTGAATGCCCCAAGCTCGGTAACTCATCATGCGCTCGAAACCAATATCATGAAGGCGAACGTGTTCGGAATCATAGCCAACAACTTTGGCAGCAAAATGCTCTGTTTGATCGATTATATATTGGTTGCGAAATACCGTTGGTAGCACGTCACGTTCTACTTCGTGAAAGGTTTCACGGCCTTCTTGAGCACTAGTAACTTCGCCTACGTGCTCCCAAAAATCACCCTCAACTTCAACGAAACCTTTCGATAAGAATCGGATGTCATCGATCAACTGGTCGGTACGATAATCCTCAACGTGTTTGACGCCGGCACCCTTGGCTTTCAAACGCATATTGATGTCTTTCGTGACCAACACAACTTTGGTGTCTTGGTGTTGCTTTTGAATCGCTAACGCCGACTGAATAATTCGGTGGTCATTTTCAGACAGGTTTAATACCGCATCTTGCTGTTTTAATTGATAGTCGGGAAATATCGATAATGTTCCTTCCGCATGATGGGCGCCCTGCATGTTACTCAACGGTACGCCAGCGAGGATTTCTTCAGGTGTCGCATCTTTTAGTGCGTTTTCGAGTGAGCGAATCGCCGTTCGAGCCTCACGACTCACGTCTTTGTGGCGGTCTTTAATGTTATCGAGTTCTTCTAACACCACCATGGGGATAACAACGTGGTGTTCGTCAAAATTCAAAAATGCGAGGGGTTCGTGGAGCAGAATGTTGGTATCAAGCAGATAATACTTTGGGACGGTTTCAGTCATAATGGACCTCAAGCTACGTTGATATTTTAGTGATTGTGTTAACGTGCCTTTCATTTCTAAGACTAGCCCAACTTTTATGAAAATGGTGTGAATATTGAAATAATTTTCGCTACCATGTGCGCCCTTTTTATCGACTATGCTGTATAGGTCTTTTATTCATGGTAGCGAACGCAACATCAATGCAATTTATTCCTGGTCAACGCTGGCTCAGCGAAACCGAAATGGAACAAGGCTTGGGCATGGTAAGCCAGCTTCAAGGGCGCATGGTGACGGTCCTGTTTCCTGTCACCGGAGAGTTTCGTCACTATGCCATGAATGAAGCACCGCTTGCGCGTTATCGCTTGCTGGTTGATGAACAAGGCCACCACGGCGATGGCTGGTCGTTTCGTGTAACCCAAGTGGATGAGCAAAATGGTTTGCTAACTTACCATGGCATTCGAGAAGGCGATGAATCAGCTGTAGTTGTCCCAGAAGCACAGCTTGCAGCGCAGGTTGCGACCAACCACCCACTAACGCGTATTCTCGCCGGCAAGGTCGATCGATTAGATATGTATCAGTTGCGCCAACAGGCACAACAACATTTGCAAGATTGGCAACGTAGCCCCGCGGTTGGATTGATTGGCGCCCGTGCTGATCTGCTCCCGCATCAATTGTATGTAGCGGCACAAGTTGCTGATCGGCATCACCCACGGGTATTGCTTGCTGACGAAGTTGGCTTGGGTAAAACCATTGAGGCAGGCTTGATTCTGCAACGACGTTTATTAACTGGTCGCAGTGAACGCGTCTTAATTGTGGTACCTGATAGCCTCGCGCATCAGTGGTTAGTTGAGCTTCTGCGACGTTTTAACTTAGGTTTTAGCCTATTTGATGAAGAGCGATGTGAACAAGCAGCGCTTGATGGTGATGCAATTTTTGCGAGTGAACAACTTGCGCTGATTCCCCAGTCGTTACTTTCACACCCAGTCTGGTCCGGTGAACTGTTCGAAGTAAGTTGGGACTTACTTATTGTCGACGAAGCGCACCAAATGGCGCCATCAGAGCCGCGCTTTCAGTTGCTACAGAAACTTACGCAACATACTCCAAGTGTACTTTTATTAACCGCAACACCGGAGCAAGCGGGATTAGCAGCACATTTTGCTCGCCTGCAACTCTTAGACCCTGACCGGTTTAATGATTTTGATGCATTTATTGAAGAACAAGAAGGCTACCAAGCCTTGGTGCCTAAAGCAGAAGAGTTTGCAGCTCGCGGTGATGTGCAAGCGCTCGATGAATTACTCGATAGTTACGGCACCGGTCGAGTTATGTTTCGTAATAGCCGTCGACACATTGGCGGCTTTCCAACACGTCACTTAGAAGTTGAAGAACTCGAAGCAGGAGATTCACTGCTGACCCGCTTTGAATGGCTGGTGCAGTTGTTGAAAGCGCACAAGCAAGAAAAGTTCGTGCTGATTTGTCGCAGCACTGAGTTGGTTCTCGCACTGCATGAAATGCTTCGTGTACAACAAGGCATCCACGCTGCAGTTTTTCATGAAGGTCTGAGTTTGGTTGAGCGCGACCGCGCAGCAGCATACTTCGCCAGCCCTGAGGATGGCTGCCAGTTACTCTTGTGTTCAGAAATTGGCAGTGAGGGACGTAACTTTCAATTTGCTCAGCATTTAGTTCTTTTCGATTTACCGCGGCATCCTGACTTACTCGAACAACGTATTGGTCGACTGGATCGCCTTGGTCAACAAGCTGATATCTACATCCATGTGCCGGTTGTTGCGAATACACCGGAGCAAATTCTATTTGCTTGGTACGAAGCAATGCAGGCCTTCACACAAACCAATGCTATAGGTGCAATGCTGTATCAGCACTTCGCGCCAGCAATTGAACAATTGATAGATAGCCAAGCGAACGGTGATTTGGATACCGAGCTATTTGCTTCAGCCATGCAAGAAACCCGCGCGATGGCTGCCGACATGCGTGTTGCAGCAGACGCAGGCCGAGACCGCTTACAGGAGCTCAACGCGTTCCGACCGCATCAAATAGACCAACTGACAAGCGCTATTGAGGCACTGCAGAAACCTGTAGAACTGGAACGGTTCATGTTGTCGTTCTGGGACCGTTTTGGGCTTGAATTTGACCGTTTAAACGACCATAGCGGTTGGTTATATCCTACCGAACATATGCGTATCCCGCTGGCAGGATTGCCAGAGGAAGGTTTGACCGTCACCTTTTCGCGTAGCTATGCACTAGCGCATGAAGACGTGACATTTCTAAGTTGGGATCATCCCTTGGTTCAGCAAGCGCTTGAACTCTTAACTCGGGATACCTTTGGTAGTACCGCTGTCGCACTTCTTCAAAACCGAGCGCTAACAGCTGGTGCATGGTTCATTGAACTGCATTTTAGTAGTGTTGTTTTGGCTCCCAAACAACTCGCAGTGCAAGAGTTCTACCCACATCATAGCTTCCGAGTTCTGTTGGATGGGCAAGGACGTGATTTAACTCCGAAAGTAGCACCCGGTGTACTCGATAAGCAGCTCCAGTTTTTGGACAAGAAGCAAGCCAGATTGTTATTAAAACAGCTTCGTGCAGAATGCCAGCAAGCCATTCAAACCGCCTGGAAACCTGCTGAAGCGTTGCAACAGAAAGCGCTGACACAAGCAAGCGAACAAGTTAAAGCAACGTTGAACCATGAACTCAACCGATTATTAAAGCTAAAGCAATCGAACCCGTTGGTTCGTGACAGCGAGGTGGAAGCATTGAATCAACGTCGCGATGCGCTCATTGAAGCATTTAAACAACCGCTGCTACAGCTTGATTCAGTTCGCATCATGGTGAATATGCCGACATGACCTTGTTTCACTATGCGCCGCCAATAACGCCCTACTTGAATATTATCTACAGTGATAACGACGTTGTTGTCATTAATAAACCAAGTGGGCTGCTTAGCGTTCCTGGCAAAGCGATTGAACATCGCGACTCGACTTGGTTTCGACTTGAGCGCAGTTGCCCAA
This sequence comes from Pseudidiomarina tainanensis, assembly GCF_900115255.1. NCBI lineage: Bacteria > Pseudomonadati > Pseudomonadota > Gammaproteobacteria > Alteromonadales > Idiomarinaceae > Pseudidiomarina > Pseudidiomarina tainanensis. The sequence goes on from NZ_FOYU01000004.1 coordinate 183,205, forward strand.
ATATCCGCGTTATCCACCGTTTGGATATGGCAACCTCTGGATTGTTGGTCTTTGCTCGAAATAAAGTCGCACAGGCCTCTCTACAGCGCCAATTTGAACGCCGTACTGTCGCGAAACGCTATCGCGCTATGGTGTGGGGGAATTTGCCGGCGCAGCGCGGCGCAATTGAGTTGCCCTTACGTTGCGACTGGCCGAATCGCCCGCGGCAAATGGTTGATTTAGTACTGGGTAAACCGGCTCTTACTTTTTATCAGGTGATCGGTCACCACAGTCATGGCGATATCGTTGGACTGACCCCATATACCGGTCGCTCACATCAGTTACGTGTTCACATGCAAGCACTTGGCACACCTATTTTGGGCGATAAATTCTACGCTTCTGCCGAGGGGTATGCGGCAGCAGAGCGGCTTCTGCTGCACGCCGAACATCTTGCTTTTGACCATCCTTCAAGCGGTGAGCGACTGGTGTTTAATTGCCCTGCTGAGTTTTAATTAACTCATAAGCCGCTTGAATTTGTTGTGCTTTCGCCCGTGCTGACTCCCGCATTTCCGGCGGTAATCCTTGTGCCGCAAGTTTATCAGGGTGGTGTTTGTTCATCAGTTTGCGATAAGCCTTTTTCACCTCAGCAAAACTTGCTGAGCGACTAACACCTAACACGGCATAAGCATCATCGAGCTGATTCGCAGTTGTTTGCTGGCTATATTGACGTGACCGACCGCCGGTTCCAAAACGCTGTCCTGCTTGCGCCATCTGTAGCAAAATATCAAGTTGCGCACGACGGAACCCCAGCGCTTGCGTGACCTTAAGTAAAACATCATATTCAGCTTGCTCAAGTTGCCCATCATGCAGCGCGATAGTTAATAGCTGCTCGAGAAAGAATTGCAACAAGTCGCGTCGCCAAGCCAACTGAGCTCGCAACTGCTCAACGCGCTGAGTTAGCGGGAAATCGGCTTGCTTACCTTGGCGAAAACTCTCTTGAGCATTTGCGCGAGCCGCCTCTGACAACTGTAAATGGTCCATTAGGCGCGTCACGTAATCAATATCTTGCTCAGTCACCCGACCTTTTGATTTTGCTAAATGGCCAAGAACCGCAAATAAGGTGCTAACAAATTGCTGCGGTTGCGCGCTGTTTTGCTGCATGGCGCGAGTCAACGATTTATCAAACCAGTGACCAATCATCAGCCCCAATAACAGGCCAATAAATCGCGCAAATAAAAAGCCAAAAAAGCCACCGAGAATTTTACCCCAAATCATGGGAGCTCCTGTAATTGTGCTAAACGTTCAGGCGTGCCAACATCGGTCCACGCTGCGGTAATAACCGATGCGGCAATCTGCATGTTGGCGATACCGCGGTCGAGTAGCGGCCGTAAACGAACAAATTGTTCGCTACCTGGTTGATACGATTCAAATAACTGCGGTGAGAACAGCCCCATGCCAGTATAGGTGTAGCTTGGGAGGCTCTCTTCCGCGCATTGTAACATGCCCTGGCGCACACCAAAGTCACCGCCAGCATTGTGAGCGGGATTATCTACTAATAGCAAATGAGCATGAACGCCTTCAGATAGTTCGCGCGGTAGCTCGCTAAAGTCTAGCGAGGTAAAAATGTCACCGTTAATTAACCAAAATGGCTGATCGCCAAGCTTTGGTAATGCTCGAATAATACCGCCAGCTGTTTCAAGCCCGCCTGCAGGCTCGGCTGAATAGATGATCTGTAAACCGAACCTTGCGCCATCACCTAGCACTTGCTGGAATTGCTCACCGAGCCAAGCATGATTGATCACAACTTGCTTGACACCTTGCTGCGCAAGTTTTTCTATATGGAACTCAATCAGCGGTTTCCCATACACCGTCAGTAAAGGCTTTGGGGTAGTGTCAGTAAGTGGACGCATGCGTTCACCTCGCCCCGCTGCAAGAATCATGGCACGCACTAAATGCGCTCCTGCAGTGCTGGTTGGATATGCTCTGCTAGCCAACGGCGATAGTCCGCAAACTCTGGATAAAGTCCGGCAATGTCATACAAATAATCGACTGTTCTTGGAATATCCTGCAAATAACCAGACTTCCCATCGCGGTGATAAAGACGGGCGAAAATACCAGCAGCTTTAGTGTGGCGCTGCATGCCCATGAGATCAAACCAACGTTGCCACTGCGTTAAATCAACGCTTTCCGATAACATCTTTTGTTCACGCAAGCGTTCAAACAGCTCAGCACTCAACTCATTCACTTGATGCTGTGGCCAGCGCACGTAGCAATCACGTAACAAACTCACCGCATCATAAGTAATGGGGCCTTGCACCGCATCTTGAAAGTCGATATAGGCCAGCTGTCCGTCTGCTTGCACCATAATATTGCGTGCGTGATAGTCTCGATGTACGCCAACCTGCGGTTGTTCAAGTGCGTTTGCAATCAGCACATCGGTTACTCGCTGCCACATGGCCTGATGTTCAACAGTTAAATTCAAACCCAAATGTTCAACGACTAACCAGTCATGAAATAAGTCAATTTCGCGCCGTAAGAGGGCTGTGTCATATTGTGGTAGGTCACCGAGTTCCGTATCAGAAACGGACATAATATCAATTAAATCGCTTAACGCTTTGCTGTACCAATCACGCATGTTGGTTGCCGTGAGTTCGCTTAAAAGCAGTGTCGAGCCTAAGTCGCTCAGCAGCATGAATCCTTGCTTTTCGTCTGCAGCAATTACCCGCGGCACGGCAACACCGGCTTCCGCATAAGCTTGGGCGACGGCCATGAAGGGCTGCAGTGATTCTTGCGGTGGCGGCGCATCAACCGCAATTAAACTGCGCCGACCATCGGAACAGCGGAAATAACGGCGAAAGCTGGCATCGCCAGATACCGGTTGTAATTGTTGCTGACGATAACCGGTAACGGCTTCACACCAGGCTTGCAATTTCAGTTCTCGTTGCTCGTTCACGTCATCCTCACAGTGCGCATTTCTTCGCCAGCCTACTTCGCTTTCGCAAGATTCTAAAAAAACCACAGTGTAGCAAATGGCGACAGAATAAAAATTGCTTTATCATACCCTGCACATTGTGAAGGACAACCCAGGATAAACGGCTCCATGGCAAAAATTTTTCAGACATCAATTTGGACAGTCGCACTCAGTGTTAGTTGTGCCGCCGTCCATGCGCAGCAGCCGTCTCGCCCTGCGTTGTCTGAAGTTTGCCCCGTACCGGCGCCGTTATTCACTACCCCTATTTCACCAATCAAAGATTTGCCAATCGGCGCCATTGGCGTTCGTGCTGATCGTGCTGATATTGATTCTGAATCAGAGGTCGCATCATTCTTTGGCAATGTTGAAGTACAGTTTGATCAACAACAGTTGCGCACCGAACAAGCACAAATTGACCAACAAACCGGCAATATAAATGCCAGTGGCTCAACCCTGTTTACGGACGGCTATGTGCAGGTTTCATCAGAGAATTTTCGTTTAAACTCGGGTGAGAATCGAGCGTTTTTGAGTGGTGCCGAATACCAGCTAACCGAGACCGGAGCGCATGGTAAGGCTGATCTTTTGTCGTTATCACCAGCACAAGTTCTATTAGAAGGTTCAACCTTTACAACATGCCCAAGTGATAGCCCTGTATGGCAAATGAGTGCACAGGAAATTTCCCTCAACGAAGACGAAGCTTGGGGGGAAGCATGGCACGCGAAATTTGAGTTATTTGGTGTGCCCGTGCTGTATTTACCGTATATCAACTTTCCCGTAACTGAAGAGCGTAAATCAGGCTTTCTCTTTCCAACATTTGGTTCATCACAAAAAAATGGGTTTGAGGTCGAAGTACCGTATTACTTCAATATTGCGCCCAATATGGATGCGACAATTGCGCCGCGCTACATGGCCGAGCGCGGCGTTCAGATGCAAGCTGAGTTTCGTACCCTCAGTACAACGGGTAGTGGGCAATACAACGTCGCCTATTTAGAAAGTGATAAAAGCACCGAGGATAATGCCGCGCGATATTTATGGCGGGTAGAACAAACACAGCGTTGGGGTGAGAACTGGCGGGCGTATGTTAATGGTACTTTTATTAGCGACGATGATTACTTGAATGACTTAGGTAGTGATTTTGCCGGACGCGCTGATGCACAGCTATATCGTCATGCCCAGCTCGATTACTTAAGTGACGACTGGCAAGTGACAATGCGCGCTGAAGACTTTGAACTCCTAGGCTCCTATCGTTCGCCGTACCGAACTATGCCGCAAATTAAGAGCTTCTATGCAACGGATCTCGGGCTTGATTTGGATTTCTCGTTATTTTCCGAAATGTCACATTTCCAAAACCAAGATTTAAGCCAAGATACCGCAACTCGCGTGCATGTTGAGCCACAACTGAGTTTTCATTTAGAACAGCCAGGCTATGATTGGTTAGCCGAGCTTAGTTATGCTTACACCTACTACAATCAAGAGTTCGAATTAGAGCGTAGTCGTAGTAAAAATCCGTCACGCAGTTTACCGACGTTCCGCTGGCGTGGTCGGGTTAACTTAGAGCGTACCATTGATATCCAGCAACAAAGTTACACGCACACGCTACAACCGCAAATTCAGTATTTGTACATACCATATCGCGATCAAACAGGTATTGGCATCTACGATTCAACGTTAATGCAGGACGATTATCAGGGTTTATTTCGAGCGCGCCGGTTCTCTGGTTTAGATCGTATTGCTGATGCTAATCAGGTGACTATTGGTGCTTCTTCTAGCCTATTTGACCAACAAGCCCGCGAAGTTGCCCGCGTGAGTTTTGGGCAGATTTACTATTTCGAAAATAGTGAAACGCAACTACTTGAAAGCAGCACAGCAACAACCGAAAGTCGTTCTGACCTTGCGTTAGAAACACGCTTTCGTATCAACAATAACATGTACTTTAATAGCTCGATTCAATATAACTTAGAGCTCGATAGCACGCGGAAAAGTCAAACGACTCTTGAGTATCGTCTCGATGAATTTAATTTGATTCAATTGAGCCATCGAACGGTCACCAATTTACTTGAAAATGACGTGGAACAAGTTGGCATGTTGGGTGTCGTAGAACTCAGTCCGACCTGGCAACTCGCATCAAATTGGTATTACGATTTGCAAAACAATCGTACCAACGATGCCTTCATTGCGTTACAGTACAGCGATTGTTGTTGGGCCATGCGAATTAGTGGTTATCGGCGCATCAATCGCAATTTAGAATTGAATGCCGGTATGCCCGCTGTTGGCGAACCAGAGTTTGATAACGGTATTAGCGTACAATTTATAATTAAAGGTTTGGGCAGCGATAATCGCAGCTTGCTTGATATGCTTGAGCAAAGTCTGTTCGGCTATCGTCACCCGTTCCATTTGAGCAACTAGGTAGTATTCATGGGTAAATTTGTAAAAGTTTTCGTTGCAGCCACGCTGCTTTCATTGAGCACGTCGACATGGAGTCAGCAGATTCTCGACCGTGTCGCGGTGGTCGTTAACGAAGGTGTTGTGCTGCAGAGTGAAGTAGAACAACTTCTGCAACAAGTTAAGCGCGGCGCACAAGAGAACGGTACTAACCTACCGTCTGATCGGGTGTTGCGAATTCAAGCAATGGATCGTCTGATCTTAGCGGAGTTGCAGCTTCAAATGGCGCAACGTATGGGTATCACTATTTCCGACACCCAATTACAACAAACATTAGAAGCCATTGCCCAAGACCAAAATATGTCGGTTGACGAACTACGTTCAGCTACAGAAGCAAGCGGGACCAACTGGGAGAATTATCGCGAATCAATTCGTAAAGAAATGATTATTACAGAAACTCAACGCGCTACCGTGCGTCGTCGTGTTTATGTCTCGCCACAAGAAATCGAAAACCTTGTCAACGCGATGAAAGAAATGACTGAACAAGAGGTTGAGTACCGCTTAAGTCACATTTTGGTTGGCTTTCGTGAAGGCGCAGATGCCGATGAGGTTCAGTCAACTCGTGAACGCGCTGAGCAGTTATTGGAACGCCTACGTAACGGTGCGGACTTCTCCCAAGCAGCAATTACATCATCCTCGGGGCCGCGTGCGCTTGAAGGTGGTGACCTTGGTTGGATGAATATCAATGCGATGCCAACATTGTTTGCCGATGCGGTACGCGATAAGGGCAAAGGTGAGTTTATTGGCCCATTACGTAGCGGCGTTGGTTTTCATATTCTGAAAGTTGCTGATGTGCGCGGTATTGAGCAAGTACAAGTTGACGAAGTTAAAGCTCGACATATTCTTATTCAGCCATCGATTATTTTGTCTGAACGTAAAGCCCAAGAAAAACTTGCGGGCATTCGTGAAAGTATTCTTGCCGGCGAAGTTGAATTTGCAGATGCAGCGCGCGAGCACTCGGCGGATCCTGGTTCAGCGGCAGCTGGTGGCGACCTCGGTTGGGCCGAGCCAAATATCTACGCAGAAGAGTTTAAACGCAAAGTTGAACGGCTTCCCATTGGTGAGTTAAGTGAACCCTTTGAAACGCAATTTGGTTGGCATATTGTTGAAGTGCTTGAGCGTCGTCAGTTAGATGCAACCAAACGCAGCCAGCAAAATCGTGCTTATCAATTGTTGTTCAGCCGTAAATACCAAGAAGAGCTTGAGAACTGGCAACAAGAATTGCGTGATCAAGCTTACATTGAAACCTTGATTGAATAAGGTAAACGATGACCGTTGCGCGAATTGCATTTACACCGGGTGAACCCGCTGGTGTTGGCCCTGATTTAATTATCAAACTCGCGCAACGTGCTTGGCCGGTTGAGTTAGTAGTGATTGCTGATGCAACGTTGCTAACTCGGCGCGCACAACAATTAAACCTTCCATTAGTTATTCGCGAGTACGAACCGCAGCAGCCAGCTACGGCGCAAGCTGCAGGGTCCCTTACGGTCTGCCATACCGCAATCGCTGAAAAAGTAATTCCGCAACAGCTTAATCATGCCAACGCGAGTTATGTCTTAGCGACGCTGACGCGAGCCGCACAGGGTTGTTTGAGCAAAGAATTTGCCGCCGTGGTCACCGGCCCAGTGCACAAGGGCATCATTAATGAGGCGGGTATTCCATTTAGTGGGCACACTGAATTTTTTGCCCAGCAAAGCAATACGCCGCGCGTTGTGATGATGCTCGCTACCGAAGGTTTACGGGTCGCGTTAGTGACGACTCACTTACCATTAAAGGATGTTCCAGCGGCTATCACTCGCAGTGCTGTTGAAGAAACCCTAACCATCCTTCATGCTGACCTCGTGGCAAAATGGGGTATCGCGAAGCCGCGAATTTTAGTCTGTGGTTTGAATCCTCATGCGGGTGAACAAGGTCACTTAGGACGCGAAGAAATCGACCAAATTATCCCTGCTCTTGACCACCTGCGTGAGCATGGCTTGGAGGTAAGTGGCCCCTACCCAGCAGATACCGTTTTTCAACCCCATTATTTAAGCGAAGCCGATGCAATTGTTGCAATGTATCATGACCAAGGTTTACCTGTGTTAAAATACAAGGGTTTTGGTAACGCTATTAATATCACTTTGGGCTTGCCATTTATTCGCACTTCAGTCGATCACGGTACTGCCCTTGATCGGGCTGGCACACACAATATAGATGACAGCAGTGCGCTACTTGCTTTGCACACTGCAATCGACATGGTAAATCGATGACAAAAACACACTTGGGCCACCGCGCACGTAAGCGATTTGGACAAAACTTCCTGCACGATCAATTCGTCATTAACGATATTGTTGACGCGATAAACCCACTGCCTAATCAAAATCTCGTAGAGATTGGGCCCGGTTTAGCAGCGCTTACTGAGCCTGTCGTTGAGCGAGCAGGAAAGTTAACCGTTGTGGAGCTTGACCGTGACTTAGCCGATCGCCTCGAGCAGCATCCATTCCTGCAAAGTAAATTAACAGTATTTCGCGGCGATGCTCTGAAAACAGACTTTCGCCAATTTGCTGTCGAGCAACCTATTCGCGTTTTTGGCAACTTACCCTATAACATTTCGACGCCATTAATTTTCCATTTGTTAGAGCATTTGGAAGTGGTCGAAGATATGCACTTTATGTTGCAAAAAGAAGTTGTTGAGCGCTTAGCAGCAGAGCCGAACAGTAAGGCTTACGGACGTATTAGTGTTTCGGTGCAACAAGCATGCGCGGTAGAGCCGGTGCTGATGGTGCCGCCGGGTGCGTTCACACCACCCCCAAAAGTTGAATCAGCGGTAGTACGCTTGGTACCTTACAAAACATCACCATATCCGGTGAATGATCGCGCGGCGTTACAAAAAATATGTTTGATTGCTTTTAATCAGCGGCGTAAAACAATACGCAATAATCTCAAACAGATTATGAATGACGAGCAGCTTGAGGCACTTGGTATTGACCCTAATGCTCGCCCAGAAACACTATCGGTTGCAGACTATTGTCGACTAGCCAATTGGTACAGCGAACAGCAAGGTGAACATGTATAACATCGATATTCAGGTGAAAACGCATTTTATTGCGACGCACTCAGATGAAGCGGCTAATGAATATGCATTTGCTTACACTATCACCATTACCAACCATTCTGATGTCACTGTGCAGTTACTTAAGCGAGCGTGGAAAATAACTGATGCAGACCATAAAATCACCCGCGTTGCTGGTGATGGCGTTGTTGGGGAGCAACCGCATATAGCGCCAGGCGAAAGTTACAGCTATACCAGTGGCACGGTGTTGGCAACGCCAATTGGTACTATGGAAGGATTTTATAGCATGGTTTCTAACGCAGGCGACCACTTTGACGTTGAAATCCCGTCATTCCGACTAGCCATTCCAAATATTATCCATTAACGATGGCACGCTATCTGGTTGGCGACATACAAGGTTGCGCGGCACCACTTAAACAAGCACTCAAGCAAGTTAACTTTGATGCGAAGTTTGATGAACTTTGGTGTGTTGGTGATTTGATTGGGCGCGGACCAAATCCGCTTGAATGCCTCGAATTACTTCGTGATTTAGGTCACGCGACTAAAATAGTACTCGGCAACCACGATCTCAATTTGTTAGCGGTATTAAGCGGTGTCCGCGATGCCCATCCAAATGACCGGTTACAATCATTAATCCAGTTAACGGATAGCGAGAAGCGAGATTGGATTGATTGGCTAGTCCACCAACCGCTTCTTATTCGCAGCGATGATAACTTAGTGATGACCCACGCCGGCGTCTATCCTTGGTGGACCGTCGCTGAAGCTGAGTCTTATGCACACGAGGTTTCAGAAGCCCTTAAAGCGGCTTGGCGTGCTAACCGACTCGATAAATTTTTAGTGGCTATGTACGGTAATGAACCTGCGCAGTGGTCATCGACGTTGCAAGGTATGGATCGCATTCGGTTTTTCATTAATGTTTTTACGCGCATGCGCTTCTGTGATTTGAGTGGTCATCTTAATTTTTCGGTGAAATCGGCACCGACTGACCAGCAAGTTCCATCTCATTTAAAGCCATGGTTTGAATTATGGGATGTCAGCGAATATACATTGGTATTTGGTCACTGGGCGGCATTAATGGGGAATACTTTCCGCGATGACATTATTGGATTGGATACAGGTTGTGTGTGGGGCAAGTATTTAACCGTGATGCGATGGCCTGACGGCCACCGCACCATGGTACCTGCATCAACTAGCTCAGCGTAATTCGAGCAAATTTGCGTTTACCGACCTGATACACAGCAGTAGAACCTGCCGTTAAGACCAGCTTGGTATCGCTCACCTTTTCGCCATCAATTTTCACTGCACCTTGTTTAATCATGCGCATCGCTTCAGAGGTTGAAGCAACAAGTTCCGCTTCGCGTAGCAAGTTACCAATTGCTAACTCACCATTATCGCTGGCAACGGTTAGTTCTGGCATATCATCTGGAATCGCATTTTTACTAAAGCGCTGAATAAAATCCTGCTCGGCAGCATCAGCAGCTGCTTCATCATGGAATCGCGCAATAATTTCCTTGGCTAATAGCACTTTGTAATCACGCGGGTTGGCTCCATCTGCTACCGCTTGTTTGAAGCTGTTAATTTCATCCAGTGGACGGAAGCTCAGCAATTCGTAGTAACGCCACATCAGTTCATCAGATACTGACATGACCTTTCCGAACATGTCATTTGCCGGCTCGGTAATACCGATATAGTTACCCAGCGATTTCGACATCTTTTGCACGCCATCTAAACCTTCTAGTAGCGGCACCATGATGACGGTTTGTGGCTTTTGGCCTTCATCTTTTTGTAACTCTCGCCCCATCAACAGATTAAAACGCTGATCGGTACCACCGAGCTCAACATCGGCCTTAAGCGCAACCGAATCCCATCCCTGTACCAGCGGGTACAAAAACTCGTGAATTGCGATCGGTTGACCCGAACCATAGCGTTTTTTGAAGTCATCACGTTCGAGCATACGGGCGACAGTTTGACGCGCCGCGAGCTTGATCATGCCCGCAGCACCGAGCTCATTCATCCATTCAGAGTTAAAGCGAATTTTAGTTTTGGCAGGGTCAAGAATCTTGAATACTTGTTCTTTGTAGGTTTGCGCATTTGCTAATACATCTTCTCGAGATAATGGCTTACGCGTGACATTTTTACCGGTCGGGTCGCCGATCATGCCGGTAAAGTCACCAATCAAAAAAATGATTTCATGGCCGAGATCTTGAAAGACACGCATTTTGTTAATCAGCACGGTGTGGCCAAGGTGTAGGTCAGGTGCAGTTGGGTCAAAGCCGGCTTTAATTACTAGCGGCTTACCACTCGCTAACTTCTCTTTAAGCTCTTCTGCTAAAAGAATTTCTTCGGTACCACGCGCAATTTCTGCAAACGCATCCGCAGCTGACAAGGTCATATTCGGCTCTCTCCCAAGGCATCTCAATTTGGCGACAAGCCTTGCATTGTATGCTATTTCTTTAACTCTTTTAAGCGCAAATAATCGTAAATTGACTGGAAAATCGCCATACTTCATATTATTCTGCAAATTGATTTAACCAATAATAATGCGCTAACACATCGGAAGGTTATGAAGTCGATTCCTAAATATATGACAAGATTCATCGCCGCTTTACCGCGTCGACATCAAGTACTGCTCAGCTCTGTCTGCGCGGTAACGCTGCTTGTTGTGTTGCTTCCATCCGAATCTGCGACCGCATCTAAGCATGTAATCGAGCCGCAGTTGGGGCAGTCAGAGCTCATTCTAGGTCAACGCTATCAATTACAAATCGACGTTGAAAAGCTCAAGACTGATGCCTCAAGCAAACCAGATACAACAGTACAATGGAGTGGCTATGAAGTTCGCTCGGGCGACTCGTTAGCGCGTATCTTTGACAAAATGGGCTTCACCCCCCAGCAGTTGTATCGGGTTACACAAGATTCTCAAGCGGATAAGCTTCTGCGTAAAATTCATCCCGGCGATACGCTACGTTTTGCCAAAGATGAAAATGACGATTTGATTCAAATTGCTTATCAAATTAATCCGACCGACACCTTAATTGTCAGTAAATCGGACAATGGCTTCGTCAGTGAAATTGAATCAAAAACCGTTGAAGTTCGCACCGAAACTGCACACGCTCGAATCACGTCAAGCTTCTGGAATGCTGGCATTGATGCTGGTTTGACAGAAGGCCAAATCATGAGCATTGCCGACATATTTGGTTGGGATATCGACTTTGCACTGGATTTACGTGAAGGCGACGAGTTTAGTGTGATGTTCGAGAAAGAATATGCCGATGGTGAATTTGTCGGTTACGGTCGTGTTTTAGCTGCAGAGTTTGTGAATCGTGGCGAGCATTATCAAGCATTTTTGCATGACAACGGTGACTTCTATACCGCTGAAGGCCGTGCGATGCGTAAATCGTTCTTGCGTTCGCCGGTCAAGTTCACCTATATCAGCTCAAGCTTTAATCCACGTCGATTACATCCGGTTACTGGCAAGGTGCGTCCGCACAATGGTATCGACTACGCGGCACAAACTGGTACGCCAGTTATGTCCTCAGGCGCCGGTAAAGTTATCGCAAGTGCGTATAACAACCTCAACGGTCATTACGTGTTTGTGCAGCATGGTGAACGTTACGTAACCAAATATCTGCATTTAAGCAAACGTCTAGTGAAAAAGGGCCAACGTGTGAAACAAGGTGAATTGATTGGTCGCGTTGGTGCAACTGGCCGTGTTACCGGTGCTCACCTCCATTACGAGTTTTTAGTCGATGGCGTTCATCGCAACCCACGTACAGTTAAGTTCCCGCAAGCTGAATCACTGATTGCAGCAGAACTTCCGGTGTTCAAAGAGATTGCTCAGCAGCGTCTCGCAGTTTTGAATGATAGTAAACGGTTGTATTTGGCGATGCGCTAATGTCGCAGCGTGAGCTTTATTTAGGCCTCATGTCTGGCACCAGCATAGACGGTCTTGATGTGGTATTAGTTGAGTTTGATGCGATGCAGCAACCTGAGCTATTACAACATCGTCAATATCCAATCGATGACCAACTACAACAACAACTGCATAATTTGTGCGATCCAGCACCGAATGAACTCCACCAGTGGGCAACAGCAGAGCGACTATTTGCTGAATATTGTGCTGAATCGGTCAATCACTTTTTACGTCATTTCAATATTTCGCCCAGCGCTATCACTGCTATTGGTAGTCACGGCCAAACCGTTCGCCATCAGCCAGACCATTCGCCAAGTTACACGTTACAGCTCGGCGACCCCAACACTTTGGCGGCGTTAACTGGGATACCAGTGATTGCTGACTTCCGGCGCAAGGATATTGCGCTCGGAGGACAAGGCGCACCGCTAGTGCCAGCATTTCATCAAGCAATATTCAGTAGTTTTGACGAGTCTCGCGTTATCTTGAACCTCGGTGGTATTGCCAATATTACCTGGCTGCCAGGCACACCTGCCGGTGTGACAGGCTTTGATACTGGCCCCGCCAATACCTTATTAGATAGATGGTTTAAGGCGTGTCACCCAGAACATGAGGATGATTTCGACCGTCATGGTGCATTTGCTGCACGTGGACGCGTACTCGACGAGGTATTAGAAAAATTACTTCGTGACGAGTATTTCAAACGCAGGCCACCTAAGAGCACCGGCCGCGATGATTTTAATTTGAAGTGGCTAGAGGAACATCTTGGTGATTTGTCGCAATTTGTGCCCGCAGACTTGCAAGCCACGCTCGTAGAATTGACAGCTCACACTGTCACGCATGCTATTAAGGAATGGCTACCAGAACGTCCAGAAACAATCTTTGTCGCTGGCGGCGGTGCTTATAACCCAATCTTGATGAGCGCGTTAAAGTCGAAGTTACCGCATTGCGGCTGGCACGCCACCTCAGTACTTGGCGTAGCCCCACAACATGTTGAAGCGATGGCTTTTGCTTGGCTTGCACGCTGTTATATGCAACGTGTGCCAGGCAATTTGCCTGCCGTTACAGGAGCGAGCCGCCCTGCTATTCTGGGCGGCTTATATTTACCGTAACCGGCAACACTATCTGTGAACTAGCTTTCTAGTAAAGCAAACGCATCACGGGTTAGATTCTCATTGTGGCCATTCTCACCAACAACGATACTATCTTCAATACGAATGCCACCGTATGGGCGTAGTTCCGCAATTTTATCCCAATTGAAGTCTTGGCTATCGGCATGCTCTTCGAGCAGTTGATCTACCACATACAAGCCCGGCTCAATGGTAAATACCTGACCAGCCTCAACATCACGTAACAACCGCAAGAATGGATGACGTGGATCACGCGCAATTGTATCGCCGCGGTCATTCGCCAAGAAGCCGCCAACATCATGCACTTGCAGGCCAATGAAGTGACCCAAACCATGGGGGAAGAATGCACTGCTGTAGCCTTGCTCGTAAATACTTTCAGCCGACCCGTTAACGAAGCCGAACTCACTCAAAATTTTGGCAATTTTGAGATGTTGGCTTACGTGCAGCTCGTAGTAATTAATACCCGGCTTAATTTCACTCAATAAATCTTGCTGTGCTTGATCCATTGCGGCAATCAGATCGGCAAAGAAGCCCTGTTCACGGGCATAGGTACGAGTGATATCAGCGCAATAGCCGCGGTACAATGCACCAGCATCAATCAAAAACGAACGTGACTGTGCCGGTGCGCTCGTTTCATACACGTCATAGTGCAACACAGCGCCATGCTCGTTCAGCGCCACAATACTGTTATACGGCACTTGGCTTTCACGGAAGTTAATGGCCGCTAGGTAGGCATGATGAATTTCCAGCTCGCTGGCACCTGCTAAAAAGGCATCACGTGCAGCGAGGTGCGCTTTTGCCGCTAGTTTGTTAGCTTGGCGCATGTTCTCGACTTCCCATTCGGTTTTAATGGCGCGATGGAAGTGCAAATGATCAATTAAGTTACCAGGGTTACGCGCTTTAACCGGCCAGCTTGCTACCGGTTCAGCAAAATCTTCGCCGATGAATGCGGCTGATTTTATCTTATCGCCCAACCAGTCGGTCATTTTCTCTTGGCTGTCGATTACAACAAGTTCAACATGTTGCTGCCATTCTTCAGCAGGGATTTTAACTTCGGCATGCCAAAAGTCGCGAGCCTTGAACAGGAATACGACCGGCTTATGGCCTGGTTGATAATAAATCGCACTCTTTGGGCTTTCGATGACAGGAATCCAATATTTGAACAGTGGATTCACTTTATAAGGAGCTGGATTATCATCTAAAAAAGCAACGCGGGGTTGCCCGGCATAGATAAGTACTGAATCGAAACCAGCTGCAGCGAGGGCTGCATCGAATCTGGCTTTAACTGTGGCGATATGGTCTGCGTATGCGCTCATAAATACCTCGGTTAGAATGTGTGGCAACATTCTAACCGAAACAGCACATTAACTCATCTTTAAATAGCGAAGCTTGACCCACAACCGCAGGTAGTCGTCGCATTCGGGTTATCGACGAAAAAGCGGGCGCCTTGTAAGCCTTCTTCGTAATTTACCGTGCCACCAACCAAATATTGCAGGCTCATCGGATCGACGACCAAAGTCACACCGTTTTTCTCGATTTCCATATCACCTGGGTTGGTCTTTTCATCGAATGTAAAACCGTATTGGAAACCTGAACAACCGCCACCAGTTACATAAACACGCAGTTTCAATGCTGGATTTTCTTCTTCAGCGATAAGCTTTTTCACTTTATTGGCTGCGGATTCAGTGAACTGAATTGGCATTGCTTGTGCGACGTCTGACATAGTCTCTTGGTACCTCTTGAAAATTCTTGTGCTATTTTCTCTTACCTGACTAAAAGGGTCAAGTATTGCCTTGCAGAAGTTGACTCCAATAGAAGCTTCGCGTCAACGATTGGCTCGCACCGTTAATTTTGACTTCAACATCAATTCGCTCGGGCAAAAAGTCTGCGGGTAATACGAAATCGCCCGCCTGAACGGTAAAGTAACGCATACTGAATTGGCGATCTTTGTCTTCAACATTCGCCAATGCCAATAAATCAAAGCTCGCTGATTGATCATCTTTACGACCGTGCAAGCGCATGCTCAGCGTGCCTTTAGTGAGATTACGTAAGCGCTCCATTTGCACAATCGCAATGCGAAAATGATAATGGTCGGCCGCAATATTCTGTTGCAGCTCAAGCGAATCAATGACCACGCCACTGGCTTCCATTTCTGGTGCCATGATTTTTTGATAAAACGTCAATTCACGCCGTAACGCAAAGTTCTCGTCTTGCGCCATTAACAACTCTTGTTGCAAACCTTGGCTTGCCGCACGCTCAATACCTAATTCAACGGTTGCTATGTGTTGTTGATAATCAAATGTCTCAGCACGCTCATAAAGTTGCTCAATAGTCGCTTCTTGCTGTGCGATACGCTCATTGAGTGTTAACACGTGCCAATTCCCGCCCCAATAGCCGGCTAGTGCACCAATGCTTATTGCCAACGCAATGACGCCCCAGCCGCCAAAGCGATGAACTAATGCGCTCGTTATGATATTTTGCTTCTCTTTCATGGGCTCACTTCTTATCATGAATTAGCGCCATGCTACGCAGGCACTGGTTAGGACGCAACTAAAAATAAACACATAGGCCTTCACATGATTCTTTGGTTAAAAGCGTTTCACGTAATTTTTATGGTGGCATGGTTTGCCGGTATCTTTTATTTACCGAGATTATTCGTGTACCACGCGCAAAATCAAAACCAAGATGTGCATGAGCAATTCAAAGTCATGGAACGTCGTTTACTCTATTTTGTCACCCCATTCGCTATCTTAACCCTCGTTTTTGGTCTCGCTTTGATGTGGGTTTATGGTAGTGCCTGGCTAAAGGCTAGTGGCTGGCTGCATATCAAACTCGTTATCGTAACCCTGCTCTACGTGTATCACGGTTATTGCTTCAAGCTTTTAGCCGACTTTAAACACAATCGAAATACGCGTAGCCACAAATTCTACCGCGTTTTTAACGAGATTCCGGTACTGGCATTATTCGCCATCATTATTTTAGCTGTGGTCAAACCGTTTTAGCGGTTTGATCATTCTTTTTAAGCTCAGTTTCTGCTAAAGTACTGGCCCAGTGTGTGCAATCACTGCAGGGCCTTTCATCATGAATTTTACCGGTTCAAATATCCTTTCTGTTGAGCAATTCGATATCGACAGTATTCAGACCATTTTTACTATCGCCGACCGCATGCAACCCTATGCTCGCCGGCAAAAGCGCACCAAAGTTCTCGATGGTGCCATTTTAGGTAATTTGTTTTTTGAACCATCAACCCGAACTCGGGTTAGCTTCGGCACCGCCTTCAATCTTCTTGGTGGTGAAGTGCGTGAAACCACTGGTATGGAAAGCTCGGCATTAGCCAAGGGCGAATCGCTTTACGATACCGCGCGCGTACTCAGTAGTTACAGCGATGTCATTGCGATGCGCCACCCTAAATCAGGTTCAGTCGCCGAATTTGCTGAAGGTAGCCGTGTTCCGGTCATCAACGGTGGCGATGGTGCCAATGAGCATCCAACGCAAGCCCTGCTCGATTTATATACCATCAAGAAAGAATTGGCTTATCACGGTCACGGCGTTGATGGCATGCACATTTGCATGATGGGTGATTTGAAGTTTGGCCGTACCGTGCACTCGCTTTCGCGCTTGCTTGCCATGTATAAAGATATTCGATTCACGTTGATTTCACCGCGTGAATTAGCGATGCCTGATAGCGTGCTTGAAGTGCTCGACCAAGCTGGACACCACGTAACGGTAACCGATCAAGTTAGTGGTAGTTCAGATGCCGATATAGTCTATCAGACACGAATTCAGCAAGAGCGCTTTACCACACCACAAGAAGCGGACATGTATCGCGGTAAATTCCGCTTGAATAGCGAAATCTATACCAAGCATTACAAACCGAATACCGTGATTATGCATCCGCTGCCACGCGATTCGCGTGCCGAAGCAAATGAACTAGATAACGATTTGAACCAAAACCCGAATTTGGCCATATTCCGTCAAGCAGACAATGGCGTACTCATTCGGATGGCACTCTTTGCCCTCACCTTAGGGGTGGCAGATCAGATTGAAAAATATGAGTGCGACGTCAACTGGTACAGCGAAAAACGCACCAGTTATTAAGTAACTTAAACGATTACGAGGAAACGAATGTCACGTTCTGACGAATTATTCGCGCAAGCTCAAAACAGCATCCCGGGTGGAGTGAACTCTCCCGTTCGCGCTTTCAATGGCGTTGGTGGCTCACCGATTTTCATCGAAAGCGCTGATGGCGCCTACATGTTTGATGCCGACGGCAAGCGCTATATCGATTATGTTGGTTCTTGGGGGCCAATGATTCTTGGTCACAATAATGCGGCCATTCGTGAAGCAACCCATAAAGCCGTCGACCGTGGGTTAAGCTTTGGTACACCAACAGCCAATGAAATCACCATGGCTGAAAAAATCAAAGCGTTGGTACCGTCGATTGAAAAAGTACGTATGGTTAACTCTGGTACCGAAGCAACCATGACCGCCATTCGTTTGGCGCGCGGCTTTACTGGACGCGACAAAATTCTGAAATTTGAAGGTTGTTATCACGGTCACGCAGATGCTTTGTTGGTGAAAGCAGGCTCAGGTGCTTTAACCCTTGGCGTGCCTAATTCACCGGGGATTCCGGAAGATTTTGCCAAACATACACTCACTGTAACTTTCAATGATATTGATTCAGTTCGCGATGTTTTCGCCGAAGTTGGGCATGAAATTGCGACAATTATCGTCGAACCCGTTGCTGGAAACATGAATTGTATTCCACCGGCACCAGGCTTCTTAGAAGGTTTGCGTGAGATTTGTGACGAATATGGTAGCGTCTTGATTTTCGACGAAGTGATGACCGGTTTCCGCGTGGCGCGGGGTGGTGCTCAAGAACGTTATCAAGTGACGCCTGACCTAACCACCTTAGGTAAAGTGATTGGTGGCGGCATGCCAGTTGGTGCGTTTGGCGGTAAACGCGAAATTATGGACTACATTGCGCCGGTCGGCCCGGTTTATCAAGCTGGGACATTATCAGGCAACCCAGTTGCCATGGCTGCCGGTTTAGCAGCGCTGACACAACTTGATGACGAACAACTCTACCCAGGGCTTTATGCAAAAGTTGATCGGTTGGTTGATGGTTTACAAGCGCTTGCCGATGAAGCGGGTATTCCATTTACCACGAACCGCGCTGGCTCGATGTTTGGCTTTTTCTTTAGCTCAGATGGTCCAATTACCAGCTACCAGCAAGCAACGCAGTGTAATATGGAACACTTCCGTAGCTTCTACCACAGCATGCTGAAACAAGGCGTATACTTAGCACCATCGGCTTTTGAAGCGGGCTTTATGTCAGCCGCACATACCGATGCGGACATCGATGCAACCTTAGCCGCAGCAAAAGTAGCATTCGCAGCGCTAAAATAAGCGCTGCCACCACGGTTTTTCCTCAATATTGCCCGAGCACCCAAGGTCCTCGGGCAATTTTTTTTGTCTCGCTGGTAATAATCGTGCGTTATTGCAATCCACTGGGATGCGTACGCCAAGTTGCGGATGAAAGCCCGCTGCCTCTACAACTAATGGTGAATTCAATTGCAATGGCGCTATGGGCATTTGTTCTAGCACCTGCTGTACCACTCTGAGTGCACCACTACTGCCAGTAAGCTGTACCGGTTGATTATCGTCTCGCCCGAGCCACACAGTTACAACGTGCTGGTTATCGTATGCGACAAACCAGCTATCACGGTAGTCATTCGTGGTGCCGCTTTTTCCAGCTAACTTATTCACCCCGAAGGCATCAGCTAATTTGCTACCGGTACCTTCATTAATCACGCCCCGCAAACCAAAATTCACTAAAAAGCCTGCGGCTTCGCTAAATACTCGCTGAGGCTTTGAAAACTGACGCTCATAAACCATCAACCCCTCATGATTAGTTACCGCTCGTATACTCTGTAATGCCCGATGGCTTCCTTGTTGCGCCAACATGGTATAGATCTCTGTAATTGCCATTGGTGATAAAGGCACAGCACCTAGAGTAATTGCCGGCACACTTGGAATCGGTGAGTCCACCCCGCTCATCTGTAGCAATTCAGTTAAACGTTCAATGCCAACTTCAATGCCAAGACGCACCGCTGGAACATTGCGTGATTGTGCTAACGCGTCATAAGCCAGCATTTTACCCTCAAATTTTTTATCAAAATTTTGAGGTATCCAAACTGGCTGATTGGCTTGTTCCAATTGCAATGGTTCATCATAAACCAATGAACCTAATTCAAAGTCGGGTAACGATTGAAATGCGTCGGCGTAAATTAGCGGTTTTATTAACGAGCCAACGGGGCGCATGGCCGCAACGGCTCGGTTAAAACCTACCTGGCGCGGATTTTTGTCCCCTACCACGGCGGTAACACCCGCCGCCTGATGGTTTGCCACAACAATCGCACCCTGCAGTTTTTCATCATCACTGACTCGCGGTAGCTCCGTGATAATGGCCGCTTCGGCAGCGTTTTGAATTACCGGATCAAAATAGGTAAACACGCGTAAACCTTCTTGTTGCCAATTTGCCGGCAGATTTAAGCGCCCTAATTCGAACTTCACTAATTCCATATAATGCGGCAGGTTTTCGGTAACTAATCGTCCCGTTCCTGCAGGCAGAACAGGTTGACTAACACTCGCCACATACTGCGCTTTACTCATGAGGTTTTGCGCAAACATCAATTGCAATATCAGGTCGCGGCGTTCTTGTGCTCGCTCAGGATAACGACGCGGATCGTAATACGATGGCCCTTTGATAATTCCCACCAACAGAGCGATATCTGCCGCATCTAATTCCTCAACTTGTTTACCAAAATACAATCGGCTGGCAAGCCCAACGCCATGTATTGCCGAGCCGCGATCTTGTCCAAAATACACCTCGTTCAGATAAGTTTCTAAAATCTCATTTTTACTAAAACGATAATCCAGCACTATCGCCATTAAGGCCTCGTTCGCTTTTCGCCACAACGATCTTTCACGGGTTAAGTAGAGATTTTTCACTAACTGTTGCGTCAACGTACTGCCACCTTGAACCGTGCGCATTGCTGACAAGTTGGCGAGAGCTGCGCGGGCAATGGAGGTGACCGAAACACCGGAGTGATGATAGAAGTCTCTATCCTCAATCAACAATAGAGTTTCAATTAAAAGGCTCGGAACACGTTCAAGCCCAACCAGCAACCGGTCTTCGCTGTTACCACCGGACAGTCGGCCCAAATAAGGCGGTTCCAGTTGAATACGATTCAAGCTGCGACCATCTGGCAAACTCATGATTGATTGCACGCGATTACCGGCAAAATTAACCTGCACGCGTTTGGCCATTTGCGGACCCGTTGCAAAATCAAAAGGGCGTCGATAGAACTCAACGCCATACTCAGTTGAGCGATATTGGCCTGAATCCTTAATCGTATTTACTGCGCGATAATTGAGACGTCGCAGTTCAGCGACGACGGTTGCTTTGTTAATCACGGCTTGCGGCTCAAGGGTTAAACTACGCCCGTAGATTAATGCAGGTGCTTGATAACGGTTTGAACTAAACCTTTCGGTTAGGGTTGCGTCGAGGTAAATAAGATAAGCGACCAAAATCACCATACCAACAATCGACAGCTTTAACCCCAACATCAGAATACGACGAAGCAGTGTGGGTTTCGGCGGCGATTTTTTCTTTCGGGTCATTGTAACTGTCTCTTCGTTTTGTGCGTTGCTTGGGCTTGAAGTGGATCATCGGGCCAAGGATGCTTTGGGTAGCGCCCTTTCATTTCTTTTTTGACGTGTTGATAAGCATTTTCCCAAAAACTAGCTAAATCCGCTGTGCGTTGCAACAAACGTCCCGCTGGAGAAAGTAAATCTATGGTAATACTTTGTTTCCCATAACAGATTGTTGGTGAAACTGGCTCCCCAAATAGTTCTTGTAGCTTGGCCGAAAGCGTTGGTTTTTCAGCACAATAATCAATCCTAACAGAGCGTCCACTCGGAATTTGAATAGCCACAGGGCAAGCTTCATCCAACTGTTGTTGCTGCTGATAAGTCAATCGTGCTTGTAATGCAGGTAGCGGATTCCACGCATGCAGTTGGCTGAGACTCTCAATAGACTGCCAGTATGGTTCCGCCCACTGCGCAATTTCATGAGCCAACGATTCACAATCAAACTGCGGCCAATCGCTTGGCTGCTGTAGCATTTGGTAGAGGTTTACCCGCGCCAGCCACTGCTGTGCTTCATGATTTAACTTAAATAAATTCAGCCCCTGCTCAAGCAATTGTGCTTTGACATAACCACTTAACGCATGCAGACGCTGTTCAGCAGTCACTTTATCAGGTTTCGACATCTCGCGAACGATGATGGCGCCAATGGCATCTACTGCAATTGCTTGAAGTCGCTGATTCGGCCCTTGCCAACGCACTTCTAAGCGTTGTTCACGTTGAATTGCAGGATGGTTAAGCTCGGCATCCGATAATGGCACCACAGCACGAATAATTGCATCACGTTGTTGCTCTGATAGCGTCATCTCCACAACCAACAACCATTCGTCGCGGGTGCGGGTATCCTGCTGATGAAACATCGCACCCGCACCATTACTCAAAAGATAACGATCGGAGCTCGCACGTCGTTTCGCAACCCGATCAGCAAAGCCCCACAGCAAGACTTCACTGGCGAGATTAGGGTTCACTTGTGGTTGTGCAAGCGCAAATTGCTGACACCAATAGCGATAGCGCTGACGCAACAATGGCGTCAATCGCTCGAGCGCCAGCGGAAATTGACTCGACTCAACATTCAATTCTAATTGCGCAACCAACCAAGCTGCAGTGGCGAGATGTGTTGGTGACGTTAATTTAGCGCGCGTTAGAATCGTTGCTAGACGTGGTTCGGTGCCAAGCTCAGCAACTTGGTGCCCCAATGTGGTTAATGATCCTTGTGCATTACACAGCTCAAGTGTTTTCAGTAATGTCGTAGCTTGTGCCAGATTGCCGCGGTTGGGGGCACTAAAAAACTGTAATTGTTCTGGGCTTGAGCCCCAGCGCCTGCATTCCAATAAGAAACTGGTTAAATCAGAAGTTTCCAGCTCAGGCGCTTGATAATCTCTCAAACCATGTTCATCGGCTGCTGCCCATAACCGTAAGCAGTGACCAGGCCCGGTGCGCCCGGCCCGGCCTGCGCGTTGAGTCGCTGACGCTTTACTAATTCGGCTGGTAATGAGCTTGGTTATACCGTGTTGCGGGTAAAACTGCGCTTGGCGCTCTCGCCCGCTGTCCACAACCACATCAATATTTGGAATGGTCACACTGGTTTCAGCAATATTGGTTGAAATCACCAATCGCTTGCGAGAGTCATTTGCATTGAGTACTTGTTTCTGTTGTGCGAGAGGAATCTGGCGATGCAATGGCATGACCTGCCAATCGGTCTCAGCACTAAAAACTTCATACAAACGATCGATCTCACGCTTACCCGGCACAAATACCAGCACCCCCTTATTGGCGAGTGTCATGGCTTCGCGAACAACACGCGGTAATGCCTGCAACCAATCTTCGTTCGCCGGCACCGGGCGGTGCTGAATATGAATTGGATACTGCCTACCCGCACTTTGTAAAACGTGAGCATCGCCAAGCCAATTTGCAATCGTTTGCGCAGGTAGCGTTGCTGACATGATTAGTAAGCGTAAATCTGTGCGCAAATGGAAGCTTTCGAGAGCCATTGCCAACCCCAAATCAGTGGCAAGATTGCGCTCATGAAATTCATCAAAAATAACTATCCCAGTGCCGGTTAGTTCGGGGTCACGCTGAATATATTGGGTGAACATGCCCTCGGTAATCACCAAAAGTCGTGTGTTCGCATGAAACTTCGCTTCGCCACGAATGTGGTAACCGACCGACTCACCAACGGCTTCACCAAGCTGTTCGGCTAAAAAGTGCGCAATGGAGAGTGCCGCCATGCGGCGTGGTTGCAGGAGCAAAATGCGTTGCCCTTGCAACTGTTCGCTCTGCATGAGAGCAAGTGGGAGCGCTGTTGACTTACCAGCGCCGGGCGGCGCTTCAAGCACCACAGGTGCACTCGGCAATAGCCGAATCACATCATCGATCAGTGCTGTGACCGGCAGCACCTGTGGTGTTGTCATAGAATTACTTCAATAAGGTTGCGGCGATGGTTCGAAATCCAAGTGCAGTTGCACCGGCTGGCCACATCGCATTGGCACTACCGTTATAGGCACCAGCGATATCAAAGTGCAACCACCCCGCGCCATCGTTTGGCGCAAAACGCAATAGGAAACCCGCCGCATTACTTGCACCACCAGCTCCGCCACCTTTTTGCGGACGGCTATTCGCTGTGTCAGCAAACGCTGACGGACAATTATTTTTATGCCAATGATTTAACGGCAGACGCCAGAGTAGTTCACGTTGCTCGTCTGCTGTTTTGAGGGTCGATTCGGCCAAGCTATCATCAACACTAAACAACGCATTGTATTCTGTACCAACGGCAACCTGAGCGGCCCCTGTTAACGTCGCGGCATCAATAATTAGCGGCGCCTTAACCTCGCCAGCATAGATTAATCCGTCAGCCAACACTAAGCGACCTTCAGCGTCGGTATTGACGATTTCTACGGTTTGACCATCTTTATAGGTAATAATATCGCCGAGTTTATAGGCGCTGCCGTCAATCAAGTTTTCTGCGCAACACAACACCAATTGTACGCGCTTTTGTAAACCTTCTTGGATGGCATGTACCAAAGCGCCTGCAACAGTGGCTGCGCCGCCCATGTCACACTTCATGGCCAACATGCCTTCACTGGCTTTGATACTATAACCACCGCTGTCGAAGGTGATGCCTTTACCGATCAGTACCGCATCAACTGGTGCATTAGCATTTTTGGATGGATTGTAATCTACCACCAACATCACCGGTGGGCGCTTACTCGCGCGACCAACGGTATGAATACCCATCCGACCGTCTGCAACCAGATCGTCACCCACAATGGTTTTCACGGTGACTGCATCACCACCAATACCGCTTAGTTTGTCAGCAACTTTGCTCGCGAGTGATTCTGGATAAATTTCATTCGGCGGCAAGTTGATTAACTGCCGAATCCAAGCTGCAGTTTCGCGAAGTTGCTGCATTTTTTCCGCGGCACCCGCCCAGCTGATTTGGTTCTTGGTTAACGTATCAGTAAAGCCATTTGAAAACGCCCATTGACGCTCAATATCCCAACCTTCACCACTGAGGGAAACCGATTTCACACCCATTGAATCGAGCTGACGACCTGCCTTTTGTATCTTGCGCAAGTTATTAGCTTCGTTATCACCAACATAAATCGTTGCTCCTTGCTCACCTAAAATCACTGCGGTGCTAGGCTTCCACGCCGATTGATTTGGTTGCTGTGTCGAAACAAAGACAGATACAGTGCTAGACATGCGAATACGCTCCCAGTATGTTTTTGACTTTTAAGGCTCTATCGTATCCGAGCTATATGAGGCTGACAATGCTGTTTCACAACCCTTTACGACAGGCGGTGCTAATTAAACGCTATAAACGATTTTTAGCCGATGTTAAATTGGAAAATGGCGATATTATCACAGTGCATTGCCCAAATACCGGCGCGATGACAGGGTGTGCCGAACCCAGCATGCGGGTTTGGTTAAGTGATTCTGCGAACCCGAAACGCAAATATCGTTACACTTGGGAACTCGTTGAAGACTTTGCCGGTCATCTTATCTGCGTGAACACTCATCGTGCCAACCAAATTGCCGGTGAAGCACTTGACCACAACCTTCTTGCACCCTTGCAAGGGGTACAAAATTTACGTGCCGAGCAAAAATATGGCTATGATAATCGCCGCATCGATTGGTTTGGTATCGATTCACAGCAGCGTCACACTTTTATTGAGGTAAAAAGTGTCACACTCGCCACGCATAATCAGGGCTACTTTCCGGACACCGTCAGCAAACGCGCGCTCGAACATCTGCGCAGTTTGCAGGATATGGTCACCGATGGTCATCGCGCTTTAGTTTTGTATACAGTTTTACACAGTGGGATTGAGCAAGTCAGCGCAGCTGACCACATTGACCCCAAATACGCCGATGCTTGCCGTGCTGCGAGAGAAGTTGGTGTTGAGTTTTATGCACTGGGATGTAAATTGACACCGACAGGAATATCACCGTTACGAGAACTACCGGTATTAATGTAAACATAACGATTGCGACTGGCGTAAATAATTAGAAATTAAATTGCGCCGGTATTCGCTTTCTGGTATATGTACCGACCTTTTTAATAACAACGTCTCATACAGGAGAACCATAATGCCTCAAGGAACGCCGAAAAAAGCCCATGGCATTCTGGCACAAGCTGGTTTGGAGCCATACGAGCTCGGGCCGGACGAAGAGTACATGAATGAGGCGCAACGTGCGCATTTTCGTAAAATTCTTGAAGTTTGGCGCGCGCAATTGCGTGAAGAAGTCGATCGCACCGTGCACCATATGAAAGATGAAGCAGCAAACTTCCCTGATCCGGTTGATCGTGCTGCGCAAGAAGAAGAATTCAGTTTAGAGCTACGTACGCGTGATCGCGAGCGCAAATTAATCAAGAAAATCGAGAAAACACTGCAAAAAATCGAAGCCGACGATTTTGGTTTTTGTGACCAGTGCGGAATCGAAATTGGCATTCGCCGTTTAGAAGCTCGTCCAACTGCCGACCTTTGTGTTGACTGCAAAACTTTAGCTGAAATCAAAGAGAAGCAAATGACTGGCGCCTAATATGGCCGCATCCTTTTCTTACTGTGGACGCTTTGCCCCGACTCCGTCGGGGCCTCTTCATTTTGGCTCTCTGATTGCCGCCCTTGCGAGCTATCTTGATGCCCGCGCAAATAGCGGAACTTGGCTGGTTCGTATCGAGGATGTTGATACCCCGCGCGCTGTTGCTGGTGCTGACCAAGTTATTCTAGAGCAGCTCAAACACCATGAGTTACATTGGGATGGTGAAATCTGGTACCAAAGTGCACGCACCGAAGTTTATCAACAAGCACTCGAACAACTTCAACATCTCCAATTAACCTACCGCTGCACCTGTACACGTAAACAAATCAAGGCATTTGGCCCTTACTACACGGGAACCTGCCGTCATAAACATATCCGCTCTCCTAACTCAGCAGTGCGTTTTCGCAACGATGACCCAATACTTAGTTTCAACGATGGTTGGCAAGGTCATGTCGATATCGAGCCCAATTTTGCTGGTGAAGATTTTGTATTGTTTCGCCGCGATGGTTTATTTACTTATCAGTTGGCCGTGGTGGTTGATGATATTGAACAAGGTGTTACAGATATTGTTCGTGGTGAAGACTTACTTACAGCAACCAGTTGGCAGCTCAACCTATGGCGGTATTTTACCGACCGCACACCACATTTTAAGCATGTGCCATTAGCGCTTGATGAGCAGGGCCGAAAGCTCAGTAAACAAAATCATGCGCCAGCACTAAGTAACACGGACGCAAAAGAACAACTGCAAGCTGCAATGCGGTTTCTCGGATTAACACCCAATAGCCGTTTAAATATACCGCAAATGCTCACTGATGCGGTGGCACAATGGCAAGCGAGAAGCTTCCCTGAAGCGCGCCAGCAGGATACAATAT
Organism: Pseudidiomarina tainanensis; assembly: GCF_900115255.1. Lineage (NCBI taxonomy): Bacteria > Pseudomonadati > Pseudomonadota > Gammaproteobacteria > Alteromonadales > Idiomarinaceae > Pseudidiomarina > Pseudidiomarina tainanensis. The sequence continues at coordinate 210,308 of NZ_FOYU01000004.1, forward strand.
AACCGTTTGCGACATTAGCTGGAGAACCTCTTATTATCAAACGCATGAAAGCTTTGGCTCAACGCGCATTGAAGCGCTCTGCGGACAACGCAAATTTACCGCAGAATATTCTCGCCAAACCTAAAATTATTTCTCGCGATAAACATCCGATTTCGCGCAAAGATATTTCAGAACCGGCTCTGAAAGTGCTGTACCGACTGCATAACTCAGGATACCAAGCTTATTTGGTAGGCGGATGCGTGCGTGATTTGATTCTTGGTCTGCATCCCAAAGATTTTGATATCGCCACCAACGCGACACCTGAGCAAGTCCGTAAACTATTTCGTAATTGCCGCTTGGTCGGCCGTCGTTTTCGTTTGGCTCATGTTGTCTTCGGTCGCGAAATCATCGAAGTCGCGACATTTCGTGGCCATCATGATAATACCGACGATGGCACCGATAATGATGTGGATAACAAACGCGCTGATAAAATTTCCAAACAAGATGATGAGGGTATGCTCCTTCGCGACAATGTTTACGGGACTATCGAGGAAGATGCGCAACGCCGTGACTTTACGGTTAACGCCCTGTATTACAACATTGCCGATTTCAGTATTGTTGATTTTGCCGATGGCATGAGGGATATCGAAGCTGGCGTGCTACGCATGATCGGCGATGCACCAACGCGTTATCGTGAAGACCCAGTACGCATGTTGCGAGCGATTCGCTTTGCCACAAAGCTCAACATGCGCCTCGATGATACGGTTGCCAAGCCTATTCGGGAACTCGCGCCGCTGCTACAAAACATTCCACCGGCACGATTGTTTGAAGAAGTCTTAAAGTTATTTACCGCCGGTAAAGGTTTGGCAAACTTTGAAATGCTAGTGGATTATCATTTATTCCAGCAACTATTTCCGTTGTTAAAGTCCTACTTAACCGCGCCAACAGAAGCGCCTTATCAAATGCTTCGCCAAACGTTTTTGGATACCGATACACGAGTTCGCAATGAACAACGGATTACGCCAGCATATTTATTTGCCGCGTTACTTTGGTGGCCACTGCAAGCGCGTATGGAGCAGTTAAGTGTTGAGAGTGGCTTACCGCCTGTTGATGCGCTCAACATAGCTGCTGCAGATGTTATTGGACGCCAAGTGCAAACCATTGCTATTCCAAAACGTTTCAGCATCCCAGCCCGCGAAATTTGGCAATTACAGCAACGCATGGAACGTGCTAAAGGGAAACGCATCAATAGTTTGTTGACGCATCCAAAATTCCGCGCCGCTTATGACTTTTTATTGTTACGCGCGAAAACTGCAACGCCGCTTGAACAAAAGCCGCTACAGCAGCGCGCTCAGTTCTGGACGAAACTGCAAGAAAATACGGAGTTTAGTCCAGCACCAGCGGCAGCCGATGAAAGCAGACCAAGCAAGAAGCGCGGTCGCCGTGGTGGCCGTCGTCGCCGCGCAAAAACAAACAAAAGAGCAGAGTAATGGCGACTGCATACATTGCGCTTGGAGCCAACTTGGGCGATCCAGTACAGACACTTAAAGACGCAATCTTGCACTTAAGTGGCCTGCCGCAATTACAGTTTTTACGCAGCAGTTCGCTCTATTCCAGTACGCCGATGGGCCCAAGTGATCAGCCCGATTATGTGAATGCGGTGTGCTGTACTGAGACCGACTTAGCGCCCCTTGAATTACTTGATTTACTGCAGACTGTCGAGAACCAGTTTGGTCGCCAACGCATAAGACATTGGGGACCACGTACGTTAGATCTCGACCTGCTACTGTATGATGATCAGGTCATCAATGAACCTCGCTTGTGCGTACCGCACCCGGGTATGACAGAACGTGATTTCGTTCTCATTCCACTAGCCGAACTAGCACCCGAACTGAACTTACCTAATGGTCGAAGTGTTGCGTCGCTACTGATTGACATGACGCATCATGACCTTAAAAAAATAACCTGATACAATCGACCCTCTCTAGGTTGCCGCAAGGAGTTCGCTATGGCGGGCATGACGATTTCGAAATTAACCAAAATGAAAGCTGCGGGAGACAAAATCGTCTCAATTACCGCTTACGACGCATCTTTTGCGAAACTCTTTGCAAATTGTGGCATGGATTTCATGCTCGTCGGCGATTCACTAGGAAACGTCATTCAAGGGCAAGCGACAACGCTACCGGTTACCGTTGAACAAGTTGCCTATCACACCGAAGCCGTGCGACGTGGCGCACCGGATGCTTTTGTGATGGCTGACATGCCATTTATGAGTTATGCCACGCCAGAACAGGCTTGCCAAGAGGCTGCAAAACTCATGCGCGCTGGCGCCAACATGGTGAAACTGGAAGGCGGTGATTGGTTACTCGAAACTATTCGTATGCTGGTAGAACGCAGTGTGCCGGTTTGTGCACATTTGGGCTTGCTGCCACAATCGGTCAATGTACTCGGTGGATATAAAATTCAAGGTCGTGAGCAAAGCGCAGCAGAAAATACAGTTCGCCAAGCACTTGCTTTGCAGCAGGCTGGTGCCCAAATGTTAGTGCTAGAGTGTGTGCCAACCGAATTAGGCCAACTGATTAGCGAGAAATTGTCTATTCCAGTCATTGGTATCGGCGCTGGTCCTCACACAGATGGTCAGATCCTTGTCATGCACGATATGTTTGGCATGAATAGCGATTACTTACCTAAATTTGTGAAAAACTTTCTTGCCGAAGCTGGCGATTTAGCCAGTGCAACTGAGCTTTACATTAAGCAAGTCAAAGATGGTAGTTTCCCGGGCCCAGAGCATTCATTCGAGTAATCATCATGCAGCTATTGAAAAGTCTTGAGGAGCTTCGCGGCTGGCGGAATCAAATGGAAGGTACCGTGGCACTGGTGCCAACAATGGGCAACCTTCATGAAGGTCATTTGAAGCTCGTCGATTTAGCGAAGCAACATGCCGAGCATGTTGTGGTGAGTATTTTCGTCAACCCCATGCAATTTGGCGCCAATGAAGATCTCGATAGCTACCCACGCACGCTCGACGCAGATTGTCTTGCCCTTGCCGAGCGCAAAGTCACGGCGGTATTTGCACCGACCGTCGCCGATGTGTATCCGCGAGGTTTAGCCCAACAAACCTTCATTGAAGTTCCTGAGATTTCAGATATTTTGTGTGGCGCCAGCCGACCAGGACATTTTCGTGGCGTTGCTACGGTTGTTGCAAAACTATTTAATATGGTGCAACCAGATGTGGCGGTATTCGGCGAAAAAGACTTCCAACAACTGCAAGTGATTCGCTTGATGACGCAAGATTTGAGTTTGCCTGTCGATATTATTGGCATGCCAACCGAGCGAGCTGACGATGGTCTTGCCCTGAGTTCGCGTAATGGTTATTTGTCGGCGAAACAACGCAATATAGCGCCTGTAATTTATCAAACGTTGCAACAAACGGCCGCCACGATTCAATCTGGTACCGCAGTTGAGCAAGCCTTATTAGAAGCTCAAGAACATCTGAAAAGCAAAGGTTTTAGAATGGATTATCTCGAGCTGCGACGTCGCGATAATTTAGCTCAGGTTCAGGAGACCGACCGCCAACTCGTATTGCTCGTGGCGGCCTATCTTGGCACAACGCGTCTAATTGATAATTTGCAGTTCGATCGTTAACGACCGTGCGGTTCACGCACCAATCCTAACTCACGTAGCTCAGTGTAAAGCGCCCCGCGTAAGCTCATCGCTTGCGCGGCAATCTCCCGTTGCTCTTCGAGCACTTCTTCGAGCATTTCTTTCGTTGTGAGCGGATTTGCTAACACGACACGGAATACGACTGTCGGCTCGCGATGGTATTGCGCTGGCGTGATTTTTGTCCGCGATACAAATGAGCGACCGGTTTCACGTTGACGCTTCTGTATAAATCGCGTGAGTGCATTTAAATGCGGCATAATTCGGCGGATTTGCTCAGCGCTTGCCTGTTTCAATAATGGCTTCACTTTCGTCGGCACAAAGCGATAGGTTAACAAACAAAGCTCTGGCTCAGTAATTAACTCAAAGTCATCTTGCTGTTTAATTAATTCGGCAAATTCTTGTGCTTTTTCGATGCTTTGGTCGATTAACAGCTCATAACCGCGGCGCCCCATAACATGCATTGCTGAGTAGACCAACATCGCCATACCGGGACGTGAGCCTTCCATTGTGTGTGCACCGAGGTCTTTTGAGCCATGACGGATCACGTACTCGGCGTGATGCTCAATTGCACGCACCATACTCGGGTCTTTAAACAGCACCATGCCAGCACCCATGGGCACATACATTTGCTTATGCGCGTCAATCGTAACACTATCAGCGCGCTCAACGCCTCGCAGTAACTGACGATGCCGGTGCGATAGCAAGGTTGCCCCACCCCATGCGGCATCAACATGAAAGTGAGCACCAATCTCCTCGGCCACATCAGCAAGGTCATTCAAAGGATCAATGTGACCCGTTTCGGTAGTGCCACCAACGCCAATAATGGCAAGCACTCGGCCACCTTCATTGGCAACTTTGTCACAAGCTTCACGCAATTTATCGATACGAATTCGATTATTCTCATCGGTTGGCACAGCAATTAAGTTACGCCGACCAATCCCGAGTACGTCGGCAGCTTTACCCAGTGAGTAGTGACCGCGCTCAGACACCATAATGGTGAGGCGCTTGTACCCGTAATGCGCCAAGCCGGCAGCGAGCCCTTCAGCTGCAATACCAGCGAAATCGCCATCAGGGCGCAGTGCTAGATTTCGAGCAACCCACAGCGCGGTAATATTCGCAATGGTTCCGCCAGAGCACATCGCTCCTAGCGAGTGCTGCGCACTATGCATCCAGCGCTGATAGAAACTCTCATTCTGCTGATAAACCAAATGATGCAGCATACCTAATACGTTGCGCTCAAGTGGTGTGAATGCTTTTGAGGTTTCTATTTTAACTAGGTTTTGATTGAGCCCGACCATAAGCTTTGCCAATGGCAACAGAAAATATGGCAAAGCTGACGTCATATGTCCGATAAAACGCGGAGATGACGTGTGTACCGAATGGGCAACGAGGTTATTTAATAAGAATTCGGTATGATCGGATACATATCGAGGTTCTTCAGGGATTTCGCTAGAGCTAAAATTCTGCTCAATTTCATGCAACGGCTTTTCGCGGGCAACAATATGCTCTCCCAAGAATCCCATAAGGTTTTCTGAGAGGTGCTTCTCGATTTTGCCAAGCGTGGAGTCTGGCGCTTCGGGAATAGTAAATATTTTCAGTAACGCTTCTTGGCTTACTTCTGCAAAATTGTTGTCGCTCAAACAAATTTCCTTGTGATTCCTGAGCCCTTGATTCCTAAAGAATGCGGCGCTCTATTCTGCCTCGATTGCAGAAAAATATCGACCATCTTCCGGCAACTGCGCGTGTAATTCCCATAGTTGCTGACCACTACGTTGATATTTCCGCTCAAATGGTGTGATTGGTTCATGCCGAGCCAGTAGTGGCGATATTGAAGCGCTGCAATTGACCAATGCCAAGCTGCTAGCAACTTCCGTCAAATAAGTCACCCAATTTGATCGCATAACCAAACGCCCTCCCAGACCTAACACATAAGGCCAAACAGGACTGCCATGCCAACGACGGCCGAGGTGGGCGGCTTTTGGCCATGGGTTCGGATATAAAATATAGTGCTGATCCAATTGCCAATGCGCCTCAACGGCTAAGCGCCAAAAGTCATGTAAATCAGCACGCACTAGTATGTATCGCTGGCCGGCTTCGGCATTTTGATAATGGGCGTGACGACCAAGTCGATGCGCTGACTTATCAACACCAATCACTAATGCGTTCGGATTTTGCTCGGCGATATATGCGGTGCTCTCGCCAACACCACAACACGAATCTAAGATAATCGGCCCTCGCCAATCAGCGACTAGCTTTTGCACTTGCGCAAATGCTTCGCGATTATGTTCTTGGATTGGCTTACGAAACGGCGAGCGCAAATGGCGCATGACAACAGCAACCAGGTCATCGTGGTTGCCATGCTGATTCGTGGTAACTGCTCTTGATTCCTGATTCACGAACGAATTCCTGCGCCGCGCTTCAATAAGGTATAAGCGGTAACAAATAGCACGACGTTAAAGCCGATAATAACGGTCAACGCAACCGCGACGTTCACATCAGAAACGCCAAGAAAGCCGTAACGGAATGCATTCACCATGTATAACACTGGATTTGCTTGCGCTACCGTCTGCCAAATTCCTGGCAACAATTGAATACTGAAAAATACACCGCCTAAGTAAGTCAGTGGCGTTAATACGAAAGTTGGCACAATCGATATATCGTCAAATGTTTTTGCGTGTACCGCGTTAATCAGACCGCCAAGAGAGAATAAGGTCGAGGTCAAAATCACGGTCAAAACTAAAATCAATAGATTATGAATACTGACGTTATCGACAAACAAAAACGACACGCAGGTAACAATCACCGCGACAATCAGCGCTCGCGCTAGGCCACCACCAACATAACCACCAATAATGACGGCTGGAGATACTGGTGCTACAAGCATCTCTTCAATATTGCGTTGAAATTTCGCGCTAAAAAACGACGAGGCAACGTTTGAATAGGAGTTGGTAATCACCGACATCATGATTAATCCTGGCACAATAAATTCCATGTACGGACGTCCGCCCATCTCGCCAATACGCTCACCAACAATGCTACCGAAAATCACAAAGTATAGGGTCATTGTAATGGCCGGCGGTACCAGGGTTTGAACCCAAATACGCAAAAACCGGGTGCATTCTTTAATCCAAATGGTTTTGAGTGCAATGTAACTAATAGAAGATGTCATATTACGCTCCCGCAGCCGCTGGCTGACGGCCCTTTTCGACTAAATTCACAAACAATTCCTCTAAGCGATTTGCTTTATTCCGCATGGATAATACAGTGATTTTCTGTTGGCTTAGTTGCTCAAAAACGCGGTTAAGCCCTTGGCTCTTTTCAACGTCCACTTCAATCGTGTGGCCATCAACAGCACGCCAATTAAAGCCTTCTAGCTGCAGAGATTGCGCGACATCATCAACGTCATTTGGCGCTAGGTCGAATACAAAAGTTTCCATATTCAGGGTGGCCAACAAGCGCTTTATTGAGGTGTTTTCAATAATGGTGCCTTGGTCAATAATCGCAATATTGCGACATAAGGTTTCTGCTTCTTCTAGATAATGTGTGGTTAAAATGATCGTAATACCTTGTTTGTTAATCGCTTCAAGGTAATCCCACATGCTACGTCGCAATTCGATATCGACGCCTGCTGTTGGCTCATCCAAAATCAATAGTTTGGGTTCATGCAATAACGCACGTGCAATCATTAAGCGACGTTTCATACCGCCAGACAGCATACGCGCAGGGCTGTTGCGCTTATCCCACAAACTCAATTGCTTCAGGTACTTTTCTGAGCGTTGTTTTGCGACTTCACGCGGTACGCCGTAGTAGCCAGCCTGATTCACCACAATCTGTTGTACCGTTTCAAATTGGTTGAAATTAAACTCTTGCGGAACAAGACCAATTTGGCGTTTCAGATCGCTCAGTTGCGTGTCGAGGTCAAAACCAAAAACATTCACTTGTCCTTCAGTTTTGTTCACTAACGACGAAATGACACCGATGGTGGTTGATTTGCCGGCACCGTTTGGCCCAAGTAGCGCGAAAAAATCGCCTTCCTCAACATCTAAATCGATACCCTTAAGGGCAACATGTCCGCCTTTATAAGTTTTCTTTAATCCACGAATAGAAAGTGCTTTCATAAATTATTTTGACTCCTCGCCGTATCCCCAGCGTGGTTGTATTGTTTGCTCTAAGCCGAGATGATCTAAGATGCGTGCCACCACGAAATCGACCAAGTCATCGATTGATTCCGGTTTGTGATAAAAACCAGGGGCTGCTGGCATAATCGTGACACCCAAAAGCGCGAGCTTGTGCATATTCTCGAGATGAATTGCTGAAAGGGGCATTTCGCGCGGTAGCAAAATAAGTTGCCCGCGTTCCTTCATTACGACATCGGCAGCCCGTTCAATAAGATTATCACTGCTACCATGGGCAATGGCTGATAACGTGCCGGTTGAACATGGGCAGACAACCATTTTCTTTGGTGCAGCAGAGCCCGAGGCGACCGGCGAAAACCATTCCTCTTTACCGTAGACACGCAATTGTTCTGCGCCCACACCAAAGTGCTGTTGTAATGCTTCACTCATGCCTTGCGGCGATGCTGGTAGTTGCCAATCTAACTCGGTTGCAAATACCACTCTTGCCGCACTCGACATCAGCACATGAACCTGTTGCTGTTGTGCTAACAAACATTCCAATAAGCGCACAGCGTATGGCGCGCCGGACGCACCAGTAATGGCTACAGTAACGCTTGACCGAGTCATGCTTTGTCCTTATCAGTTCATTGGTTACGACGCTTTTAAGCTGGCCAGCAATCGTTGATGAATATTCCCAAAACCGCCATTACTCATGATCACGATATGGTCACCAACACGAACTTGATTACTTATCATCTCGACTAACTGTTCGACCGAATTGCCAACCTGAGCGCGCGGTACTTTCTCAGAAACCAACCATTGTACCTTGTCTGGTTGCAGCATAAAAATTTCATTCGCATCAGCTAATGCACCGTCTAGCGCATCAGCCATGGTGCCAAGCTTCATGGTATTCGAGCGCGGCTCTAGCACGGCAATGATACGCGCATCACCAACATTCTTGCGCATACCGGCCAATGTTGTGGTAATTGCCGTCGGGTGATGGGCAAAGTCATCATAAACTTTAATGCCTGCTACCTCGCCGAGCAATTCGAGCCGACGCTTGGTATTTTTATACTGCGTAAAGGCTTCCGCACTCACCGTAACTGGCACCCCAACATGATGCGCGGCTGCGATTGCCATCAGACCGTTATATACGTTGTGTTGACCGATTAAAGACCACTCCACAGTCGCTTGTTTTTCGCCACGGTAGAAAACCTCGAAGGCACTACCATCCGCTTGAACGAGCTGAGCAACCCACTCTCCATCCTTACCAATTGTGACTTTTTCACTCCAGCAACCTTGCGCTAGTACTTCACACAACGCTTGTTCATGTTCTGGATAAAAGATTCGTCCATAGCTTGGCACCACTCGTATCAAATGGTGAAACTGCCGCTGAATGGCCGCTAAATCAGGAAAAATATCGGCATGGTCATATTCAAGGTTATTCAGCACCAACGTGCTTGGACAGTAATGAACGAATTTCGAGCGCTTATCAAAAAACGCCGTATCATATTCGTCTGCTTCAATGACAAAAAAGTCGCTCTCACCCAAACGCGCTGATTGCTGAAAGTTCGCCAATACGCCACCGACTAAAAAGCCAGGTTTCAAACCAGCGTACTCGAGCAACCAAGTCAACATGCTAGAAGTCGTGGTTTTACCATGGGTACCAGCTACCGCCAGCACCCATTTGTGTTGCAGTAACGCATCGTGAAGCCACTGTGCGCCAGATGTGTAGGGAATACGTTGATTTAACACGGCCTCGACCGCCGGATTGCCACGACTCAGTGCATTACCGATAATCACTAAATCAGGACGCGGTTCCAACTGGCTCGGCTCGTAGCCCTCAATCAGTTCGATACCAAGTTGACGCAATTGGTCGCTCATTGGCGGGTACACTTGAGCATCACTACCTGTCACTTTATGTCCAAGTTGCTTCGCCAGTGCAGCAATACCACCCATAAAGGTGCCACAGATTCCAAGAATATGAATATGCATGGGTTTCACTCAATTTTTTATATTAACCTTAGTGTATCACGGCACATTCACACGACGACAATCTGAGCAGGCAATTTGCTTAAATTTGCGGTAAACTTAGCCGCGTTTAAAACTCGGTTCGCAACTAACAAGTAATTTCACGAGGGTTCCATGCAACGCCTAATTCCGACCTTACGCCATGATCAGGTCGACGAAGCTCTGATATCAGTTATTAATTCCTTGCAAATTTGTGCGAAGGAGATTTCTTTTCGTGTTGGGCAGGGCGAGTTAGCCGGCGTGCTTGGTTCGACGCTATCGGAAAATATTCAAGGCGAAACGCAGAAGAAATTGGATATTTTGTCGAATCAGCTGATCAAAGAGATCTTGCTGGAATGTCAACATGTTCGTGCCGTTGCATCGGAAGAAGAAGAAGGCATTGTGCTTGGCAACGAACAAGGTAAGTACTTGGTTGCCTTTGACCCGCTTGATGGAAGTTCGAATATTGATATCAACAGCATGGTCGGTACCATTTTTTCAGTTTTGCCGGTACCTGAAAACAATAGCGGCGATGTTGATATGTTCTTGCAACCTGGTAAAAACCAAGTTGCCGCCGGTTATATCTTATACGGCCCGTCTATCATGCTTGCCTTTACCACTGGTCAAGGCTTACGTCTATTTACCTTAGACCAAACGGTTGGTGAGTTCTTACTCACGAAGAAAGACTTGAAAATCGAGCCGGAAACATCAGAATTTGCCATTAACATGTCTAATTTCCGTCACTGGCAAGAAGGTATGCAACTGTATGTTGATGACTTGTTAGCTGGCACGAGCGGTCCGCGCGCGAAAAACTTTAATATGCGCTGGGTTGCCGCAATGGTAGCTGATGTGCATCGTATTTTATGTCGGGGCGGTTTATTTGCTTATCCATGGGATGCGCGTTCGGCCAACAAACCGTATAAATTGCGGTTAATGTATGAAGGCAACCCGATGGCGTGGCTCATTGAGCAAGCTGGCGGCGCTGCGCACAGTGGCGAAGAGCGAATTTTGGATATTCAGCCCACTGATATTCATCAGCGCGTCGGCATTATTCTTGGTGCCAAGCACGAGGTTGAAACGTGTTTGCGGTACTTAGAGGGTTCGCAATCGGGCGACAAGACCGTATAATATTGCCCCATAATTTTATCGTCTTTGAAACAGGAAAAAACATGAGCTTAAGTCACGTTAGCGCAGGTAAAAATCTGCCAGAAGAAGTAAACGTTATCATTGAAATCCCTGCTAATGCAGATCCGATTAAATATGAAGTAGACAAAGACACCGGCACGTTATGGGTAGACCGCTTCATGTCGACGCCAATGTTCTATCCATGTAACTATGGTTTCGTCAATGAAACCTTGTCGCTTGATGGTGACCCAGTGGACGTTTTAGTGCCAACACCTTATCCATTGCAACCAGGCTCTGTCATTAAATGTCGCCCTGTTGGCGTATTGAAGATGACCGATGAATCTGGTGAAGACGCAAAAGTTATTGCGGTTCCAGTTAGCAAATTAACCAAGGAATATGATCACATTAGCAATGTGGACGACCTTCCTGAGTTACTGAAAGCCCAAATCACTCACTTCTTCGAGCGTTATAAAGAGCTTGAAAAAGGTAAGTGGGTAAAAGTTGAAGGCTGGGGTGACATCGACGCTGCGAAAGAAGAGATCATGACTTCATTCGAGCGCGCGAAGCAGAAATAAGCCCTATGGGTGGCACCTGTATTGAACTCAAACAACTTGAGTTTCGGTGGCCAGGTGCCACAAGCCCGCTCCTGCACATTCCTGAATTAACCATCCATCGCGGTGAACATGTGTTACTGCGCGGTGCGAGCGGTTCAGGTAAATCAACCTTACTCAGTCTCATAGCCGGTATTCACCAAGCCGCTCCAGAACAAGTTTTTGTTTTAGGAAAAGACCTCAGCAAGCTCTCACAACGCCAACGCGACAAACTCCGAGCTAACGAAATCGGCTATATTTTTCAACAGTTTAATTTGCTTCCATATTTGTCAGCTTGGCAAAACGTCGTTCTCGCACAACAGTTTTCTCCTGTGCGACGTCAACGACTCGCTCAGCAATCAAAGAACCACGAACAGTTAGCGAAACAACTACTGCAACAGTTAGGGCTAAACACCGAAGATCTCGATCGTCCTGCTCATCAACTGAGTGTTGGGCAACAACAACGGGTGGCAGCGGCGCGCGCATTATTTGGAAACCCAGCACTGATCATTGCCGATGAACCAACATCAGCACTCGATGCTGACCATCGCGATAACTTCATCGAAGTGCTTTTCACCGCTTGTAAGCAACATAATATAACGCTGCTGTTTGTTACGCATGACGGAAGCTTGGCACATCATTTCGACCGTGCCATTGAGCTCAATGAAATCAATACTGCGCGGAGGGAAGCAAAATGATTCGGCTCGCCATCGCCAGTTTGGCGAACCGTAAAGCGAGTGCGTGGTTAACCATACTCGCTATTGCTGTCAGCACTCTATTATTATTAGGTGTTGAACGTGTGCGCACACAAACTCAAGAAAACTTCGCCAATACAATATCAGGTACCGACCTCATTGTCGGTGCACGCACCGGTTCAACTCAACTCCTGTTAAGCAGCGTGTTTCATATCGGTGCTATGAATAACAGTTTGAGCTGGCAAAGTTACGAATACTTACAACAGTTGCCCGGCGTGGCCTGGCATATACCAATGGCTCTTGGTGATAGTTTTGCCAGCTATCCCGTAGTCGGAACCACACCAGCTTTCTTTGAGTATTTTCAATATGGTAATCGTGAGCGCTTTCAGCTCAGCGCGGGCACCGCGTTTACTGACGCTCAACAAGAAGCTGTTGTTGTAGGTGCAGAAGTTGCACGTCGGCTTGACCTCAATGTGGGTGACGAACTGACAATCGCGCATGGCTCAGGTGGTATTAGCTTTAGTGAGCATGATGCTCATCCATTCATTGTACAAGGCATATTAGCGCCAACCGCAACGCCTGCCGATCAAGCCCTATATGTCCCATTAGCTGGGCTTGGCTTGGTGCATGGTGAAATCATGGCGAGCAAACATGACGATCATGACCAAAAGCACGAACATGCCCATGAGCAGCCGGTTTACACCCTCAGTGCGGTATTATTGGGTTTATCAAATAAGCCCTTGGCGCTTCGATTACAGCGTCAAATCAATACCTATGAAGGTGAGCCGTTAACAGCTATCATGCCGGGTCTTGCCTTAACCGAACTATGGCGAACACTGAATCTTTTCGAAAAAGCACTCTTTGCAGTTTCAGCATTGGTCGTTGCCACAGGGTTGCTGGGTATGTTAACAACACTACTTGCTAGCTTGCGGGAACGACGCCGAGAAATGGCGGTCTTACGTTCCATTGGCGCCGGCCCTTTTACGATATTTGGGTTGTTAGTGAGCGAAGCCTTTTTATTAGCTATCGCTGGCGTCACGCTTGGTATCGGGCTCCTATTTATAATTTTAGCAGTGGGTTCTGATTGGTTACTGGTGAATACAGGTATGTTGTTACGCGCAACACCGCTTACCACCACTGAATTTTTATTTGCAGGGGCAGTTCTTGTCGCTGCCATATTATTAAGTTTTATTCCGGCATGGCGAGCTTATCGCAATGCCTTAGCTGATGGGTTGACGATTCGATTATGAGATTAATTTCTGCTGTATTTTTGACTGCGATACTTAGCCTAATTGCGCCACAAGTACTTGCCGATGAATATCAAACAACGCATTGGAAAGAGCTAGTTCCAGAAGGCTATAAACCACCACCCGTGCGCAGTCAGGCTTTTTATGACGCGAACCCAGAGTTAGCCATCCAACCAGAATTGGATGCGCCCATGGTTGAAAGCTTGGATGGCAAAAAGATCAAGATTCCTGGTTACGTTGTTCAATTAGAAGGTGATGCTGAAAAAGTCACACAATTCTTGTTGGTTCCATATTTTGGTGCCTGTGTGCACGTGCCGCCACCACCACCGAATCAGATCGTTCTAGTCGATTTTGCTGACGGCGTGAAATACGAAGATACCTTCGATGCCGTGTGGGTAGAGGGTACGATTGAAGTCAAACGAGTGGAAGGCGATGTCGCTGTAGTCGGCTATCGTATGACCGCCGCTACAGTGACACCTTACTACTAAAAAACCTTTTTGTGCTGGGTTTAGAAATGGACTTCTAAACCGAGATAAGGCCCTTTGAACTGCAAGTCTGAATAGATACCATCAAGATCATCAAGTTCGATAGTGATATCGCGATAACCTAACTGTAAGTTCAAATCGACTGCTAAGTTTTCTACTAAACGATATTCGATGCCCGCTTCGATATCACGAACACTGCTATCATCGATGCTGATTGCGTTTGCTAAACCATAAACCGTTAATGGTGTGGCAGGTATGCCTACTCGCAATTGAGCGTAACCGGTAGGAATCCATCCATCACTCTTTAATGAGTTCTCTGATTGCGCATCGCGCACGGCCAATAAGCCATCAACTTTTTTACCGGTAACACCGATATCGAATGACAGTAAATCGTTGTCAAAAATTTCATAATACAAGGTGACATCGGTATGGCTTAAGTCGATTGCGCTCGCAAGCGATGTACCAGCGCTATAACCTTCACCGTTATAGACGAAATCTTCCGAAAGCGTCACGAAGCCTTGCGTCGATAATTCATTTTCGCGAATTTTAATGTTTGGCAACAACGGAACTGGATGTTCTAACGCGATATAAAAGCTTTGTTGCTTTTCATCCGCGAATCCAAATGATTGATTTCCTGCACCAGATCCAAAACTCCCGGTATTTTCCGTATCCCAAATCTGCCCCCCTGCATAAACTCCGAGCAAGGTATCGGCCTGAACCGCACTTGATAACAACATAGCTGGAGCAAGAATGACTGCGGCAACCTTTTTCATGTATATGATCCTTTCTAACGGATTGATCGAACTTCGGCGTCGAAGCTTACACTATCACCATCACTGAATTGAAGCGTAAATTCAACTTGATCACCCGGTTTAAACGCATTCTTTACACCAAATAGCATCAAATGGTAGCCGCCCGGCTGAAAAACCACCGTTGCGCTGGGTTCAAGCGTTAACTCTGGTACCCGTCGCATACGCATCATGCCATCGCGCATCACGTGTTGATGCACCTCAACAGCTCGTGACGCAGCAGTGGTAGCTCCAACTATACTAATCACTGACGAGCCAGTATTAGTAATCGTAAAGTAACCAGCGCCATTCTCTGTACCCGGAATCGACTCATTAACCCACGGATTGGAGATTTCGACTTCAGCAGCACTGAGCGAAATCGGTAATAACAATCCCAAAGCCAATAATATCTTTAATACTTGCATCATCGTCTCCACAACCATTGATGATTGCAGTTTACACAGTATTTGGCTTTTTTCGAACCGCTAAGTACACCAAGAATCCGACGACTAAATAGGGCAGAAGCCAACCGAACAAGCTCATCACCAATGCTACCACCGCAATTGTTAGAGCAAGTCCAACACTACAGCCGACAAAAACGGCTAATGCAAACGCACCTGCGGCAAGGGCCAGAACCAATAACCCGGTTAATCCAATACTAAAAACAATGCCAAGAATTGCGCCAACAAAGCCGAGTATTTCGTCAGCAAAGAATAAAGCCGCGACAATAGCGAGAATAATCCAGACGATGTTTGTTTTGCGTTGCATAGTAAATCTCCTAATAAATCCGAGTAACTGATCAAACCAAAAATTATGTGTCTGATATTTACTATGCAATTGTCGTGCCTACTTTTATCTACTTGTTTTTATTGTGTTTAATTTAGAAAATAAAAAAGCCACTAACTTGGAGTTAGTGGCTTTGACAACTATTTCGTTAGATTTTTAATTTAAAACGAATAGGTTAACTCAGCAAAATAATAGCCGCCGTTGAAGCCGAAAGGCGCGTTCGTGTTTGGATAAATAAAGATGCCATTGAACTGATTCGACGGATCTTGTTCGTCTGGATATTCATCAAATAGATTCTGTACCCCAACACTCACATTCATATTGTCGGTGGCCTGGTAACGCATCGACAAATCGGTAACCCATTTACCACTGAACGTCGTTTGCAAACCTGAATTATTCTCGAGAACGTAGTCACCAAAATAGTTGAATGCCAAGCGCGTCTCGAAATCATTGATGCTATGGGTCAATGCGAGTGACCCGCTATTGCGCGGGACTGAGCGCGTCATACGTGTGCGTTCGACACCATCAAACAACTTGCCCTCTAAGCCATCAAGAATTTGTGGCAGATTGACGCCATCAATTTCGGTTTTGTTATAGCCATAAGCAAACTGCGCACGCAAGTCACCATATTCCAATTGGAAATCCTTGGTGAGAACGACATCAACACCTTGTGTTGTGGTGTCTACGGCGTTGATAAAGAATCGTGCATTATCCGCACCTGCTTGCGCAAGGGCTTCGGCAACTGCTGGAGAATCTCCCGGCACTAACGAACTCGATAGAATGATGCGATCATCAATCGCAATTCGGAAGGCGTCGACAGTCAACGTTAAATCTTCAGCACCACGCCAGACGAAACCGAAACTGAAACTTTGCGATTCTTCTGGTTGGAGAGCGCCCAGTTCCAGTGATTGTGCGACTGGACTAATGTTATTGAACGTACCTGATTGTTCTGGAACAAGCACGCCATCACGATTAATAAACAGTGTTGAGATGTTGGTAAAATATATCTGCTGCACACTTGGCGCTCTAAAGCCTGTATTAGCCGTAGCGCGCACCGCAAAACTATCGGTGAAATCGTACCGTCCAGATAGTTTCCAACTCGTATTACTACCGAAGTCAGAATAGTCTTCGTAACGAATCGCCGCGCCCCACTGGAACTGACTCGTTAGCATGTTTTCGACTTCAGCATAAATACCAATGTTATCACGCGATTCGTCAACTTCTGATTCAGGCTTGAATCCTGTGAAACCTTGGCTTCCTGCCGGACGCCCGTCAAATTCGCCATTCACGTATGAAGCTTCATGGCCAGCTGTAATTTCGTATGCATTCTCGCGATAACTGACACCAAAAGCGACAGCTAAATCCGAGTTATTTACAAATGGAATGAAGCGAGAGAAATCAATGCTCGCATTCGTTTCTTCCATTTTTAAAGTACCGGCATCAAATTCAGTTGGCGTGGTTGGGCCTAAAGATGCATTAAGTGAGTTTTCGAGACGGTACTGGAATTCACTCGATCCCATACCCGCACTCACATCGACATCCCACTCACCAACTCGGAATTTATAACCACCAGTGAAACTCACATCTTGTGTTTCCGGCGACAATAATGGTAAGAAGCCATCAGGGTAAACTTCTAGGAGATTACGATTATCGAGTGCGCGACGATAAAATGCGCCCGATTGCGAAGTACGATCACTATAACCTGCAAACGCATACAATTGCGAAGAATCACCCACAGGCATCTTAAAGTTTGCAAACACTGCTTTGTTTTCAAAGGAAGCGTCACCGACGTGATGATTTAAGCGATTAAATGTTTCTTCACGCGGATCTAATTCACCATTCACGAGTGGGTACTGTTGGCGCGGATCTAAACCGGCGCGATTGGTCTTATTCTTATGGTGATACTCAGCTGCAAGGGTTAACGAGCCAGCGTCACCAATTAAGAATCCTGTATTACCATGCACTTTGTACTGCTCGCCATCACCTTCATAAGTCTGACCGCCATTGGCAGTAATAGAGCCACCCTCGCTTTGGTCTTTCAAAACAATATTAATCACACCAGCGATTGCATCTGAGCCATACAGCGCGGCAGCACCATCACGCAATACTTCAATGCGCTTAATAGCAGAAATAGGAATAGCATTTAAATCGACATTTGAGCTACCACGACCGGTCGTACCGTTCAAATGCACTAATGCACTGCTATGACGACGTTTGCCGTTAATTAATACCAGCGTATGGTCAGGCGATAAACCACGCAATGAAGCAGGACGTACGGCATCCGAACCGTCAGTAATCGAAGAACTTGGGAAGTTAAAGCTCGGCACAGCATATTGAAGGGCGCGAGCAGTTTCTGTGATACCGCTAGCAGCAAGATCATCACCAGAAATGATATCAACAGGCGCTGAACCATCGGTCGCGGTGCGATAGGAAAGTCGTGACCCGACAACTTGGATGCGCTCTGCGGCCTCAGCCTCTGTGTTATCTTGAGCAAATGCCGTATTTCCAGAGATATACAATGCTGGGCTTAATGAAGCCAATATTGCTAATCGTAAATTAGAATTAGTCATATCGATGTCCTCTACTTCTATTGTTTGTAATTAATATGATAGTTGACTTTGTGACTTATTAATTACACCGTTTTGTTCTGATATAGATCAGAATGTTCCGAATATATGAAGATAGAGATGATATTAGCTATTGGATATTAGATATTAGTGGAAGGCAGAGACGAAAGGCGTTGTTCGTGCGCTGCGCTGTTGGGTCTGTAAACGAAAAAACCCCGAGCGTTAGCTCGGGGTCTCGTCGTATTTGAAGCCTGGCGGTGTCCTACTCTCACATGGGGAAGCCCCACACTACCATCGGCGCTGAAGCGTTTCACTACTGAGTTCGGAATGGATCAGGTGGTTCCACTTCGCTATGGCCGCCAGGCAAAAACTGTTAAACAATATAAACCCGCTGATTGTGCGTAATGAACCACTCTACATGAGCCATTCTTTGGTAAAAGCTCGAACTTGTGCCTTGGCCTTAAGCCCTAAACACCTTCGGTGTTGTATGGTTAAGCCTCACGGGCAATTAGTACGGGTTAGCTCAACG
>NZ_FOYU01000006.1:0-21973 GCF_900115255.1 Pseudidiomarina tainanensis
GCAGCGGTCAGAGTAGTTTTACCGTGGTCAACGTGGCCGATAGTACCGACGTTAACGTGCGGTTTGGAACGTTCAAATTTTTCTTTTGCCATGACTTTTCCTTAACTTAAGTTAAAAGTCCGGTCCTAGGTAGAACCGGACCAGACTCTACTTAATCTTTATCTTTAACCTGACGAGCAGCAATTACCTGCTCAGCAATGTTGTTTGGTGCTTCAGCGTACTTCAAGAATTCCATCGCATAAGATGCACGGCCCTGAGTCTGCGAACGCAGGTCAGTAGCGTAACCGAACATTTCTGATAATGGAACTTGTGCGCGAACTTCTTTCAGACCACCAGGACCATCTTCCATGCCCTCGATGATACCGCGACGACGGTTCAAGTCACCAACTACGTCACCCATGAAGTCTTCAGGGGTAACAACTTCGACTTTCATCATTGGTTCAAGCAATGCTGGTTTAGCTTGTTGAGCACCTTTCTTGAATGCCATGCTACCAGCGATTTTGAACGCCATTTCTGATGAGTCGACATCGTGGTATGAACCATCGTACAAGGTCGCTTTCACGCCAAGTACTGGGTAACCAGCAATTACACCATTCTGCATTTGCTCTTGGATACCTTTGTCTACCGCAGGAATGTATTCCTTCGGTACCACACCACCAACGATTTCGTTTACGAACTCGTAGTTTGGCGCATCGTCATCGTTCGCATCGAAGTCCATTGGCTCGATACGTAACCAAACGTGACCGAACTGACCACGACCACCTGATTGACGTACGAATTTACCTTCAACTTCCACTTTCTGGCGGATAGTTTCACGGTAAGCAACCTGTGGTTTACCAACGTTACATTCAACTTTGAATTCACGCTTCATACGGTCAACGATGATGTCTAGGTGAAGCTCACCCATACCAGAGATGATAGTCTGGCCAGACTCTTCGTCAGTTTTAACGCGGAACGATGGATCTTCTGCAGCCAATTTACCTAAAGCGATACCCATTTTTTCTTGGTCAGCTTTAGTTTTTGGTTCTACAGCAACAGAGATTACTGGCTCTGGGAATTCCATACGCTCAAGCGTGATGATGTTGTTCGGGTCACACAACGTGTCACCAGTCGTTACATCTTTCAAACCGATAGCTGCAGCAATGTCGCCCGCCAAGATTTCTTTAATCTCTTTACGGTCGTTTGCGTGCATCTGTACCATACGGCCGATACGCTCGCGCTTGCTCTTCACTGGGTTATACACGGTATCGCCCTGAGACAGAACGCCCGAGTAAACGCGCAAGAAGGTCAAAGTACCTACGAATGGGTCAGTTGCGATTTTGAATGCCAATGCTGAGAACGGCTCGTCGTCAGATGACTTACGAACGCCTTCAGATTCGTCTTCCAAAATACCACGAATCGCTTTAACTTCAGTTGGTGAAGGTAAGTATTCGATAACTGCGTCAAGCATTGCTTGAACGCCTTTGTTTTTAAACGCAGAACCACACAAACAAAGGATGATTTCGTTGTTCAGCGTACGCTGACGTAAACCAGCTTTGATTTCAGCTTCAGTCAACTCACCTTCTTCAAGGTATTTGTTCATCAGCTCTTCGTTGGCTTCAGCAGCAGCTTCAACCAAGTCATTGTGCATTTCTTCAGCTTTGTCTTTCAGTTCCGCTGGAATTTCTTCGTAGTTGAAAGTCATCCCCTGGTCTTCTTCATTCCAGTTGATTGCTTTCATCTTGATCAAGTCAACAACGCCTTTGAAGTTATCTTCAGCACCGATGTTCAAATGAATTGGAACTGGAGTTGCAGCCAAACGGGTTTTGATTTGACCTACAACGCGCAAGAAATCTGCACCAGCACGGTCCATCTTGTTGACGAATACCATACGTGGAACTTCGTATTTGTCAGCTTGACGCCATACGGTTTCGGTTTGCGGCTGTACGCCAGAAGAACCACACAGAACAACTACCGCGCCATCAAGTACACGCAGTGAACGTTCTACTTCGATAGTGAAGTCAACGTGTCCTGGAGTATCGATAACGTTGATACGGTGTTCTGGGAACTGGTTATCCATACCTTTCCAGAAAGCAGTTACAGCGGCCGAGGTAATAGTAATACCACGCTCTTGTTCTTGCTCCATCCAGTCGGTAGTCGCTGCACCGTCATGTACCTCACCCAATTTGTGAGACAAGCCGGTGTAGAACAACACACGCTCTGTGGTGGTTGTTTTACCTGCGTCTACGTGAGCACAGATACCGATGTTACGGTAACGCTCAATCGATGTTTGTCGAGCCATAAATTCCTCTTTGGGTTAACTGTGAATTTACCAGCGATAGTGTGCGAACGCTTTGTTCGCTTCGGCCATACGGTGGACGTCTTCACGCTTCTTCACAGCAGAGCCTTTACTTTCTGATGCATCTAACATTTCACCTGCTAGACGCTGAGCCATGGATTTTTCACCCCGAGTACGCGCAGCATCAACTAACCAACGCATAGCCAGTGCATTGCGGCGAACAGGACGTACTTCTACTGGTACTTGGTAGGTAGAACCACCAACACGACGAGATTTAACCTCGACAGTAGGACGAACGTTGTCCAACGCAGATTCGAAAATTTCAAGGTGGTCTTTGCCTGACTTCTCAGCCAGGATATCTAACGCACCGTAGATGATCTTTTCAGCGACAGATTTTTTGCCGTCAACCATGACGACATTGATAAATTTAGCCAACAACTCTGATCCGAACTTAGGGTCCGGAAGGATTTTACGTTGACCTATGACGCGTCTTCTTGGCATCTCAATATTCTCCGATTAATTCAGGGTATTCCCCAAAACTTATAAATTACAGTTTGGCCTTACTAACGGAGAACCGTTAAGACTTAGGCCGTTTCGCGCCGTACTTAGAACGTGCTTGGCGACGATCATTCACGCCTGCACAGTCGAGAGCACCACGAACTGTGTGATAACGAACACCTGGCAAGTCTTTTACACGACCGCCGCGAATCAATACGACTGAGTGTTCTTGCAAGTTGTGACCTTCACCACCAATGTACGAAGAAACTTCGTAGCCGTTAGTCAAACGTACACGGCATACTTTACGCAGTGCAGAGTTTGGCTTCTTCGGGGTAGTAGTGTAAACACGGGTACATACGCCGCGTTTTTGTGGGCAAGCCTCAAGTGCCGGAACGTTGCTTTTCACAACCGGCTTTTGACGACCTTTGCGCACCAGCTGATTAACTGTTGCCATTCATTACTCCTGATTATGTTGATGTCGCTCAACAGAATGAAAAATCCAAGTTTCCCCCTATTTTTAAGCTTGCTGTCGACAAGCCACGAGCTAATCGCCCAAATATGGGGAGGCCGAATTTTAATGGTCAATAATTGGACTGTCAAGGAAAAGCGACGGTTGACTAGCTTCTGACAAAGCGCTTCATTTGATATTTTCTTTACTTACGATGAGGTAAAAGCCGCCATAACATTCTTCTGCCGTTACCAACGGGATATGAACTTTTACGATAAGAAACTGATGGCTTTTGCCACCAAGCATGGCATTGAGACGAAATCTTGCACCGTCACATCTGAATAGTGAACAGCTATGGTTTGTATTGATGTGCTCGCCCTGTCTGAAGAAGCTGAGCGCGATAGCTAATCTGGGAAGTTAAGTCGTGATTTACTGGTTCAGGGGCAGACGCTATATGGCAAAGCGGCAGATTACCAATATCATCTGGTTCGAACCACACCAGATGGCAAAAAGTCACTTGGTCGATGGCGGAATGGTGAGTTCGCTGAAGAGCTTTGTCTGCTCTGGTAACAAAAAGCCCCACTCCCTAGGTCCGAGTGCGAGGCTTTGGATAAAAAAACTACTTAGCTAGTTAAGTACATCAATGAAAACACCGCTAACAAGGCAATAAAAACAACTCTTAAAAATGTACAAGCCCAGAGTTTGTCGCTCTGATAATATTCATATTTGAATATCCTAAAACCACCGTAGATTGCATTTTTACCACCATAGAAATTTTCGAACATTTCTTTCTTAGCACAGCTTCTTGCCAAAACCAGTAAAACGACACCAGTTACAATTAGAAGAAATGAAATTACTAAAAGCGCGGTTTCTAAATATTGCATTAGTTACCTCCTGTTTTGACAAATCCTTTATCCTCTTCGATAGCGAATCCAACTAGAGGCTTTTCAACTACTGCGCCAGCATTTATACCCGCTCCAACTTTAATACCAAATCCAGTTACAGCTCCATTGTTGTCTACTGACACTTGACCACCGCCGACACCAGCCATTGCAGATATCTGATTGTCACTCAATCCATTTTGAACCTCAGTAACACCATTTTTAGGAAAGTTATAGTCAATTTCCCCGGTTAAACTGCCACTACTTAAAGCTTTCCCAACCGAATTTAACGTGTCTTTAATTCCATTAGCTTTAGCTAGACTATCGTCTACACCAAATTCGCCCCCCAGTACAACATTGAAACTTCCTCCAAATCCCCATCTCCCAGAATCTGACAAGCCTGGAAAAGAAACCGTAGCACTTACATTGAAGCCTTCTGGAATTGTCACCCCTAGAGTATCAATTACAAAGTTAGAAGTATTTAGCATGGAAATAGCTGAAGGCAGGTTATATTCAATCTGAACCGAAATTGCATCACGGCCATCAGGATCTGTATATTTATATGGGTTGTTATTCGCGTAAGCATATCGATTAAAGCTATGCACATCACGGAAACCGATAGGGTCATTTGAATAAAACCGCCCAATTACTGGATCATAGTATCGTGCCTGCATATAGCTTAAGCCCAAATTTGAATCAAATTTGTGACTCGTATAGCCAACATCATCGAATGTTCCATTAATAGTTCGACCAAATGGATGATAGTGCCGTTTTTCGGTCATCGCGCCCTTTGCATTACTGAAACCGACCGTGCTACCAAGTTGATCGGTATGGGCGTACTTTAGCCCACTGCTTGTTTTCTTGGCGACAAGAGTGCCACTCGCATAATAATATTTCTCAATACCCGTAGGAGTTTCGGAATATATCAGTTTCCCTTTATTGTCATAAATATCATAGCGTGCTCCAGCGCTGGTAATACTTCGAACTCGCATATTTTCGGCGTCGTATAGGTAATCATTCCCGTTCGCCGTTGTAAGTTGGCCTGCTAGGTTAAAACTTAAATTATAGCGACCATTATTAGTAACGTTACCACGATCATCATATGAAAAAGTCCAATTATGCAAACCACTAGTACTTACTAATCGGTTGTTTAAATAGCTGAATTCGAGTGTCCCCTCAGGATGATCTAAAGATGTGACATTATTCCGGGTGTCGTAACTTATCAATCCGTTACCCAGTAAAGCCGAAGAAAATCCAATCAAGCGATCTAACCCATCATAATTCAATGCGATCGTGGAATTTGTTATGACTGTACTTTGATTAATTCCGACTGTATTCATGTTTAAATCGTATTGATAAGTCTGATTGAAAATAATAGTGCTGGGATGGCGGTCAATAATACTATCTATTGCTCCGTTAATATGTTGCGTCGTTGTACGGAAAGCATCATTCGCCATAACATAAGATTTGATTGCGCCATTAGGGTGGTATTTTATCAACCCTACATAACCTCCAACTGAACGCTGCTGACCTAAGGAATTAGGTTGAAGAGCAAGTATTTCACCGTCTGGATAAATTATATGATTCAGGTGACTATTTGCATCATATTCATAATTAATTGTATAGCTTGAATTATCTACTTGGGTTGTTTGTTGCTCTAGCTGATTTTGGCTATTGAACTCGAATAACTTCGAGACACCTGAAGTAACAGCGCTAATTAAATTATCATTGGCATCATATCCAAAGTTTTTACTTGGTGTATTATCTCCAAAACTAATTTGCTTGATTGCTCCGCGACTATTGTATGTAAAGGATTGTGTTTCTGTATTCGAAGGTGAATTATCACAACTAAGCGTATCGTCAATCGAACTACCTTGAACAACTCGTTCAAGTCGGCCATAAACATTATAATAATACCCATGATTACCCACATCACTTCGAATAATTTTACAGAGATCACGGTAGCCATTATATACACGCTGCTCAGTGACGCCGCCTTGCGCAATGTTAGTAATCTGTTGGTGTAAGTTATAAGCAATCGACGTTACCAATGATTCCGGCGAAACAATTTTAATCGGGTGGCTATAGTTAGGACTGCCGAAGCTCTGGAATGTTTTCGTCGTCGCAAATCCTCGCGCATCAGTTTGCCGAACACGATGACCACTTAAAAACGTGTATGAGTTTGTAGCGGTCGTTGATGTGTCAATAACCTTAATTAAACGGTCTAAAGCGTCATAAGAGTATGAGTGCCCATCACTTTGACTAACATCATCCCAGAAACTTTCAAATATTATGTTTCCATTACTATCGTATTTTCTGGACTTAGCGCGGTAGGTTGAGAACGCAGACAGATCCTCCTCAAAGAATTCGACGGGACGTAGAAGACTGTCAAATATCGTGGTTGTCCTTTTACTTCCTTTAGATACCGTCTTATATATTCCATCGGAAAGAATTGCGTAGTTTATAGAGGTCGAATTGAGCCCTTGGTTTATGGGAACTTTGGAAGTTAACCAGCCTAGCTCGTTATAATTAAAGTTCGTTACAAATCCGCGGTAATCCTTTATTGATATTACTCGCCCATTGTTGTCAACTGACACTATGGATTCTATATCAGCTCCACCGTTCAAGCTTGGCCGACGAAGTATCGTCGGAATGCCGTGCTTATACTGGCTTATAACACTATAACTACCTAATTTATGGTCGGTTATTTTGCCGACCATTCCTGATGAAATACCATTTGTTAAATAGCTATTGTAGGTTTGAATTAAGCGATTATGGCGAAACCTTTGATACGGCAGTCTTGAATAGGAATGACTTGCACTATAATACGTAGTCCTATCTTTTGGATAGTAGGTGGTTCCATCTTCTGACACTTTAGATTCAACCGGCAACCCGATAATCCAAAGCCCAATATCGTTTAAATACGTTTGAGTGGCATAACGCTTGGTTGATGTTAAGTTTGTCGATGCAACGATTTTTCCTGGCAATCCCCATGACGAATAGTTATAAAACGACTGAGTAAAACTATCACTACCTCTTGTGGTTACTTCATGATTAAGATTTGCACGATAACCATTACTGCGAGAGCCAAAAGCTAAATCTCCAACGATTTGTCCAATAGCCGCTCCACGCACCCATGTCTGAGTTATAGTTTGAAGGGTAGATGAAGTCGACTCAGTAGATATTTTTTGGATCTTACCTTCTAGCTCATCTAAACTTCGGTGCAATGTATAGCGTCGCTTATGGCCTTCAGGATCTGTTATTAAAACCGATTTAAAGTTGGAAGCAGACTCTCCCAAATATGCTCCTGCTTCTTGAGAATAACTATAGGTCCAACTCATTGGAGTTAATTGCGGACCTGTCAGCGTTTTGGTAGCAAGCGAATGATAGTAAGTATCCTTATCATAAAGATAACCACTTTCCACATTTTGAGACGTAGGCACTTTAGTACGTCCGTGCCTCGTTCGCTGTATGGTAAAACTGCCTTCTGTACCAAGTGGATGAGTAATACTTCCAGTAATACTAGTTTCTGAAGATGAAGCTGATATTAACGCACCGTTATTCAATTCCCACGTCGTTCCGTTCGGAAGTTCAACTTGAATAAGTTGGTGATTAGAATTATAGCTATAGCGCCAAACTTGACCATTAGCAGTTATGTCAGCTACGTCATAGTTAGAGTTGTATCGGAAACTAATTTGCGGACCTTCATCGCTTGATATCGAACTAAGTAAACCGCTTTGATAATTAAAGTTTATAGACTTACCAAATCTGTCTTCTATTTTTGTCACCATCAACATCGAGTAACCACGCTCTGCATTCGAGGCTAGGGTTGTCCTTGGAGCGTTATTACCGTTCAATTGAACGAGTTGACCAAATGTATATTTGGTACCATCTGGTGCATGTGCTTTGTAGATATTATTACTACATGTAACTGCCCAATTATCCATACTAATAAATAGCGTGTTTGGCGGTGCACTAAGCGAACCATCGTGGCGTAATAGCTGTTTGCTACCACCAACTCCACCCAGTTGCGGCGCGTTTTCAAGAAGTTGCGCATCTAATGAGCCTGGACGGTAGCGACTCGTAGTCCAAAAATTTGTACATCGGTCAAGACCTGATGTGAAGTTCCCTGCGAGGGGTGCATAGAGTGTAGGAATTGCTAGGATCCAATTTCCAAAAATACGATAGTGACCATTTCTTGAATTTATCGACTCACGAATAACTTCCATTGGAATACCCAAATTCGTCGAAATTGCCACATCTGTCTGACGAAAGGAGAGCTCTCCGGTGTAAGTATTAAACAAATCACCTAAGAGTCCAGTATCTAATTTTTGAAAATTATCTTCAGTAAGTTTATACAAGTCATTTGAGGGAAAGGCCTGACTAAACGTATAGGAGCTTCCACCGGGAGGGGGGGGGAAACCCATCGCTAAAGATTCAATGTCTTGAGCGTTGCTCGCTGATATGCCCAACAATACAGAGAGAGTAGCGAAAAATGTCTTTTGATAATGAGTTCCGTTCAAAATTTATGTCCTATATTGAATATTAATTTTGAACATAAATTAACCAAAACGTCCCGTCAACCTAATATTTATGATTCCTTCTCACGAAAACTTAATTAGAGTTTCTCGCGCAATAAAAAAGGCCAGTCGGCTAGACTGGCCTTTTAGAGCTCTTCAAGTTCGCGGAAGCAACGGCTTATTCGTTGCTGTCACCGTTGTCGGCCGCTTCGTTACCGAAGTTCAAAGCGTCAGCAAGTTGCTGCTCGGCTTCTTCTGCGGTTAAACGAGGTACTTCGGTAACCGCCAGCGCTTCAGCACGCTTGCGCGCACGTTCGCGGTGGTAAGCGAAACCAGTACCAGCTGGAATCAAGCGACCAACAATAACGTTCTCTTTCAAGCCACGTAATGGGTCTTGCTTGCCTTGCACGGCTGCTTCGGTCAATACGCGCGTCGTTTCTTGGAACGATGCTGCAGAAATGAACGATTCAGTCGACAATGACGCTTTGGTGATACCTAACAGCTGACGCTCATACGAAGCTGGAATCTTACCTTCTGCTTCCGCTTTCGCGTTAGCAGCAAGTACTTCAGACAGCTCCATCATTTCGCCTTCAAGCAGTTCAGTTTCGCCTGGGTTCAAGATAATCGCTTTACGCAGCATCTGACGCACAATGGTCTCGATGTGCTTATCGTTGATCTTAACGCCCTGTAAGCGATAAACTTCTTGTACTTCGTTCACGATGTAGTTTGCAAGCGCACTCACGCCACGCAAACGTAAGATATCGTGTGGTGCTTCAGGACCGTCGGCGATAACTTCACCTTTGGTCACTTGCTCACCTTCGAAGATGTTCAACTGACGATATTTTGGAATCATCTCTTCGTACTGCTCGCCACCATCCGTTGGGGTGATGATCAAGCGGCGTTTGCCTTTGGTTTCTTTACCAAAGCTAACGGTACCAGAGACTTCTGCCAAAATTGCTGGCTCTTTCGGACGACGTGCTTCGAACAAGTCGGCAACGCGCGGTAGACCACCGGTAATATCGCGTGTTTTTGAACCTTCTTGTGGAATACGTGCAACCGTGTCACCCACTTTCACTTCAGCGTTATCTTCAAGGTTGATAATCGCGTTACCTGGCAAGAAGTACTGCGCTGGCATATCGGTACCGGCGATGTTCACGTCTTTACCTTTCGCGTCAACCAACTTCACCATAGGACGCATGTCTTTACCGGCGCTGGTACGTTGACCTGTTTCAAGCACAACAATGCTTGATAAGCCAGTCAGCTCATCGGTTTGACGTGTCATAGTGACGCCGTCGATCAAGTCGACAAACTTCAGACGACCCGCTACCTCGGTGATGATTGGGTGCGTATGTGGATCCCAGTTCGCTACGATTTCGCCCGCATCAACGGTATCGCCTTCGTTTTTCTTCAGAATCGCACCGTAAGGCACTTTATAACGCTCTCGCTCACGACCAAATTCGTCAATCAACGTCAATTCAGTTGAACGTGATGTGATAACCAAGTGGCTGTCACTGTTTTCAACGAACTTCGCATTGTGAAGTTTCAGGGTACCCTTGTTCTTCACTTGAATGTTGTTGGCTGCAGAGTCACGCGATGCCGCACCACCGATGTGGAACGTACGCATCGTTAACTGGGTACCTGGTTCACCGATTGACTGTGCTGCGATAACACCAACCGCTTCACCTTGGTTCACCAAGTGACCACGAGCAAGGTCACGACCGTAACAGTTCGCACACACACCGAAATCAGTGTCACAGGTGATTACTGAGCGTACTTTGACTTGGTCAACCGAGTTCTGCTCTAACACGTCACACATTTTTTCATCAAGCAATGTGTTACGTGGAATTAGAACATCGTCGCTACCTGGCATCAGTACATCATCACATACCACACGACCCAATACGCGCTCACGCAATGGTTCTACAACGTCACCACCTTCAATTAACGGCTTCACATACAAGCCGTCTTCGGTGCCACAGTCGTCTTCAACAATTACAACGTCTTGCGCAACGTCAACCAAACGACGCGTCAGGTAACCTGAGTTCGCTGTCTTCAATGCGGTATCGGCCAAACCTTTACGCGCACCGTGGGTTGAGATGAAGTACTGGAGTACGTTCAAACCTTCACGGAAGTTCGCAACAATTGGGGTTTCGATGATTGAGCCATCTGGCTTCGCCATCAAACCACGCATACCCGCCAACTGACGAATCTGTGCGGGGCTACCACGAGCGCCTGAGTCAGCCATCATGTAAACTGAGTTGAAAGAATCTTGCTGCTCTTCTTCGCCTTTGGCGTTGATCACAGTTTCTTTCGACAAGTTTTCCATCATCGCTTTCGAGACTTTCTCGTTCGCAGTTGACCAAATGTCGATAACTTTGTTGTATTTCTCGCCGGCTGTTACCAAACCTTGCTCGAACTGTTCCTGAATTTCAGCAACTTCTTCTTCCGCCGCTTCGATAATATCTTTCTTAGCGTCTGGAATAACCATGTCATCGATACCGACTGACGCACCCGCGATCATCGCGTAGTGGAAACCGGTATACATGATTTGGTCAGCAAAAATTACGGTTGGCTTCAAGCCTAAGTCACGATAAGAACGGTTCAACAAACGACCGATCTGCTTCTTACCCATGGACTGGTTGATCATGTCAAATGGCATGCCAGTAGGAAGAATCAGTGACAAAATGGCACGACCCACAGTGGTGTCGTACAGTTTTGTCGTGGTGGTTGTGACACCTTCTTCGTCGGTTAACGTTTCAGTGATACGTACTTTAACTCGTGCGTGCAGCTCAGCATCCTTGTTACGGTATGCTTTCTCGGCTTCTTTAGCGTTCTTAAACGCCATGCCTTCGCCTTTCGCATTAATTTTTTCGCGCGTCATGTAGTACAGACCCAATACAACGTCCTGTGAAGGAACGATAATTGGATCACCACTTGCTGGTGACAAAATGTTGTTGGTTGACATCATCAACGCGCGCGCTTCTAACTGCGCTTCAAGCGTTAATGGTAAGTGAACCGCCATTTGGTCACCGTCGAAGTCGGCGTTATAGGCCGCACACACCAATGGGTGCAACTGAATCGCTTTACCTTCGATAAGTACCGGTTCGAACGCCTGAATACCCAAACGGTGCAACGTTGGTGCACGGTTAAGCATCACTGGGTGTTCTTTGATTACTTCGTCAAGTACGTCCCAAACTTCTGGAATTTCGCGCTCGACCATTTTCTTAGCAGCTTTGATGGTTGTGGCTAAACCACGACCTTCTAACTTACCGTAGATGAATGGTTTAAATAGCTCGAGTGCCATTTTCTTCGGCAAACCACACTGGTGCAAACGTAGTTTAGGACCAACAGTGATTACTGAACGGCCTGAGTAGTCAACACGTTTACCCAACAAGTTTTGACGGAAACGACCCTGCTTACCTTTGATCATGTCAGCCAAAGATTTCAGAGGACGTTTATTGGTACCAGTGATAGCACGACCGCGACGACCGTTGTCTAACAACGCATCCACAGCTTCTTGCAACATACGTTTTTCGTTACGCACGATGATGTCAGGAGCTGCTAGGTCTAAAAGACGCTTCAAACGGTTGTTACGGTTGATCACGCGACGATATAGATCGTTCAAATCTGAAGTCGCGAAACGGCCACCATCCAATGGAACCAATGGACGTAGATCAGGTGGCAGTACTGGAAGCACTTTCAAGATCATCCACTCTGGCTTGTTGCCTGAGTTATGGAATGATTCAAGCAGCTTCAAGCGCTTGCTGATTTTTTTACGCTTGGTTTCTGAATTGGTTTCTGGAAGCTCTTCACGCAATTGCTTGATATCACCTTCGATATCAATGTGTTGCAACAATGACAACACAGCTTCAGCACCCATCTTGGCTTCGAACTCGTCGCCATGGGCTTCTAATGCGTCTAAGTATTCTTCTTCGGTAAGAATCTGGCCACGTTCAAGGTCAGTCATACCTGCTTCAGTCACAACGTATGATTCGAAATACAATACGCGCTCGATATCACGCAAGGTCATATCAAGCATCAAACCGATACGGCTTGGTAACGATTTCAAGAACCAGATGTGTGCAACTGGGCTCGCCAATTCGATGTGACCCATGCGCTCACGGCGCACTTTGGTGAGGGTCACTTCGACGCCACACTTCTCACAGATTACACCACGGTGCTTCAAGCGCTTGTATTTACCACACAAGCACTCGTAGTCTTTTACCGGGCCGAAAATGCGCGCACAGAACAACCCGTCACGCTCAGGCTTGAACGTACGGTAGTTGATCGTTTCTGGCTTTTTCACTTCACCGAAAGACCAGCTGCGGATCATGTCCGGAGAAGCAAGTCCGATGCGAATCGCATCGAACTCTTCAGTCTGGTTTTGCGGTTTTAAAAACTTTAATAAGTCTTTCACGATTTATCTCCTGGCAAATAGCGTCCGGTGGTGTCTCAGTCTTGGTCCAACTCAATGTTGATACCAAGCGAGCGGATTTCCTTCAGAAGTACATTGAAGGATTCCGGCATACCTGCTTCCATGCGCAGATCGTTGTCGACAATGTTTTTGTACATCTTCGTACGACCGTTTACGTCGTCCGATTTCACCGTCAACATTTCCTGCAACGTATAAGCAGCACCGTATGCTTCCAGTGCCCACACTTCCATCTCACCGAAGCGCTGACCACCAAACTGTGCTTTACCACCCAGCGGTTGCTGAGTAACCAAGCTGTAAGAACCGGTCGAACGCGCGTGCATCTTGTCGTCAACCAAGTGGTTCAGTTTCAGCATGTACATGTAACCAACGGTTACATCACGCTCAAAACGCTCACCGGTACGACCATCCCACAACGTGATCTGACCTGATTCTGGTAAATCAGCCAGTTTCAGTAGTTCTTTAATTTCGCTTTCGACTGCACCATCGAATACAGGTGTCGCAGTTGGAAGACCTTTTTTCAGGTTTTCCGCTAGGCGAAGTACTTCGTCATCACTGAAGTCGTTAATATCAACTTCTTGACGTGTGTTACCTAGGCTGTACACCTTGTCTAAGAATTCACGCATTTCAGCAACTTTCGCTTGGCGCTTCATCATATTTTCGATTTTGGTACCAATGCCACGCGCAGCCATACCCAGGTGAGTTTCAAGGATCTGACCGATGTTCATCCGCGATGGAACGCCCAATGGGTTCAATACGATATCCACTGGCGTGCCGTGCTCGTCATGCGGCATATCTTCAACAGGAACGATGGTTGAGATAACACCTTTGTTACCGTGACGACCAGCAAGCTTATCACCTGGCTGGATACGGCGACGAACCGCAAGGTACACTTTCACAATTTTCAGTACGCCAGGTGCCAAATCGTCACCTTGCTCGATCTTACGGCGCTTGTTTTCGAACTTGTTGTCGAAATCAGCGCGAATTTCTTCGTACTGTTGTGCAATCTGCTCAAGCTGTTGTTGCGCATCTTCTTTCTTCAAGTTTTGCGTCAACCACTTGCTTTGCTCAAGGCTAGCTAGTTTTGATTCATCAAAACCATTCGCTAACAACAAGCTACGAGCACGCTCAAAAATACCTTTTTCAAGGATTTTGAGTTCGTCAGCTAAGTCTTTCTTAACCTGCTTCAGTTGCATCTCTTCGATTGAGCGAGCACGCGCGTCTTTCTCTACGCCATCACGGGTAAATACTTGAACGTCGATAACTGTACCGGTCACACCGTTTGGTACGCGCAGTGAGCTATCTTTCACGTCAGACGCTTTTTCACCGAAGATTGCACGCAGCAATTTCTCTTCTGGCGTTAATTGAGTCTCGCCTTTTGGCGTTACTTTACCAACCAGGATGTCGCCGCCAGAAACTTCTGCACCAACATAAACGATACCGGCTTCGTCAAGCTTGTTCAGCGCAGACTCACCCACGTTTGGAATATCGGCAGTAACTTCTTCAGCACCTAGTTTGGTGTCACGCGCCACACAGCTTAATTCTTGAATGTGGATAGTGGTTAAACGATCTTCTTGAACCACGCGCTCTGAAATCAGAATCGAGTCCTCGAAGTTGTAACCATTCCATGGCATGAATGCCACGCGTAAGTTTTGACCCAATGCCAATTCACCCATATCGGTTGACGGACCGTCAGCCAATACATCGCCACGCATTACCGGCTCACCAACATTCACAGTTGGCGTCTGGTTAATACAGGTGTTCTGGTTAGAACGGGTGTATTTAACAAGGTTATAAATATCGATACCGGCTTCGCCTGGCATCATTTCTTCTTCGTTCACCTTCACGACAATGCGGCTAGCGTCAACTTTGTCGACCACACCACCACGTTTCGCAACAACCGTTACACCCGAGTCAACGGCAACAGTACGCTCAATACCAGTACCAACCAACGGCTTATCAGCACGTAACGTTGGAACGGCTTGACGTTGCATGTTTGAACCCATCAATGCACGGTTAGCGTCATCGTGTTCAAGGAACGGAATCAAGCTTGCTGCAATTGAAACGATCTGTTGCGGAGCAACGTCCATGTACTGAACTTGCTCTTTTGACATCAATGTGAATTCGTTTTTGTGACGACATGGAACTAAGTCTTCAACCAATTCACCTTTATCGTTCAAGGCAACGTTTGCCTGCGCAATGACGAAGTGACCTTCTTCAATCGCTGACAAATAATCGACTTCATCGGTGACAACGCCGTTTTCAATGCGGCGATATGGCGTTTCCAAGAAGCCATATTCGTTGGTACGTGCGAACGTTGACAACGAGTTGATCAAACCGATGTTCGGACCTTCAGGGGTTTCGATTGGACATACGCGACCGTAGTGCGTTGGGTGTACGTCACGAACTTCGAAGCCTGCACGCTCACGCGTCAAACCACCTGGACCTAATGCAGAGATACGACGCTTGTGCGTGACTTCTGACAATGGGTTGTTTTGGTCCATAAACTGAGACAACTGGCTTGAACCGAAGAATTCTTTCACCGCGGCGCTAATTGGCTTCGCGTTGATCAGATCTTGCGGCATGGTGCCATCTAAATCGCCGAGGCTTAAGCGCTCTTTAACTGCACGCTCAACGCGAACCAAACCGACACGGAATTGGTTCTCAGCCATCTCGCCCACAGAACGGATACGACGGTTACCTAAGTGATCGATATCGTCGACTTCGTCTTGACCGTTACGGATTTCGATGAGTTTTTTCATTACCTCAACGATATCTTCTTTGGTCAATACGCCTGGGCCAGTTAGGTCTTCGCGACCTAAACGACGGTTGAACTTCATACGACCAACAGACGATAAGTCATAGCGGTCTTCGCTGAAGAACAAGTTGTCAAATAAGGTTTCAGCCGCTTCTTTGGTTGGCGGCTCGCCTGGGCGCATCATACGATAAATCTCAACCAACGCCTCTAAGCGGTTGTTGGTTGAATCGATGCGCAAGGTCTCACTCATGTACGGCCCATGATCAAGGTCGTTCACGAACAAGGTTTCAAATTTCTTGAAGCCGGCTTCGCGCAGTTTCGCGAGTAACTCAAGTGTTAACTCAGCGTTCGCTTCAGCAATCACTTCACCGGTTTTCTTGTCGGTGTAGTTTTTCGCTAAAACTTTACCTACCAAGTACTCAAGCGGAACTTCCATTTCTGGCTGGTTCAAGCTTGCGATTTGGTTGATATGACGCGCAGTAATACGACGGCCTTTTTCTACGATAATTTCGCCATCATCATTTTTGATGTCGAATTTCGCAGTTTCACCACGTAAACGCTCTGGTACCAGTTGCATAAATACTTTTTTATTGCGGAACTGGTAGTACGTGGTTTCGAAGAACATATCGAGAATTTCTTCGGTGCTATATTCAAGCGCACGAAGAATAATAGACGCCGGTAACTTACGACGACGGTCGATACGTACGAATACGTTGTCTTTCGGATCGAATTCGAAATCCAACCACGAACCACGGTAAGGAATAACGCGTGCGTTATACAACACTTTACCTGAAGAGTGCGTCTTACCTTTGTCATGATCAAAGAATACACCTGGTGAACGGTGTAACTGAGATACGATAACCCGCTCGGTGCCGTTAATAACAAACGTACCGTTCTCGGTCATCAATGGGATTTCACCCATGTAAACTTCTTGCTCTTTGATATCTTTAACGGTGCCTGCCGCTGCTTCTTTATCAAAAAGAACCAAGCGCAGTTTCACCCGCAAAGGAGCTGCGTAAGTGATGCCACGGATTTGACATTCTTGTACGTCAAATACTGGCTCACCAAGGTGATAGCTCACGTACTGCAGTTCCGAATTACCTGAATAAGCGGTAATTGGAAATACTGAGCGAAATGCCGCTTCCAGACCATTATTGCCTTCTGGATCCGGCTCGATGAATTTTTTAAATGAATCTAATTGGATTGACAGCAGGTATGGCACCTCAAGTACATGAGGGCGTTTACCAAAATCCTTGCGAATACGTTTTTTCTCAGAGTAGGAGTACGCCATGGGGTTCCTCAGCTAGCTGATTGATGACCCTAACCACCGGAGTAGGAGTCGATGGTTAAAAACAAACTACTTAAAGCTTGTCGTTCCCGTTTTTGTCACCGCGAGCATGCACCCCAATAACGGGCAAAAATGATACATGCTTTACAGCGCAAAAAGGCTGGTAGCAAAATTGCCACCAGCCCTAGGCCTAAAAGGCCAAGTTATGTAAGTGGTTAAACTTACTTAACTTCAACTTCCGCACCAGCTTCAGTCAATTCTTTAGCAAGTGCTTCTGCGTCTTCTTTGCTGATGCCTTCTTTAACAGCAACAGGTGCAGACTCAACCATGTCTTTCGCTTCTTTCAAGCCAAGACCAGTTGCGCCGCGAACTGCTTTGATAGCTGCTACTTTGTTAGCGCCAGCAGATTTCAATACTACGTCAAATTCAGTTTTCTCTTCTGCAGCAGCAGCTCCTGCAGCAGCTGGACCAGCTGCAACAGCAACAGCAGCTGAAGCGTCAACACCGAATTTTTCTTCTGCAGCTTCGATCAACTCAACCAATTCCATAACTGGCATTTCAGCGATCGCGTTCAAAATATCTTCTTTAGTAAGAGCCATAACTCTAAACTCCTGGGTTATAAATTACAAAAAAATGGTTAAAAAAACCGCTTCTATTTAGCGTCTTTAATTGCCGACAACACACGCACAAATTTAGTAGGTACTTCGTTAATTGTACGAACGAACTTACTAACAGGCGCTTTGAAGGTTGCGAGCAATTTCGCCAATGCTTCGTCGCGAGTCGGAAGTGATGCAACAGCGTCAAGCTTGTCTGCGCCCATCAGGCCTGAGCCAATTGATAGTGCAGTTACTTTCAGGTGCTTGTTCTCTTTGGCAAACTCTTTGAATAAACGCGCAGCAGAACCTGGTGCGTCGATAGAGAAACCGTAGATCAAAGGACCTGTTAACGCTGAGTCCATGTCTTCAAACTTCGTGTCAACAAATGCACGTTTTGCCAGAGTGTTCCGAATAACTTTCAGATACACGCCTTGCTCACGAGCTTGACGGCGAAGTTGAGTCATGTGCGCAACTTCCATACCACGATACTCAGCAACAGCGACGGATAGAGCGTTTGAAGCAACTTCGTTAACTTCTTTAACGATTGCTTGTTTTGCTGCTAAACCTAGTGCCACTAGTATCACCTCTTTTTTTGGCCCGCCGCTCAAAGAGCTTTGGGCCTATCGTTACAC
This sequence comes from Pseudidiomarina tainanensis, assembly GCF_900115255.1. NCBI lineage: Bacteria > Pseudomonadati > Pseudomonadota > Gammaproteobacteria > Alteromonadales > Idiomarinaceae > Pseudidiomarina > Pseudidiomarina tainanensis. The sequence goes on from NZ_FOYU01000006.1 coordinate 18,332, forward strand.
ATAGGTAGACCGTTACTGCATCTACCACGTTGTCACGGTGAATCTCTTACCCAGAGAGTCTGGATCGGATATCACCATCTGCGCAGGAAATTAAGTGTCGCTGAATTGTCTCTCTCGAGATGTCAGCCGCGATACACCTGCGGTCTTGGACGGGAGCTACAGCTCCAACCCATAAAACCTTAGTTTGCGCTTAACGAACCTTGGTCGATGGCTACGCCAGCGCCCATAGTGGTTGAAAGGCTAACTTTCTTGATAAATTGACCTTTTGCTGAAGAAGGCTTCGCTTTTTTCAGAGCAGCCAACAACGCTTCAAGGTTTTCTTTCAATTTATCGTTATCAAAATCAACTTTACCGATAGTCGCGTGGATGATACCCGCTTTATCGTTACGGTAACGAATCTGACCAGCTTTTGCGTTTTTAACTGCAGTTGCTACGTCAGGAGTTACAGTACCAGTTTTCGGGTTAGGCATCAGACCACGTGGGCCTAAGATTTGACCTAACATACCAACAACACGCATAGCGTCTGGAGAAGCGATAACAACGTCAAAGTTCATTTCGCCTTTTTTAACTTGTTCAGCTAAGTCTTCCATACCTACGATGTCAGCACCGGCTTCTTTCGCTTTATCAGCGTTAGCACCGCTAGTGAAAACTGCGACACGTACGTCACGACCAGTACCGTTAGGCAGTACAGTTGCACCGCGAACATTTTGGTCAGATTTACGAGCGTCGATACCCAAGTTTACAGATACATCAACGCTTTCTTTGAATTTTGCAGTTGCTAATTCTTTTAATAAGTTGATTGCTTCGTTGATTTCATAATCACGCGCTTCAACTTTTTCACGGATAAGACGTGCACGTTTGCTTAACTTAGCCATCTTACAGACCCTCCACATTCAGGCCCATTGCACGAGCTGAGCCGGCAATAGTACGAACCGCTGCATCAAGGTCAGCCGCAGTTAAGTCTGGCTCTTTAACCTTCGCAATTTCTTCCAGCTGCGCACGCGTCACAGTACCCACTTTTTCAGTGTTAGGACGGCCTGAACCGCTCTTGATACCGGCTGCTTTCTTCAACAAGAATGCTGCTGGAGGAGTTTTGGTGATGAACGTGAATGAACGATCTTCGAAAACGCTAATTTCTACTGGAACTGGCGCGCCTTTTTCAAGCTGGTCAGTTGCAGCGTTAAACGCTTTACAGAATTCCATGATGTTCACACCGTGCTGACCCAATGCTGGACCAACTGGTGGTGACGGGTTAGCTGCACCAGCTGCTACTTGCAACTTGATGATAGCTTTTAACTTCTTAGCCATGTTTATGCCTCTTGGTTGTGGGTCAAACGCCTCGTAAATCTAAGAGATGACTTACTCTAACGGCTCCCCAATATAAAAAAGGAGGCGAATTATAGTCCTATTCGCCCCTCATTGCAAGAGATCAGCTATTAGCTATTTGATATTAGATATTAGCTGACCGCTTCAAGTTGTGTTTTGGCTAATATCAAATATCCAATAGCCAATATCGTACTTGTATTTATTAGGCCTTTTCGACCTGGCCGAACTCGAGTTCGACTGGCGTTGCGCGACCGAAAATAGAAACCGATACAGTCAAACGACTCTTCTCGTAATCCACGCTTTCAACCGTACCATTGAAATCTGCAAACGGACCGTCATTAACACGAACCACTTCGCCTGGCTCAAACAACGTTTTTGGCTTCGGCTTATCAACAGATTCTTGCAGACGGTTCAAAATAATATCTGCTTCTTTTTGGGTAATTGGCGTTGGACGCTCTTGCGTACCACCAATGAACCCTAATACGCGTGGAATGCTTTTTACTAAGTGCCACGCATCTTCATCCATTGCCATTTCAACCAGAACATAGCCAGGGAAGAATTTACGTTCACTCTTCGCACGCTTGCCGGCTTTCATTTCGACAACTTCTTCGGTCGGTACGAGTACTTCACCGAACTTATCTTCCATGCCGTGCATTTTGATATGTTCGCGCAACGAATCAGCAACGCGTTTCTCAAAACCTGAGAATGCTTGAACCACGTACCAGCGCTTTTTCACTTGATCAGTCATAGATTAAAACTCCAGTCCGGTGAAGAAGCCTACAATGCGTACTAAAATCGCATCCATGCCCCACAGAATTAATGAAACGATTGCGGTCGCGACAACAACGATTAACGTTGTCTGAGTTGCTTCTTGACGCGATGGCCATACCACGCGGCGCGTTTCTTTGCGGCTTTCTTTAGCAAATTCGCGGAATTGGCGACCTTTACCAGTCATACCTGCAATGACACCCGCAATAACAACTAAAAGTACCACGCCAATGGCGCGATAAAGCACAGACACTTGGTCACCGTAATAGTAGTTACCCAGTACTGCTGCAGCCAGCAGTGCAATCGCGACGATCCATTTTAAGCCGTCGAGTGAGCTGCTTTGCGTTTCGGTGTTTGCACTCATTATTCAATCCTGTAATTAAAACCAACGTCGATATTAGCTATTAGATATTGGATATTAGCTGTCCGTCCGTATTTTCTAATATCTAATATCCAATAGCTAATAGCTGAATGTGGCAGGGGTGGAGGGATTCGAACCCCCAACCGTCGGTTTTGGAGACCGCTGTTCTACCAATTGGAACTACACCCCTGCAGGTTCTGTATATGTGACAGAAACGGACGCTGTATTATACCGATCAAACCATGCAAAACAAGGGCGATATTAGCTATTCGATATTGGATATTAGAAGAGCGGTCTTGGACTTTCGTGTTTTCGCTAATATCTAATATCCAATAGCTAGTAGCGCTTTTGCTTTTCAAAAACAAAAAAGGGAGCCGAAGCTCCCCTTTTATCAATATCCGTTAACGGATACCGAGGCTATTAAGCGATGATCTTAGATACAACGCCAGCGCCTACAGTACGACCACCTTCACGAATCGCGAAACGAAGACCTTCGTCCATTGCGATTGGGTGAATCAGTTCTACTACGAACTTCAGGTTGTCGCCTGGCATAACCATCTCTACGCCTTCTGGCAACTGTACTGCACCAGTTACGTCAGTTGTACGGAAGTAAAACTGTGGACGGTAGCCTTTGAAGAATGGAGTGTGACGTCCACCTTCTTCTTTGGTCAATACGTACACTTCAGCTTCGAACTGAGTGTGTGGCGTGATTGAACCTGGCTTCGCCAATACTTGACCACGTTGGATCTCGTCACGCTTCGTACCACGCAACAAGGCACCTATGTTCTCACCTGCACGACCTTCGTCAAGCAATTTACGGAACATTTCAACACCAGTTACAGTAGTTTTCGTTGTATCTTGGATACCTACGATTTCTACTTCGTCACCAGTGCGAACGATACCGCGCTCAACACGACCAGTTACTACAGTACCACGGCCTGAGATTGAGAATACGTCTTCGATTGGCATGATGAACGGCTTGTCGATATCACGCTCTGGCTCTGGAATGTATGAATCCAATGCTTCTGCCAATTCGATGATTTTCTTTTCCCACTTCTCTTCGCCTTCCAACGCTTTCAATGCTGAACCTTGGATTACTGGCAAGTCGTCGCCTGGGAAGTCGTACTCAGAAAGAAGTTCACGAACTTCCATCTCAACCAATTCCAACAACTCTTCGTCGTCTACCA
>NZ_FOYU01000003.1:0-340660 GCF_900115255.1 Pseudidiomarina tainanensis
GCTGAACCTTGGATTACTGGCAAGTCGTCGCCTGGGAAGTCGTACTCAGAAAGAAGTTCACGAACTTCCATCTCAACCAATTCCAACAACTCTTCGTCGTCTACCATGTCACATTTGTTCATGAACACGATGATGTATGGAACGCCAACCTGACGTGACAACAAGATGTGCTCACGAGTTTGTGGCATTGGGCCGTCAGTTGCCGCTACTACCAAGATAGCGCCGTCCATCTGCGCAGCACCGGTGATCATGTTTTTAACATAGTCAGCGTGCCCTGGGCAGTCTACGTGTGCGTAGTGACGTGATGGAGTGTCGTACTCTACGTGTGAAGTTGCGATGGTGATACCACGCGCTTTTTCTTCTGGTGCGTTATCGATTTGATCGAATGCACGTGCTGAACCACCGTAGGTTTTCGCCAATACTGTGGTGATCGCAGCGGTCAGAGTAGTTTTACCGTGGTCAACGTGGCCGATAGTACCGACGTTAACGTGCGGTTTGGAACGTTCAAATTTTTCTTTTGCCATGACAGCCTCTTTTTGGACAACGTACGGTGGTTTAACACCAACAATTGAAAATCTTTAGCCGGCGATTATGCCGAAATAAGCGAGACAAGGGAAGAGTTGGCCTGATGCGTGGTGCTGATAGGCGGATTTGAACCGCCGACCTCACCCTTACCAAGGGTGCGCTCTACCAACTGAGCTATATCAGCACAATACAGATTATTTGGAGCGGGTAGTGGGAATCGAACCCACATCATCAGCTTGGAAGGCTGAGGTAATAGCCATTATACGATACCCGCATGCCTTGAATCGGGCCACCTCAAACCATTCTGGACTCACCGCATTCGCATGACCATGCTAAAAAGTGGTGGAGGGGGCAGGATTCGAACCTGCGAAGGCTGAGCCGTCAGATTTACAGTCTGATCCCTTTGACCGCTCGGGAACCCCTCCAAAACCAGATTTTAAAATGGTGCCGGCACCAAGAGTCGAACTCGGGACCTACTGATTACAAGTCAGTTGCTCTACCAACTGAGCTATGCCGGCACCCCGGTTAGGTGGAGCGCATTCTATTGTATCGATTTTGATGATGCAATAGTAAATACCAATTTTTTTAGCTTTCTTGGTTCGATTGGTTAATTTGCGAACGGATGGCGCAAAATAATCGTCTCACCGCGGTCTGGGCCTGTTGAAATAATATCCACTGGCACACCAGTTAAAACTTCAATTCGTTTAATATACGCAAGTGCTGCGGTCGGCAGATCTTTGTGCTGCGTGATACCCACAGTACTATCATTCCAACCTGGCATGGTTTCATATACTGGCTCGACAGTTTCGTAATCTTCTGCTGCCATTGGTGGATATTCTACCACTTCGCCGTTTGGTAATTTATAGCCAACACAAATCTTCAGTTCTTCGAGACCATCTAATACATCAAGCTTGGTTAAGCAAAAGCCACTGACAGAGTTAATTTGTACCGCACGACGCGCTGCTACTGCATCAAACCAACCAGTACGACGTTTACGCCCTGTTGTTGCGCCAAACTCATGGCCTTTCACGCCTAAATGTTGACCCACTTCGCATTCAAGCTCAGTTGGGAATGGGCCGCTACCAACACGTGTGGTATACGCTTTCACGATACCCAATACGTAATCGATGTAACGCGGACCAAAACCAGCGCCGGTCGATACACCACCTGCAGTTGTGTTGGACGAGGTCACGTACGGATAAGTGCCGTGATCGATATCCAACAAGGTACCTTGCGCACCTTCAAACATGATGTGCTGGCCCGCTTTACGAGTTTCATCAAGTAACGCAGGAATGTCAGCAACCATGCCTTGAAGCTGTTTGGCAACGTCTTCACAGTATGCGAGTACGTCATCAACATTCACTGGCTCAACTTTGTAGTAGTGCACCAACGTGAAGTTATGGAATTCGATTACTTCACGCAACTTTTCTTCAAATCGTGCGAAGTTAAACAAATCGCCGACGCGTAGGCCACGACGCGCAACTTTATCTTCGTATGCAGGACCGATACCACGTCCGGTTGTGCCGATGGCTTTGTTTCCGCGGGCTTTTTCACGCGCTTGGTCTAACGCGATGTGGTAAGGCAAAATTAACGGACAAGCTTCGCTGATAAGCAAACGATCACGAACTGGCACGCCGCGTTGCTCAAGCATGGCGATTTCGGTCATGAGAGCTTCAGGTGACAACACCACGCCGTTACCAATCACGCATTTAACGTTTGCGCGCAAGATACCCGATGGGATTAAGTGTAAAACGGTTTTTTCACCGTCGATGACCAGGGTGTGCCCAGCGTTATGTCCGCCTTGATAGCGAACGACTAGCGACGCCTTATCGGTCAGCAAATCAACGATTTTGCCTTTACCTTCGTCACCCCATTGTGTACCTAGAATTACTACATTTTTACCCATGATCTCGCTACCAGCAGTTACTGTTGAAAAAACAGGCGGCGATTTTAACAGGTATTTCGGGGCGACGGTAGCCCGATCAGTTCTGACTCAACGCTTTTTTGAATTGTTGATAGTCGGCAACGTCGTGATAAATGGCAAAGCCAAAGCGCAACCGTTCGCCGCGATAATCGGTTTCGATACCGCAATGGCTAAGTTGCTCCGCAAGTTGCTCAACAAGCGCTGCGTTGTTGAGTCTAAACGTCAAAAAGTGCCCGTGGTGTGCTAAATCATTGACGATCAAATTGCCACGATGAATGTGGGGATGTTGCACCTCTTCAAGAATAGTCAGAAATTCCCGTTGTAAGCGCTGCACGTACGCGTGCATCGTATCGACAGTAAGCCCATCTCGGTGCCACCAAGCCAGCACACTCTCAAGCCGATAGACGGCTGAAAAATCCATCGTTGCACCGGCAAAGCGCATACCATCGTCGGCGTATTGAACGCTAGCTTGTTGTGGTTTGGCAAGATTGACGAAATCCGCGAACCAGCCGGTAAATTCCGGCCGTAACTGGCAGCCCTTGGGCACGGCCATGAAACAGCACCCTTCCCCAGCCTGCAAATATTTATAGCCACCGGCGAGGTAAAATACACGGTCAGCGATGGTAGATAAATCTGTGGGGATAGCACCACAACCATGGTACCCGTCGATAATAATCTGTGTTTGCTCTGGCACTTCATCTAGCCAAGTTAAAGGATCGGGCGCCACCACCCCTGAATTGAAAAATACCTGGCTGGTGAAGATGATATCAAACGAACCTTGTTTAATTGCATCAAGCCAGCGCGCTTCAAACGTCTCATAGGGTTCGGTTGGAACGCTTTCAAATTGTACGTTAGAACGCTCTTGTAGGCGTCGAATTTGCCTTGCGAAGCTATGAAACTCGCTATCGGTGCTTAATATCTTTAACGGTTTGTCTGGCGCAAAACTTGAAATGACGCGATACAGCAACTCATGGGTATTACCCGCGAATACAAATTGCTCAGGGTGTGGATGATTCAATAACGCGGCCAAATATCGTTGTACCGCAGGAACACGCTCGCCAAACACGATATCCCACTTATGGTCTACGCCACGCGCACTATCGTCCCAATAAGCCAGTTGGGCATCGCGTGTCACATCCGGCCAATAGTGATGGCTGTGCGGCGCAAAATGCAGACTTTGAGGATGTTCTTTAAAGTAGCGACTGTAGTGCTGTTTATACGTCATGAGCTGCTGTCCGTTGTTCGTTATTCGTCGTTCGTTATTCGCTTGAGATTAAACACAAAAAACCCGCGGGACAACCGCGGGTTTCTAATATCCAATATCTAATAGCTAATATCTAAAAGCTAATATCGCTTTTGCTTTTATTAATTCGCAGTCGCTTTGTTTAGATATTTGAAGAAGTCGCTGTCTGGCTCAAGTACCAAAACATCGTTACCCTCTTCGAAGCTCTTTTCGTAAGCTTGTAAGCTACGAATGAAAGAGAAAAACTCAGGATCCTTGCTGTATGCACCGGCATAAATGCCAGCAGCTTCCGCATCACCTTGACCACGCAATTGACGTGATTCACGCTCCGCATCAGCAAGCATAACAGTTACGCGTGCATCAACATCGGCACGAATGAACTCAGCCTGCTCACGACCTTCTGAGCGGTGCTCCATCGCCACGGCTTGACGTTCCGCGCGCATACGCTGGAAAATTGACTGACTGACTTCGGTCGGCAAGTTAATTTGCATCACCCGCACATCAATCACTTCAATACCCAGTTCTTGCGCACTATCAGCACCTCGAATCAGTGCTTCGCGCATTAAGTTGTCACGCTCGCCTGACACGATTTCTTTGATGGTACGGCTACCAAATTCAGCACGAAGACCACTGCTAACACGACGGGTTAAAAGCGCTTCAGCTTGTGCTTGGTTACCACCATTGGTCGAAAGATAGTAAGTCGCAAAATCAGAGATACGCCATTTCACATAGGTATCAACGATTAAGTCTTTTTTCTCGCTGGTTACAAAACGATCCGGATTACCATCCAGTGTTTTGAAACGTGCATCAAGGCGTTTTACATCTTCAATAAATGGTAACTTGAAGTGCAAACCTGGGGCGTACACTGTTGCTTCGCCGGTATCCGCATCACGCAGAACTTTACCGAACTGCACAACAATAGCGCGTTGACCTTCTTTCACCACGAACACTGACGAAAAGCCAAGAACGACAGCGACGATAACTAATACAGCTACAAAGTTTTTCATCGTTTACCCCCGACCATCGTTAAAGCGATCGCTGGTACGAACGCTATTACTTGAACGTGATGTATTGCTTGGTTCATTGCTCGTTGCGCTACGCGTTGGGCTCGAATTCGTGCCCTGCGCTTCGTTACGCGCTGGTTCTTGCGTTGCGCGTTGCTTCTCAAGAATTTTATCGAGCGGCAAGTACATCATGTTATTGCTACCTTCAACATCAACCATAACTTTGGCGGTGTTGCTGTAGATCTTTTCAAGGGTTTCAAGATACAAACGCTCGCGGGTTACAACCGGTGCAGCTTTGTACTGAGGTAGTAACTCTTCGAAACGTGCAACTTCACCCTGAGCTTTTAACACGGTCTGTTCACGATAAGCCTGAGCTTCTTGCAAAATACGGCGTACTTGACCACGTGCGAGCGGTTCAATTTCACGTGCATAAGCTTCAGCTTCACGAATAAAGCGTTGCTCATCTTCTTGTGCCGCAATCGCATCATCAAATGCGTCTTTGACTGCTTCTGGCGGACGCGCTGGTAGCAAGTTGACGTCAACCACCTGAATACCCAACTGGTATGGTGCGATGATATTTTCAAGCAGTTCTAAGGTGTTTTGGCGTACGCTTTCACGACCAACTGTCAGCACTTCGTCCATGGTGGTGTGCCCCACGACAAAACGCAATGCGCTATCGGTTGCCTGTGCCAAACTACGGTCAGCATTTTCAACCGCATAAAGGTAATCACGCGGATTCACAATGCGATACTGAACGTCAAGCTCAACGTGCACAACGTTTTCGTCTTGCGTCAGCATGAAGCCTTCCGACTGGAACTGTTGAACGTTACTGACGTCAACGGTTTCGACGGTATCAACTAGGAATGGCCGCCAGTGTAGGCCAGACTCAACAAGATTGTGATATTGGCCGAAGCGCAAGACCACGCCACGTTCAGCTTCTTTCACCGTGTAGAAGCCCGCAATAAACCAAATGACAACGGCGAGAATGACAATGACGCCAATACCGCGAGATGGAATCCCACCACCGCTTTTATTGTTGCCACCACCGTTACCTTTATTGCCACCAAGACCTAACTTGCCAAGCAAGTTACGAATTGCTTCATCTAAATCAGGCGGGCCTTGATCGCGGCCGCCTTGGTTTTTCCATGGATCACGGTCATTGTTATTACCGTTTCCCGGTTGATTCCAGGCCATTGATTACTCCAACTCTGGGTAGTTTATAAATAAATTTTTAATTCTTGTCGCTATTCTACAAAGCCTTGCAGGCTATCGCCATACTCTTCGGCGACTTGCTTACTTAAGCGCTGCCAATCAACTGCGGACATGCGCACATGCAGCGCCAATTGGCCATCATCACAGGCTTTTTCACCGGTCACGCTTTTCATCGCATACAGCTTACCACGTAACTTGCCCATTGACGGCGGAATTCGTAAGGATACGTCAACCATGCTTGGACGCAAGCGTTGCACCAGCGCTTCTTGTAACAAATCAATTCCTTGACCAGTTTGCGCCGATAACCAGACACGTATTGGTAAGCCATCATCATTGGTATCTATACGTGCGTTACCGTCTGCTAGTTTATCAATCTTGTTACAAATCAACAGCTGCGGGATTTCATCGGCGCCGATTTCGTTTAAAACTTCCTGAACTTGATGAATATTTTCCGCCTGACGCTCGTCTGCCACATCAATCACATGAAGCAATAAATCGGCTTCTTGTGTCTCTTGTAACGTCGCTTTAAATGCAGCGACAAGCTCGTGGGGCAAATGACGAATAAAACCTACCGTGTCAGCCAGGATAATCGGTCCAACATCGGGCAACTCAAGTTTACGCAGGGTTGGGTCGAGCGTAGCAAACAATTGGTCGGCGGCGTACACTTGCGCTTCCGTAATCCGATTGAATAGCGTGGATTTGCCGGCGTTCGTATAACCAACCAACGAAACCGTCGGAATCTCCGCGCGCTGGCGTGCACGACGACCTTGCTCGCGCTGCTTTTGCACTTTTTCAAGCCGACCTAAAATATTTTTGATACGACCGCGAATTAATCGCCGGTCGGTTTCTAGCTGAGTTTCACCCGGCCCGCGTAAACCAATACCACCTTTTTGGCGTTCCAAGTGGGTCCAACCACGAACCAAACGGGTTGATATATGGCGAAGCTGCGCCAACTCGACCTGTAGCTTACCCTCGTGAGTACGCGCACGCTGCGCGAAGATATCAAGGATCAAACCGGTACGATCGAGCACGCGACACTCACACAATTTCTCGAGGTTACGCTCTTGGGTTGGGCTTAAACTATGATTGAATATGACGATATTGGCGTCGAGCAATTTAACCTGATCGGCAATTTCTTCCGCTTTACCAGAGCCGACAAAGAACCTTGAGCTAGGGGTACTACGCGAAGCTGTCACCACGCCGAGAGTTTCCACGCCAGCGGATGACACTAATAGTTTGAGTTCAGAAAGGTCTTCACGATCGATTTCGGCTGGGAAATCAACGTGGACCAGGATAGCCCGCTCACCACTTTCAAACCTATCAAACAAGCTATCACTGCTCCTTATTGGTTGTCTTAATCAATTGCCTCTTCGCTGTTTTCGCCAATAGGCAGATAGTTCTGCGGAATACGCGCAGGAACAACAGTCGAGATGGCATGCTTGTAAACCATTTGGCTTACCGTGTTTTTCAATAAAATGACAAATTGGTCAAATGATTCAATTTGGCCTTGTAACTTAATTCCATTAACGAGGTAAATTGACACCGGAACGCGTTCACGGCGCAACGCATTCAAAAACGGGTCTTGTAAAGTTTGCCCCTTAGCCATATTCGATTTCCTTTTTTGTTATTGTTTGTGTCTGGCAACAACTTACCGCCCGCTCATGCCAGTCACTTCTAATATAGTTGAATTCCCGCAATTTCACAGCAGACTGTATTTTATTTCAGCTTATACTGAATATAAGGTGAATGTTTTAGTTTTCAAGGTTGTTTTGTGTAAATAACTGCGCTGGTTTTGCACAAATTGCTAAAGCATCTGTCACCAACGTTGGTGACTCAGTATCAAGCCAATGAACACCAGGCCATTTCCGTAACCATGTCAATTGTCGCTTGGCTAACTGACGAGTGGCAAAAATGCCGCGATTAATCATTTCTTCGTAATCATAGTCGCCATCGAGATACTGCCAAGCCTGACGGTAACCAACACAACGTATCGAAGGTAAATCGATATGTAAATCAGACCGTCGTCGTAGTGCTTCGACCTCATTAAGAAAGCCTTGTTCCACCATTTGACGAAATCTTAACGCAATACGTTCATGGAGCACCGCACGATCACTTGGCGCGACTGCCATTTGAATAATCGGATAGGGTAATGCGCCGTCACGCGTCGCCGTTAATTCAGTCAGCGTTTTGCCACTAATTCGATACACCTCGAGCGCGCGCAATAATCGCTGTGGATCGTTAGGATGGATGCGTTGCGCACTGGTTGGGTCAATTTTCTGCAATTCAGCATGCAACGCTTCAAGGCCCTGCTGTTCCAATTGCTGATTTAACTCAGCTCGAATCGCAGCATCAGCCTCTGGCAATTTTGACATACCTTCAAGTAATGCTTTGAAGTACAGCATGGTACCGCCAACCAGCAATGGAATTCGGCCGGCGGCAATAATTTGATCGATTTCGCGACGCGAATCCGCAGCAAATTGTGCTGCCGAATAATTCTCAGCAGGGTCGCAAATATCAATTAAACGATGCGGTGCTTGCGCTAACTCTTCGGCGGTTGGTTTCGCGGTACCAATATCCATCCCGCGATAAATCAACGCAGAATCCACCGAAACGATATCACACGGTAAATGTTTCGTGAGCGCTATTGCTAACCCAGTTTTACCGGCTGCTGTTGGGCCATACAGACAAATCACATGTGGCTGCGTCATCGTAAGGCCTCCGGGATTTGCGGTAACGATACAGCTAACCAAAATGACGCTGGGCTGTCGTTTAGCTCAAGCGTATAGGCAAGCCAGTGCTCTGCTTGTGCCAAAGAGTAATGCGATTGCACTTGGTGCAATGCCAACCAAGCGATAAGTTCTTGCTGATTGTCTAATTTGCTGAGTAACGTTCGCATACTTGTCGCGATATCTGTTTGTCGCAGTGCCGATGGGACATCGAGCACTGTCACCGATTGCTTGCCAATTTCAAGACGCACACCAAGCAGAGCCAGCTGTTTCAAGTCCGCTGATTTTAATGCCGACACAATGTCTGGGTCAGACAGTTTCACAGGGATTAGCAGCGGCTGGCCAGCCAAACCAATTTTAGCTTGTTGGTTTAATTGTTGCTGTAAAAAATAATGTTGCACCTGTTGCAAGTTGAGCAGTGCTAAAGACTCTCGCTCGACCAACGCAAACCGTTGCTGAATGATGGTCAGCACTTTATTCGTTTCGGTACTGCCGTGTGCTGCAATAGGCGTCGGTGATTTTGCCGGCGTTACGAAATCGGCATAACTGGCAACTTGAGTTGGTGATACCGATGCTCGAGTCGGAAAGATTTCACGGTGCTGTGGCTGTAATTCTCGCACTTGCTGCGCCAAAGCGGCAGAGCTTTCCGTGTAGCCGTGTTGCGCGCGATTTATCGGTTCTGCACTTGGTTGCGGTTGCTGTGCAGCAATCGCTTGGCGCACCGCAGTTAGCACAAAATCATGAATCTGGCGGGCTTGGTGAAATCGCACTTCATGTTTTGCTGGGTGTACGTTCACGTCCACATCTTGGGCAGGTAGCTCAAGATATAAGACAAACGTCGGCGCCCTATCATCGGTTAAGCTATCACCGTACGCTTGACGCACGGCATGCCCTAACAGTCGGTCGCGCATCATGCGGCCATTCACATAAAAGTACTGTACATCGGCCTGATGGCGGCAAGCATTCGCCGGTGCCACCCAGCCCCACAATCGAACGGGTCCCGATTGCTCATCAATAGCCAAGACGTCGGAAGTAAAGGTTCCACCGCAGACTTGTCCTACGCGTTTTATGTATTGCTCTGGGCTTTGCACAGCCACATATTGACGCACTATTTTGTCGTTATGGAGCAATTGAAATCGCACATCAAAACGCGCTAAAGCTATACGCCTTAGCACTTCATCAATATGACCGAATTCGGTTTTGTCGGTACGTAAAAATTTTCGCCGCGCTGGCGTATTGAAAAATAAATCCTGCACATCAACGGTGGTGCCTTGCGGGTGACTTGCCGGCGCTAGCTCGGCCTGCATATCGCGCCCCTCTACCCACGCTTGCCATGCTTGCTCGGCTGTTGGCGTTTTGGAGGTTAAAGTTAATCGCGAAACCGAACTGATACTTGCTAATGCTTCGCCACGGAAGCCTAGGCTTTGAATCGCTTCTAAATCACTTAGCGAACTAATTTTACTGGTGGCATGTCGGCTTAAAGCAAGCGCTAACTCGTCGCGCGGAATACCACCACCATTATCGCGTACGCGTATACGCCGCCGTCCACCCTGCTCGATGTCGATGGTTATTTCTGTCGCGCCCGCGTCAAGGCAGTTTTCGACTAATTCTTTAACAACGGATGCGGGGCGTTCAATCACTTCTCCTGCCGCAATCTGGTTCGCCAGACTAATTGGCAGTAATTGAATAGGCATGTCTAAAACCTAATTTATGAAGACGGAATTTCTAGCTTCTGGCCAATATGTAGCACGTTACTTGAAAGACTATTACGATCTTTAATGGCTTTCACTGTGGTGTTGTAGCGTTGTGCTAAAACCGACAACGACTCACCAGAGCGAACAATATGCGTGCGACTGCGGCTGGTCGCAAACAAGGTGCCATCAGGAGGTCGCCGCTGAAAATAGTTGCGTACCCCTTGATAAATAGCGCGCGCCAGTTGTTGCTGATGCTTATTCGTGAGTAATTGCTGTTCTTCTTGCGGGTTCGAAATGAAGCCCGTTTCAACCAGCATCGACGGTACATTTCCTGAAGTTAATACCGCTAGACTGGCGTGCTGAGGTTCATGCTTATGCATGTGCGCCACACGCTTCATTTCAGCGATAACTTCTTTAGCCATCTCATAACCTGTGCTCATGGCATGGCCCATACTTAAATCGAGAATAGTTTTGCTGATATATCCGTAGGTGTCATCTTCTTCAAGACGCATATCGACCCCACCGAGAACATCCGACATGCGCTCTTTATCCTCGAGCATCCGACCCATTTCGTTATTTGCCCGCCGAGTAGACAGCACCCACACCGAGGCACCGCGTGGTTTCGGACTGGTAAACGCATCCGCATGAATCGACACCAGCAAGTCAGCCTTAATATCTTCGGCTTTGCGCGTTCTGGCTTTCAAGCCCACATAATAGTCGCCTGAGCGAATCAGATAAGCCTGCATGGCGCTGTCTTGGTTAATGATGTCAGCAAGTGCTTTGGCAATTTTCAGCACCACATGTTTCTCATAAGTTCCACGTGGGCCAATCGAACCGGGGTCATCACCGCCGTGACCGGCGTCAATGGCGATGGTGACTTTACGTTCTTTCAATTGCTCAACCGTTAAAGCTTCCGTGCGGCGCTCAATGGAACGTCCCGGCAGGTCAATCACCAAGCGTTCGCCATAACGGTCGTTCGCTGCCAACGGAAACACAATCGCATCAATTTTATCAGTCAGCTCGATGACAATGCGGGTTGAGTTTTTATCTTTTGGGGTGCTGGTACGAACTTTATTGATCAACAACGATTCATTTTGTAGCTTGGCTAAATCAACATTCAGCTTCGTCGCATTGAAATCAATCACTAAGCGGTAAGGCGGCGCTTGGTAGAGCGTGAAATAGCTATAATCGGCGGCCGCACCCATATCAAAGACAACACGGGTATTGTCTGGCGCAGGCCAAATCCGAATATTTTCAATCTCGTTCGCGTAAGCTGCGCTGCTCAGCAAGCAACACAACATCGCCACTTTCGCTAAAAAGTTTCGCATTACATGGTATCGAGTAACTCTCGGCCTCGTTCTGTTAGCGCTTCTAACGTGATTGATCGCGCCGTATCCGCATAATCAATCGTTATAATTATATCTGGCTGCGGCAAATAACCTTCGCCACGCTGCGGCCATTCCGCGAGAATGATTCTATGAGTCCCAAGGTAATCACGGATGCCCATAAATTCAAGCTCTTCTGGATCAGCAAGCCGATACAAATCGAAATGATTAATCTGCCATGGTGCTAAGTCGTAACTTTCCACAAGGGTATACGTTGGGCTTTTGACGTGGCCCTGATGCCCAAGTTGTTGAATAAAACCACGGCTAAAGGTGGTTTTCCCTGCCCCGAGCTCACCTAACAAATAAATCGTCAGTGCGCTTTCTGCCACACTGTCTTCATGCGCTTTAACGGCATTCGCCAACTTTCGCGCAGCTTCGAGTAACGCCGCTTCATCTTTTAAAAATAACCTGTGCTTGTGCATGAACCCCTACTCATTCAAGTTTTTAAGCGCCGATTTTAATGCCTTGGTGCGGATTCACAAGGGTGCGCAGCTCACCCAATAAATCGCTCGGTAGTGTACCACGTTCTCCTCGCTGCGCAGCCATTTCGCCGGCCACAGCGTGCAACCACGCGGCGATAGCCAACACCTCATCAATAGGGATTTGTTCAGCTGTTTGTTGCGCCAGCAACGCGCCTACTACACCACTTAACACATCACCACTACCACCAACTGCTAATGCCGGTGAGCCGCGCCGACACACCCATGCGTCTTGCTGTTGTGGCGATTTCACTAAAGTGCCTGCTCCTTTGAGTAGAGTATACGCCTGAAAGTTCTGACAAATTTGTGTAAGTGCGCGCAATCGATTCGCGTTGACATCACTTGTACTAAGGTTAAGCAAACGCGCGGCTTCGCCAGGGTGTGGCGTGAACAACCAGACACTTGCGGCAGGCTTAGCGATGGGCTGCGCCGCAAGGCTATTCAGCGCATCAGCATCCCACGCAACGGCGCCTTGCCATTGCGCAACCTGCTCAACCAAAGCACGAGCCCAAAGGCTTTGACCTAGTCCAGGCCCAATTACCACCACCGTCGCGCGTTTTAATAAAGCAGATAAATCGTTATCGACGGCATGAACCATTAATTCCGATTGCGCCGCTGCAATCGCTAAGTGCGACTCTTTGTGACAGGCAATCGATACCTTACCGGCACCGCATCGCAACGCCGCTTGTCCGGCAAGCAACGCAGCACCACTCATACCAGGGCCACCACCGACAATCAGAACATGACCAAAATCGCCCTTGTGCGCAGATTTGTTGCGTGGATGTAAGTGCTCACTTACTAAAGAGCTTTCAATCGCCCGCAATGTTGGAGGGGTTTTAAAAAACGCGCGGCTGACACCGAGATCGGCAAGTATAAGCTCACCGCAATAGGTCGCTGCAGCGCCGGTAACCAAACCGGTTTTCAAAGCAATCATGGTTACCGTGCAGCTTGCTTTCACTGCTGTCGGCATTGCCACACCGGTATCGCTATTTAACCCGGTAGGAACATCAATGGATAACACCCAGCCAGCAGAGTTGCGCCGATTAATGAGATCGACCGCCTCAATAAACAACATCGACAACTCACGATCCAGCCCGTTGCCAAGCATGGCATCAATAATCACATCAGCGCTTTCAACATGCATTGCTGTTAACGTTGCTAAATCGATAACGGTGCCACCTTGATCACGCCACGCTTGTGCGGCTAGCTTCGCTAATTCTGAACGCGGCTCGGTTGCCGCAATCTGAACTCGGTAGCCCGCTTGTTGTGCTAGGCGAGCTAACACCCAACCGTCGCCGCCGTTATTACCGGGTCCGCATAAGATCAATAGGTTGGCAGGGGCAGCTCGTTTGTGTTGAATAACATCAAGGCACGCTTGTGCGGCGCGCTGCATCAGTTGTGCCATACTCACGTCACATTGTGCGGCAGCATCTTGCTCGCCATCGCGCACTTGTTCTGCGGTGTAGATCATGCTGGTTAAATCAACTGACATCGGTGCATCCTTTGGCCGTTTTTGCTATGTTAGCGCCACATCACGCTGCGTATTAGTGTAGAGGATAAATCGAATTCTATGGATTATCACCAACTAGCCGAAGATATTAAACGTTGGGGCGCTGAATTAGGCTTCCAAAAAGTTGGTATTACCGATGTCGATCTCAGTACCGAACGTGAGCATCTGCGCCGTTGGTTAGAGCAAGGTATGCATGGTGATATGGAATGGATGGCGCGCCATGAAGAATTGCGTACGAGCCCTGATCAACTGCATGAAGGCTCAGTTCGCGCTATTTCTGTTCGTATGAACTACTTACCCGCCGAAGCTGGCTTCGCTAAAACACTGAATAACCCGCGACTAGGCTATATCAGCCGCTACGCACTGGGCCGTGATTACCACAAATTAATGCGCAAACGCCTCAAGCAACTTGGCGATCGCATTCAAGAGGCCTGCGCTGAACTCGACTTTCGTCCATTTGTCGACTCGGCTCCAATCATGGAAAAGCCGCTGGCGATTAAAGCAGGGCTTGGCTGGCGAGGAAAACACACACTGGTGCTTGATGAAGGCAGCGGGTCGTGGTTTTTCCTCGGTGAATTACTGGTGAACCTTCCGCTACCGACCGACCGAGAAGTTGAGGAAAAATGTGGTAGTTGCAGTGCCTGCATTACCATTTGCCCCACCCAAGCCATTGTCGAACCTTATGTGCTTGATGCGCGGCGCTGTATTTCTTACTTAACGATTGAGTTACGTGACAG
The DNA here is from genome assembly GCF_900115255.1 of Pseudidiomarina tainanensis. Lineage (NCBI taxonomy): Bacteria > Pseudomonadati > Pseudomonadota > Gammaproteobacteria > Alteromonadales > Idiomarinaceae > Pseudidiomarina > Pseudidiomarina tainanensis. The sequence goes on from NZ_FOYU01000003.1 coordinate 14,440, forward strand.
TATTCCTGAGGAGTACCGACCTCTGATGGGCAACCGCATTTACGGTTGCGATGATTGTCAACTGATTTGCCCTTGGAATCGCTATGCGCAATTGACCGACGAAGGTGACTTTTCACCACGAAAAGATTTGCATGCGCCAGAGCTACTTGAGTTGTGGCAATGGGATGAAGAGACCTTTCTGAAGCGCACTGAAGGTTCGCCGATTCGGCGTATTGGTTACGACTGTTGGTTACGCAATTTAGCCGTTGCGATGGGAAATGCGCCAACGGATACCGATATTATAGTGGCGCTTGAGCAAAGGCGTTCAGCTGTATCTGCGATGGTTGCCGAGCATATCGATTGGGCACTTGAGCGGCAACGCAGTGGTACGGTTAAAGTTGAAAAACAGGTAATTCGGCTTGTACGCGCTGTGAAGAAGGGGCTCCCGCGTGATGCTTAACCGTTGCCGTAGACGGCTCTTGGCCGCGCGGTGACTGAGTGAACGTTTCCTGTTCTTGCGGGCTACATGCCACCAATATCACCATCGTACTCATAATGAGACCCAATAAGAACTTGTACATGGTTGCGCTCCCCACTTAGCTTACCGTTAAAATAACGGATGCATCATAGCGAGCAGCGCAAATACGGACAATCCGATTTATGAAAGGATTAAGTAAATCTTTGCTTATTCCTCAGGAGACGTCGGTGCTTCGGTCAAAATGAGATTCACGCGACGGTTTTCACTACGTCCCTCTGCGGTGTCATTTGGTTGTAACGGCTGACTATCAGCATAACCAATGGCACGAAGGCGCTGAGCGGCAATGCCATTGTTTTGCAGAAAACGTACAACCGAGATAGCTCGAGCGGCTGATAGCTCCCAATTACTCGGAAAACGTGCCGTACTGATAGGAATATTATCAGTATGACCTTCAACACTAATCTGCAGATTGGAATCGGCTAATGTACTCAGTAACGGTTGCATGACACGTGCGGCTTGTTGATTAAACTCGGCTTCACCACTGTCGAATAAGATTTTGTCGTTCAAGCGGATATTCAGTTTACCTGGCGATAGACTTACATTAACCGAGTCACCCAATCCAGCGCCAGCAAACTGCTCTTGAATACGCGACTGCATAGCACCTAACCCACTCTGTGCAGCCATGCTTGGCTGTGCTGATTGCTTATCACCTGACAAATCAGCATTCGCTAATAGAACGACAAATAGCACGAGTAGCAACGTCAGCAAATCCATATAGGTGGTTACCCAGCTGTCTTCCTCCTGATTCGCGTCGGGCAATTCATCGAGGTGACTTTTAGGGGTGCGGCTGAGCATTCGACTCGTAATATTTTGTGCGCCATCATCGGTGCTTTGCTCGCGTTCACGATTGGTTGCGACCGGCGCACCAGCGTGACGTTCCATTAAGTCATTTAACGTCGGTTCAGGTGCCATGCTTAACTCCGCTCTTGTGCCGGAGCCGCAGCGTTATTCTGTAAGGCTTGGTGCTCGTCGATATCTAACTCGTCTTCGACATGGGCAAAGAACGTTGCCAAATATTCGCGAATATAGCCAGGACTGCGTCCGCGAGCGATAAGCAAAATACCTTCAAGAATCATGTTCATCAGCTGTACGCGACGCTCGGTACGACGTTCAAATTTAATCGCTATTGGCTTAAAGAACATATTGGCTAATACCACGCCATATAATGTCGTCAACAATGCAAACGCCATATCCACGCCGATTTCCGTCATGCTACTACTGCCCATGCCATGTAGCATGTTGACGAGGCCAACCAAGGTTCCCAACATCCCGAATGCTGGTGCAAATGCCGCCATGGTGCGATACACCTGTGCTTCGGCGCGCTCTTTAATTTTCATTTTTAAGATACGCCATTCCAGTAGCTCAGCGATGTCTTGTGTTGGCGTACGATCAATAAGGAGTTGCAAACCGGTTTTTAAAAACGGATTCTTAACCTGAGCCAATTGATCTTCGGCGTTAGCAATACGCCCTTGAACGAGTTGCCGTGCCACTTCAACCAGCTCTTTTTGGTCATCGTGGGCGTACATTTTCTCATTGCGAAGCACAATCCATAAAATTTTGAATACCCGCACCACTTCTCGTAATGGATACGCCAATAAGGTTGCGGCGAAGGTACCACCAAGTACGATGGCAAGACCTGGCAAATTCACAAATGCCCAAGCATCCGCTGCGGTTAAGAAAATTGAAAGGACAACAATGGCAATGCCTGAGAGCATGCCGAGCAACGTTGATAAGTTCATGGGTATTCGCTGGCCTATTTTACAACTTGAGATGACTTTAGTTATCGGCAGATAACCACAATTCTTGAGGGGGAATTTAAAGTCGCCAGTTAAATAAACGAATGCGAATTTGCTTCTCGATTTCAACAATCAAAAGTAGCGCTACCCCAAGACACATGACCAAACCGACTTGCTGCCAGCTTAACGCTTCAATACCTAGGAGTTTTTGTAACGGAGAGACATAAGTAACCAAAGCTTGGGCCAATAAAATAAGGCCCACAGCTAGCCATAAAGGCTGCGTGCCACGCAACGCCCGCCACGTCAGTGAAGGGCCGTATATGTTACGGATAAAGAACAAGTGGAAAATTTCAAGCACAACCGCGGTATTGAGCGCCATACTGCGCGCGACTTCAATACTCTGCCCTTGATTGAGTGCGTATTGAAACGCGCCATAAAGTGCGGCCACAAATAACACCGAAACAAACACAACATGCCAAACCAAAGCGCCGCGCAGCAGTGGTTCGGAGCGTTGCCGTGGAGGGCGATGCATACTATTAGGTTCAGTCGGTTCAAACGCTAATGTCAGCCCTAAGGTAATCGCCGTCACCAAATTGACCCATAATAATTGCACTGGCGTAATCGGTAACGCCAAACCAAGCAATAAGGCAATGATAATTGCCATCGACTCCCCGACACTGGTCGGTATATCCCAACTAATAACCTTTTTGAGATTGTCGTAAACAGTACGCCCTTGCCGAATAGCCGCAACGATTGAGGCGAAGTTATCATCCGTGAGCACGACATCAGCAGCTTGCTTGGTGGCTTCACTACCACGAATTCCCATCACGATGCCGACATCGGCTCGTTTTAAAGCAGGCGCGTCGTTTACCCCATCACCGGTCATGGCAACAATATGCTGCTGCTCCTGCAATGCTTGAACCAGCCGTAATTTATGCGCAGGACTCGTCCGCGCAAACACATGGGTGTGTCGCACCGCCGCACTAAAGTCACTGTCGGATAGCAAGTCTAGGTCGGTGCCGGTGAGTACATGGTGAGCGTTTTCAATGCCAACTTGCCGTGCAATCGCTACGGCCGTTCCTGGATGATCACCAGTAATCATTTTGACCCCAATACCGGCTTGCTGACACTGTTGAATGGCGGCAATTGTCTCGGCCCGTGGAGGATCAATCAAACCAACAAGACCGACCAAGGTTAAGCCCTGAATTACGTCGTTCTGTTCCAGCACCACTTTTGTGTCAGCAACTTGGCGTTGCGCCAGCGCTAGTACCCGTAGCCCCTGAGCGGCAAGTTGTTGTGCCTGATTCAGCCAATATTCTTGAACCAAATGTTCCGATTGATTGCCAACAAGCTGGTGTGAACACATGCTGAGCACCTGCTCTGGAGCGCCTTTAACATGAATGAAAGCGTTACCGCGGTGATCATGATTTAAGGTGGCCATATAACGCGATTCTGCATCGAACGGAACTTCATCATGGCGATGCCATTGGCGACGATCGTGATCAAGCGACCAACCGAGTTTTGCCGCAAACGCAAGTAACGCTCCTTCCATTGGGTCGCCCGCAACCTGCCAGCCGTCGTCCGCTTGATGCAATTGCGCATCGTTACACAACAAAGCAATTCTGCCAGCATCGTTTATCGGACTATTGGGATGATTCGACACCGGCGTGGCGGCATCCAGAACCTCGCCATCTGGGGAATAACCGTCACCAGATACATTGAGCTGAGCTGTTGCGGTCGTTAACGCAGCAACCATCATTTCGTTGCGCGTTAAGGTTCCGGTTTTGTCAGTACAAATCACTGAAACCGCGCCCAAGGTTTCAATACTAGGAAGGTGACGCACGATGGCATGACGCTTCGCCATCGCTTGCACCCCGACCGCTAATGTAATGGTCATCACCGCCGGCAACCCCTCAGGAATTGCGGCGACGGCGATACTCACCATAATCATAAACAGTTCAGCAAAGGGTTTGAGATCTAACCAACTGGCATAGGCGAGCAAAATTCCAGCGCTGATTAATATCAGCAAGGTCAGCCACTTTGAAAAGCGTGCGGTTTGCTCAACAAGCGGTGTCGTTAACCGCGATACTTCACTAAGCATCACGCCAATATGCCCAAACTCAGTATTCGAACCCGTAGCGGTGACAACACCTTGCGCGTGACCGGTGGTCACCCAAGTGCCGAGATACGCCATACAAGCACGACTACCTAACGGAGTTTGCTCCGGAAGTAGGTCGATTTGCTTACTCACTGCTTCAGATTCGCCGGTCAGTACCGCCTCTTGAACCTGCAGGCTGTGCGTTTCGAGTAACCGTAAATCCCCGGGCACTCGCGCCCCTGCCTCGAGAATCACGATATCCCCGACAACTAACTGCTCAGCTGGAATGTGGTGTTGCTTGCCCTCACGAATCACTACCGCAGTCGGTGCCAGCATATGGCGCAAGCCGGCAATCGCTGACTCAGCCTTGCCTTCTTGGTAATAACCAATAATTGCGTTGATAATGATGACGGCGAAAATAACCCCTGCATCAACATAATGCTGAAGTAATAGCGTGACGACAGTTGCCCCAATGAGGACATATATGAGGACGTTATGAAATTGCCGTGCTAATCGTCGCCATGCTGGTTCAGATTTGACCGTCGGGAGCGTATTCGGACCTTGCTGTTGGAGTCGCCGTTGCGCTTCTTCTGGCGTTAAGCCCTGCAGGTTACTGTGCGTTTGTTGAAGAACATCTGCAGGTGACATGGCATGCCATTGAGTTTGCATATGTCCTCCACAATCGTCTTACGTTATTGTTTTGATTTCTTGATATCTGCAAGAATTTTAGCAAAAAATTCAGCGCCTTTTTGCCGAGCAAAATCAATATTGCGTTCAGGAATACGCTCGGGCTTGGTGTAACTTGCTAGCGCATTGGCGACGCTTTCTTCACGCAGCACATGCAACATTGGGTATGGTGCACGATTGGTATAGTTGGCAGCATCATCAGCATCGCTATCGGCAAATTGATAGTGAGGATGAAAGGTCGCCAGTTGGTAAATGCCATCGTACCCTTCAAGTTCGAGTAAACGCTCTGCGTAATCAACTAAATCAAGATAATCATCAAAATCGTCAACGCCTTCGGGCAAAACTAACAGGGTGGTCGCAATGTCAGTGTTGGTGTCGAGTTGTTTAAGCAGTTGCAATAACGTTTGCAGTTGCCGAGCTAAATCGGCGCTCGGTTCTACGTGATAATGGATAGTTTCCTGCTCAACTTCACGGCGGGCAAAAGGACATAAATTAAATTGGACGATAACTTGGTCAACCCAAGCTTTGGTCTGAGCGATAATATGCGCGGTGTGATCAGTTGTCATATATACGGATTGTATACCACTTCCCATAAATGTTTTTCGGGGTCCATAAAGTAGCCTGCATAACCGCCCCATGAAGTGGTTTGCGCCAGCTTGACCCAACTTGCACCTGCCGCTTTCGCTTCATAAAGAACAGCATCAACAGCGGCTTCTGAATCAACATTGTGTGCCAACAAAACATGCGTAGGTTCGGCTTTACCCACCGGTAAACCGCTATCATTCGCCAAACTTTGGCGCGGCCACAGCGCAAACATCAAGTTATTTTCAAGCTTAAAAAATGCCGCAGCACCATTTTCGTATTGCTCGCCAATAATACCTTCCGTTGGCCAGCCTAAGCCGTCGCGATAAAACGCGACGGCTTGCTCCAAATTATCCACCGTTAAGGTAATAAAGGAGATTCTTGGCTTCATGCAACGGCCTTTGGATTTGGACCAAAGCGGTTGTCGCCTGGCGTGCTATCCATGACAAAGAAGACAATCAATACAATGGCACCAATCAGCGGAATTAAGCCAATCAATAACCACCAACCTGACCGGTCGGTGTCATGCAAACGACGCACACCAACTGCAATCGATGGTATTAGTACAGCTAAGCTATAAATTGTCCCCAGCACACCCACACCGGCCTCTGGGTTACCGAGCCCTAAAATGCCATCAATGAAGCCAAGCACAAATCCAATAATGACGTTAAACAAAACAAAGAACCAATATTCAGAGCGGCGCGCGCGACCACTGAACACGGCATATTTTTTTAGAACGGCAAGATACCAATTCATGTTATTTTTCCTTTTTATTTGCCCTTATAATGTTCGGTCTACGTGATGTTGGGCTCATCTACGTAGTACTGCATTCCGTTTGCAAAAATAACGATTCTTTTAATTATTGCTTGCGCATGTATTCTAAAGCACCTTTGACAGCGGCAACTTGCGCTTCAATACACTCTTCTGGAGAGGCATTGGCGCTATCAGGATATACTTCGGTTGTGCTCACGTAAGGCGCATCGGTTAAGCCCATACATAAACCGAGCTCTTTACCAGCGTAGTGAATCACGCCCTCTTGTTCGACAGGTGCACCAATGATTTTGCCTTCGTCATCGGCCGGCGCGATATGAGTTACCTGACGTACGGAATCTATAATCGCCCTTTGGAATTCTGGGGTTGGTTTTTCCGAGTTACCCACCGTATAAAAACCATCCGGAATATTCCAATTGGTATTTACTTTACCGTCGCGAGCAGCAAGCGCTGGGCGAAACTCAGAATTATCAGTATCAGTGGTTTCATGCAAATCGATATGCATGACAAACTCAAGCTTATGACTGGCAAGATAATCCATGATTGCGGCGCACTCGCCCGCAGGACTATTTTCTTTAAACGAACGATTCGGATCAATCGCCGACGGATTCCAACGATTGATGGTTTCATATCCCCATGGGCTAATACAAGGCGCAATCAGAATGTTGAACCATTGGTTGTAATGCTCAGCATGTTGCTTGGCAAATGCTAAAGCACCATGAACACCCGATGTTTCGTAGCCATGCACACCGCCGGTGACCAAAACATTTGGTTTCTTATCATCCCAATCACGCGTTTTCAGCAAAAACAACGGGAACGTATTATTGGGATATTCCAACGCACCATACTGTTCGACATCAAATTGATCATGCAGTTGATTAATTTGCGTTACAACATCGTCAAAGTATGAGCGCTTAACAGATTGTTGTTGTAGCCATTGCTGCTTTTCTTCGGCACCCCATGGTTGCCCAGGCGTGCCGATTGGGTACTGCTGCTCTGTCATTGTTGAACCTTTTGAATCTCGTTTTAAGCCAATAATTTAATGGCGATTTGCACTAACACGGCAATATTCGCGATGATGCCAATCATGAAAAAATAACTACGCGGGCTCGGATTCCGCTCTGTCGCAATACCGTAGTACAGCAACATATGAATGATACGGGCGAATGCAAATGCCCAAACCGATATGGCGAACCACTGTGAGTCGACACCGGTGAAAATTGCGAGGAATACAGCGCCAAGAAAGAACGGAACATTCTCAATACTGTTTTGAAATGTGCGATGAGCACGAAAAACAAAGGAATGATGGCTCAGACTTTCATTAATTTTGCCGGGAATAGCGCCCGGCTGCTTAGCCTTGCTGCCACTGGCGATAATCCATTGCACCATCACTGTGGCTAAGATAACCCAAACACCCGCATAGACGAGATGATTCATGACCATACCTTTTGATGAATGTAAGAAACATTACAGTAGCGGCTAATCACAAGCTCTGCAATGGCAATTATTCGGGTTTGAAAATTCCGATAATGCTTTCTGATTCGACACTCTTACCCGATGCGGTTGGTGCATTTGCGGGGGCTTGCTGTGCCGCTGGTGGCTTTGCTCCACGCTCGGAAAACGTGTGGCCGCACTCAACACAACTGACTTCTTCTTGCTCGCCGGTTATTTTGAGCAACAATGTGTCGTGCGCATGACATGCTGGACATTCAGCGCCAGCGATAAAACGTTTACGAGTTTGAGTCATATTCACCTCTGTGGCTATCAGGTATAATTGTCGCAGAAACTGAGTCGAACACCAAGTTTAGGACTACCCATGATAAACATTCGCGCGATGTCGTTAATGCGCGGCGGCAAGTTATTGCTCGAAGACGCCAACATTACCATATTCCCTGGCCACCACGTGGGCCTTGTGGGCCGCAATGGTACGGGTAAATCATCATTGTTTGCCCTACTGCGCGGCGAACTTAGTGTTGAGCAAGGCTCCTGTGAGTTGCCAAGCGGTTGGCGTATTGCCAGTGTAAAGCAAGAAACCCCAGCGCTTGAACAGTCCGCTATTGAGTACGTACTTGATGGCGATAAAGAGCTCCGTGATCTCGAAAAACAATTAGCTGACGCCGAAGCGAAGCACGATGGCAACGCGATTGGTCTCTTGCATGATGCCATAGCCACCATTGGTGGTTATGAAGCGCCAGCGCGCGCGGCCGCTCTATTGTCAGGATTAGGTTTTCAACCTGAACAAATCTATGCACCGGTGAAGTCATTTTCTGGTGGTTGGCGGATGCGACTCAACTTAGCGCAAGCATTGATTGCGCGAGCCGATTTACTTTTACTCGATGAGCCGACCAACCACTTGGATGTTGATGCGATTTTTTGGCTCGAAGATTGGTTGCAGCGCTTTCCTGGCACACTTATTGTCATTTCGCACGACCGCGATTTCCTTGATGCGATTGCACAACAAATTGTGCTGATAGAGCATCAGCGCGCAACCAGTTTCAGCGGCAACTACAGTAGTTTTGAGCGCCAGCAGGCCGAGCAACTGGCACAGCAACAAGCACAATTTGAGAAAGAACAAGCGCAACGTAAACATCTGCAGAGTTACATTGACCGTTTTCGTTACAAAGCGAGCAAAGCAAAACAAGCACAAAGCCGAATTAAAGCGCTTGAGCGTTTGCAAGCAAGTGCACCGTTACGCGCCGCCAGCGGCTTTCAATTTAGCTTTAAAGAGCCGGAGCAATTACCCAATCCATTATTAACGCTGGATAAAGTGCAAGCTGGCTATGGCGATACGGTTATTTTGAAGAATATTCAGTTTAACCTCGTGCCCGGCAGTCGTATTGGTCTGCTGGGTCGCAATGGCGCCGGTAAATCGACCCTAGTCAAACTGCTTGCTGGAGAGTTAACGGCACAAGGTGGTGTTGTTGCCCTAAATCCAGGCGTAAAACTCGGCTATTTCGCACAGCACCAACTTGAAACGCTTGATGCGCAAGCAACACCGTTACAGCATCTGCAGCGGTTGGATAAATTTGCAACCGAACAGCAGCTGCGAGATTTTATTGGTGGCTTCGGATTCTCTGGCAATGCGGCCACCAGCCTGGTCGGCCCCATGTCAGGCGGCGAAAAGGCACGCTTAGTGTTGGCGCTGATTGTCTATCAAAAACCGAATCTGTTATTACTCGATGAGCCAACCAACCATCTAGATAGCAACATGCGTGAGGCACTCGTTTATGCACTGCAAGATTTCACCGGCGCTATGGTTATTGTGTCGCACGACCGTCATTTATTGCGCACCACAGTCGATGAATTCTATTTGGTTGCGCACCAGCAAGTCGAGCCATTTGCTGGTGATTTAGATGCCTACCATGATTGGCTGAAGCAGCAGGCACAACTATCAGTTTCAAGTACCAACAACGGGAGCGGAAAGGCGGACAAGAAAGCCGAGAAACGTCAAGCCGCGGAACGACGACAAGCACTGAAGCCACTAAAAGATCGCGTGATCAAAGCAGAAAAGACACTTCATCAAGCCGAACAAAAATTGGCTGAGCTTAACGCATTGCTCGCGGACACCGGACTCTATGAAGCGGCACGCAAAGCGGAATTAGCCGATATTCTGCAGCAACAAGCGCAGGCACAAGCCAATCTCGCGGTAGCCGAAGAAGAATGGATGACGGCTGAGGAAGCGCTACAAGAGGCACAAGATTAATGCAAATCCCATGGCAACAAATCGACCCCGAGACGTTAACAAACTTAATCGAGATGTTTGTGCTGCGCGAAGGCACTGATTATGGCGACGAAGAAAAATCCCTCGAAGAAAAAGTCGAGGATGTTCGTCGCCAATTACGTTCGGGCGAGGCCGTATTAGTTTGGTCGGAGTTACACGAAACGGTGAATATTTTACCGGCTAATCAGCGTTTCGATGATGAGTAAACACGTGCTGCCATGGCACTTCTGGGTCGCCCAAAATAATAAAATTTGGATTACCTAAATTGGCTTCTTGATTATAGGTGAGCGGAGTGAAGCTCTCGCTGACAATACGCCCGCCCGCTTCACCGACAATGACTTCGGCAGCTGCCGTATCCCATTCACCCGTCGGTCCAACCCGCAAAAAGCAATCGGCACGCCCTTCGGCAATCATACAGGCTTTAAGTGAACAACTCCCGGCTGGAACCAATTGTAACTCGCGATCGCTGGTCATGCGTTGCAACACCCGCTCGCGTGGTTGACGCCGACTTATTGCTAAATGCAAAACGTCATTGAGCGGATCGGCAAGGCGACGAACTTGAATACGTTGTATGCCATGTACATCACGGCGAAAAGCACCCTGCCCACGCTGGGCGGTGTACAGCACATCGCCAGCGGGCCAGTAAATCACCCCTAGCACCGGTTGGTTGTACTCAACCAAGGCAATGATCACGCCAAAATCACCACTGCGGGCAATAAATTCTTGTGTGCCATCAATCGGGTCAATCATCCAATAGCGCGGCCACTTTCGACGCTCTTCAAACGCTAAATGCGAACCCTCTTCAGAAAGCACGGGAATATCCGGTGTGAGCGCAGCCAATCCATCAACAATCAGCCGATTGGCGGCAAAATCCGCGCTCGTTACTGGCGATTCATCATCTTTCTCATACATTTCATAGGCTTGTTCTTCATATAATTCAAGAATCAAATCGCCAGCGCGCATCGCAATATCAGCGGCGCCTTGCAGCCAGCCCTGTAATTGCTCGATCGAACTCGTTGTTGTCACTTGGTCAGCTCCCGCAACGTCATTAATAAGGCCGCAATACTACGCGCCTCGGTAAAATCTTCTTGTTCTAATAACGCGTCCGCTTTGCTCAGCAACCACGGTACCTGCTCGAGCGGCTCCGGCTCATCGCCTGGCAGACTTTCAGGATATAGGTCGCGAGCGATGAAAATATGCATCGTAGCCGCGAAAAATTGCGGCGCCATGGTGACACTTTTGAGCGGGATTAGTTGCTTGGCACCGAAACCGATCTCTTCTTTGAGCTCACGGTTTGCGGCATCTTCTGGCGTTTCGCCGGGGTCGATCAATCCTTTCGGGAAGCCCAGCTGATAATTGTGGAGGCCTGCGGCATATTCTCGTACCAGCATCAATGTTTCGTCATCAACAAAAGGGACAATCATGACGGCACCACGACCACTACTGGCCATACGTTCGAATTGCCGTTCAACACCGTTACTGAAACGCAAATCGACCGCTTCGATGCGCAATAGGCGGCTGGTTGCTACAATTTGGCGAGTTAAAATTTCTGGAACTGGTTTATGCGCCATAAGAATTCCATATTACTGGCTAAATACATCGGCTTTTCGTTACTATAACGGCAAAGAAGCAAGCGGTACAACCAGAAGGAGCATTTGATGAGTCAGGCAGATCTGCAATTTGACGCGGTAGTGATAGGCAGTGGCCCAGGTGGCGAAGGTGCCGCCATGCAACTCGCGAAAAATGGCCGTAAAGTTGCAATGGTTGAAAAGCACAGCTCAATCGGTGGTGGCTGTACCCACTGGGGCACGATTCCCTCAAAAGCCTTGCGCCATTCTGTCAGTCGACTCATTGAATACAATGCGAATCCATTGTTTGCCGCAGAGCGCATTCAACGTGGGTTAACCTTTGCTGAGATTCTGAAACATGCGCAAGGGGTTATCCGCAAACAAGTGCGATTGCGCAGTAGCTTTTACGAGCGCAATGGAGTCACGGTGATTCACGGTACCGCTGCTTTTGAAAATGAAAACCGGTTAAAAATCACGCAAACTGATGGCACTATAGAATTTATTACGACCAAACAAGTTGTTATTGCAACCGGTTCCCGTCCATATCATCCGCCTGATGTGGACTTTTCGCATGCCCGAATTTATGACTCCGATACCGTACTCGATTTAGAACATGAGCCGCGTAGCATTATTATTTACGGTGCGGGCGTCATTGGTTCTGAATACGCGAGTATCTTTCGTGGCTTGGGCGTCAAAGTTGATTTAATCAACACGCGTGAGCGGCTGTTAAGCTTCCTTGATGCCGAAATTTCAGATGCGTTGAGTTATCACTTGCGCAACAGCGGCGTCGTGATTCGGCATAACGAAGAGTATGAACGTATAGAAGGCCACGCTGACGGCGTCACGCTCTATACCAAGTCAGGTAAGCGAATAGACGCGGATTGCTTGTTGTTTGCAAATGGTCGGTCGGGCAATATTGAATCGCTCAACGTTGCAAAGGTTAATTTAAAGCCGAATTACCGCGGTCAACTTGAAGTGAATAATCACTATCAAACGACGGTCGATAATATTTATGCCGTCGGCGATATCATTGGTTATCCCTCGTTAGCGAGCGCAGCCTATGATCAAGGCCGCATTTGTGCCACGGCGATGATTGACGGTGAATGCGATCAACGTTTAATCAGTGATATTCCAACCGGCATTTATACCATTCCTGAAATTAGCTCGGTCGGGAAAACCGAAGAAGAGCTCACTGCGCAGAAAGTGCCTTATGAAGTGGGTCGCGCACAATTTAAACACCTAGCGCGGGCGCAAATTTCCAATATGGCGGTGGGAAGTTTGAAGATTCTTTTTCATCGCGAGACCAATGAAGTACTGGGTATTCATTGCTTCGGTGAACGGGCGGCTGAAATCATTCACATCGGCCAAGCCATTATGGAACAAAAAGGTGCCGGCAATACCATTGAGTATTTCGTCAACACAACCTTTAATTATCCGACGATGGCGGAAGCTTATCGCGTCGCCGCACTGAATGGCTTAAACCGCGTACGCGGTTAATTCGCAGTTGGCGTTTGTGCGGGTATCTCTACCCGCACACAAAGTCCGCCGAGCCGTTGACTGCTACCAAACAGCACACGACCGTGATGACGTTCTACCAGCCGCTTCACTATCGCAAGCCCGAGGCCTGAACCTTTGGTGGAACGAGCCTTATCGGCTTGGGTAAATGGCTGTAGCAGATATTCAATTTGATTCGCTGGAATTCCCGGTCCGTCATCACACACTTTTATCCATGCCATATGACGTTGTTGGTCATAGCCGGTCTCGATAAGCACTTTCTCGTGACCGTAGCGCTCCGCGTTTTCGAGTAGATTGAGCAAGACGCGTTTAATTGAGACTTCACGTACGAGCACCTCTGGCATCTCATTGTAAATCACCTCAATTTTGCTATGCCAAGAATCTGGCACGTGGGCAACCACGTCTTCAACGATATAATTTAAGTTTTGTTGGTCGTTATCAGCGGAAGTATCACTGCGAACGTAATCAATGAACTGATCGATAATCGCATTCATATCGTCGATATCGTTGATAATACCCTCAGCTAAGTAATCTTCACTTGGCGGCATCATCTCTGTGGCTAAACGAATACGCGTTAGCGGCGTGCGTAAGTCGTGCGACACCCCGGCCATCAACAATGCACGATCTTGTTCGAGTTGCTTCACGCCTTGAGTCATTTGATTAAACGCTTGAGTTACCGCAATAATTTCGCTCGAACCTCGCTCCGGCAAATCATCTGGGTAATCGCCCTGACCAATTTTCTTCGCGGCCGCTTCAAGCGCTTTTAGAGGGCGATTTTGCCAGTTGGTAAACACCATGCCGCCGAACACACTCAAAGCGCCAATGAGGACCAAATAGAATAACATCGGCGAGAAGCGGGCTTCATCAAAGCTATCTAGTTGAATTACTAACCAGTAGCCCGGCAGACCTTCGGTGCGGATCCAGACTCGATAGGCATCGCCTTGCGAGATTCGTACTTCGGTGTTGGCTTGGAGTAAATCGGATAATTGGGCCGATAAAAAGTTGTACGTGGTGGTTTGCGCTAGGCCATAATCCACGGCCTTGTCTTCGCTAATCCCTTCAATTCCGGTAGCTTCGGTATATTTCAACGCCAATAGTTGTTGTTGCTCGGGCGATATGTCGGTTTCGTTAAACCAGTCATCAAGCGCCATGATTCCTTGCACTTGTCGGGCAACCACACTGCTAATTTGCTGCATACTCGGCTTGACCACGTACAACCCAATCATGATGTACGAGACTACTTGGTTGACGAGAAGCAAGGCGGCGATTAACGCCACCGTACGAGCAAATGCAGAGCGCGGGAAAAACTTCATACTAGGCCGGTTTACCGGAATCTTTACCATCCGGTACAAACACGTAGCCTAACCCCCAAACGGTTTGTATGTAACGTGGGCTTGCCGGGTCAGCTTCGAGCATACGGCGCAAGCGTGACACTTGTACGTCAATACTACGCTCAAGCGCACTGTAGTCACGGCCGCGTGCCTGATTCATTAATTTATCACGCGACATAGGTTGGCGTGGATGCGTCACTAATGCTTTCAATACCGCGAACTCGCCGCTGGTTAATGGCATAGGCTCATTTCCACGAAACATTTCGCGGGTGCCTAAGTTTAAACGAAATTCACCAAAGCGAATTTCTTCATCTTCAGCACTTGGTGCGCCGGGAATTTCTTTCCCGCGTCGACGCAATACCGCTCGCACACGCGCTAACAGCTCACGTGGATTGAATGGTTTGGCTAGATAATCATCGGCGCCAAGCTCAAGCCCGATAATACGATCCACCTCATCGCCTTTCGCCGTGAGCATCACAATGGGAATCTCGTTATTTTGTTGGCGTAAACGTCGGCAAATTGATAATCCATCTTCACCTGGTAGCATTAAATCGAGCACCATCAGATGGAAGTTTTCGCGCTCTAATAAACGATCCATCTGGTCACTACTACCCGCGGCTCGCACATGAAAGCCCTGCTCGGTTAAATACCGCTCTAACAGGCTACGCAAACGCGCGTCGTCATCCACGACAATAATTTTAAACGTTTCTTGGCTCATAAGGTTTTGCTCTTGTAGGCAACTATTCCTGTTACTATGTGAACTATATGCGAAGCAAATTCTTTTGCCAACAAAGGCTTGTAACGAAAGGTTTCAGTGCCATGAGGCGACTATTTGATTTCACTGCGCTTCGTCGTAAACTCCAGCTTTTGATTCAACCCTATTTTTAAGAGCTTATTGCCACAACATGAAGACAAATTTAATTAGCCGTTCTGGCTATCTGCAGTTGCAACAAGAACTTGATCATTTATGGCGCGTTGAGCGTCGCGAAACGACCGAAAAGGTCGCGTGGGCAGCCAGCCTTGGCGACCGCAGTGAAAACGCAGACTACAAGTACAATAAGCAGAAATTACGGCAAATCGACAAGCGTATTCGATTTTTGCGCAAGCGCTTAGAACAGCTCAAAATTGTTGATTATTCACCGCAGCAAGAAGGTAAAGTCTTCTTCGGCGCAACCGTCACTGTTGAAGACGACGATGGCCAGCAACGCACTTTCATTATCGCCGGGCCCGATGAGATTTATCAGCGCAACGATGTGATTTCGATTGATGCACCTATGGCCCGGGCAGCGCTTGGTAAGCAACTCGATGACGAGTTCACTGTCATCACCCCAAACGGTCCAAAAGCATGGATTGTAACCAAAATCGATTACATTTTGACGCGTTCCTAGTGTGAAAAGTGGTGCATTTACGCTTTCTCTACATCGAATCACACACAAGCAAGAAGCAGCCTGATATACTTGCCCGATTCTTAAATTAATACACGACATCATGAGAGAAGTTATGAGCTCGATTACTCAGCAAATCGCGAACGAGTTAGCGGTCGGTTCGCAGCAAGTGCAAGCTGCTATCGCGCTATTAGATGACGGTGCCACGGTACCTTTTATTGCGCGTTACCGAAAAGAAGCAACGGGCGGTCTAGATGACACGCAGTTGCGTAATCTAGCACAACGCCTGACCTACTTGCGCGAACTTGAAGAACGCCGAGCGGTGATTCTGAGCAGCATAAAAGAGCAAGGTAAGCTCACGGCGGAACTTGCACAGGCCATACAAGAAACCAATTCGAAAACCGAACTTGAAGACCTATATCTGCCGTATAAGCCGAAGCGCCGTACCAAAGGGCAAATTGCCATTGAGGCTGGGCTTGAACCACTTGCTGATGCGCTGTTTAGTGACCCACAATTAACACCTGACGTTGAAGCGCAGAAATATTTCAATAGCGAAGCTGGCTTTGCCGACGAAAAAGCCGTACTCGAAGGTGCGCGTTTTATTCTTATGGAGCGTTTTGCCGAAGACGCAGCCTTATTGAAAAAGGTGCGTGATTATTTATGGAATAACGCTGAAATCACGAGCACAGTAGCGCCGGGTAAAGAGTCTGAGGGCGCTAAGTATCGTGATTATTTTGAATTTAGTGAAGCACTGAAGAAGATACCTTCGCATCGCGCGTTAGCCCTATTCCGTGGTCGTAATGAAGGCATCTTGCAACTGAAGTTAAACCCCGATCCGCAACAAGACGACCCGAAGGCTCGTAGCTACGGCGAGCAACTGATTGCAGCGCATATCGATTGGCAAGATAAAGGCCGTGCCGCCGATGCTTGGCTACAACAAACAGTCCAGTGGACCTGGCGCATTAAAATTCTATTGCACATGGAAACCGAATTATTTGGTTCGGTTCGTGAGCGCGCCGAGACCGATGCCATTCAAATTTTTGCCAATAACCTCAAAGATTTACTCATGGCCGCGCCTGCCGGTGACAAAGTCACTATGGGGCTTGATCCCGGTGTACGCACGGGGATTAAAGTTGCTGTCGTGGATAGCACCGGCAAGGTACTTGGTACCAATACGGTATTCCCGTTCCAACCACAAAACCAAGTGGATAAAGCGATGCGCACGCTAGCCGGCATGTGTAAGCAGCATAAAGTTGAACTTATTTCGATTGGCAACGGCACCTACTCTCGCGAAACCGACAAATTAGTTGGCGAAATGCTCAAAGCCAATCCAGAAATTAAAGCCAATAAAGTGATTGTGAACGAAGCTGGTGCATCGGTTTACTCGGCTTCAGAACTTGCCGCACAAGAATTCCCTGAACTTGATGTGTCATTGCGTGGGGCAGTTTCAATAGCTCGACGTTTACAAGACCCTCTTGCCGAACTCGTGAAAATTGAGCCGAAATCAATAGGTGTTGGCCAATATCAACACGACGTCAGCCAAGCTCAGCTTGCGCAAAGTCTTGATGCCGTTGTCGAGGATTGTGTCAACGCAGTCGGCGTCGATTTAAATACAGCATCCGTTGCATTACTCGCTCGCGTTGCAGGTTTGACCAAAACCTTAGCACAAAATATTGTTGCTCATCGCGATAGCAACGGACGCTTTGCAACCCGCCAGCAATTGCTCAAAGTTGCCCGTATGGGGCCGAAATCGTTTGAACAGGCGGCAGGCTTCTTACGCATCATGAACGGTGAACAACCGCTCGATAGCTCGGCTGTGCATCCTGAAGCGTATCCCGTCGTTGAACGTATTGCCGCGCAAAACCAAAAACAAGTCAGCGATATTATCGGTGAAAGCAGCTTTTTGAAGCAGCTCAATGCAAAGGATTATATCGACGACAAATTTGGCTTACCAACCGTGCAAGATATTTTGCGCGAGCTCGATAAACCCGGTCGTGACCCTCGCCCAGAGTTTAAAACCGCGAGCTTTAAAGAAGGCGTGGATGATATCAAAGATCTGAAACCGGGCATGACGCTTGAAGGTGTGGTTAGTAACGTTGCCGCTTTTGGCGCTTTTGTCGATATCGGCGTGCACCAAGATGGCTTAGTGCATGTGTCGGCGCTATCAGATAAATTTGTCAGTGATCCGCGTGAAATCGTCAAAGCCGGCGATATTGTCAAAGTAAAAGTGTTGGAAGTCGACGTGCCACGCAAACGCATTAGCCTCACTATGCGCCTTAGCGATGAGCCAACACCTGCAGCGCCAAACCAAGCGAAAGCGAGTTCAACTAAATCGCCAACGCACAAGCCGCGCAATGCTGGCGGTCAATCACGACCACAACCGGCTGCGCAGTCTAGTGCCAATTCAGCGATGGGTTCTGCATTTGCCGAGGCCTTTGCAAAAGCGAAAAAATAGCGGCTTCTAGCTCGAAAAAAAACCGACCTCAGTGAAGTGACCCCATAAAGTTGGACATTCCAATTACTGGGGGTCACTTCACTGAGGTCGGTTTTTTATTTCCGTTATACTTTTAAACGGTTTGCGGCGCTCGCATCGTGCGCTGCAGTAACTCTTGAAATTCTTGTTTGTGCGTTTGGAATGCCACGCGCATGATTTCAGCTTTAGCCTGCAATTCCGCAAGCGTTGGTACATGCATCCCATCAACCATTGCTTTCGCTTTTGTATCAAGTAATTGCTTGCGCACTTGGTAGTAATCACGCAGTTTTACGACCATGAGATCAAATTCATCGTGTAGTTTTGCCATTGTCGTTTCACAAGAAATCTGAGCTTTTTCTTTGGCTTTCTTAAACTGCATCTCGAGTCGCGCTTTCTCAACCTGATAGCCATTTGTCCGCTTTAGGTTCGAGGTTAATCCAACCCATGAGCACGCACGAATCAACCATTTCGTTGGATCAAAATGCCACCAACGAATCCCGTTGCGGTAATCCGCAGAGAAAATATGATGGTAATTGTGATAGCCCTCACCAAAGGTTAATAAGGCTAATACACCATTATCACGCGCCGTATTGCGATCGGTGTAAGTTTGCTTACCCCAAATATGTGCCAGTGAGTTGATAAAGAACGTGGTGTGATGGTTAATCACCAAACGCGCGAAGCCGACTAAAATGACTGCACCCCACACATCACCGAGCATCAAGCCCAAAGCGATCGGCCAGCCAACTGAAGTCAAAATGGTCAGCAACAGGTAGTGGCGATGCTGCCACATCACAATCGGATCTTTCTGCAGATCTTTGACGTTGTCGTAGTTGCTATAACGCGATGCTTGATATTCACGCAGCATCCAACCGATGTGCGAGTACCAAAAACCGCGCTTCGCTGAATAAGGGTCTTTGTCGTTATCGTCCACATGTTTGTGGTGTTCACGATGATCAGACGACCAGTGCAAAGCACTGTTTTGCACCGCTAAAGCACCACCTAAAGCGAAAAGGATTCGCAATGACCAGTGCGCATCGTATGTGCGATGCGCCCATAACCGGTGATAGCCAGCCGTGATCGAAATACCAGCGAACACGATGGTACCGATCAATCCAGCAATCAGCCCAGCCGAAAAACCGTGCGTTAAGCCATACCATGGCACACCAATTGCGGCGACTAAAAAAGTAATGGCAAAAACACTGAAGTTAAGCCAAATGATGGGAGGTTTTTCAGCAGTTGCTGAACCAGGATGTGACGACATATATGAACCAACTTAATTACTAAAAAGAAAAACTCGCGCATTCAGTGAACACGTGTTCGCTCAATTTACCTATGCTTTATATTCAGTGCAAGTAAATTCGGTCGAAAAACGTTGAATTGCGTGAACACGCGTTCACTGACATAATCTGTTCGACGACTAAAATTAACGAGAGTTCCATGCTATGGCCGGTGTTCGCGCAGCCCAAAAAGAAAAAACCCGTCGAGCCCTTATTCAAGCGGCGATGAATCAGCTCAGCGCTGAACACGGATATGCGAGTTTGAGTTTACGGGAAGTTGCGCGCGAGGCAGGTATTGCACCGACTTCGTTTTACCGTCACTTTCAAAACATGGAAGAGCTTGGGCTGACCTTGGTTGACGAAGGCGGCCTGACACTGCGGCAATTATTACGTCAATCACGCCAACAAATTGCTAAAGGTGGCTCGATTATCCGCGCGTCGGTGACGACGTTTATGGAGTTTGTGATCAACAACACCGCTATTTTTCGTCTGTTATTGCAGGAAAAATCCGGCAATTCACGTGATTTCCGCTTGGCAGTAACCCGCGAAGTTGAACACTTCACGGCCGAATTAGTCGATTATTTAGTTGATGAGCAACAATTCGACCGTGAATTAGCCGAGTTGCAAGCGGATGCGATTGTTCGCATTGTATTCAGTGCTGGAGCCGATGCACTTGATGCTGACGCCAAAGAGCGCCAGCGCTTAACCGAGCAAACGATTGCGCAATTGCGCGTGGTTGCGCGCGGTGCTGAGGCTACGCGGCAAGTGGCCAAAACCAGAGAATCAGCGGCACTGTAGCAACGCACAACACAATGGTTAACGGTAAACCGAGTTTCCAGTAATCACCAAACGCATACCCCCCCGGCCCCATCACCAAAATATTTGATTGATGACCAATTGGCGTAATAAATGGTAACGCCGCACCAATCGCAACTACCATCAAAAACGGGTCAACGGAAACGTCGAGGCCGGTTGCCATATTTAAGGCGATGGGCGCCATTAATACCGCCGCAGCCGCATTATTGATGATGTTAGATAACGCGAGCGTGACCACCAATAAAATTGTCAGCGCCACGGCTGCCGGAGCATCACTACTCACCATAAGTGCCCAATCTGCCAACGTATGCGCCGCACCGCTGCGTTCAAGCGCACCACCTAACGGAATGGTCGCCCCGAGCAACACCACGATCGGCCAATCGACGTTTTCATACAACTCGCGCAGCGGAATGATATTCGCAAGTACCATTGCGCCAGCAGCGGCAGTGAACGCAACTGGCACGGAGAGAACTCCCAGCGCACTGAGCATAATTGCGGTAGCGAATATCGCCAGTGGTGTGAATAGTTTTTTACCGGCACCAATACGCATACTGCGCTGTGCCAACGGGAAACAACCAAAACGACGAAACACATCGGTGAGAATTTCAGCGTCGCCTTGCAACAATAAAACATCGCCTGGTTTGAAGCGTATATTTGCCAGATTTGGCTTAACCGGCTGCCCTTGACGCGCAACGGCTAACACGTTCACGCCAAACCGATGACGCAGGCGTAAATCAGCGGCAGAACGCCCCACCAGGCGTGAATCCGGACCCACAACGCCCTCAACGACCTGTACTTCATCGGAAATCAAAAATCGATCCGCAAGTTCTTCTTCTGCATTTAATTCAAAGCCCGTCGCGTCGATAATCTGCTGCAATGTATCGGTATCAGCTTCTACAATCAGCACGTCTTCGGCTTTAATACGGTAATAGCGCGGCGGCGCAGTCATCACCGTTTTATCTTGTTTGATAGCCACGACCGCAAAGTTTTCTTTTATGCGGCTTTCCAGCTCGTACAGCGTTTGACCAACATAGCTTGCACTCTGAGGTACCCACAGTTCTGTCATGTATGAGCTCATATCGTAAGGCGAATTAGCACTATCACGGCTATTTGTCTTCGGTACTAACCATTTGCTAGTCAGCCACATGAAACCTAAACCGATAACTGTGAGTGAAACGCCAACAGCAGTAAAATCAAATATACCGAAGCTTGCACCAATCGATTCACGGCGAATATCCGCCACAATAATGTTGGATGGCGTACCAATCATGGTCACCGTACCGCCCAACAATGAACCGAATGCCATTGGCATCAATACCTTTGAAGCATGACCTAACCCGCTTCGCGATAACTGCAGCGCAACTGGAATCATGATGGCCATGGTACCGGTATTACTGATGAACGCAGAGCAAAATGCGGTAATGCTGGTGAGCGCAAGCATTTGAATCCAGGCTGTATCACCCACTCGCTTCATTAAAGAAGCTAATGCATCGACCACGCCCGATCGCCACATTGCATGACTAATGACCAATACTGCAGCCACGGTGATAACAGCCGCATTACCGAACCCTGCAAACACTTCATTGGTTGGCACCAACCCTAGGGCGGCCGCCACTAATAGGGCAAACATTGCCACCAGGTCATAGCGCCAGCGGTCCCAGACAAACAGAACCAGGGCACCAATAATAATTGCGCCGATAAGTAATTGGTCAACCATGTACTTTCCAAAACCTTAAAATGTTGTTAACAGATTGGCGTTATTTCGTGGGAAGTCAATAATTTTGCTGGTAAGATTGCTAAATAATTATGAATAATCAGTGAACAACAAAGCAACGAGGAGTACATCATGCTGCGCAGCATTAGTCTTGTATTAGTCGCTGCGGTAATGTCATTTTCTACCTATGCACGAGATATTACGTTAGAAGAAACCATTACCGTTAAATCAATAAATAGTGCGGCTCTTGCCGCTGATGGACAATTAGCGGCCTTCACTCGAGTGGTACCACGCCAACCATACGTTGATGACGACGGCAGTTCTTACATTGAACTTTATACCGTGCGCGGTAACTCTGTGAGCGTGCCCTTTATTACCGGTAAAGAAAGTCTCGGCGCAGTGAGCTTCAATGGGCAAACAATTTACTTCTTAGCAAAACGCGATGATGTGAAGCATACGAGCCTTTATAAAATGGCAACCACAGGTGGCGAAGCGCAGCTTGCACTTAGTCATGATGCCGCCATCAGTAGCTACGCGATCAGCGCTGATGGACGCTACATTGCCTTTCGCGCCCGCAGCAAAGCTGATGACACGAAAGCCAAGCTCGCAAAAAAAGGTTTCAAAGCTGAAGTTTATGAAGAAGAGCATGAGTTCACGCATTTGTGGCTTTATGACACGCAAACCGAAAATGCCAAGCCAGTACAGCTGACAAACTCACAGCAAGTCCTGTCTGTTGCGTTTCGTCCGGGTCATGAACAATTGTTAGTTCGTGTCGCACCAACTGCCCTAGTTGATGACAATTATATGAGTAGCCAATATCAGCTACTTGATTTTTCAGGTAAGCAAGTCAGTGCATTTGAGTCGGTTGGGAAACTCGGCAAAGCAGAATTTTCGCCTGACGGTCGCTACTTAGCGGTGATTGGTGCGGCTGATTATAATGATCCAGCTGATGGCCGTTTATACGTATACGACACCAGCAAGCAGAATGAACGCAAAGAGGTCCTGCCGGATTATCAAGGGCATGTGCAAGACATCGCTTGGCGTCGAAACGACGAATTGGTTTGGTTAGGCCACCGCGGCACGCAAAGTGAAGTGCAAGCGCTGACCATGCAATGGCTCGAGACACGTATTTTAATGGAACCCAGCAAGCTTGTTGCGGTTGATATTGAGGTTACGCCGGGTCACGAAGATGTTCTTGTTCGAGCGCATAGCGCCGCACACCCAACTGAATTGTTCCGCATTAGTGGTCAACGTATTGAACGCCTCACCGACTCCAACCCTTGGTTAGCCGACATCACCATGCCGCGCCAAGAAACAGTAAGTTACAAGGCGCGTGACGGCTTAGATCTTGAAGGTATTGTTGTGTACCCAACCGATTATCAAGAAGGTCAGCGCTATCCACTGATCATGGTTGTGCATGGTGGCCCGGAAGCGCACTACAGTAATGGTTGGCTGGATCGTTACGGTAGCCCAGTAAAATATGCCGCCCAGCAAGGCTATGCGTTATTTTTCCCGAACTATCGAGGCAGTACCGGACGCGGTGTTGAATTCTCGAAGCTTGGTCAAAATGATTATGCTGGCAAAGAGTTTGACGACTTAGTTGACGGTAAAGATCACTTAGTCAAAATGGGCTTAGTTGATGCGAAGAAAGTGGGTATCACCGGCGGTTCTTATGGTGGTTTTGCGTCGGCATGGGGTGCCACGGCACTTACCGAGCACTTTGCCGCAAGCGTCATGTTCGTTGGTATCAGCGATAACATTTCTAAGTTTGGTACGACCGATATCGCCAAAGAAATGCATGCCGTTCACGCGCGCAGTTACCCATGGGAAAAATGGCAGTGGTACTTAGAGCGCAGCCCGATTTATCACGCTGAAAAAGCACGTACGCCTATCTTGATTATGCACGGTAAAGAAGACACCCGTGTACATCCAAGCCAGTCGATGGAGCTTTATCGTTACTTGAAAACTCACGGAAATGTTCCGGTACGCTTAGTCCTATACCCCGGCGAAGGTCACGGTAACCGCCGTGTTGCGGCGCAACTGGACTATGCTATGCGTTTAATGCGTTGGATGCAGCACTTCTTGGTTGAAGGTAATAAAGAAGCGCCAGCACATGAACTGCCACATGCTGAAAAACTGAAGTAGGGGTATTCATGGCAGGTCTTAAGCGACTATTTAACAAAGGGTGGTGGGTTATCCCCCACCCTTTTCAGCCAGAAGACCTGCGCTACTGGCGAGTGAAGTTAATGCAGAATATTCAATTTATTCTGCAACTTTATACCGGCATATTCTTTTTTCTGAATATTTTTCTGTTTGACTATCTGCTGATGGCCGCCGCCGATGCAATACTTTTCGGCGGTATCTTGGCGTTACAAATTGATCTTCGCAAGCACCTGAATATTGAGCGCAGCGCTCGTCTGCTAATTGGCATTATTGTCATCTTTCTCGGAATGTATTTCGTTTTAGCGCACGGCCGCAACTATTCATTTATTTGGTTTAGCATGGTGCCCTTGCTTGCGTTTTTCTTACTTGGTTTACGTTTAGGGCTTTATGTCAGCGGAGGCTTCCTTGCCGCTTTAGTGGCGTTTATCATCTGGTTTTCTCCACAGTGGCCAAGTTACGCAATTAATCTACCAGCCGTGTTTAATATTGCGCTGGCGTTAGTCGCAGTGCTCACCATCTCGCGCCATTATGAAAAGTCACGCGAAGAAGCTTTTAATTTTCTAGCAAAGCGCAATCGTGAGCTTGAAGTGCTCGCAAGAACCGACACGCTGACACAATTGAAAAACCGCTCGCACTTAGATGATGTGCTCGAACAAGAGCTAGAGCGTGCGCATCGTTATCAGCATGAGCTTGCTGTACTGATTCTTGATACCGATCATTTCAAAACACTTAACGACAACTATGGACACCTTGTTGGCGATCAAGTACTTAAAGAGCTCAGCCAAGTTTTATCTGCTCAGATCAGAGCCAGCGATATCCTCGGGCGCTGGGGTGGTGAAGAGTTTTTAGTTATTGCGCCAAATACCGATGAAGAAGGTGCTGTTGAATTAGCGGAAAAAATCCGTATTGCGGTAGCTGAGCATCGTTTCACCGAACAAAAGCTTCACTTAACCGTCAGTATTGGTTGTACCGATTGTCTCGATGAAGACACCATCATTTCGATTGTTCAGCGTGCCGATAACGGGCTTTATCAGGCAAAGCATGACGGACGCAATTGTACTCGCTTAGGTAAAGCGGCTCGAGCCGCAGTGCATTAGCCTCAATTGTTTAGAACAAACAATAAAAAAGGCAGCGTCAGCTGCCTCTTTTATTTATGCGAAAGCTTATTGCTACAACTGAGGGCCTGCAGCAACGAGAGCTTTACCTTCTGCGTTGTCAGTGAACTTTTCAAAGTTCGCAACAAAACGCTGCGCCAAGTCTTTAGCTTTCACATCCCAGTCACCCTTATCTTCGTAGGTGTTACGCGGGTCAAGGATGTGTTGCTCTTGAACGCCTTCAAGTGCTGTTGGCATTGCTAGATTAAAGTATGGCAACTGTACAAATTCCGCATCTTCAATGCTGCCGTCTAGAATCGAATCAATGATAGCGCGCGTCGCTTGAATTGAAATACGTTTGCCCGTGCCGTTCCAACCGGTATTCACCAAGTAGGCTTCCGCACCAGATGCTTCCATACGCTTCACCAATACTTCAGCGTACTGCGTTGGGTGCAGCGTTAAGAATGCCGCGCCGAAACAGCTCGAGAAGGTTGGCGTTGGCTCAGTAATACCGCGCTCTGTACCCGCTAGCTTAGCGGTAAAGCCGGACAAGAAATAGTATTCAGTTTGCTCTTTCGTCAGCTTAGAAACAGGTGGTAATACACCAAACGCATCCGCTGTTAGGAAAATAACTTTTTGCGCATGACCGGCTTTCGACACTGGCTTCACGATGTTATCGATGTGATAAATCGGGTACGACACACGGGTATTTTCAGTTTTTGAATTGTCATCAAAATCAACGCTACTGTCTTCGCGAACGGTCACGTTTTCTAACAAGGCGTCACGGCGAATTGCGTTGTAGATATCTGGCTCGGCTTCAGCTGACAAGTTGATAGTTTTCGCATAACAACCGCCCTCGAAGTTAAAGACGCCATCGTCGTCCCAACCATGTTCGTCATCGCCGATAAGCTGACGCTTTGGATCGGTTGATAAGGTTGTTTTACCGGTTCCCGAAAGACCGAAGAAAATAGCGACGTCGCCATCTTCACCAACGTTCGCAGAACAGTGCATTGAAGCAATACCCTGAAGTGGCAGGTAATAGTTCATGATTGAGAACATACCTTTCTTCATTTCGCCGCCGTACCAAGTACCGCCGATTAACTGAATACGCTCAGTTAAGTTAAAGGCAACGAAGTTTTCAGAGTTAAGACCGTGTTCTTGCCATTTGTGGTTGATGCATTTTGCACCATTCATAACCACAAAATCAGGGGTGAAGTTTTCTAGTTCTTCCGCTGATGGACGAATAAACATGTTCTTCACGAAGTGGGCTTGCCATGCCACTTCGGTAATAAATCGAACGGCCAAACGCGTATCTTCGTTTGCGCCACAGTAGGTATCAACAACAAACAAACGCTTGCCAGATAGTTGACCCGTTACCGTTTCTTTTAAATCAGCCCAAATTTCAGGGGTAATTGCTTTGTTATCGTTCTTACCTTGATCCGCCCACCACAATGTATCTTTGGTGGTGTCATCACGTACAATGTATTTGTCCTTTGGCGAGCGACCAGTGAAAATACCCGTATCGACGGCAACAGCGCCAAGATCGGTGACAACACCTTTCTCGAAACCTTGAAGGTCGGTGCGTGTTTCTTCTTCGAACAACTGCTCGTAAGAAGGGTTATGGACAATTTCAGTGACGTCTGTGATGCCGTAATGGCCTAAATCCAGATCAGTCATGTGACGGACTCCTGCGGGTCTGGTTTGAGCAAAAATTTGAAAAGTAAACTTGGGGCGCGATTCTAACCTCAAACACGCAAAAATGATAGTCTTTGTCGCCATTTTAAGGCTAGAATGGCGCCTTTTACCGCAAAAGTTATGGTTAAAATATGCGCGATAGTTTTCACACACGGATAGGCTTCGTTCTCGCTGCAGCAGGCTCTGCTATTGGTCTTGGCAATATTTGGGGCTTCCCCAGCCAAGTTGCAAATCACGGCGGCGCTGCATTTCTACTCGTCTATCTACTGGTTGTTGTGATACTTGCGGTACCGGCGTTATATACCGAGTTAAGCCTAGGCCATGCCGCGCAAGCGAACCCTGTAAAAGCACTCAGCACATTGAGTACCACGGCACGCCCTATCACCGCAATCAGCGGTAAAACAATGGGTTATTTGAACGTTATCGGCGCGATTTTAATGCTGAGTTTCTACCATTTAGTCGCCGCTTGGATGCTTGCCGAAGGTTTCACCTTTTTACTCACTGCTCTGCAATTAACCGAGTTAACGCCGTTTTTTGCTGATGCTTCGATGCTGCGCGATATCATTTTGCTCTTAGTTTTTGTCGCACTTACCTTTGGTATCGTCATCAATGGCGTCCAGCAAGGTATTGAGCGTTGGTCACGCCGCCTCATGCCGTTACTGGTGTTGCTATTAATTGGCTTGATTGGTTTCATGAGCACCTTACCTGGCTCAGCCGATGGCTTCAGAGCTTATTTAATTCCCGATTTTGCAGCGATGTGGAATGCCGACCTGTTAGTGTCTGCCATGGGTCAGGCGTTTTTTAGCTTGTCCATCGGCTTGGGCGGCATGATGATTTATGGGAGTTACTTGCAAAAAGGCACCCGTATTGGCCGTCTGACTTGGAGTGTCGCTGCGCTCGATACATTAGTCGCGTTCTTGGCTGGTCTATTAATAATCCCTGCACTCTACGTGGCTATGGCACAAGGCTTAAGCGTCACCGAGGGCGAGCAGCTGATCGGCGAAGGTCGGCTGATCTTTCAAGTGCTTCCTGATTTGTTCACGCAATTAGGCTATGCCGGCGCTTGGTTAGGATTCGGCTTTTTTGCGCTGTTGAGCATTGCGGCACTCACTTCAACGATTGCGACCGCCGAAGTCCCCATTGCGTATGCGATAGAAACGCATCCGCTGAATCGTCGCCAAGCCGCGCGTATTATTGCAGCGATTATTGCGCTAATTGGCTGTGCTTTGGTGATTTGGTTTGAACCGCTCTTTAATTGGGTGGTGACCTATGTCACACAATTCCAATTACCGTTATCGGGGCTGTTTTACTTTATTGTATTGGGATGGTTTTGGCAGCGTAGCAACCGAGTTCGCGAGTTAGCGGCAACGTCATGGCGCTACCGCTTATTGTTCTGGCATTTACGTTTTATCTGCCCACTGTTATTGGCTTGGGTATTTGTCGATGTCGCGCTGTAAGCAAGCACTTACTTGCGCGCTTTGATCTTATTTTCTAAAGCCTCGGCTACACGCGCGTCAGTAAACTGGCGCACATCACCGTGGTGAATTGCCACTTCTTTAACCAGCGTGGATGAAATAAATGAATTTTCTTCAGCCGGTGTTAAAAACACACTTTCTAAGCCTGGAAACAAGC
This sequence comes from Pseudidiomarina tainanensis, assembly GCF_900115255.1. Classification (NCBI taxonomy): domain Bacteria; kingdom Pseudomonadati; phylum Pseudomonadota; class Gammaproteobacteria; order Alteromonadales; family Idiomarinaceae; genus Pseudidiomarina; species Pseudidiomarina tainanensis. The sequence continues at coordinate 43,215 of NZ_FOYU01000003.1, forward strand.
GTCGATTCATATTTGCCAGCTGAAACTCATATTCGAAATCCGACACCGCACGTAAACCGCGAATCAGTACTGTCGCGCCCTGCTCTTTGGCAAAATCCACCAATAAACCACTAAAGCCAACCACGGTAACATTCGGTAACTCGGCTGTCACTTGACGCACAAGCTCAACGCGCTCTTCAAGCGTAAACATCGGCTTTTTGCTGGGACTATTCGCAACACCGACAATAATTTCACTAAACAAGTTTGCGGCTCGTTCAATTAAGTCAGCATGACCATTCGTAATCGGATCAAAGGTCCCAGGATAAATGGCGCGTTTATGCATGAAATTTCTCCAGCTGATGAAATGAGGATGCGCAGCCCCCTGCTGATCAGGTAAACTATGCTTATCGTAACAGCTTAAGTAAACAGACTTAAGTTCACCCGTCAGGTCTAAAGCACGGAGAATTACATGAAGCAAGATTTTTATCAACAGCTTGAAACGCAACTCGAAGAGCTGAAAAACGAAGGTTTATACAAAAACGAACGCATTATTCTTGGCGACCAAGACGCTGAAATTGAAGTGGGTGACGGCGAGTCCGTATTAAACTTTTGTGCGAATAACTACCTCGGTTTAGCCAATAATGCTGAGCTGATTAAAGCTGCGAAGCAAGGCTTGGATGAACATGGTTTTGGTACGGCATCGGTCCGTTTCATTTGTGGTACACAAGATATTCATAAAACTCTAGAAGCGAAACTCAGTAACTTTTTAGGTACTGAAGATACCATTTTGTACTCGTCATGTTTTGATGCCAACGGTGGCCTTTTTGAAACATTAATGGGCCCTGAAGACGCGATTATCAGTGACGAGCTTAACCATGCCTCGATTATCGATGGCATTCGCTTAAGCAAAGCCAAGCGTTACCGTTACAAAAATAACGACATGGCAGACTTAGAAGCGCAACTCAAACAAGCGAAAGCCGACGGCGCACGTAATATTTTGGTGGCGACCGACGGTGTGTTCTCAATGGATGGTGTGATTGCGAACTTAAACGGTATTTGCGATTTAGCAGACGAATACGGCGCTCTGGTGATGATGGATGATTGTCACGCGACTGGTTTCTTGGGCGAAAACGGTAAAGGTACACACGAGTACTGCAACGTATTAGGTCGCGTCGATATCATTACCGGTACTTTAGGTAAGGCACTAGGTGGCGCATCAGGCGGTTATACCTCTGGTAAAAAACCAGTGATTGATTGGTTACGTCAGCGTTCACGCCCATACCTATTCTCAAACTCAGTTGCCCCAGCCATTGTACAAGCGTCGATTCGCGTACTTGAAATGTTGGAAAACGGCCATGATCTTCGTCAAAAACTTTGGGATAACGCTAACTACTTCCGCAGCGAAATGACCAAAGCTGGGTTCACTTTGAGTGGTGCTGACCACGCCATTATTCCAGTAATGATTGGTGATGCCCGCTTGGCTTCAGAAATGGCTGATCGCATGTTGAAAGAAGGCATTTATGTGGTTGGTTTTTCATTCCCAGTAGTGCCGCGTGGCAAAGCGCGTATCCGTACGCAAATGTCTGCAGCGCACACTCGTGAGCAACTCGATCGTGCCATTGACGCATTCACGCGCATTGGTAAAGATCTCGGCATTATTTAATCGTCTTTTTAAAAGGCTGAAGGGAACGATTTATGAAAGCATTGGCGAAATTGCACGCTGAACCTGGTATTTGGATGACCGACGTTGAGAAGCCGGAATACGGCTACAACGATTTGCTTATCCGCATTAAGAAAACCGCCATTTGTGGCACCGACGTACACATCTATAAGTGGGACGAATGGTCACAAAAAACGATTCCGGTACCGATGGTTGTCGGCCATGAATATGTTGGCGTGGTTGAGGCCATGGGTGAAGGCGTTCGCGGCTTCAACAAAGGTGACCGGGTTTCGGGCGAAGGCCATATCACGTGTGGTCACTGCCGCAACTGCCGTGCTGGACGCCGTCACTTGTGTCGCAACACCGTCGGTGTAGGTGTAAATCGCCCTGGCGCGTTTGCCGAGTACTTAGTGATTCCTGCCGAGAACGCATTCAAATTGCCGGATGATATTAGCGATGATTTAGCTGCAATCTTTGATCCGTTCGGTAATGCCGTACATACCGCACTTGCTTTCGATTTAGTCGGTGAAGACGTGTTAATAACCGGTGCTGGTCCAATTGGAATTATGGCCGCAGCCGTGGCTCGTCACGTTGGCGCGCGCCACGTTGTGATTACCGATGTAAACGAATACCGTCTCGACCTCGCCAAGAAAATGGGCGCTACCCGAGCGGTTGATGTGAGTAAAGAAAAGCTCAAAGACGTGATGAATGAGCTCGGCATGAAAGAAGGCTTCGATGTTGGTCTTGAAATGTCTGGGGTTCCTTCAGCGTTTGCGCAAATGCTTGAGACCATGAATCATGGCGGCAAGATTGCCATGCTTGGTATCCCGCCAACCAGCGTTGCCATTGATTGGAACCAAGTAATTTTCAAAGGGTTGGTGATCAAAGGTATTTATGGTCGCGAAATGTTTGAAACCTGGTACAAAATGGCCAGCTTGCTACAATCGGGGCTCGACCTCTCACCCATTTTGACGCACAGTATGCCAGTGGACGATTTCCAGAAAGGGTTTGATATCATGACGTCAGGTCAGTCTGGGAAAGTTGTTTTAGACTGGAGCTAAGGCACTCAATCAAGGATTAGAACATGGCAGATTTTAAACGTATTAACACGCTAACAGCGCATGAATTATGGAATTCCAAAACGGCGCGGTTTGTGGATATCCGCGATGAGCGCTCATATGCTGCAGCGCATATTCCTGGTTCGATGCGTTTAACTGACGCCAATGTTCAGCAGTTTCTTGACGATTTAGACGACCATGACCAGGTGGTGGTCGTCTGCTATCACGGCAACAGTAGCCAAGGTGCGGCACAATATCTCGCCCACCAGGGAGTCGAGTCCGTTAGTAGCCTCGATGGTGGCATGACCGCTTGGGCTCAAGCGTTTCCTGAGGCGGTGGAGCGTAGTTAAATGAAAAAATTACTGACCACGCGCAATGCCGACGAAATGGCTATGTTGTACGCCTACTTGCAACGCCATAACGTTCCGGTAACGGTCAGTGAACATGGCGATGAATTAGAGCTATGGTTAACGGTATCCAGTTATCATGCGCACGCGAAAGCACTAATTCAAGCATTCAAAGAAAATCCACAAGAAGCGGTAGCGGAAGTGCTCGAGGATATTCAAGAGCACGCAAATACAGAGGCACCGCCAAGCTTTTTTCAGCAGTTGCTGCAACAGGCCGGATGGTTTACTACCGGCTATGCCGCAGTGGTTATCTTAACCTTTATCGGGTTACTCACGCCGTTGGCAGAACCGATTCTTGGAGCGTTTCTATTTAATCCAGATAGTTATGAAGCCATGCCATGGACACAACCGTGGCGCTTTTTCACCCCAGCCTTATTGCACTTTAGTGTCTTGCATATTGTTTTTAATGTGTTTTGGTGGTGGTATCTTGGCGGCCGCTTTGAGCGTTATTACGGCAGTAAATGGCTGATTCTAGCGTTCCTGTTTTGCGCCCTTGCCTCAAACACCTCGCAATTTATTGAAAGCGGCCCTTATTTTGGTGGTCTCTCGGGTGTGGTGTATGGCTTGTTTGGTATTGCAACGGTCGTTGGATGGAAGAATCCAAGACACCCGTTATTTTTGCCCAATGGCCTGATTATCTTCATGTTAGTGTGGCTGGTAATTGGCTACACCGGCCTATTGTGGGTGAACATTGCCAACACCGCGCACACCGCTGGCTTGATTGCTGGCCTGTTAGTCGGCGCCGGTATCCGCGCCTTAACTATTTACGGTCAGAAGTAACATTCATGGATGTTGTTGTGGAAACCGAATTTGATTTTCCAATTATTCGTCATCATCAAAAAGCTGATTGGCTGTTAGCAAACTCGGCGACATTGCCCGAAAGCGCTGCGCTTCAAGCTTGGCTACTTGACCCCAACTCGCTCACCGCAAAACTGAAGCAGCATTGCGCAAACTTTGAAGTACGCGTGATAGGCCAGCAACCTGGCACCATTCGCAGCGACGAAGCACGGTGGCTCGGTGATGATGAACATGCTGCCATACGCGAAGTCTTACTTTGCTGTGATGGCAAGCCCTGGGTATTTGCTCGCAGTGTATTTCCGCAACGCGCACTAGATGAACAAGCATTACAACTCGGTCAGCTTGGCAATAACCCATTGGGTGCGCATTTATTTGCGCAGCCCGACTTAGAACGTGGCGCCATCGAAGTTGCCAAGTTTTCCCCAGACTCACCGATTGGCCGGTTGAACCAACAGTTAGGTTATCCGGCGCAACAACTCTGGGGACGCCGCAGTTGTTTTAAAGCTGCCGGACAAAAGGTTTTAGTTGCTGAGGTTTTTATTGGCGAGTCGATTCCCGCCAAGCTCGCAAATGAGGACATACAGTCATGATCAAAGCTGGTCAGTTTATTAGTGCATGCTGGCGTTTGATGCGCGCCGATCGCCCGATTGGTAGCCTGTTGCTCGGCTGGCCGACACTCGTTGCGCTACTAATTGCTGGTGACGGCAATCCACCGCTACGCACCGTAGTACTATTTATGTTAGGTGTGTTCGTGATGCGCTCCGCCGGTTGTGTGATCAACGATTACGCGGATCGCAATATAGACGGTCATGTGAGCCGCACGAAATTACGTCCACTCGCCACCGGCGAGCTTAAACCGTGGCATGCACTTGCTCTATTTGGTCTGCTGATACTGATTGCATTTGTGATTGTTCTGCAATTTAACCAGGCCACTATTTTGATGAGTTTTGCCGCTGCAGGCGTCGCCACTTTATATCCGTTTTGCAAACGCTTTACCCAGTTACCTCAAGTGGTGTTAGGTATCGCTTTTAGCTTTGGGGTCTTAATGCCATTTACCGCGTTAGACCAAGGGCTGCCACTGATTGCTTGGATACTGTTTGTTGCCAATATCGCTTGGACTGTGGCATACGACACTGAGTACGCGATGGCTGACCGTGCTGATGATCTTAAAATTGGCGTGAAATCGACTGCGATTTTGTTTGGTGGGCACGACAAGTTTGCTATTGCTGTGCTGCAACTCATCACGCTGGCACTGCTTGGATGGCTGGGTTACTTATTGTTGTTTGGCTGGGTTTACTGGGCCGGCTTAGCCGTGATTGTCTTACTATTTATCTGGCAACACTACCTGATTTGGTATCGTGAGCCTGGGCGTTGCTTTCAAGCATTTTTGCACAACAACAACGTGGGTTGGGTATTAACTCTCGCTGTTGCTGCGCATTATTGGTTTTAATAGGTTTAAGGCCGAGCGGATTAACGTTCAGCCTTCACCAACTGTTGCACTGATTGACGAATGGTTTGTAGAACCGCAGGTTCAAGCAACAAATCAACGGCGTCGCTGAGCTCGCCGACGCGCTGGTCAGCCATCATTTCACCAGAATCAATCACACTAAAATAACCTTCGGATTTCAGCGTACCAATGAGTGTGCTGAGTACTTTTTTATCGAAGAACTCCGGCGCATTCACCCCATGAATCGAGCTCAACCGCTCAGCGAGCTGTACTGAATGGTGCTCTAGATCGCTGCGCGAAATCGGTTGTGCTTGCTGGAGTAATTCCAACACAATGGCATAGCGTTGTGCCGTTTCACTTGAACTACGCGCCAACAACACTAACTGTGAATACGCGCGTGAGTCACGTTTGGCGACCGCATAAACACCCTCGCCAGCCTCAGTTAACAACCCACATTGCACATATTGCTCAAGTAACGCATTGACCCAAAATGTCATGTCGTCCGCGTTATGGCTAATAAACAATTCGTTTTGTAGCAATGGATGTAACTCGGTTAATAACTTGCCCGCAGCTTCAGCAGTGAAGCGTTTATGACCAAGCGCAAAGGCCGCTAATAATGCTGGAACAATCACCATATGCATAATATTGTTGCGATAATACGTCATGGCGATGGCAGTGGAGCCATCGAGACGAATCAACTCGCCGATACCATCCGCTTCAACAATAAACTTGTCATGCTTCTTCGCCAGTTGCCACAGCTGTTCACCGTCTTCTTCCGGCACATAGGCATCTTTACTGTAGGGCACTTCACGCATAATGCGTGTGTACAGGTTGAGCTGACTCACCAGCTCCTCACGAGTCAGCGCATGGTGCTCCGAGCTCAGAATGGCCAGCGCACATAAGTTCACACTGTTAAACGCAGCGGCATTGTTTATTCTGCACATGATCTGGTCTGCAAGTAAATTAACCGTCGGGGTCAACCATTTCGGACGCTCCGGCTCTTCAGCCCCGGTGGTGATTGAATCACGCCAATTCGGTTGTAGCTTTTCAAGCGCTTCACCAAGATTAATCGGTTCGCCGAAGCTTACATAGCCTTGTCCGAAATTACGCAAGTGCCGCAAACTGCTCAGCACCTGCCACACCGATTCTTTCTCTTTCGATTTACCTTTTAATTCTTTGAGGTAGGTGCCAACTTCCATCACATGCTCGTAGCCTAAGTAAACTGGAACGAGCGACATCGGGCGTTGTTGACCGCGTAGCATTCCTTGCACCGTCATCGCGACCATACCCGTTTTCGGCGGTAATAAACGTCCGGTACGACTGCGTCCACCCTCAGTGAAATATTCAACCGGGTACCCTTTTTGAAATAAGCGGTTTAAATACTCACGGAATACCGTCGAATAAAGTTTGTTACCGCGGAAGCTGCGGCGGATAAAGAATGCACCGCCACGACGGAACAACGGGCCAGCTGGGAAGAAATCCAGGTTCACGCCAGCCGCGATGTGCGGTGGAACCAAGCCTTCTTTATAAATCACATAACTTAATAATAAGTAATCCATGTGCGAACGATGGCATGGCACATACACAATTTCGTGCCCCGCTTCTGCAAGCTCACGAATACGTTCGCCGCCCTCAATGTGGATGCCGTTATAAATCCGGCTCCAGCACCAAGTCATGAAACGGTCAAGCAAGCGGACTAAGGTGTCACTGTAACTTGCAGCAATCTCATGAAGGTATTTTTCCGCAGTTTTTCGCGCTTGCGGTACAGAGATCTTTTTACTGCGAGCTTCATCTGCAATAGCTTGCTGAAGCGCAGGTGTATCCAACAAATCTTGTATAACTACTGCTCGTTCAGTCATTTTCGGTCCGGCTACTGCATGGCGAAGGCGCACAAAATGAACACGCGCCACGCGCGCCAGTTTATGCGCTAAGCGTTGCGTAGACCCGTGCTGTTCTGCCATGTCACGTAACTGCACTGGTGAACTCGCGCGAATTAAAATATGGCGACCTGAAAACATCGTCAGCCAAAATTTACGCCAGTGACCCGGGTTATCAATATCGGCGACCATAGTATGACCTTGGCGCGCTTCTTGGCCAGGTTTGCGCCCCCAAAATAACCCGATTGGAACCACTTTCACGTTCAGTTGCTGATCTTGCTGATGGGCTGCAATTAACTTTTCAAAATCCTCAATCGCTTTTTCGGCCGAACCATGGTCGGTTTGATCCAAAAACATGACCCGAGCCAACTGCTGACCATTAATCAGCAAGTCTTCGGTTGGATCAGGTAAGCCTGCCTGCTTCAACGCACGCTGTGCCACCAACATGTCGGTGTTCGACGTTGAGCGCATGACATAGACCACATTATTGTCGCCAACAATCTGCGCTGTCGCGTCATCAAGAATTGTTTCAAAGCGCGTTAACCAGCGTACTGGCCAATACATTATGCCGCGCCAAAAGCCTTTCAGACTCATGCAATATCCCCACAAAATACAAACGTATAAAGCATACCACTGTTGCTTGAATTTGTCTGAATGAAAAAATTTTGCACAAAAAAGTTGCGAAACGAAAACACCTGTATATACTCACAGTATCACTGTATAGATAAACAGGTATTCACATGCGACCATTAACGCCACGACAGCAGCAGATTCTGAGTCTCATCAAAGACAATATTGATGCGACAGGAATGCCACCAACACGCGCTGAAATTGCGCAGCTCCTTGGTTTCAAATCAGCGAATGCTGCTGAAGAACATCTGAAAGCGCTTGCGAAGAAAGGTGTGATTGAAATGATGCCGGGTATGTCACGCGGCATTCGTCTCATCGGTGTCGAGGACGAAGATGTACCTGAAGGACTACCTCTTATAGGTCAGGTCGCTGCTGGCGAACCCATTTTGGCGCAAGAGCACATTGAGAGCCACTATCAGGTTGACCAAAACCTGTTCAAACCGCACGCCGACTTCTTACTGCGCGTTAACGGTATGAGCATGAAAGATATCGGTATTTTGGACGGCGATTTGCTTGCTGTTCACAAAACACATGAAGCACGCAACGGACAGATTGTTGTGGCTCGCGTTGAAGACGACGTCACTGTGAAACGCTTTGAGCGTCGCGGCAACATGATTCTGTTGCACCCAGAGAATGACGAGTTTTCACCTATTCAAGTCGATCTCACTCACCAGTACTTCACCATAGAAGGGTTAGCTGTTGGTGTGATCCGTAACGGAGCATGGTTATGAGAAATCAATTTGGCAATCAATTTAATGAATCAGCATTCGATATTTGGTCGGGTGCACCAGAGCTTTCTGCCAGTCAAACTGATTTGGAAAGTGTGTTACCGCGTTTGCATGCTTTATCGCTTCGCACTCATCAATGGGTGACCGTTATCGGCGCACGTCGTGAAGTGATTGAGCAACTCGTGGCAGCAGGTATTAGCCGCACTCGGATTCGCTGGGTTCACGGTCGCAATCAAGATGAACGTGAATGGGCAACTGAACAGGCGTTACTAGCGGGTACCAGCAGCTTGGTATTGAGCTGGTTAGGTGAAATGTCACCACGCATGCAACAGCGTCTAAAAATGGCGAGTAAAGTCAGCCATACACACAGTTTTGTCTTTAACGATTTACCTTCACTTCCCCCACTCCACTAATCCTGCTTGTGAAGGTTGTCAGTTGAGGGCTGCAGTGCAGCCCTTTTTTTATACTTGAATGTAAAAATTATTCGAAATGGCGGTTTCTTTTTCACCAGAAAATGGTATTTTGAATGTGCATTAACTGCTAACACAATAAACAATAATAAACTTTGATACATAACAACAAAGGGTTAGTGGGGAAAGCGATTTTCTTTTGAAATGCTGTTCCTTTTTCTACTCACCTCGTTGTTCTTCAGGCTCGCACTTCGGTGTATTCGTGGGAAAACCACGTCGGAAGAATGAGAGGAGATGTCGCGTGAGTACTAGACTCATCACTGCGCTATTAGCAAGTATTCCACTTGCTGCTAGTGCGCAATCGCAGTTGAACCTGACTCAAGGGGTTACCGAGATCAGTCAACGCGTGTACGACCTACACATGACAATTTTTTATATTTGCTGTGTGATAGGTGTCATCGTTTTCGGCGCAATGTTTGTTTCAATGATTTTGCACCGCAAATCGAAAGGCCACAAACCTGCTACGTTTCATGAGAACGTTAAAGTAGAAATTCTGTGGACCGTTATTCCATTTTTGATTCTGGTCGGTATGGCCATTCCAGCTACCAAGACACTGTTTGCGATGGAAGACGCGTCTGAAGCTGAGGTGACTGTTCTCGTAACCGGCTCACAGTGGAAATGGCACTACAAATATTTCGACCGTGATGTTGAATATTTTAGTTTACTTGCAACCCGCCAAGATCAAATCAACAACCGTCTAGAGAAAGGCGAAAACTATCTGTTGGAAGTTGACCGTCCATTGGTTCTACCAACCGATACAAAAGTTCGCTTCTTAGTCACTTCAGACGACGTTATCCACTCCTGGTGGGTTCCTGATTTTGCGGTGAAGAAAGACGCGAACCCAGGCTTTATCAACGAGGCTTGGACGAAAATCGACGAACCCGGCATCTATCGCGGCCAGTGTGCTGAACTGTGTGGTAAAGACCATGGCTTTATGCCAGTTGTCGTTATCGCCAAAGAGCCTGCTGAATTCGAGGCTTGGATCAGCGAACAAGAAGCCATCGCTAAAGCCGCCAAAGAAGAAGAGCAACGTTTACTTTCAATGTCGATGAGCAAAGACGAGCTTATGGAATTGGGTGAGCGCGTCTATCTTGGTAGCTGCGCGGCATGTCACCAGCCTAACGGTGAAGGCATTCCTGGCGTATTCCCGAGCTTGAAAGGCACTGCGATGGTGATGAACGACAAACCTGGTCACATCAACATCGTCGTCAATGGTAAAGCTGGCACAGCCATGCAGGCCTTTGGTAATCAGTTAAGCTTGCGTGAACTTGCGGCCGTTATCACCTATGAGCGTAATGCTTGGGGTAATAATACTGGCGACCTGATTCAGGCCGCTGACGTTAATGAATATTTGAATAAGTAGGGGAGACCCGATATGAGCACAGTTGCTGGCGAGATGGATCATCACGATCATCACCACCACGCGCCATCGGGTATTACCCGTTGGTTATTCACGACGAACCACAAAGACATTGGTTCAATGTACTTATGGTTCAGTTTTATTATGTTTTTGGTTGGCGGTTCCATGGCGATGGTCATTCGCGCCGAGCTCTTCCAACCTGGTTTACAACTTGTCGACCCGCACTTCTTTAACCAGATGACGACTGTACATGGTCTGATTATGGTGTTCGGTGCGGTTATGCCTGCATTTACTGGCCTTGCAAACTGGATGGTACCAATGATGATTGGTGCGCCAGATATGGCATTGCCGCGTATGAACAACTGGAGTTTTTGGATTCTTCCATTCGCGTTTGCAATCCTTCTCGCTTCATTGTTTATGGAAGGCGGTGGCCCAGCATTCGGCTGGACGTTCTACGCGCCACTTTCAACCACCTACAGTAGCGATTCCACGGCGTTATTCGTGTTCTCAGTACACATCATGGGTATTTCGTCGATTATGGGCGCAATTAACGTGATCGTGACCATTATGAACATGCGTGCGCCGGGTATGACCTATATGAAGATGCCGTTGTTTGTGTGGACATGGTTCATTACTGCATTCTTATTGATTGCGGTCATGCCAGTACTTGCTGGTGCGGTGACCATGGTGTTAACAGATAAGTACTTCGGTACTAGCTTCTTCGATGCAGCTGGTGGTGGCGATCCAGTGTTGTTCCAGCATATTTTCTGGTTCTTCGGTCACCCTGAAGTGTACATCATGATTTTGCCGTCATTCGGTATTGTCTCGGCGATTATCCCTGCATTTTCTCGTAAGAAACTATTTGGTTATTCGTCGATGGTCTACGCAACCGCAGCAATTGCGGGCTTGAGCTTCCTCGTTTGGGCACACCATATGTTTACAACGGGTATGCCGGTAGCCGCGGAAATCTTCTTCATGTACGCCACCATGCTTATCTCGGTGCCAACCGGTGTGAAAGTGTTTAACTGGGTTGCGACCATGTGGCGTGGGTCTATCAGCTTTGAAACCCCAATGCTGTTCGCGTTAGCATTTGTGATCTTGTTTACCATCGGTGGATTCTCCGGCTTGATGCTTGCGATTACACCAGTAGACTTCCAGTATCACGATACCTATTTCGTAGTGGCTCACTTCCACTACGTATTGGTGAGCGGAGCCATCTTCTCGATTATGGCAGCAGCATATTACTGGTTACCGAAGTGGACTGGTCACATGTACGACGAAACGTTAGCGAAGTGGCATTTCTGGTGCTCGCTAATTTCCGTGAACGTGCTGTTCTTCCCAATGCACTTCGCAGGTCTTGCTGGTATGCCACGCCGTATTCCAGACTACTCGCTACAGTTCGCTGATATTAACCAAATCGTTAGTATTGGTGGCTTTGCATTTGGTTTATCGCAGCTGATTTTCCTAGCTGTGGTCATCAAATGTGTTCGCGGTGGTGAGAAAGCACCTGCCAAACCATGGGATGGTGCAGAAGGTCTCGAGTGGACAGTACCGTCACCGGCGCCATACCACACCTTTGAAACACCACCTGAGGTGAAGTAGTCATGACGACCAATAGCCCAACACCAAACCCAGCACCGCGCGCAGATAATGCGCGCGTTGTGCGACGCTTATTGTTTGTCGTTGTCGGCATGTTTGGTTTCGGCTTTGCACTGGTGCCGTTGTATGAAGTGTTCTGCGATATTACCGGATTCAACGGCCGCACCAAAAATGAGCAGGCCGCTGCAAACGTTCGTAGCGTAGACACTTCGCGCACCATCAATGTGCAATTTATTACTCGGGTAAATAAAGGAATGCCTTGGGGTTTTGAACCGGAAGTGAAATCTGTTCGAGTTCATCCAGGCGAAACCAAAGTCGTCAACTTTTTGGCAAGTAATCCCACCGGACAAAACATGGTAGCTCAAGCAATCCCCTCTGTTGCACCCGGCGAAGCGGGGTTATATCTGAACAAAACCGAATGTTTTTGTTTTAACCAGCAACCTCTAGCTGCCGGTGCAGATACCAAAATGCCAATGCAGTTTTATTTAGACCCAGACATTCCTGACCACATACACACGTTGACTTTGTCATACACCATGTACGATATGACAGCCAATGCTCAACCGGACGTGCTCGCTTCATTTGACGCAGCAACGTCGGCAGACTGAGGATTCGTTTTATGGCACAACAACATGAAAAATATTACGTACCAGCGTCAAGTCCTTGGCCCATTGTTGGGGCTGTAGGTTTAGGTTTGATCGCTTTTGGTGCGGGTCACACCGTTATCGATATGAAAAATGAAGTAACCGACGGCTGGGGCGCAAATGTTCTATTTGGCGGCATTGCCGTACTCATTGTGATGTTATTTGGTTGGTTCCGCGACCAAATCAATGAATCAATGTCAGGCTTATATAGCAATCAGCTCGGCCATTCTTACCGCCAAGGTATGAGTTGGTTTATCTTCTCTGAAATTATGTTCTTCGCCGCGTTCTTTGGCGCTTTGTTTTATGCTCGTGTGATTGCCGTCGAATGGCTTGGTGGCGCCAGCAATAATGCGATGACCAATGAAGTATTGTGGCCAGCATTTGAAGCACATTGGCCGTTAACGCAAACCCCAGGCGGCACCGAATCGGGTGCGATGGGTTGGATGGGTTTACCACTCTACAACACGATCATCTTAATCGTTTCGAGTGTGACCTGTCATTTTGCGCATGTTGGGTTAGAGAAGAATAATCGTAAGCAACTGACGTTGTTCTTAGGTATTACCATTATTTTGGGTTGTATCTTCTTGTACTTGCAAGGCGCCGAATATGTGCATGCTTATGAAGAACTTGGGTTAACACTCGACTCCGGTATTTACGGGAACACCTTCTACATGCTCACCGGCTTCCACGGTATGCATGTAACCTTAGGTACCTTGATGTTGATCATCATGTTCTTGCGCGTTATCAAAGGACACTTCACGCCAGACAATCACTTCGCCTTCCAAGCAACCAGCTGGTATTGGCACTTTGTTGATGTGGTTTGGGTGTGCCTATTTATATTTGTGTACGTTTTATAACGTTAACGTCACTGGAGTAACTAACGCCGTACTGGCGCACCACGTCAGTACGGCCGCGGATTTGGCACCAACACACCGGATGCCAGTAGTATCACGATCAACACAATCGCAATTGCTGAAAACAGCACGCGCTGGCCTAAGTATTTTGTCATTGATGGCTTGGTCGGGTCGTTACGCAACATCGCAAATAAAGCGCGAAACAAATTAACGACCATAAATAACATGAGTAGTACCAATATGATTTTTGCAGTAATGACCATCATCGTTTCCTATCGAGAAGTTTCCGGTTGGGCTTACCATGCGTAAAAAAATACGTCCCAGTAAACTCATCGCGATACTGCTCACTGTGCTGGCAATTATCACTTTGGTCAAGCTTGGATTCTGGCAGCTCGACCGCGCAGCCGAAAAAGAACAATTATTTGCTGATTACGACGCACGGCAAATCACCTCGATTCACTTAAATGCTCTGCAAGATCCTATCGACTCCCTCAATCGCTACGTTGAGGTTTCGATAACTGGTACGTTTTTAAACCGCTATCTGTTACTCGACAATCAAATCTTAAACGGACAAGCTGGCTATCAAATTATTGGGTTGCTCAAAGCACAGTTTGCCGATGACACAACACGTTTTGTCATGGTCAATTTGGGTTGGGTTCCCTGGGGACAAAATCGCGAACAGCTACCCGATTTAGAGCTTCCACAAGGTGAATTAACCGTGAACGGATTTTTTTATCAACCACAACTCAGCGGAGTTTGGGGCGCGAGCGAGACGTTTATTGAAGCAGAGCGCTGGCCAATGCGCGTCACCCAGTTGGATGCCGAGGCGATTAGTGACGCCACGCAGCTTCCCATTCAGCCATATGTGGTGCTACTCTCTGAAACTGCTGAATATGGGTGGCCACGCCAATGGCAACCGCAAGTCATGACACCTGAGAAACATCGCGCCTATGCCCTACAGTGGTTTTCATTAGCGCTGGCATGTTTACTAGTGTTTTGGTTTGCCAGCCGTTCCAAAAAAATAACAACAGAGGAATGACAATGACCAACGTAAAACGATCGCGAGCAACCCTTATCGGTGTCGCCCTCGCATTTTTGATTCCAGTCATTGGTGCGAAATTAGTACTCGACCAACATTGGTACCAGGGCGCCGTTACGAATAAGGGCACCATGCTGGTACCGCCAATTGAATTGCGCGAACTGAATGCTGCGCTACCGGAAGGATGGCGGGTTGCTTTAGTCGACGACGGGCAGTGTTCTGATGCCTGTATGCAAGGCTTATATGCCATGAATCAGCTAGACGTCGCACTCGGTAAAGAGACCGATCGTGTGAACCCCATTCTTATCACCTCCGCGGGAACTGCACTGGATTTAAATCGAGTCCCGTTAGTGAAACATGTGGAAAATAGCGCACTCGAATTGGCTGTAAGCCAAGTCCCAGCCCATCATTTATTTATTATCGACCCGCTAGGAAACGTGGTGTTGCACTACCCAACCTATGCAGAAGAAGAAGCCATGCGTGCAGAGGCGAAGAACTTACTTGCTGATCTTCGCACCTTGTTAAAACTCTCCAAGGTAGGTTAGGACCATGCGTACATTTGTTAAAATCAGTGTTCTATTAGCATTTGTAGTGATTGTTTTGGGCGCTTATACACGCTTGACCGACGCAGGTTTAGGTTGCCCAGACTGGCCCGGCTGTTACGGTGAATTAACCGTACCGAAAGATGCTGAAAAGGCTATTGAGCTCTTTCCACATGCGCCGCTTGAGTCCCACAAAGCTTGGAATGAAATGATTCATCGCTATGCGGCAGGTACACTCGGTTTAGTTATTCTTGCTATTGCTATCACAGCGCTCGTTCGCCGCCGTCATGACCCAGCGCAACCGGTCGGTTTACCTTTGTTTCTGCTTGGTTTAGTAACCTTTCAGGCCGCTTTAGGTATGTGGACTGTCACCATGAATTTACAGCCCTTGATTGTGATGGGGCATCTGTTGGGTGGCTTTACCACCATTTCGCTGCTGTACTTACTGAACTTAAGACTAGAGCGTGTGCATATGCCGCTCGGCGATTCCAAGATGCGATCGTTACGCGGATTTGCATTCTTTGCGCTACTTGTCGTGTTCGGGCAAATCGCTCTTGGTGGTTGGGTTGCCGCTAACTATGCGGCCATGGCTTGTACCCAGTTACCGTTTTGCGAAGGGAATTGGGGCGAACGGCTAGATTTTGCGGGCGCGTTTTCTGTGCCGCCAGCTGACACCTACCAATATGGGGCACATGATTACGCCGAACGTATGACCATGCACGTGATGCATCGCTTTGGGGCATATTTTACCACCATCGTGGTGGGTTTATTATTGTGGTTTGGCTATCGTCGCACGCAAACTCAGGTGATTCGTCGCAGCTTAAATTGGGTTGCCGTCGCGTTAGTCGTTCAGCTCGCCCTGGGCTTCAGCAACGTGATATTTATGTTACCTTTGAAAGTGGCTGTTGCGCATAATGCCGTTGGGGCATTACTGCTGCTAAGTTTAGTCGGCTTAAATTATAAGATCGCTCGCAACGCATGAGCGGCGGGGTAAAACAGATGACAGAACAAGTACAATTAGCCAGCGCCGATGAAGCGCTTGCCCAAACTTATAAGAAGCATGCCAGCTGGCGTGATTATTTAACTCTGACCAAACCGAATGTGGTGTTGCTGTTATTGCTGACCGCTCTCGTGGGCATGTGCTTAGCGACACCAACTTGGGTGCCTTGGCAAATCATGGTGCCAGGCCTCATTGGCATCGGCTTTATGTCAGGCTCCGCAGCCGCAGTGAATCATTTAGTTGACCGTCATATTGACGCGCGAATGGCACGAACGCTGCGCCGTCCGCTGCCTTCAGGTGCGCTCTCACCACGTCGGGTACTAACGTTTGCCGCAGTTTTGGGTGCACTTGGTTTTGCCGTATTGGCTATTTGGGTCAATATGCTGACAGCATGGCTGACGCTTGCTAGTTTAGTCGGCTACGCCATTGTTTACACCATGTATTTGAAGCGCGCGACACCGCAAAATATTGTTATCGGTGGGTTAGCCGGTGCCGCGCCACCGCTATTGGGCTGGACTGCTGTCACGAACGAAATTCATCCATTTGCGATTTTGCTGGTGATGATTGTATTCACTTGGACACCACCGCACTTCTGGGCACTTGCGGTACATCGCGCCAAGGATTATGCCAAGGCAGATATTCCAATGCTACCGGTAACTCACGGCATTGAATTCACCAAAACCTGTATCTTGCTCTACACCATCCTGCTGGGTGTTGTGTGTTTGCTGCCTTATATCATCGGTATGTCGGGCGTGATTTATTTGGTTGGTTCAACCGTTCTCAGTATTTGGTTCTTGGTCTACGCGTGGAAGCTGAAATTTTCACCCGGCAAATTAACCGCATTTAACATGTTTAAATTTTCGATTTGGCAATTGTTCGGCTTATTCATTCTATTATTAGCTGATCATTATTTGGTTGCGCCAGCACTTTAGGCGAACGAAAAAGTTGGAGTAAACGGATGCAAAAATTACTCATTAGCGTGGTTGCACTTATCGCACTTGTTGCCGGTGTGGTTATTTATAACACCCTACCGAAGCCTCAGCCGCAAGCGTTGGTCTATGAGCCAGCGCGTGCACTTGCACCGTTTACTTTAGAAAGTTCGTTGGGTAGTGACGTGACCAACGATGACTTGAAAGGCCAATGGACATTATTATTCACCGGTTATACGTTCTGCCCAGATATTTGCCCAACCACCATGGCAGATTTACGCCAAGCGTTACCAGAACTAACGAAACAAGCGGATGAACCGGTGCGAGTATGGATGATTTCGGTTGATCCACAACGCGATACGGTCAAACGCGTGACGGACTATGCTTCATTTTTTGGCGAGGAATTTGTCGGTGTTCGCGCTGAGCATAAAGAACTTTACCCGTTCGTGAATGGCTTAGGGTTGATGTATTCCATTCCAGAAGAAGGTGAGACTGATTACTTGGTGAATCACAGCGCTGCGATCGTTTTGGTGAACCCAGACGGCGAACGCCAAGCAATATTCAAAGCTGAACATGTGATGGGCGAAGTACCAACGGTTAATATGAAAACTATGGTAACCGACTTCGCCATCATTGCATCAGGCTATAATTAATCGGGCCAACGGCCGCGCTGATCAGCACGTATGAAGGGATGCGAGTACCAATAAAAGCGCCCTTCTTCAGACACGCTTGGCACCGTACAATTTACCCGCGAACGCCCAATAGGTAACTCTTTTCTTAACTGCACATGAAAGATATTGCCGTCCCACCGCGGTTGCAGCACATCGCTACCAGCAAAACAGTTCATCTGATTTGGATTAAAATCATCAGTCGACACGACCTCGACACGAAATGACGGCGTTAGATTATCTGATGACACCAGCATTTCTTTTGGCTCTGCGGCAACCAAAGGTAACCCCAAGCTTTTAAGTTTCGTGGCGAGTGTTTCTAAATTTGCATATTGGGCTGATGCCGGAAAGCGTGGTATTGCGGTTTTCGGACTGTACGGCGTCCATGGTCCTGAGTGTTGTCCAAAGGCAATAAAGCCATGTTCGGCTAACATCGTTTCTAATGCGACATCGTATTCCCCATACGGATACGCTAAGTGCCGTGGCTGCTCACCGAGGTGTTTATCGATTTCCTCTTGTGCGTCTAACACGTCGGCTAACACTCGTTCGCGCCAAGCCTGTTCACATTCATTTTCATAACGCCACGTCATATGCCAATGACTATTTGAATGGTTAGCAATGTGTGCACCGTACTTTTGCAACTCGAGCAACTGCTCCCAACTCATGTATTGCGACGATGCTTCGCGCATTAGTTTGGGATTCACGAAAATCGTAAACGGATACTCATATTTCTTAAACACTTCGAGCCCTTCGCGATACACGTTACGCCAGCCATCGTCGATGGTTATCGCGGCAGTATATTCTGGCACGGGCTCGCCGCTGTCGAAGCGCTGTTGAATTTCCGCCAATGACAACACCGTAAAATTATTATCTTTCAACCAGGCAAAGTGAGCTTCTAGCTCTTCGGCTGTTACCGAGGTCACCCGCGGTGTATCATCACCGATATGATGATATTGTAAGATTGCGACGCTACTGGGCGCCGCCCACGCGACGCCACTTAGAAGCGCTAATAAAACCATGATAAAACGCATTCAAAAACTCCCATCTTGGTTAGGCAAAAGCGCCGATCATCGCGCTATTTTTGCCATTGCTTTGCCCATGATCATATCAAATATCGCAGCGCCTTTATTGGGTTTAGTCGATACCGCGATCATCGGTCATTTACCCGACACCATTTACCTCAGCGCTGTCGCTTTAGGGGCGATGGTAGTCAGCTTTATTTATCTTCTCGCTATCTTCTTACGGATGACCACCACGGCTGAGATCGCTCATGCCTTTGGTGCAGAAAATCAGCGCCTCGCGCAGCGCGTTATCGTTCACGGCGTCACAATTGCCATGCTACTTGGTGTCATCCTTTTAATTATGCGCCCTTGGTTAATTGAGCTTGCTTGGCTGGTGATAGTACCAGAGCCCGAGCTGCAACATTATGCCACGCAATATATCAGTATTCGTTTATGGGCGGCGCCGGCCGCACTCATCAATTTACTGGTACTCGGAGCCCTGCTTGGCCGGCAACAAAGCCGCCTCGCAATGACGCTCGTTATTTTTACCAACGCCGTGAATGTCATTGCTGATGTTGTGCTTATCATCGGCCTTGAAATGAACGTGCAAGGTGCAGCATGGGCGTCGGTACTTGCCGAAGTTTCGACCGCGGCGCTCGGCTTGTGGTTCATTCGCGATTTACTGCCTAAACCCAGTTATTGGCGAATCACTCCTGCGTACTTTAAACAATTTGCCGCCATGAACCGCGATGTGTTTATTCGCTCTTTATTGCTACAGCTCTGTATGGCGGTCATGACTGGCTATGCTGCACGATTTGGCGCAGTGGTGGTCGCCGCCAATGCCGTGCTAATGCAATTTTTAATGCTGATCTCGCTAGGGCTTGATGGCGTTGCCTATGCAGTCGAGGCGTTACTGGGCGCGGCGCGCGGTCGGCGCGATGTGAGCAAAATACGCTACTGGATGCGGTTGACGCTGTTTTGGTCAGGTGTTTTCGCTGTTGCTTATTGTATCGTTTTCGGCCTTGCCGGTACTCAAATCATTGGTTTGTTGACCGACCTTGACGAGGTCATTCACGTTGCTGAACGATATCTCCCTTGGTTAATTCTCATGCCGCTTTTCGGTCATTGGAGTTATTATTTTGACGGTGTCTATATCGGCTTAGGGCTTACCAAAGCGATGCGCAATACCATGGCGATAAGTGTTCTAGGCGTATTTGTGCCGGTCTGGCTCAGCAGTCAATGGTGGCTAAACGAAAACAATGCCAACCATGGTCTATGGTTGGCATTGAGTTTATTTCTATTAGCGCGTGGTGCCAGCCAGTGGCTTTACCTTCGCTACAAAGGGCTTACATTGCTGGTGCAAGATCATCCATCAAAATAAGCTGTGGTGGTAAGCCACCGCCAGTCGCATCAACCGCTACAGCTGTGTAGACACCATTACCGTCTAAGGTCAGTTCTACTGGGCCGATTGCTGCTGTTTGCGTTCCTGTTGCAGTGACTGTCACAAAATAAGTCCCAGGAGTCAGTGACACGTAGCCAGTTGACACTAAGCTTGCTGCATTGAACGGCACATCGGTAAATACTGGTGTTGCATCGGTCAAGTCAGCAGTTCCAGTCACATAAATATCAACGTTACCAGCACTTGGCGAGGCATGAACTAGCTGCACTTGCGCCGCAGTCGCAATACGCCGTGCATTATCTTCAACAACAGCTAGCGTTAATGAAGCGTCACCTAAAGCACCGACTGCATAAACGCTCACGCGTTGACTTGCTGCTAAGGCTAGCTCTGCATCGTCAATCACCACTGGCGTACCACCAGCAGCGGCAACATCAACTAAGTACGTATCTGCCGGTAAATTAATAAAATCGGTGAATTCTAAAAATGCTAAGTCCGCCACAGCCGGAGTTGCTGCATTGTTGACTGTGATATCTACTGCTGGTGCATCGGCACTAGCATGAACAATTCGCAATTCACCGCCAGCGTCAGCAGAAGCAAGGATTTGCGCGCTTTCGCCATCAGCTACTTGAAGCATCACAGGAGAGTCACCGGTACCGGTATTCGTTACCGCCGCAACAACTAAGTCAGCACCTGCGGCTAGGTCCAAAGCACCACTGTCGTACACGACAGCACTGGCATCACCCGCTGCAGTAATACGTACTTGATACTCACCAGCTGGCACATCAAGTTGTGCTGAGTAGTCCGTGAATTCTAGTGTCGCAGCTGCTTGCTCGGCGCTTAAATCAGCATCAACGGCTGTTAAGTACACATCAACAGCTGGTGCGTTAGGTGCCGCGTGTACAACTTGCACACGGAAGCTACCATCTGGAATGTCCGATACTGGATTTTCAATCACTAAAGGTGCGATGGTTTCATCGGCGACGCTACCAACCGCAAAGATTTCGTAACGATTATCGCCAGCAAACTCAAGATCAGCTGGGCCAATCACTGTTGCGACGCTTTCGTCAGGTAAAATGCCATCGACTTGAATGCTGTACGAACCTTCTTCAAGCTCAAGTACGCCTGATGAAGCACCAAACGGTACGCCTTCAAGGGCTGCCGTACCATCAACAAGAACGTTGACATCTGGTGCGTCAGCTACCGAGTGATGAACACGCACAAACGTCGATGCCGGTGGCGGCGGCGGTGGTGTTACGATATTATCGGGGGTGTCGTTATCGCTACTACCGCAAGCAGCAACTAAAACTGCTGCTGACAGCGCGAGACCAAGTTTTGTGATCCCATTCATGTTTTAATCCTCATTGTGTGTATAGGCAAATCACACTACGAAGAAAGATTCAGAATGGGATCACTCTCAAAACTTATACAAGATTAATTTTTACACAACATTAATAGTACGAATGTTCGCCATGCTCGTGTTCTGTAACGTCTCGAACACCGTTCAGCTCACCTGGGAAGCGCTGTACAAGTTCTTTCTCAATGCCTTCTTTCAAGGTCACGTCAACCATACTACAACCATTACAACCACCACCAAATTGCAATACGGCAATACCGTCGGCAGTGATCTGATTGACGGCAACTTTACCACCGTGGTTAGCTAATTGCGGGTTAATTTCTGCTTGAATCACATATTCAACACGCTCAATTAATGGCGCATCGTCAGAAACCTTTTTGGCTTTCGCGTTAGGTGCTTTCAGAGTTAACTGCGAACCGAGATCTTGTTCTTCAAAATCAATCACAGCATCGACTAAGAATGGCGCACTGCCTGAGTCAACCACAGCGTCAAAGCCACTGAACGGCAACAACTCATCATCAGGCTCGACCGAGTCTGGAGGACAATATGAAACGCCGCACTCAGCTGACGGGGTACCCGGGTTCACCACGAACACACGGATATTAGTGTTATCCGGCTGATCGGCAAGTAACTTGCGAAAATGTGCTTGTGCACTTTCAGTAATACGAATCATGGGTTTACCACCTCACTGCTATACCTGAGTAATTTAGTAAGGTATATCTTATCGCAAATTTCGCGCATTGCATAGTAATCAACTTGGGAACCAGCATAGATTTTGCTAGTTTCGAGAGATTCATTTTCGCGATGCAACGTAGGAAAATCTTATGGCTCGTATTATCTCAATCACGCTATTTTGGCTATTCGCTTCGGCAACAGCTTTAGCGACCACCTTAAATGATTACTTACCGAAGGACGTTAGCTATGACCCGTCCATTCCAACTCCAAAAGAAGTACTGGGGTATGAAGTGGGTGAATGGCATGTGCGTCCAGAACAACTCGTGCGTTACATGGAAGTGCTGTCAGAAAAATCAGACCGCTTCTCGTTTGAAATTACCGGCTATACCCATGAGCGCCGTCCATTAGTGTTGGTCACTGTCACCACGCCTGAGAATCATCAGAATATTGATGCGTTACGTGACGCGCACATTGCGCTTTCTGATCCGAAGCGCAAAGGTGATCCAGACAATGCACCTTTAGTGTTATACATGGGCTACAGCATTCACGGTGACGAGCCAAGTGGTAGTAATTCAGCGTTGTTATATGCGTACTACTTAGCCGCAGCGCAAGGTGAAAAGATTGAGCGTGTACTGAAAGACACGATTATTTTGCTCGACCCAAGCTACAACCCGGACGGTTTAGCGCGCTTTGCACAATGGGCAAACCAGCATAAGAGTCAAAACCTGGTTACCGACACGCAACATCGTGAACACGTGCAACCTATGCCACGCGGTCGTGTGAACCATTATTGGTTCGATCTCAACCGCGATTGGTTGCTGCTGCAACACCCAGAGTCGCGTGCGCGCATCGCCAACTTCCAGAAATGGAAGCCAAATGTCTTAACTGATTTCCACGAAATGGGTACCGACAGCACGTTTTTCTTCCAGCCAGGCATTCCATCGCGTAAAAACCCAAATACGCCAGATGAAAACGTGAAGCTGACGCAAACATTAGCCGAAGGTCACGCAGCCGCGTTAGATGAGCAAGGCCGTTTATACTTCACCGAAGAGGCTTTTGACGATTTTTATGTGGGCAAAGGGTCAACCTACCCAGACGTACAGGGCGCGATTGGTATTTTATTCGAGCAAGCATCAAGCCGCGGTCATGCGCAAGATTCAATTAACGGCGTATTGGAATTCCCATTCACCATTCAAAACCAATTCACGACTTCGTTAACCAGCATGTATGGTGCTCACGCCAACAAACGTTGGTTCAACGATTATCAACAACGCTTCTACGATGATGCCATGGCAGCAGCTGACAAAGCTGGCTTTAAGGGTTACCTGATTGGTGACTCAAGTGATCCGGCACGCGTGAATGAAATGTTGAACGTGCTGTCGCAACACGGCATTAAAGCTTATGCGCTAACCGACACCATCAAGATTGACGGTAAAACGTACGCAGCCAACCAGAGCTATTATGTGCCATTAGCGCAAGAGCAGTACGTACTCATTCGTGCTATCTTTATGGATCAGCAAAGCTTTAAAGATAACACTTTCTATGATGTATCGGCGTGGACCTTCCCACATGCGTTCAACGTCAACTTTGATAAGTTTGATGGCTGGAGCATTAAAACCGCCGATACGCCATGGCAGAAGCCTGCACCACAAGCCGTTGAACTGGCACAAAACGCCTACGCTTATGCGTTTGAATGGCACAACTACTTCTCGCCACGCACCTTAAACCGCCTGTTGCAAGCTGGCGTGCATGTGCGTCAAGCAAACCAAGAATTTACCGCAAAAACGACTGACGGCGATTACACCTTTACTCCAGGCACTGTGGTTGTGACCCGCGCTTATCAAGAGCACGATTGGGCAGATGTACAAGCTAAATTGGCTGAGATTGCTACTGATAATCAAGTGAAAGTTCACGCGATTACTTCAGGCTTAACTCCGCGCGGTATGGATCTCGGTAGTCGCAATTTATCACCGTTGAAGCCAGTAAACGTGATGATGATTGTTGGTACCGATGCCAACATGTATGAGGCTGGTGAGGCTTGGTACTACTTGGACCGCCACGTTGGCATCCCAGTTTCGATGGTGGATACCGACCGCTTAAACCGCTCAGACTTGAGCCGTTATACCCATATCATTATGGTCGACGGGCGCTACTCGAATTTGAACAAGCACAGTGCAGACAAATTACGCAGCTGGGTAAATAACGGCGGTGTGATTATCGGTCAACAAGGTGGTGCCAAATGGCTAAGCGAGCACGATATTCTTGGTGCGAAATTTGTCGACGATAAAACGTTCCGCGACGCTTTCAAACAAGAAGATTTAAGCTATGGCGATATGGATGACTTTTATGGTCAACGTCGTCTTGCTGGTGCCATTTTCGAAGTACAGCTCGACACCACGCATCCATTAGCGTTCGGTTATCCGCGCGCAGCATTGCCAGTGTTTAAAGACAGCACCAACGCAATGTTGGTACCGGAGCAACCATTTGTCACGGTCGCCAAATACAGTGAAAAAGAGCCTCTATTGGCTGGCTTCACGGCAAAACCAAACCGTGACGTGTTAGCTGATAAAGCAGCGATTGTTGCACACCGTAAAGGCTCAGGTCGAGTTATCGCGTTTGCCGATGACATGAACTTCCGTGCCTTCTTCTACGGCAGTGCGAAATTGCTCAGTAATGCAATTTTCTTGGCGCCTGAGGTTCGACCTACCTTAAGTGACGAAGAAAATGCGGAAGCGGCGGCTGCAGAAGCAGCCGAAGCCGCTCACGCGCACTAAGTGTTCTCCCTCGGTTGATGTGGTTCAGCATACGCTAACGCCCACCCATCAACCACTTTGGCCCCGCGTCGTGTCAATGCATCTGCTGCGGCAGACATTGATGCGCCGGTGGTCAAAACATCATCAATAATTGCCAGTTTTAGTCCACTCACATCACGACTGCAGTGCATACTTCGATGCATATTTTGCCAGCGCTGTCCTGCGCCAGCATGATGCTGCGCGCCATCATCATCGCGAATGCGCCGTAATAATCCTGTCGCAACCGGCAGCTGCACGAGTGCGGCCACTTGGTGAGTAAGCAAACCGGCTTGGTTGTAGCCACGTTGACACCAACGTTTATAAGTCATAGGCATGGCAACCAACATATCTGGCCAAGCATCTGGCTTTTCCCGATAGCAGTGTTGTACTTGTGCAGCTAAAAATGGTGCGAGAATGCCGGCCAACTCCGGGCAACGTTGAAATTTGAAGCGGTGAACGAGGTGTTGAATATCCGGTTGCCAACGAAAGGCGGCAAACCAATACCGGCCTAAAGCAAGTTCCGGACGCTGGCAACGCCAACGCAAACAAGAAGGCGGTAACCGTGGTAAATCATGTAGACAAACGTGGCACAGCCCACTTGTTTCAGCAATACGTAATGATTGATCACACAACCAGCAATACCCTAACATAGACGCATCCTTTCGCAGTGATAGAGAATGTAAAATGGTAGCTTCAGTTTGGCGTGCCGTCAGGGGCACAGGGACGGATATTGTTGTACTCCATGGCTGGGGCTTAAATGCCAATATTTGGACGCCCGTTGTGACATCATTAGCGCAGGTTGGCCAGCTTCATCGTCTCGATTTGCCTGGTTATGGCGAATCGCCTTGGCCAACCGATACGCCGTTAACTTTCGAGAATTTATGTGAGTTAACGCTCTCAGCACTACCGGAGCGCTGTCATCTCATCGGCTGGTCGCTTGGTGGCCTGGTCGCCACAGAACTCGCACTGCGTTATCCCGAACGTTTTTATAGTTTGACCACGGTTGCGTCCTCGCCCTTTTTTCCAGCTGAAAGCAACGCGACAGAGGGTGACTGGCCTGGCATTGAGCCACATATTTTAAATACCTTCGCCAAGCAACTTAGCAAGGACTTCAAACGTACCGTCGAGCGCTTTTTAGCGTTGCAATCACTCGGTTCACCTCATGCGCGAGAAGACGTGAAACAAATCAAAGAATGGCTGTTTGCGAAGCCCATGGCGTCGGTCGAGGTGTTGGATGCCGGTTTAGACATGTTGGCCAGCGTTGATTTACGCAAGCGATTGCCGGAATTACAAGTGCCCTGCCTACGCATGTACGGCAAGCTTGATGCACTGGTACCGAAAGCGGTTGCTGAGCGCATCAGTACGTGGTTACCGCAGAGCGAGTGCTACGTTGCACCCAAATGCAGTCACGCACCGTTTATTAGCGATCCAGAAGGTTTTATCAATCGGTTAGTGCCGTTTTTACAGCAGCATATGCCCTAGCGCTGACAGCTTGGGCAGTACACCGTGCTGCGCTGTCCAAGCCGGATTTCTTTCAACCGACCCGAGCAGTTCATGCACAATTTGCCGCCGCGCCCATACACCATCAATTCTTGTTTGAAATAGCCCGGTTGACCATCGACTTGGGTGAAATCCTGTAAGGTAGTGCCACCCTGTTCAATCGCTTTAGCTAGCGTTGCTTTGATGATGGGAACTAACTTTTCATAGCGTTGCTTACTGACTTTCCCAGCGGCGCGTTTCGGATGAATCCCAGCTTTAAATAAGGATTCATTAGCGTAGATATTGCCAACGCCCACCACCACATGATTATCCATGATAAAGGTTTTGATGGACTGTTGGCGGCCGCGCGATTCGGCAAATAAGTAATCCACGTCAAACGCTTCCGTGAGCGGCTCGGGGCCAAGCTCGCGTAATAGCGGATGGTCTAAGCTTGGATGCTCTTTAGAAAAAAGCCAGCAACCAAAACGACGCGGGTCATTGAACCGTAAACACAAGCCCGTAGTTAGCACCAAATCAACATGGTCGTGTTTCACTGGCGGCGTCGCAGCAGGAACCACACGTAACGCTCCAGACATGCCTAAATGGACAATCACGTAGCCTTTTGAGGTATGCAAGATAAGATACTTCGCACGACGTTCTACCTGAGTAATCAACGCGCCGTCGAGCTGCTCGATTTCCGGCGACACCGGCCAACGTAACCGGTGATCGCGCACAACAACGTGGCTAATTTGTTGATTTTCAAGGTGCGGTGCAACACCGCGTCGACTCACTTCAACTTCAGGTAATTCAGGCATACTCTATCCACAGTGGCTTGTGTTTATTTAGCGGCTACATTATATTCGCGCAACGCTTACTTGTCTCAATTTCATCGGAGTTTCACGGCATTGACACTATCGGCTCCTAGACAACTCGACCCCAACGCATTTCGTACCTCTGCAATTGATTTTGACCAACTTGCCGAGCGTGGTTATGTGGTAGTGCCAAACTTTTTAGAAGCCCCCTATTGTCAGCGTTTGTTTGAGTATGCGCAATCGTTACAACCAACCGACTGGCAACAAGCTGGGATTGGGCGCGCGGATCAATACACCACCAATACTGCCGTTCGCCAAGATAAAATTCGTTGGCTACAGCGCGACTTTCAACTCGAAAGCGCCTACTTAACCATGATGGATGACTTGCGTGTACAAGTGAACCGCGAATTGTTTATGGGCTTGTTCGACTATGAATGCCATTTGGCGCATTATCCACCCGGCGCATTTTATCGCAAACATCTTGATGCCTTTAAAGGGCGCAGCAATCGCATTCTCACGACCGTGTTTTATCTCAATCCAGAATGGCAGGAAGCCGACGGTGGTCAGTTGGTCATTTATGGTGAGCGTGGGGAGGTGCTTGAAACTATTTTGCCCGAAGCCGGTAAGTTAGTCGTCTTCTTAAGTGACGTGTTTGTGCACGAGGTATTGGCTGGCAATCGCGACCGCTTCAGTATTACTGGATGGTATCGGCATAATACAAGTATCAACGGGGTGATTGACCCCACGCGTTAGAAACACGAATTTCAGACACAAAAAAACCCAGCCAGGCTGGGTTTTTTGTGCTCAGAAGAAGCTTACTTAATTTTAGCTTCTTTGAAAACCACGTGTTTACGAACCACTGGATCGTATTTTTTGATTTCCATTTTTTCTGGCATGTTGCGCTTGTTCTTGTCGGTAGTGTAGAAGTAACCAGTACCGGCAGAAGAAACTAGACGGATCTTATCACGCATGGTTTAGCTCCTTACACTTTCTCGCCACGAGCGCGCAAATCTGCGAGCACCGCGTCGATACCATTTTTATCAACAATACGCATACCTTTAGTAGAGATACGCAACTTAACCCAACGCTTTTCTGATTCTACCCAGAAGCGGTGAGATTGCAGGTTCGGCAGGAAACGACGCTTGGTCGCATTGCGCGCGTGAGAACGGTTATTACCGGTAACCGGACGCTTTCCTGTAACTTGACATACTTGTGACATCGTTTATTTACTCCAAAATTGCTTCAAGCTCGCCTGTCGCCCATCGCGGCCTTGCCTTGAATCCGAGGGCGCATTTTATACAGCAAATCGGCCCGGCAATCAAGTGATCGCTGATATTTTTTGATCTTTCTGATCCTGTAAACGGCGGCGCTACTTTACTACAAGAGTCCGCGTTCGGCAAATGAAACTGGTGTTCCCGCACCAATTACGAAGTGATCCAGCAGGGCAACATCGATCATGCTCAATGCCCGCTTGAGCCGCTCCGTCACGCGTTGATCCGCTTGACTAGGCTCTGCCACACCCGACGGATGATTGTGCGCAAGAATAACTGCGGCGGCATTATGTTGCATCACTAATTTTATAATTTCTCGTGGATACACCGGCGCCGCATTGATCGTGCCCTGAAATAATTCGACGTATTTCAATAACCGATGTTGACTATCAAGAAGTAAAACGACAAAAATTTCTCGCTGTTGATGGCGTAATTGCGCGGTTAAGTAATCGCGAACCATGGCCGGTTGGGTAAAACCGTCATCACGACGCAATTGACACGCCAAGTAACGTCGCGATATTTCCATCACCACCTGCAGTTGCATCACGCGCGCCGGCCCCAGCCCTGGTTGCTCTAACAACACATCAGCACTTGCCGCCAACATGCCACCGAGTCCATCAAATGCGCCGAGTAAATCACGGGAATAGGCAACAACATCCTTACCACGAATACCGGTACCCAGCAGAATGGCTAATAATTCGGCGTCGGTTAGGGTTGCCACGCCTAACTCCGCCATTTTCTCTCGTGGTCGTTCGGCTGCCGGCCAATCTTTTACGCTTGTCATGATCACTCCTTGATCGCTTGAGTCTATTGGATAAATAAAATGTATCAGTGATGCCAATAAGCTAGCACAAGGCAAACCTCAACTTGGTGAATTACGATTCTGTACATAAGGCAATACGGCAATGGCTGAAGGGTAAATTGGCGAAAATTTGTATATCGCGAATTTTGGAGGTTCGTGATATTGTAAAAACAGTTTAAAGGTAAGGACTTACTATGAGTACAAGCCCCAATCAGCCGTTACTTGGTCGTCGCATCCTGCTTGGTATCAGCGGTGGGATTGCTGCGTACAAAACACCTGAATTAGTACGCCGTCTAAAAGACTACGGCGCCGATGTGCGTTGCGTGCTGACCCAAGGTGGGCAGGCATTTATTACGCCGCTCACACTGCAAGCCGTTTCCGGTAACCCAGTGCACCATGATTTGCTTGACCCAGCCGCAGAAGCTGCCATGGGTCATATTGAGTTAGCAAAATGGGCCGACCTCGTCTTTATTGCGCCAGCGTCAGCTAACACGCTTGCGCAACTCGCGCATGGTCATGCCGGCGATTTGCTGAGCACACTATGTTTAGCAACTGCGGCACCTGTCGCTGTCGCGCCGGCAATGAATCAACAAATGTGGGCACATGCCGCCGTGCAAGCGAATTGTGAACTATTACGGCAGCGTGGCGTTCAAGTCATCACCCCGGCCAGCGGTGCGCAAGCATGTGGCGATGTTGGCGCTGGCCGCATGCCTGAGCCACTTGAATTGCGTGAAACTATCACTGCGCTACTCGCGCCGCAGGCTACAGAGCTGAGTGGCAAGCATATTGTGATCACCGCCGGCCCAACCCGCGAAGCGATTGACCCAGTCCGTTACTTAAGTAACCACAGCTCTGGGAAAATGGGCTTTGCACTTGCCGCCGCAGCGCAGCGCATGGGCGCACAGGTCACTTTGATTGCTGGACCAGTCAACTTAGCAACGCCAGCCGGTGTGTTACGAGTTGATGTGGTTAGCGCCGCAGAGATGCACACAGCCGCGCTACAGGCAGTCGAGAACGCTGATATTTTCATTGGCTGTGCAGCCGTTGCGGATTATCGTCCTGAGCAAGTCGCCGATAATAAAATCAAGAAATCGAATGATGGCATGCAGATAACGTTGGTGCGTAACCCCGATATTCTTGCCGACGTTGCGGCGCTGAAAAAAGCGCCATTCACCATCGGTTTTGCTGCAGAAACGAATGATGTTGCGCACTATGCGCAGGACAAGTTAGCGCGTAAAAAGCTCAATATGATTGCCGCAAACGACGTCAGCGACACCAGCATAGGATTCAATAGCGAAGACAACGCGATGGTCCTATTCTGGCGAGAAGCAAACAACACCGTGCAACAGCAAGCACTCGCACGCGCTAGCAAATCAGCCATCGCCCAACAGATCCTGCAACAAGCAGCAAAGCTTCTATCGAATAACCAATAACGAATAACGATCAACGACAAACAGAAGGAGTTTTGCGTGGCCGCGAAACAAGACCGAAAGCAAGAAATCCTAGCCGCCTTAGCTACCATGCTAGAAACCAGCCCAGGCCAGCGTATTACCACCGCTCGTTTAGCTAGCGAAGTGGGCGTATCAGAAGCCGCACTTTATCGTCACTTCCCATCAAAAGCCAAGATGTTTGAAGGGCTGATTGATTTCACCGAAGACGCAATTTTATCGCGCATTAATCAAATTTTAGAGAATGAAAAAGACACGGTAAATCGCTGCGAAATGATCGTGCGTTTAGTGCTGACGTTCGTCGAACGTAATCCGGGTATCACCCGTATCCTGACTGGCGATGCACTGCTTGGCGAACACGAGCGTCTGCGTGGTCGAGTGCTTGGTATTTTCGAAAAAGTCGAAGCGAATTTGAAGCAGGTGCTTCGTGAGCGTCGATTGCGCGAACAGGTTCGTGGTGGTTTAGATGAAGGGATGTTAGCGAACTTAGTGATGGCGTATGCCGACGGCAAAATCACTCAATTTGTTCGCTCAGAGTTCAAGCGAGCGCCAACTGAGCACTTTGATGAGCAATGGCAAACCATTGCCCAACAGTTACTCAGCTAACAAAACGATTATTCAGAAGTACGTGCCCGGCTCAGTAAGTTAATTGCGGCTTGCTGAGGCGTGGTATCACCGTACAACACGTCGTAGAGTTGCTCACAAATCGGCATTTCCACACCATGCCGCTTCGCCAATGCAACGACTTCGCGGGTATTGCGATAGCCCTCAACAGCTTGACCAATTTCTTTCATCGCTTGATCAACCGATTTCCCCTGCCCTAAAGCGAGACCAAAGCGACGGTTGCGCGATTGGTTATCGGTACAAGTGAGAATCAAATCCCCTAAGCCAGCCATGCCGGTGAAGGTTTCTGGCTTCGCCCCGAGTTTCAAACCAAGCCGTGTCAGCTCGGCCAAACCACGCGTAATCAAAGCAGTGCGCGCATTCGCGCCAAAGCCGATACCATCAGCCATACCAGCACCAATCGCAATCACGTTCTTAACCGCACCACCCAACTGTACGCCAATAAAATCATCGTTGGTGTAAACACGGAAACTACGATCGCAATGCAGTAACTCCGAGAGTTCTTCGACAAACTGCGGATCGGTTGACGACATCGAAATCGCGGTCGGTAACCCTTTCGCCATTTCCATCGCAAAGGTGGGTCCAGACAGCACTGCCAAAGCGTGTGAATCACCAAGAATTTCCTGCGCCACTTCAAACAGTAAGCGGCCAGTTTCTGGTTCTAAGCCTTTGGTTGCCCATGCGACACGAGCGTCTGGTAGTAAGTTTGGCTGCATGTCTTTCAACACTTGAGCAAACGCACTACTTGGCACCACCACCACAATATTTTTGCAGTCGGCAACCGCTTCGGCTAAATCAGCGGTCACATGTAAAGTGTCAGGAAGTTGAATACCAGGAAGGTAACGCGTGTTCTCGCGCGATTTCGCCATGGCTTCGATTTGTTCGACGTCACGGCCCCATAAACAGGTTTGTGTGCCCTTACGAGCAAAACAAAGTGCTAGGGCAGTTCCGTAAGAACCGGCGCCTAGCACTGTTACTTGCGAATCACGCATAGATTGCGCTGATATTACGCGTCAGCTTGGGCAGCTTGTTGCTGCTGTTGCTGTTGTACGTGTTGTGCAAATACTGCATCGAAGTTAACTGGTGCTAAGTTCAACTGTGGGAACGTTGCACGGCTAACTAGGCTTGATAAACACTCACGCGCATATGGGAACAAGATGTTCGGGCAGAATGCACCTAACAAGTGAGCGCGTTGGCCTTCTTCAATTGCGTCAGACACAGAGAAGATACCTGCTTGGTGAACTTCACCAATAAATGCAACGGTTTCACCGATTTTGTTGGTAGCCGTTACTTTCAGAACAACTTCGTAAACACCTTCGTCGATTTTGGTGTTTTTCACGTTCAAATCTAAGCTCAACTCAGGTTTCCATTCTTGACGGAAAACTTCTGGTGCATTTGGCGCTTCAAACGAAACGTCTTTGGTGTAAATGCGTTGAATTTGGAAAGCT
Organism: Pseudidiomarina tainanensis; assembly: GCF_900115255.1. Taxonomy (NCBI): domain Bacteria; kingdom Pseudomonadati; phylum Pseudomonadota; class Gammaproteobacteria; order Alteromonadales; family Idiomarinaceae; genus Pseudidiomarina; species Pseudidiomarina tainanensis. Next base: position 76,009 of record NZ_FOYU01000003.1, read on the forward strand.
TGTTGCTGTTGCGCTTCGTCTTGAGCGGCGCCGTTTACTTGCTGTTCGTCAGCCATTTTAATACGTCCTATTACTGAAAGTTACACTTATTATTTTTTAACCAGTGGGAAACTGGCGCCCTGCCAGGCTGAGATTCCACCTTGAAGTACGGCAACATTCTCAAACCCAGCTTTGCTAAGCGAAGCTGCTGCGGAACGCGCAGTCATTCCTGTTGCACATACAACCACGATGGGGGCAGATTTGAATTTCTCAAGAGCCTGCAACTCATTTTTTCGAATCTTATCGGCGGTAACATGAATTGCGTCTTGAATGTGGCCCTTACGGTACTCGTCCATCGAGCGGATATCAACATACACACCATCGTTTTTGTTAACTAACAAGGTGGCTTGCTGCGGCTCGAGCAATTTGACTTTTGAGGTTGCGCCTTTCACGTAACTGACAATAATCGCGATCAGAAGGATGACCCACAACAGGCTCATAAAGTAGTGGTCCATCGCGAAAGCGAGAAGTTGATCCATGGGGTTGCCTACTCCAATTGAAAAAAACAAGGCACAGAGTATACCGACTGCAACGCACGTTGCCAGTAAAATTTGCCACGAAACGTCGGTTAGAAAGGATGCGTTACGCTGCAAAATCGCATAAAATAAATTCAATTTTTTGAATTTACTGAAAAACCACTGAGGAAGTCATGGCCAAGCCACATACACCGTTAGCCCTATTGATTTTAGATGGTTGGGGTCATCGTGAAGCCGCTGAAGATAATGCCATTGCTGCAGCTAATACACCAACCATGGATAAGCTTTGGGCGACGCGCCCGCATACCTTAGTTGATGGTTCAGGAATGGCGGTTGGTTTGCCCGAAGGTCAAATGGGTAACTCAGAAGTAGGTCACGTAAATTTAGGTGCCGGCCGTGTGGTCTATCAAGATTTCACTCGTATTAGCAAAGCGATTGCCGATGGCGACTTCTTCACAAATAAAGCGTTAACCGAAGGTGTCGACGCTGCCGTATCGGCTGGTAAAGCCGTACATATTATGGGTTTACTATCGCCAGGCGGTGTGCATAGCCATGAAGATCATTTATTAGCGATGGTCGAGCTCGCCGCTCAGCGCGGTGCAAAGCATGTTTATGTTCATGGCTTTCTCGATGGCCGCGACACGCCACCGCGTTCCGCCGCAGCGACGATTGAGCGTTTCGAAAAGCAATTCATGCAATTAGGCCTTGGTCGCTTCGCCACCCTATGTGGTCGCTATTTCGCAATGGACCGCGATAAGCGTTGGGACCGCGTTGAGCAAGCATGGCGAGCGGTTGTGCACGCGCAAGCGCCGTATAAAGCAGATAGTGCCAGTATCGCATTAGCAAACGCTTATGAACGTGACGAAAGCGATGAATTCGTGAAGCCAACATTGATTGGCGACGCTGTTCCTATTCAAGATGGTGACAGTGTCTTCTTTATGAATTTCCGCGCCGACCGCGCACGCGAATTAAGTCATGCTTTCTTGGATACAGAGTTTGATGGCTTTGAGCGTGGACAGCGTCCGCAGCTATCAGCGTTTGTGATGCTGACCGAATACGCCGCCGATTTAAAAGGCCCGATTGCATATCCACCAGAGAGTCTTACCAATGTACTCGGTGAGTGGCTTGCCAAGAATGACTACAGTCAACTTCGCATCTCTGAAACGGAAAAATACGCACACGTTACGTTTTTCTTCAGCGGTGGTCGTGAAGAAGAGTTTGACGGTGAGAAACGTGTGTTGATTCCATCGCCGAACGTTGCAACCTACGATTTACAGCCAGAAATGAGCTCAGAGCAATTAACCGACGCCCTCGTTGATGCCATTCGCCAGCGCCAGTTTGATGTGATTATTTGTAACTATCCAAACGGTGATATGGTAGGGCATACCGGTAATTTCGATGCGGCAGTCAAAGCCGTTGAAGCCGTCGATCGTTCCATTGCGCGGGTTGTTGAAGCGCTCCAGGAAGTTGGTGGCGAATGTTTGATTACTGCTGATCATGGTAACGCCGAACAAATGCAAGACCACACCACAGGTCAGTCGCATACCGCGCACACCAGTGAGCTGGTACCGTTTATTTATGTGGGTCGTGACGCCACCGCTCGTGAAGGCGGCACATTATCAGATGTCGCCCCAACGATGCTGCATTTGCTTGGTCTTGAACAACCGCCAGAAATGACCGGCACACCGATTGTGACGTTAACTTCGTGAGACGCATTCTTGCTGCACTCCTCATCCTCCTGTTGTCGCCAGTAAGCTGGGGACAACAGCCCAGTGCACAAGAACAAGCTGCAACCGAAGCACAATTAGCACAAATTGCTGAAGAATTGAAGAAGCGCGAAGCCGCCATTGGTCAGCGGGCTGAACGCTTGAGTATTACCGAACGCGAGTTACGGCAGTTGGAACAACAAATGGCGACTGTTGCGAGCGAACTTAATGCGACCCAGCAGCGCTTAGCCGATATTCGTGGCCGTATTAACGACCTTCAACAACAAGAACAAACACTCACCGAACAACTTAAAAGCCAACGCAAACTCCTCGAGAAGCAACTGGATATGGCTTACCGCATGGGTGAGCACGACTATTTAAAGTTGATTCTTAAGCAACAAGAACCCGCCAAATTCGAGCGCCTGCTTGGCTATTATGGCTATTTTAACCGTGCCCGACTCAAAGAGCTTGACGATATTCGCGCCACCCAAGAGCAACTAGCTCAAGTGCAAGCCGACGTTGTCGACCAGCAGCAGCAACTAGCCCAACGCGAACAGCAACAACGCCAACAGCAAGGGGTATTGAAAGCTCAGCAAGGCGAGCAACAACAACTTGTGAAGCGACTGCAACGTGAACAATCGGCTGACCAAAAGCGTATTGATGAATTAAAGCAAAACCAAGAAGCGTTGGAACAAGTGCTGGCGGCAATTCAAGCGGCACAACGTGACGAGCCTCGGTTGGTTGGTTTAACTGAACGCAAAGGTAAAATGAGCTGGCCGGCCGACGGTAAAGTGGAACGATTATTTGGGCGCCAACGCAGCGGCGGTGTGACTTGGAAAGGCGTCGTGATCAAAGCTGATGCAGGCGAGCCTGTCAAAGCGATCGCCGATGGTCGCGTGCTGTTTGCCAATTGGCTGCGCGGTTATGGCTTGGTGATTGTACTCGACCACGGTAATGGCTATATGAGCCTTTACGGGCATAATCAAACGATATTGCCAGCCGAAGGCGACGTGGTTAGAGCCAATGAAACAATTGCTTTGGTTGGTCAGAGTGGTGGTGTTGAAGATCCTGCGGTATATTTTGAAATTCGCGTTAAAGGTGACGCGGTAAACCCCGTTAACTGGTGTCGCTAAATGACTTCATTATTAAGAATCGTGATGATTGCAGCTGTCATTTTCACTCCTACTGCCATAGCAGAAGAGACAGCGTTACCACGTATTGCGATTGTGATTGATGATCTTGGTAATAGTCGATTCCAGCAACAGTTTGCCCAACTCCCGGGCCCGCTAACCCTTGCCATGTTGCCACACACACCTTATGCCGAACGCATTGCACAAAGCGCACAGCAGAACGGCAAAGAAGTGATTATTCACATGCCCATGCAGGCATCGGCGAATGATGACGCTGGTGCTGGAATGTTGTCATCAGAAGATGATAAAGCCGAAACCATTCTGCTCATGGAACAAGCCTTTATTCAAATACCGCAAGCGGTCGGTATGAATAATCATATGGGGAGCCGGTTAACGGCATTGATTGAGCCAATGCAATGGGTGATGGAACAACTGGCTTTGCGCAATTTCTATTTTCTCGACAGCCGTACAACCGCTGCTACGCAAGCCGAAAATGTCGCCCGCGAGTTCGGTATTCCAGTTGCACGGCGCCACGTATTTCTGGATAACAACCCAGAACCTGCCGAAATTGCGTTGCGCTGGAAAGATCTCATTCGTCATGCTCACAAACACGGCGAAGCGATCGCTATTGCGCATCCACATCGCTCCACACTTGAGTTTCTAAAAGAAGTTCTGCCCAACATCGAGCGCCACTACGGCGTTAAGCTTGTCGTTGCGTCTTCTTTAGCCGAACGCCCCGACACCGAAACCATTCAGCTCACTGAACACAAAGTTATTACGCCCTAAGTTAAGTAATCGGTTTTGGTTAGATAGGCTTTTACTCAAAATTACGGAAACTCTAAATATTGTCTGTATCTTTTAATTCTGCAGAGCTCATTTTCGCAAAAATCTAATGTGAAACTGTCAAAAAAATAATCTGATTCAATATAGATTGTCCAACGAGTAGCGCCGGCAAACATTGAATAATTCAGCTCATTTAAAACTGCTTCAACTCGTTTTGGTACCGGTTCATTGGCTGTATAGATTTGCATGACTAATGGCTCACGTAAATCTCCAACACCGACGATCTTCAATGCTTTTGGCAAGCTATCGAACACTTCATGCCGGGATATTCCTATACTTAATCCATATGCCTCGCCGTGTTCAACAGTGGAATCGATAGCACTAAGATACAAAAAAGCGATGGCGCTCGTAATTAGCGCGAATAACAGCGCACCTACCAATCTCAATAGCATCGCGACTTGACGAGTGATTACTCCCGAATTACTCACAAATAGATTCCGACTTCTTGTCATATTGATTGAAATTTCATCCTCGTCATCGCGCAATATTTGCATCAAAATTCAGCAATATTAATATCTTTCTCTATTATTACAATTCGCTTTATCTAGATAATGACCTTTACATTGTACTTGTTGACTCGAAGTTGAATAATTGGAATTATGATTTTGTAACTGAAAGCAAAATTTTATCAACAAGTTACCTTATTTGATCGGTTTACTGGTGGTGAATCGATTTCTACGAGTTTAAACGGATTTTAAACGGATTTTAAACGGATTTTAAACGGAAAGGATATCTACCCAAATGAAAATTAAAACTATTTTTCCCATCCTAATGACTGCAACTTTAATGGGTTGTGGCGGCTCGAGCGACTCTAACGAAGGGACTGAGTTTAATGTCTCTGTCGAGTCAGCACCGGTCTATTATGGATTAGGCATTCAGTTCACACCGGCTTTAGCCGCAACCGCAACATCCGACAGTGGTCGTGAAATGTTTACTGATAGTATTGTTGGTTTCGAACATGAGTTTGGTACATCGTATGAATTGCGCGTTGTCGAAAAAGATGTCGAAACAGACAATGTCGCTGATAGCAGTGGGACATCTATCGAGCTTGTTGAAGTCATTAGTTCACAACCCGACGCAGTTGGTACAAGCTACGTGTACAACGAAGTGACGCTAGAAGGCAATCCATTCACGGCCAACGAGCAAACAGCGGGCGTATATGCGTTTTATCAGTATGATTTTCTTTGTGCTGAAAACGTCGACTGTGATGGCCTTGTTGCGATAGCCGACAGTGGTGGTTTAGTCAGTGTTGAGTTTGAATACACCGGTGGTGAAGTTCCCATTACACTCGTGTGGTGGAATTAAGAACTAATTACCAAGCAAATAAAAACGCCGGCGATGAAAGCCGGCGTTTTTGTTTTCAGAATGCCTTTTAAGACATTGCCATGCGTAGTTTCTTCATGGCATTTGCTTCGAGTTGACGTACACGCTCAGCAGAAACCTGATATTTGTCCGCAAGTTCCTGCAACGTGGTTTTATTTTCTTCGTCTAACCAACGGGCACGTACGATATCTTGGCTGCGCTCATCAAGTGTATTAATCGCTGACAACAAGCGGCGCTGCGTGTGGTCTTCCCACTGCTCATTTTCCACTTCTTCAGCTAAATCTGAACGCTTGTCTTCAAGATATTGTGCTGGCGAGTAGGTGCTACCCTCCTTCGCATCATCATCGTCAGAGCTTAATTCGAACGCTTGGTCATGCGCGCTCATGCGCGCTTCCATTTCCAAAACTTCGTTGGTGCTGACACCTAACGTTTCAGCAACGGTGTTGACTTCTTCATTGGTGAACCAACCTAAGCGCTTCTTCATTTTACGCAAGTTGAAGAACAATTTACGCTGTGCTTTGGTGGTTGCAATTTTGACCATGCGCCAGTTTTTCAGCACATACTCATGAATTTCGGCTTTGATCCAATGTACTGCGAACGACACTAAGCGGACGCCAACCGCTGGGTCGAAACGACGCACGGCTTTCATCAGACCAATATTACCTTCTTGAATTAAATCGGCTTGAGGCAGGCCGTAACCTGAGTAGCTGCGGGCAACATGTACGACAAAGCGCAGGTGCGACATGATGAGCTGACGTGCAGCTTCTAAGTCGTCCTGTTCGTGCAAGCGTGTCGCCAGCTCGCGCTCTTCCTCTGCCGATAACATAGGAATGCGGTTCACTGTCGAAATGTACGCCTCTAAGCTGCCACTCGACTGTGGAACAGCTAATGCCATACTAGTAATTTCAGAGCTCATGCAACAACATCCTCTCTCACTGGTGTCTGCACAACATTATCCAGACACTGCTCAGACCACTTTTCGGTCTTGAAGTTCCCTCATTCTAGCAAAATTGACGCCGCTGACAATGACTGCTTTGGGATGAATTTTGATCACTTGTTCTATCCATATGGGGATAGATTATTGTGGTTCAATAGTCCGTACGTGTTTTCTTACTGCAATATACGAACCTAATAATCCCAAGCCAATTGCCAGTAGCCATAATACCAGCATTTCATTAAAGGTTAGCCCAACTAAGGTGAACTGACTTTCATACAATTCACTGATATCAGTAACGGCGCCAGAAATCCATAAAATCATTACGGCGGTTGCCAGCCAAGCGATCAATCCGCCAACAAAACCATACCAAACGCCGGTGTACAAAAATGGGCGTTGGATATAACCGTCGGTTGCACCCACCAACTTCATCACCATAATTTCATCGCGTTTGCTATTAATATTCAGGCGAATGGTGTTGCCAACAATCAGCACCACCGCAATACACAGTAACGCTGCGAGAGCTAACAAGCCATCACGCACTAAATTCAATAAAGCTTCAAGCCGCTGCAACCAATCTAAATCAAGTCGTACTTGCTCAACTTCGCGCTCATTACGCAATTGCTGAGCCAGTTGTTGCGCTTGTGTCGTCCCACGCTTATTCGCTACCGGTAATACTAACAACACATCCGGCAGCGGATTATTGGTTAGCGCATCGAGCGCTTCACCAAACCCTGAACTTTCACGAAACTCTTGCAGCGCTTCGTTTTTATCAATCCAGCGCACGCTTTCAATATCGTTCGATAAGCTCAAACGCTTATGAAACGTTGACACTTCTTGCTGGCTTAAATCTTTACGCAGAAACAGTGTGATTTCCGAGGCATGCTGCCAATCTGCACCAATCGCTTCGGTATTTTTCACCACCACATACAGGGTTGCCGGTAGTGTCAGGCTCAATCCCAACACCGCCATGGTCATCAGGCTTGCCATGGGATACCGCGCAAGCTCACCGAGGCTGGCAACCGCTTGTTGTACATTGTGCACCCAGAACATGACAAAACGACGAAAGCCCGAAATATTGACCTGCTGGGCGCCTTGCTGACGAGAACGAAACAGTAAACTCATGGCTTAGCTCTCCTGCAACCCGTCGTTAATCATGCGCCCATCGCGCAACGTCAGCGTGCGGTATCGCAGTCGGGCAATCAACCCTAGATCATGCGTCGCGATCAATACGGATACACCAACTCGGTTAAAGTCTTCAAATAGCTTAATGATTTCCATCGATAATTTCGGATCAAGATTACCGGTTGGTTCATCGGCTAAGAGTAGCGGCGGTTTATTCACAACCGCACGTGCAATACCAACACGTTGCTGTTCGCCACCCGATAACATCATTGGGTAATGACGCACTTTGTCGCCTAATCCGACTTTTTCGAGCGCAGCATGCACGCGCTTACGCGCCTCTTGCATGCTGTAACCTTCAATTAATAGCGGCAATGCGACGTTATCAAAGACTGTTTTGTCCATCAGCAAACGGTGATCTTGAAAAATCATACCAATGTCACGCCGGGCATAAGGAATTTGGCGAGAATTAATGCGTTTAAGGTCGTGACCATTAATCATCACGCGGCCAGCGGTCGGCCGTTCCATCATACTAATGAGCTTGAGTAAGGTACTTTTACCAGCGCCAGAATGACCGGTTAGAAACGCCATTTCACCGGGTTCTAGGTGAAAGCTGACATTGGTCAATGCCTGAAAGCCACCTGGATACGTTTTACTCACCTGCTCAAATTTGATCATGATGGTTGCGTCTCTTTCAGTTCCCGTTGAAATAAGGCATCGACAAACTCTTGCGCATCAAATTGCCGCAAATCATCTATTCCCTCGCCCACGCCAATGTAACGAATCGGAATATTAAACTGGTCAGCAATCGCGAAAATAACCCCGCCTTTTGCTGTGCCGTCTAGTTTAGTCAGTGTAATACCACTCACGCCAACAGCCTCAGTAAATAATTTGGCTTGGCTAATCGCATTTTGCCCGGTGCCAGCATCTAACGTCAGCATCACTTCGTGCGGTGCGTTTTCATCCAGCTTGCGCATGACCCGTACTACTTTTTTCAGCTCATCCATCAAGTGCGCTTTATTTTGCAAGCGTCCCGCGGTATCGGCAATGAGTACATCAACACCACGCGCTTTGGCTGCTTCAACTGCATCATAAATGACGGATGCACTATCTGCACCGGTGTGCTGCGCAACAACCGGAATATCATTGCGCTGCCCCCACACTTGTAGCTGCTCAACCGCCGCCGCTCGGAAGGTATCACCGGCAGCGAGCATCACCGATTTGCCCTCACGTTTAAATTGCTGGGCGAGTTTACCAATCGTGGTGGTTTTACCGACGCCATTCACGCCAACCATCAAAATCACATATGGACCTTGGTGATCTGCAGGAATCGTCAACGGCTGCGCCACAGGCGATAAAATATCAGTCATGTCCTGCTGTAAAAGCTTAAAAAGCTCTGCGGAGTCTTTAAGCTGTTTCCGATTCGCTTGCTCAGTTAAACGCTCAACAATTTTGAGTGTGGTTGGCACGCCTATATCAGCGGTCAAAAGCTGAGTTTCGAGTTCTTCAAACAGGTCATCATCAATTTTTTTATCTTTAAAAATGCCCCACAAACCGTCGCCAATGGCTGACGATGTTTTGCGTAACCCTGCCGTTAACCGCTTCCATAAACTTGGCTTTGACTGGGTTTCAGGTTGTTTGGCTTGCTCGGCAGCTTTGGATTCGGCGGTCACTTGAGCACAAATTTCAGCGGCATCGGGTGCGGCGACCTCTGCTACGGAAGGCTCTTCTGAACGCGCATCTGACGCGACTGTTTCATGTTCAAGTTCCTGCTCTTGTTGTGCCTCTTGCTGCTGCTCGTGTTGTTCGTGGTCTTTCTCTGCCGATGCCTGTTCAGCATCGTTCTGTTTATTTTTGCGAAATAACGAGAAAAAAGATCCTTTGGCCATGCCTGCTTTACCTTTGGAAGTTCACTGCTGCTCGGTTTACAATGGCACACAGTTTAACACGTCAAATAAAAGAAGGCTTACTTTAGCATGCCGCGAAGCTCGTACAAGCAGAAAAGCACACCTCGCCCTGACGCCAAGCAACGTTCGCACCAAGGTGCCGGTGAATTGCGTATTATTGGTGGGCTCTTGCGCGGTCGTAAGCTTGCTATCGCCGATGTCCCCGGCCTGCGACCTACCACTGACAGAGTTCGCGAGACGCTATTTAATTGGTTGCAGTTTGAGTTAACCGATAGCCGTTGTCTTGATTTGTTTGCGGGAAGCGGCGCACTAGCTTTCGAAGCTTTATCGCGCGGCGCAATGCAAGTCACTTTGGTTGAGAAAGACGCGCAAGCGGCTAATTTATTAGCCCAACATGCTGCCAAACTATCAGAAGCTGTTAATGGGCAAGCGCTGGTTCAACGCGGCGATGCCCTGCAGTTTTTGCAACAACAGCCAGACGTCAGTTTCAACGTGATTTTTGTCGACCCACCATTCGGCATGGGCTTAGCCGATGATTGTTTGACGCTCATTGCGCAGAATAATTGGGTGAGCAGCGGCAGTTGGGTGTATGTGGAAACTGAGAAAGCGATTCAACCGCGCGTACCGGCAACCTGGCTGTTGCACCGAGAGAAATTTGCTGGGCAAGTTGCGTTTCGCTTATATCACGTGAACTAATTCACTTTTACAAACAAGGATATTTCATACATGGGTATAGCAGTGTGGCTTGGGCGACTTATTTTCGCTGTGATTTGGGGCGTGATGCTGGCAAATCTTGTGGCGCCATTTGAAGGGAAAGGCTTCGCGTTTTTCCTATTTTTGATGGTTTTGCTGATTGCCCTGCACTTATTGCAGCTGCTGATGTTCGCCACGGTAAATAAAGAGCACATTCAATGGCGCCGCGGTGATTATTGGCAGGTTATATTCTTTGGCGTGATTGGCTGGTTGGCCATTGTGCGCGCACAACCAGCACGCACTCAAACTAAAGCGGAACAGACGAACGACGAGTCGTAGCTACTCGTCGTCATCATTACTATCGTCGGCCATACTCACACCAATATTTGAGACGCCTTCGTCAGCAACCATGTCACGAACTTGACGAACCAGCTCTTGGCTTGGTTGCGATTGACTTGCCGCAACGGTTTCAAGGTAGTTAAGAATCGCCTGCTGAACTTCAATTTCGTATTGCACCAACTCATGTTCGCGTAAGAGTTTTCGACGCTCTTGCGCATCCATCTCAGCGCCTTCGGTGAGCTCCAAAAATTTCGCCACACTCGCCTGCGATACCTTCGCCACACTCACCAAGTCAGCACTATTCTGATCCAGCAGCCCCTGCAACAAGGTGCTAATAGCCGTACACGCATCCATGGCTGGATACACGCCGAGCATATCGTGACCATGTTCGCTTGGCGTTACTTCATCAACCTTCTCTTGCCAGCGCGAAAAATTCACTTTAACGGCTTTCCCCTGCCATACCCAATCCCAACAGGCATTCAGGGCACCTTGCAGTGGTTTTGGATCACCAAAGCCAGTAACATGATGGAATAATTCGTAATTTGGCACCATGCGTTGGCACAGGTATAAGGCCATGACGGTTTGGTATGCTAAGGGTAAGGCGCGGATGCGCTCAAACGTGTTTAAAACCATAAAAACCCCAAGTGCGTTGATCGTACGCTTCGCTGTTCGTGCGTGCTTCGCACTGTTCGTGTTTCGGTTTTACGAATAGTGAAACGGACGACAGCGAAGCGCACGAATAACGAATAACGTTTTTCTGTTGAGGTAGTATACGCTTTATGACTTTGCAACTCGACTCTTCTTCCATTCAAGCGGCAGCAAAATTAATTGCCCCCATGGTTCGGCGCACTACCGTGCTTGTTAGCCTAAAGCTCAATGAGGCGCTTGGCGCGAACGTGTGGCTGAAATGCGAGCACTTGCAGCATACCGGCGCCTTTAAGTATCGCGGCGCTTGCCATGCTCTTTTGCAATTGTCTGAGGCCGAGCGAGCGCAAGGCGTATACACCGTATCTTCGGGTAATCATGGGGCCGCTTTGGCGGCTGCTGGGCAGAAATTAGGAATTAAAGTGCGCGTTGGTGTCGCTGCCAATGCTTCCGAGGTAAAGCGTGCGAACATGGCAAAATATGACGCTGAATTAATCACGATTGACCCGGGTATGGCTGCTCGAGAAGCCTTTGTCGCCGCACAGCGCCCAACTGGGCGGATATTTATTCCACCTTATAACCACGCTCATATTTGGCAAGGCCAAGGCACTGCAACCTATGAGTTGCTGCAAGAGCAACCCAAACTCGATTGTGTTATTGCGCCGCTAGGCGGTGGTGGTTTGCTAAGTGGTACGTCGGTGGCGGCCAAAGCGCATGGTGTGCCGCAAGTATTTGGTGTAGAGCCAGAGCTTGCAGCTGATGGTGAAGCGTCATTTCGCACCGGCATTCTGCAACCCGCCATGCCACCTCTGAGCGTTTGTGATGGCCTGTTGACGAGCGTTGGTGATCAAACCTTTCCGATCATTCGTCAGAATGTGAATGACATTTTGTTGGTATCCGATGGCGAGGCGCTGGCTGCACAAAAGCTGGTGTTTGAATTAACCGACCAGTGGATAGAGCCTTCATCGGCAACGGTGATTGCCGCTATTCAGCGTTATTCGAAGCTATTTAAAGGGAAGCGTATTGGCGTGATTATTAGCGGCGGCAATGTTGCACCGCCGGCAATCATTTCATAGTGGGCTAATTAATTATTTAGCGAAAAGCTGGCCGAGGTCATTGAACGCTTTGAACTCCAGCGCATTGCCGCTGAAGTCATAGAAAAACATGGTGGCCTGCTCGCCCGGTTGGCCTTGAAAACGAATATGCGGCTCAATCACGAAATCGATGCCCGCCGCTTTCACTTTCTCTGCCAGAGCATGCCAATCGTTCATCGTTAACACCACACCGAAGTGTGGCACCGGCACATCATGACCGTCGACGGGGTTGCGATGCGCAACACCCACTTTCTCAGGTGCCAGATGGGTGACAAATTGATGGCCAAAGAAGTTCCAATCAACCCATTGCTCGCTACTACGTCCTTCACTTAACCCTAAAATGTCACCATAAAATTCACGCGCTTTGGCAATATCGTGAACCGGCACAGCTAAATGGAATGGGCGTAACGACGACATGGGGACAGCTAACTCCATTGTTGTTATTTAATGTAGTTATTTAATCGGTACCATTGGCGTTGATTTGCGCCACATGCGCATTCCAACAGCCACCATCAATACCATCCAATTAAGTGGGGGTACAAGACCACAAAGTAATACGGCAAGCATATTCCACAACGGTTGGCGCTGATACTGCCCGACCAACACATAAAACAACAATGCTGCCACTAACCCTTGTAAAAGAAACAGGCTAATAGGCATATTTTGTTCCTTGTTTATTCTGTTTTTATTGTGGGAATTAGCCTACCGTATCTTCATGAAATTGTAAAAGAGTGTTAATGCGCCTGAAATATCAGGCGCTTAGAGCACGATCTAAGTCCGCGATGAGGTCGTCAAGATCTTCGATTCCCACCGAAATTCGAACAAAGTTGTCCAAAATGCCGAGTTTTTCGCGATTTTCTTTCGGAATTGATGCGTGAGTCATAATCGCTGGATGTTCGATTAAGCTTTCAACGCCACCGAGGCTTTCTGCTAACGCGAAAATTTCGACTGCTTCTAAGAACCGACGCGCCTTGTCTAAGTCACCTTTGAGCAAAATTGAAATCATGCCGCCGAAGCCACTCATTTGCTTCTTCGCCAACTCATGTTGCGGATGGCTTGGTAAGCCAGGGTAAATCACTTTTTCAACTTGTGGATGCGCATCCAACCATTGCGCCAGCTTCAATGCCGCTTCGTTATGGTGCTTCATACGCAGTGCTAACGTTTTCACGCCACGAAGCGCCAAATAACTATCGAATGGCCCAGCAACCGCACCAACTGAGTTCTGCAAGAACAGCATTTTTTCGACGAGTTCATCGTTGTCGCCAACAACAGCAATACCGCCAACCATATCTGAGTGGCCGTTCAAATATTTCGTCGCTGAGTGCATCACGATATGGGCGCCAAGCTCCAACGGACGTTGGTTGTATGGTGTCGCAAACGTATTATCCACAACCACAATCATGTTGTGTTGTTTTGCAATGGCGGCCACAGCAGCGATATCGACCAACTTCAACATCGGGTTGCTTGGCGTTTCAATCCAAATCATGCGAGTTTTCGGCGTAATCGCGGCTTCAACCGCACTCAAGTCCGCCAAATCGACATAAGAAAACTCTAAACCCGCCGAGCGACCGCGGACTTTATCGAATAGACGGAATGTGCCGCCGTAGAGATCATCCATTGCAATCACATGGTCACCGCTATCCAGCAGCTCCATAATCGTTGATGTCGCCGCCATACCAGAGGCAAATGCTAGACCCTGCTTACCACCTTCAAGGCTTGCCACCGCACGCTCCCACGCAAACCGTGTAGGATTATGTGAACGTGAGTATTCAAAGCCTTTGTGTACGCCTGGGCTTTCTTGAATATAGGTTGAGCTGGTAAAAATCGGCGGCATAACCGCGCCCGTTGCCGGCTCAGGTGATTGCCCGCCGTGAATGGCGCGCGTTGCGAATTTCATGTTCTTTGCATCAGCCATGTTACTTCTCCAGCAAATTTTGAGCGGCCATCCACTCATCGTTGTAAAGTTTTGAAAGGTAGCGGTTACCGGTATCACACGCCAACGTCACCACACGCTTAGGTTCGGTTTGCTCACGGCAGTAACGCAGCGCCGCAGCAATTAACGTGCCGCTTGATGAGCCGACCATCACACCTTCTTTTACGAGCAATTCGCGAGCTGTATGAAACGCTTCTTTATCGCTAATAGCGTAGGCTTTGTTGGCAAGATTAATCTCGCAAATATCCGGAACGAAGTCTTCACCAATGCCTTCAACCAGCCAGCTACCCGCTTCAACCGTCTCGCCACGGTTAATCATCGGCTCAAGAATCGACCCATCTGGGTCAGCCAAGACTAAATCAACCGTCGCATTTTGCTCACGCAAATAACGACCAATACCGGTTAACGTACCGCCAGAACCAACGCCACAGACAAATGCATGAAGCTTTCCTTGCATTTGCTCCCAAATTTCAGGGCCGGTGGTTTTGTAATGCGCGTCAACGTTCGCTGGGTTGGTAAATTGGTTCACGTAAAAATAGCCATTCTCTTCAGCCATACGTGCCGCCATATCCTGATAATATTCCGGATGGCCTTTTTGCACGTCAGAACGTGTACGCACCACTTCGGCACCCATCGCTTTGAGGTTATTCACTTTTTCTGCTGACATTTTGTCTGGCATGACAATTTTTAACGGGTAACCTTTACTGGCCGCCACTAAGGCGAGACCTAAACCGGTGTTACCAGCAGTCGCTTCAATAATGGTCATGCCCGGTTTCAGTGCACCTGATTTTTCCGCTGCTTCAATCATGCTCACCGCGATACGGTCTTTAATCGAACCGCCTGGATTCATGAGCTCTAGCTTTAAGTACAGCTCACATGGGCCGGTATCGAGATTAGAGACCTTCACCATCGGCGTCTTGCCGATCATTTCTAAAACATTCTGATAAACATGCATGATTGTCTGATCCGTTTCTTTGAATTCGTTAAAATTGCGCTCAATGGCGGGTATTATCGCACGATGCCCTGTTTTATAGCAAAGCGAGCTGTGGCAAAGTATCAGCACTATTTGGAATATGACATAACTAGGAAATTGGATGCATCACTTACACAACTATTTACCAAACTGGCGATTCGCTGCCATCGCCGTTGGTGTTTTAGCTGCAGCTGCTTGTGCGCCAGCAGAACAAACCTCAAATACTGGTTATGTGGCTGAACAAACCACTTTTATTAATACCTTTCGGCCATACTGTGGCCAAGCATTTGCCGCGACCATTGTTGAAGACAATCAACCAAGCCCCGCATGGGATAAACCACTCGTGGTGCATATCCGTGATTGCGAAGAAAATACCATTCGTATGCCATTGCATGTGGGTGACGATCGCTCGCGCACTTGGGTGCTCACGCAACATCCAGGCTATATCGATTTTCAACATTATCACTTGCACGAAGATGGTAGCCCAGACGATGTGTCGCCATATGGCGGTCAAACATTGGCAGCTGGTAGCGTAACAATGCAAGCATTCCCAGTAGATGAAGCAAGTAAAGCGTTGTTTGTTGAAAATGGTCTCGACGTTTCAGTGACGAACACTTGGACCATTAGCTTTGTTGATGAAAAAACCATGAGTTATAAACTATCGCGCCCAGGTCGTATTTTTGAAGTTCATGTAGATTTAAGTCAGCCGATTGATGTGCCGCCACCGGCTTGGGGCTATGCACAGTAAACATTAGTTTTAATTGTTGAGAAGGGTTCGCTTCCATGATTGATTTACGCAGTGACACAGTAACGCAACCAACCGCTGCGATGCGGGCCGCCATGGCTGCAGCGCCTGTGGGAGATGATGTTTTTGGCGATGACCCAACCATCAATGCATTGCAACAGCGTGTAGCGAAACTCGCTGGGAAGGAAGCGGCCTTAATTGCGAGCAGCGGTACTCAAACCAACTTACTGGCATTGTTGAGTCACTGTCAGCGTGGTGACGAGTATCTGGTTGGGCAAGAATACCACACCTATCGTTATGAGGCGGGTGGTGCTGCGGTGCTTGGCGGCATTGTGCCGCAGCCGTTTGAAGTTGAAGCCGACGGAACCTTGAATTTAAGTGCTGTTGAAAAACGCATTAAGCCCGACGACCCACACTTTCCAATTACCCGGTTATTGTCATTGGAGAATACCCATACCGGCCGTGTTATTCCGCAAGAATACATGTTGAAAGCACGGCGGTTATGCGACAAGCATGGCCTGAAGCTTCACCTTGATGGTGCACGTGTTTTTAACGCCAGCGTTGCCACTCGCCTATCGCTTGCTGAGCTATCGGCACCATTTGATAGCGTGTCCATATGCTTTTCCAAAGGCCTAGGCACACCAATTGGTTCAGTGCTTGTCGGGAGCAAAAAGTTTATTCAACGTGCACACCGGTGGCGCAAAATGGTCGGCGGCGGCATGCGTCAAGCCGGCATAGTGGCTGCAGGTATGGATTATGCGCTTGACCACCATATCGAGCGTCTTGCGGATGATCACGCTAATGCGCAACTACTGCACGATGGCTTGAGTGCTCTCGCCGCCCATCATGCTGGATTGCAAGTTGAGCCCGCCCAAACCAACATGGTTTATGTCAATTTCCCAAGCCTTGAAGTAGCACAAAAAGTAAGTGATTACTTATGCGAGCATGGCGTATTAACGGCACGTTCGCAACGGATGCGGTTAGTGACGCATCTCGATGTATCAGAGTCAGCCATCGATCAGGTGCTGACTTTATTCAAGCAAGCGTTAGCTCGCGTGTAACTGCTGTAATAGACGGTCGAGGGCTCGGAAACTGAGCGCCTCGGCTAAATGGGTTCGGGAAATCATTTCCGCATCAGCTAAGTCAGCAATCGTGCGAGCCAAACGCAGCAGCCGATGATACGCACGGTGAGACAGCTTGAATTGCTCAATGGCAGCCACTAAAAACTGGTGGTCATCGTCGTCTAACTTACAAAAATCCGCGAGCTGACTGGGCTTTAGTTCACTGTTTAAGCAGCCTTGACGTCCAAGTTGTGTCGCTCTCGCTTCATTCACATATTCACGCCAAATTGGTGTGATCGGTTCAGCCTGCTGATGTTGCTGTTTCAGCACATCGGGTTGGCGGGGCACATCGACTTGCATATCAATACGATCTAAAAGCGGCCCTGATAACTTTCCCAAATAACGCATAATTTGATCGGGAGTTGCTCGTGCACTAGCCAAGGTGCCGTCAAAATGACCGCAAGGTGACGGGTTTAACGCACAGATTAATTGGAATTGTGCTGGGTAGGTTACCTGATGACCGGCGCGACTGATCGTGACATGCCCCGACTCTAACGGCTCACGCAGTGAATCAAGAACATGGCGAGCGAACTCCGGAAGTTCGTCGAGGAACAACAGCGATCGGTGAGCTAAGGAAATTTCACCAGGTTGGGGTGGTGAGCCACCACCAACAAGTGCCGCCGCCGAACAAGAATGGTGCGGCGCACGAAGTACACGCTGTTGCCAATGTGAACCACGCAACGTACCACTGACCGAACGAATAGCTGCAACATCCAACCCTTCGCGCTCATCTAACACGGGCAACAATCCGAGCAAACGTTGCGCCAACATGGTTTTGCCTGTGCCCGGTGGGCCTACAAACAGAATATGATGGCCACCACTGGCGGCAAGTAGCAACGCTCGTTTGGCTTGCTCTTGTCCAATCACATCGGCGATATCACCATGTTGCGTAAGTTGAGGTTTTGCGGTTGCGGGTTTAATGAAGGGCAACGGCGACGGACTGGTCAAATGCTCAAACACATCGCGCAAACTAATTGCCGCCACACATTGCTGCACCGTTAAGGCCGCCGCTTCCTCGGCATTATCCAGTGGAATAACCGCTTCTCGCCCCTCGTCACGACACCCCAACACCGCAGGAAGAATACCCGTCACTTCACGTAAATCGCCATTGAGTGTTAGTTCACCATAAAACTCACGGCCTGCCACCGCACGTTCACTGATTTGTCCGTCAGCCACCAAAATCCCAATGGCAATCGCGAGGTCATATCGGGCACCGTACTTAGGTAAATCAGCCGGCGCTAAGTTCACCGTGATTTTAGTCGCTTTAGGAAAACTATAGCCGCTGGCAAGAATCGCTGAACGCACCCGGTCACGTGCCTCGCGCACACCTGCTTGCGGTAGGCCAACCACCGCAAACCCCGGTAACCCACCCGCCAAACAAACTTCCACCGAGACCTGCGGCGCCTCAATACCTTGTGTTGCGCGTGTAAACACACGCGCAATTGAAACAGCTTTACCTGCCATCACTGCCCTCCTTGGCTCTAGTAGCCAAACTATAGCAGTGCGGTGATAAAACTAGATCAACTCAAATTCGTATCCTGACGTACGAAGTCGCGTCATCAATGCAGTTTTAAGCGCGGGCGCAAACGGCGATTAATGCCCTGCGCCAACATGTATAGCAGAGTTTTGAAATAGCCATGCAAGGCAACTTGGTGCATGCGATACAACGATTTATACATGAACCGCGCCATCATGCCTTCAATCATCATGGAGCCGCGCGTTAGGTTCCCCATCAAACTACCTACCGCGGTGTAGTTCGACAAGGATACAAGTGAGCCGTGATCTTTGTAGGTAAAGCGTTGTAATAACTGACCTTTTAAACTGCGCACAATATTTTCGTACACGCAATCCGCCATTTGGTGCGCCGCCTGCGCGCGCGGTGGTACTCGGCTACCATTGGCTTGAGTAAACGCAGCGCAATCACCTAAAGCAAAAATCGATGCGTCGCGAGTGGTTTGTAGCACATCGGTGACCACCAGTTGGTTACCGCGGTTGGTTTCCAAGCCAGCAAAGTTAGCGAGGAAATCGGGCGCGCGGACGCCAGCCGCCCAAACTTTAATGCTCGCTTCAATACGCTCGCCTGAACGCGTGATAAATCCATCGGCATCGACACTGGCCACAGCCGTGTTCACACATATTTTCACGCCGAGTTTGGTCAGTTCACGGCCTGCAGCTGCAGCTATACGCTCGCTTAATGCTGGCAGAATGCGTTCACCAGCTTCAATCAAGACAATTTCAAGCTGCTTTAAATCGAAGTCATCAAAGCCATAACTGCGGATCAGTTCTGCCGATTTATGGAGCTCGGCTGCCAGTTCAACACCCGTTGCCCCTGCCCCGACGATGCCAACTCGAAGCGGTCGCGGATAGCGCTCTGACTGCAACGCTAAAAACGTGTTCATGAGCGTATGATGAAATTTTTTAGCTTGCTTGACGCTATCTAAGAAATAGCAATGCTCGGCTGCGCCTGCAGTACCAAAATCATTGGTGACTGAGCCGATAGCCAGTACCAGATGGTTGTAGCGTAACGTGCGTGCAGCGACAATCTCATGACCCGAGTCATCCCGAATAGGTGCTAACGTGAGTGTTTTTGAGTCGCGGTCGATTGCGGTGAGTTCGCCGGGCTGAAAACGGAAGCCTGCGGCTGCAGCCTGAACCCGATAATCAACGCCGTCCATATCAGCATCTAATGCGCCCGCTGCGACCTCATGCAATAACGGCTTCCATATATGAGTGAGGTTGCGGTCAACCAGTGTGACTTTAACCTCTGCGTTGCCGCGATACTTCCGACCTAATTTACTGGCAAGCTCCAAGCCTCCGGCACCACCACCAATCACCACAATATGGTGTTCTGACATGTATTTATTCCTTCAAATTGCTATCAATAATTACCAATAATGTTCCATGGTGACGTTACCAGGTTTACGCCGCAGGTTTTTCGGTAAGCCCATGTCATTGAGCACAACCTTGGCATCCCGAATCATGTCTGGATTGCCGCAAAGCATGACTTGCGCACGCTCATTGAGTACATCACCCACAGCGCGCTGTAAATCACCACTTTCAATGAGTGCTGGAATACGACCGCGCAGTGCGCCAGGATAATCTTCGCGGCTCACAATCGGTTGATAGTTCAGCTGTCCCGGGTGTGCCTCGACCCAGTCGAGAATTTTACGTTGGTATGCGAGGTCGGCGCCGTAACGTACGGCATGAATAAGATGAATGCGCGAGAAGCGTTGCCACGGAATGTCGGTGGTTAACATCGACAAGTAAGGGCCAATGCCGGTACCTGTTGAGATTAACCACAAACTATCGCCGTCAGGTACTTCGTTTAGCGTGAAGAAGCCACTTGGCGGCTGCGAGACTTCAATGGTTTGCCCGGCTTTTAAATCATGCAGCATGGGTGAAAATAAACCATCGTGAACACGATTCACCAAAAAGTCGAGAACGCCATCATCGGGGCCGTTCACTAAAGAATAAGCGCGCTGTATGCGTCCGCCGTCATGAGGTAAGCCAAGGCGCACGAATTGACCGGCAATAAATTCGAAGGGTTGCGTGCGCACACGCAAACTGAAAAGCTCCTGATTCCACGCATAATTCTCAATGACCTCTCCGGTTAACCATTGTGCCATTGGTATCTCCTCGCGTTGGTGAGCACTCGCGCTATAGTAAGGTTTTAACGTTAGTTTTTCTAGCCGCAACAGTGCTTTTGCGCAGTTGCAAGTGTTACACTTGCTGTACACATAAGGAGTATTCTGGTGATTCAACAACTATCGAATTTTAAATTGATTATGCTCGTCGCTAGCATGGTCGTTTTGGTCGGCTGTCAGCCACAAGCGGAATCACCGAAGGATACGCCGGAAGCACCTGTTGTTCGTTATAGCAATGCAAAAGTGTGTGAGTTTGCACAAGAGTTAGCGAGTCTGCCGACCAACCCCGTAAACACAGCAGAGCTACGGTTTCTGAATGAGCAATGGCGTGAGCTCAACCGCACTGAAGGTATGTTTCGAAATTCTGAAGCCGATGATAGTCGTGCGATTCTCTCGGCGCTCAATATTGCACTTGCCCATGAAACGACTGAGTTACTTCAGCAAGCCATTGTTGTGACAGCTGAAGCTTATGAACAAATTGAGGGGCTACGCGCCTATGCTAGCGATCCCGAAAACATGAAGGTGCCGGAGTCGATAACACGAACACTGGTAAATAAATTAGACAACTGCTGTTTGAATCAGCTAAACGGCAACGCGACGGCCTTAGTCCGCGAAGAGAAGAACTCGCCATTGTATAACGTCGGTACACTCGCCTATTTCATCAATCGGGACGTGAACCAGATACTGCGCAAGGAATTGAGCCTGGCTGACTACGAAGCGCAAGTGTTGACAGCGGGTGCGGCGCTACCGCCAGTACAAGCAACCATTCAAACCGTCAGCACTGCACCAACATGGGCGCAATGCCGGCCGTCTGAATAGGTCAAGATTCGTCGTCTAAGTCGCGCTTCATCGACTCCAGCTCACGCTCGAGCTGGTCAACACGCTGACGTAAACGTAGTAATAGTTGTTGCTGCACATCGAGCTCTTCACGGGTGACCACATCAAGCTTGCCAAGTTGCTGCTGCAATACGGTTTTCACGCGCTGTTCGATGTTACCAGCGAAATCTTTCACGCCAGCCGGAATACTTTCATTAATTTGACGCGCAATATCTTCTATTTTTTTCGGGTCCATAGTGCTTCCGTTGTTACTTCTTGTAAGAAATGTTTAACCACTAAAAATCAATTCTCTGTAATTACCTTTTAGCTTAGCAGGAGTTTACGGTAAAATCTGCGGCTCATTCGTCGAACCGATCATCAAAGGCCGTTTTATACATGCTACTCAACCCCCGCCAACAAGAAGCCGTAAAAGCCATCGAAGGACCGGTGTTGGTATTGGCAGGAGCCGGTAGTGGTAAAACGCGTGTTATCACCGAAAAGATCGCGCATTTGATTCAGCGCTGCGGCTATCAAGCACGTCATATTGCGGCGGTTACCTTTACCAATAAAGCCGCCCGAGAAATGAAAGAGCGTGTGGGACAAACCCTTGGCCGCCAATACACCCGCGGCCTAACGGTGTCGACCTTTCATACCCTTGGCCTCACAATTATTCGAAAAGAAGTCAGCCAATTGAACATGAAAGCGGGCTTTTCGTTGTTTGATGATCAAGATTCCTTTGCGCTACTTAAAGCGTTAACAGAACCTGAGCTGGATGGCGATAAGAATTTATTGAAGTTGCTGCAAAGCCAAATCAGTAATTGGAAAAATGCGATGCTGAGCCCCGATCAGGTGCTGAACCAGGCTCAACAAGCTGACGAGCAAATGTTTGCGGAGTTTTATCGTCGCTATCAGCAAAATATGAAAGCTTGCAACGCGATAGATTTTGACGATCTGATATTGCTACCAACGCTACTGTTAAAAACCAACGAGCAGGCGCGTGCGCGGTGGCAGAATAAATTCCATTACTTATTGGTGGACGAATATCAAGATACCAACACCAGCCAATACGAATTGGTTCGCTTATTGGTTGGCGAGCGGGCTAACTTCACCGTGGTTGGCGACGATGACCAATCCATTTATTCATGGCGCGGTGCCCAGCCACAAAACTTGGCGCTGCTGCAAAAAGACTTTCCAAAGCTGAACGTCATCAAGCTAGAGCAAAACTACCGTTCGCATGGCCGTATTCTAAAAGCCGCAAATATTTTGATTGAAAATAACCCGCACGTATTTGATAAAAAGCTGTTTTCTGAAATGGAATATGGCGTGCCGCTTCGTGTGATATATGGCCGTAACGAAGAGCATGAAGCAGAGCGTGTGGTTGCTGAAATTGTGCGACGACGGTTTTTAGAGCGCACGCCGTATCATCAATTTGCAGTGCTGTACCGCGGCAATCATCAATCGCGGGTGTTTGAAAAGGCCTTGATGAGTAACCGGATTCCGTATCGAATGACCGGCGGGCAGAGCTTCTTCGCCCGCGCCGAAGTCAAAGACGTCATGGCCTATTTGCGCTTGTTGGTGAACCCAAGTGACGACACCGCATTCATTCGGATTATCAACGTGCCGAAGCGTGGTATTGGTCCGCAAACAGTTGAGCGTGTGGGGGAGCTTGCGCACGAACTACACATTAGTTTGTTTGAAGCGGCCGACCATCAAGCGTTGAAAACCCGTTTGGGGGCACGCGAGTATCAATCAGTACAATATTTTGTCGATTTCATGAAGCGTGCCGCACGGCGTTGTGACCATCCACCAGAAGCTGCCTCCGCATTGTTTGATTTACTCAAACTGATTGGCTACGAAGAGTGGCTATACGAAAGCAGCCCAAGCGTGAGTGCAGCAGAAATGCGTTGGAAGAACGTCAGTGAACTGATGCGTTGGGTCACCGAAATGCTTAAAGGCGATGACGAAAATGAACCGGTCACGCTAGAACAAGCCGTTGCCAAGCTGTGTTTACGCGACATGCTCTCGCGCAACGAGGAAGAAGAACAAGGCGACCAAGTTCAATTGATGACGCTACATGCATCTAAAGGCCTCGAGTTCCCGCATGTATTTATGGTGGGAATGGAAGAAGGTTTGTTGCCACACCAGTCCAGCATTGACGAAGGCATGGTCGAAGAAGAACGGCGCTTAGCGTATGTGGGTATCACCCGTGCACAGCAGTCTTTAATTTTCACCATGGCGAAAGAACGCCGGCAATACGGTGATGTGATGCGTCCAGAACCGAGCCGTTTTTTGTATGAATTACCGCAAGACGATTTGGAATGGGAAGAACACGCTGCAGCTAACGAAGCGGCGCGGGAAACCGCTCGCGCAAGCGGTTTGGCTTTATTACGTAAAGCCATGGAAGATTAAGAAGAGGTTACGCCGTTCCTGCCGACTGCACTTGTGTCGGCTCGTCCTGCGATGGTGACTTTACCTGCTCGGGTTCCCCAAACAGTGAACCCTGCCCCACATTCACCCCGTTATGCACCAAGGCTTTTTGTTGGTCGATGTTCTCGATACCCGAAGCCGAAATTTCAATACCGAGATCACGACATAAGTGCACCACGTTGCGCACCATAGTTTGCGCCCGCTGACTCGTTGCAATATCCGCGACAAAACGTGGATCAAGTTTCACATGCGTAAACGGATAGTTGAGAATATATTGCAACGCACCGGCGCTGCGACCAAATTCATTGAGTGCTAAACCAACGCCGAAATCAGCTAATTGACGAAGGCAACTGAGCTGACGTTTGGAGTTATCGTGTAATTCGGTTTCACTAAACTCAAGAATCAAGCGCTCTGGCGCCACGCCTGATTGGGTAATGATTTCTTGCAGTGCTTTCACATCTGCTAGCTTGAATAAGTGTTTCGCAGAAATACACACGTAAACCGGCGGGGCAGTTTCGTCATTGGCGAGTAACTCGCAGCAACGCGTTAACATCCATTGGTCAAGCGCCATGGTCATGCCAGTTTTCTCGGCAATCGCTAAAAAGCGTTCGGCAGGAAGCAAACTGTCATCGCGCTGCCAGCGCAGGAGTAGCTCTTGCGCCACAGGCTGGTTTTTACCGAGTTCATGCACGGTAAACTTCTGCAAAATAAAATCTTGGTCAAACTGTGCATGACGCAATTCGGTTTCGCGATTTAATGATGCGACCAAGTCTTTGTGAATGCTCTCATCAAATACCACATAGCGGCCACGCCCCATGCTCTTAGCTTGATACATGGCGGCATCGGCATCACGGAGTAATCGCTCGGCTGAGTCGTTACGCGATTTACACTCGGCGATACCCACGCTTGCGCCGGAATAATGTTCGCTCTCACCAAACACAAACGGCAACTTCATTTTTTCGATGATACGTGAAGCGATATCACAAGCATCATCGATATGGCGAATCATATCCAGCAAGATAACGAATTCGTCACCGCCTAAACGCGCAATAGTGTCGTTATCACGAATACACTCACCAATACGTCGGCTCGCTTCGAGTAAGAATTCGTCGCCGGCAGAATGCCCTAAGGTGTCATTAATATCTTTAAAGCGGTCAAGATCGACGAACAGCACCGCAAAGTTATGATGTGGATAACGACGTTTATGCTTGAGTGTTTGCTGCAAGCGCTCGGTGAACATGGAGCGGTTAGGTAGCCCTGTTAATGCATCGTGATGGGCATCGTAGAACAGCTTCTCTTCAACCTTTTTACGGCGCTCAATTTCGCTGACAAGTTCTTCAGTGCGCTCGGCCACTTTACGTTCGAGATAAGCATTCACGCGACGCACTTCATCAGCGTTACGACGCCGTTCAATCGCCACCGCAACATGCTGCGAAACGAAGTTCAGGAGCTCAAGGTCATCCTGTTTGTACTGCACATCATCACTATAGGTTTGCACCGATAAAACGCCGATAACTTCGTCATCAACCACCAGCGGTGAGCCTAACCATTGCGTTGGCTGCGTCCCGTAATAACTGGTTGACCCTTCTACTTCACCTTCCGACAGTAAGACGGCATATTTTTCTTTCTCAATGAATACCGGCTTTTTATGACGAATAACGTATTCGGTCATGCCGCGCCCAAGCGGTCGCTTCTTTTGTAAGTTATTGTCGAAGGCATCGACATAGTATGGAAATTCGAGGAATTTCTTGTCGTCGTCTAATAACGCGACGAAAAAGTTTTCGTTATTAATAAGCTGACCGATTTGCCGGTGTAATTGCTCATAAAACGATTTCATTGAATCGGAGGTATTCGTGACCTCAGAAATTGAAAATAAAACAGAGCTGAGTTGCTGGGCGCGTTCACGCTCAGCAATTTCTGATTTTAAGTCGTCATTGATTTGACGTAACTTCGCGGTTTGATGCTCGATTTCCGCTTGCATCATTTCACGTTGTCGCACTCGATCTAACGCATTGACGATGTGCTGCGATACGAACAAGAACAATTCTTTGTCGGCCTCGCTGTAGCGCACATCTTCGGTGTAGCTTTGCACGACCATTGCACCAATAATCCGGCTATCTGAGTGCAGTGGCACCCCAAGCCAATCCACTGGTGCTGCACCTAAATCACGAATTTCTCCGTTTTTCAGCAAGCGCGCAAATACTTCTTTATCGTAGAGAAAAGGTTTGCCGGTACGCATAACGTAACCCGTTAAGCCTTTTCCTAATAAGTCTGCGGGAATTGATTCGAGAGACGGAATATCATCATATTCATCGACAAAGTAAACAAACTTAACGGTATCTTCGGCGTGATCGTACAAACAAATAAAGAAGTTCTTCGCAACCATGAGGTCGCCGATAATATTATGCACCGACTGATAGAACTGTTGCATGTCGGTTACTGAGGAAGCGAGCTCTGAAATCTTAAAGAGCGCTTTTTGTACCACTTCTGATTCGCGATACTTCAGTGCTAGCTCTTGCAGACGTGCAACAGCCTTGCGCAGGCGCGCAATTTCTTTTTGCTTTTTAACAAGCTCACTAGACTGTTGCATCTTTTTGATTTTATTTGTTTTTTATTTTGTTTGTTTTTGATTCAACAACGTGTAGAACCGCGTTACTTACCCTAAGTTATGTAAACTTTTAGTAAAAACAACGCTTGAGTATATCTTTCATCAGGACGTTAGAAAAGTGTTTTGCTCAAATTACAGGCACAAAAAAACCGCCGTAGCGGTTTTTTCATTATTAATGAGCTGAATATAAGAAATTTTTCTTTAAATATCAGCGATCATGTAATCGATTGCTGCTTGAATTTCTTCTTCGCTACAGTCGTTGCAGGTGCCTTTTGGTGGCATTGCATTAAAACCTTCAACGGCATGCTTAAGGACAGTGTCCATACCTTGGGCTAGGCGTGGTTCCCAATCGGCAGCATCATTAATTTTTGGCGCACCCAGCACACCCGAGGTATGACACGCGGTACAGAATTTGTTGTAAACTGCATCACCTGAACGAGCACTTGCAGCGCCGCCACCACTTGCAGCAGCATTTGCACCCGCTACACGCACCTGAGCAATTGGCGCGATACGCTCTTTAATTTCATCATTGCTTTGCTGTGGTAGCATGGTAGCACTTGCACTGCCTACAGATAATGCCAGCGCAGCAACCCAAATACGGCTTGATTTTACGACTTTCAGTACGTTCACAGTGGACTCCTGTATAAGCTGATGAGCTTGCTAGCTCGGTTCGTTGTTGCGATTATAGCCAGATTCCGTCCAAGGTTAAACACTTCCGTGCTATGTCAGAAAACACACAAGGTAATACGCGTAAAATTGCACTTTTAGATCTCGATGCTTTCTTCGCAAGCGCCGAGGTATTACGCGACCCCAGTTTGAAAGCGCGTCCCTTTGCCGTGGGCGGTGGCGGTGAACGCGGCGTTGTCGCAACTGCGAATTATCTCGCTCGCCAATATGGTGTGCGTAGCGCCATGAGTGGCTCCCACGCGCGCCGATTGTGTCCGGAACTCCATTTTGTTGCTCCCGATCACGGCTATTATCGTGAGTTATCCAAGCAAGTCTTCCAAGTACTCACCGAAGTCACACCGATTGTCGAGCCTGCTTCAATTGATGAGTTTTATCTCGATTTAACTGAAAACACGCTGTATCAGGGTAGCGCCAGCATTACCATGGAAAGTATCCGGCATACCTTGCGGGGCATGGGCTTGACTGCTTCTGCTGGTATTTCCAACCAGAAAATGGTGGCCAAAATTGCGAGCGAAGAGAGCAAGCCTGACGGTCAATTCCTTGTTGCCCCCGAGCAAGTGTTGGATTACTTAGCGAAGTTACAGCTCAAACGTATTCCAGGAGTTGGACCGAAAAGTTTACAGCGGCTGAACTATGCCGGATTTTTTCTTGGTCGAGATATTCAGCAGGCTAACATTGAACGGTTACAAGAATTACTCGGCGATAAAGCCGGTTGGTTGCTCTATCAACGCTGCCAAGGCATTGACCCTCGGCAAGTCGTCACCGAACGTATTCGGAAAAGTGTCGGAGTTGAAGAGACCTTGCCCAGTGATTTTCATCAGCTTCGTCAGGTTGAACAGTTTGTTGACGAGGTTTTGCTTCCGCAGTTAATGAAACGCTTGCGGGTTTCACGTTGGCAACAAACGCACATTAAAAATCAAACTGTGAAATTGAAGTTTAGTGATTTCCAACAAACAACAGTTTCGCGCACCGCACAAACTGCTTCACCTAGCTTGTTCTATCACTTAGTGCGTGAAGCTTGGGAGCGCCGTAATCAGCGCGGCGTGCGCTTGATTGGTATCAGCGTGGCGCTGCCTGATCCGGACGATCAACTGCAGCTTGAGTTAGAGCTTGAATAGCGGTAGCTACCTAGCTCAATCACACGATTACGTAATTTAATCGCACTAAGTGCCGCTTGTACCTGGCTGTGTAGCAAATGCCCTTCAAACTCGATAAAAAAATGGTATTGACCAAATTTTTGCCCGGTTGGCCGCGATACCAGTGAGAGTAAATTCACTTGATGCACAGCAAAAGCTTGTAAGTGCTCAAGCAATAGACCTGGATGATCAGCATCATCGACAATCACCACCGCTGATTTATATTCTGTGCCAAGCTTTGGCAACGCCAGCGGTTGAGCAGATTGCAGCGCAACAAAGCGTGTTTCATTGTGGGCAACGTCGGTCACGTCATGCACAACCGTTGCAAAAGTTGTTGATGCGACACGACCACCATCAAGCAGGTGTTCAGGAATCAGCGCCGCTGCGGGCTCCTTGGTAGCTTGCAATAATGACAAGGCTTCGGTGTTACTCGCGGTGGTGACAATATCTGGCGCATGGCGCGTTAACCACTCACTACACTGCCCTTGTGCGACAAATTGAGCATATAACCGCTGTGGCCTCGGATGATTCATCACCACGGAGAAACGTACCGGAATAGTAGCCTCGGCAATAATTTGTAGTGGGCGCCTCACAAAACTATCGACCACTGGCGATACGATGCCTTCCACAATATTTTCAATCGGCACCACAATGATGTCGGCGCCATCATCAAGTGCGTCAACCGTCCGTCGTAGCGTTGGATAAAACACAATATTGCTGGCGGTGTATCGTTTCGCAAAATTGCGCGCGGCGAGCTCCGAAAATGTGCCGGCGGGCCCCAGAGTGGCTATTTTGGTGGTCACAACTTACGTCTCATGTCGTATTTGGGTGGTAGTCAATTGATGACAATCATGGTTACAACCTACAGCGTTTTTTATACTGACGCCAGCACCAAAAATAAATCCCACTCAACGGCAAAATAATCAGAGCTAAACCACCAAACAACACAACAATGAGCCACGGCAAGCCGCCAACAGCTGCAACGTGTACAGGGAAGATCATTTGACTTAGTTGGTAGCCTAAACTGTCATAGCGTAAATCATACACGCTCGTTACCGCACCGGTTTGTGCATCAAACTGCACATGGCTACGCCCGTTCGGATGCCATTCACCAGGAAACGTCATGCGTAAACTCAAGTTGGATAATGACACCAGTTGTACCTGATGTTCCGGCATTAATTGGTGGGCGCGGTCAAAACGTTGTTGCCAATTATGTGCTGCTGCCACTTGCTGCCATTGTTGCGCCGTCAGCGGTTGCGGATTTCGCTCAGGGGCTAACGCCGTTAAACCCGCACTCACCGCCGCTGCATACATGATGGCAGTACCTGTCAGCATGCCAATAAAAACGGGAATAAATAAGACACTTCCCGCTACTTTATGGAGCTGAAACAGCGTGCCTGCAAAGCCTCGCTGCCACGGCCACACCCAGCGAATCGTGAATATTCGTTGCGTCCAACGCCGCGGCCACCAGCGAATAATTCCTGTAATCAGAAGAATTAAACCGACGATACCAATATAACCCAGTAGCTTTTTACCGAGGTCGTTGAGAAGCAAATGATGATGAAATTCCACCATGATACCAACGAAATCGCTTAGGTAAGGACGTTCGAGTATACGCTCACCGTTGGCATTGTAATAATGTCGTGCGCCGGTTGGCGTCACGACTTCCAGCCATGGATTCGCCGCTCGTGGCATGTAAGCATAGCCTTTGGTATAACGATCGAAGACCTGCGCCGCGGTCTGTTCAGTCGGTAATTGATTAAGGCGTAGTTGTGGATAGCTCCACTGCAACAATTCCACTTTGAATAACAGCAACGTGCCCGTCAACGCGACGAGCACGAGCCATATCCCAAAGAATAAACCGAACCAGCGATGCAGCTTGGTTAGAATTGATAGAACCAATTGACGCTCACTGTACGGCCACGACCAGCAAAGTTAGTGCGGTCCGCACCTGCGGTTTGTGCGTAATAGGTGAGATAGTATTCATCAAGAATATTTTCGATACCCACCGTAAACAAACCAAAATTTGGTGAATCGTAATTCATCTGTAAATCAACCGTTTGATATCCTTCAAAGTTGTTAATGGCTTGATCGCCAGTATAAATATTGCGGTCAAACAAATGGTTGAGCTGTACACGTGTGTTGATTAGGTCAGTCCATTGTTGCTGCCAGCTCACATTCATCCGGCGAGGGGCAATATTACGGCCGCCGAGCTGAGTATCCACAACGTTATCATCGTTACTGTCGTATTCACCGTCAGTATCAGCATAATTTACGTCAAAACTTGTGGTGTTGGATAACGCGTAGCTTGCAGAAAACTCAATCCCGTCAATTTCGGTGCGCTCACGGGCAACCGAGAAGATGCCGTCTTCATTGGGTTGTAAACGTGCGCCTAGGTCCGACTCTGAGGTGAAGTAACTTAGACTTGCGCGCAATGCGGAGCCGCGATATTCAATACCCACTTCGCGGTTATCCGCAATAACGGGTTGTAAGTCTAAGAAGCTATCCACACTTAAATCAGGTGTATTGATGCCCCGTAGCACACGGCCAACGTCCGGCATGCTGAAGCCTTCGGAATAGCTTGCAAAGGCGCGTACCGTGTCGGTAAATGCATAAACCACACCGAGATTTCGCAGTAACTCGTTGAACGATGGCTCGCCGCCCTCCACAAACGTACTGTTATAAGCATAGAGTGTGGTGAAATCATCGACGTTCAGTTTGCCGTATTCGTAGCGCAAACCACCGCTGATAGTTAAACCGTCTTGTTGGTAACGCAGTTGTGCGAATGGCGCCCAGTTATCAAAGGTTGTTTCTGGTACCCATTTACGGTTGGTTTGGGCCAGCTCTTGAAACGTTTTATCGCGCAGATAATCAATACCAGCGCTGACGTCGACTGGTGAGCCCGCTAACGCGCTCCAATTCATGGTTAAACGTGAACCAAACTTATTTGAGTCATTACGTGATTGGTCAAAAATCTCATCGCCATATGCTGGATCTTGGAAGGTTGCATATCGACCACCGCCATAGAGTGCAGAGAAATCTTGCAAGAACACCTGCCAAGTTAAGTCAGCACCGAACACGGCTTTATTTTTATAGGTCAGCGTGGCGGTTGTGACTTTATTTTCAGCGGGATCACCCTCGCTTGGTTGCTTGATTGATATCGCAGCAATACCCTCAGCACGGTTACCATCGATTGGTGAAAAATCGCCGTTCCCTTGCAGGTTGAAGTGATTCACCATCAATTCAATGTGTTGTTGGTCGTCGATGGTATAACCAAGCTTCGAGAATAAATCGAAGCTTTCCGAATCTTGGGTATCACCTTGGGTCACATCCGTGCCAATAAAATCGCCGTTGCCATCAACGTACATACCCGTGCTACGCAATTGAGCCCCAGCGACGATTTGCCAATCGCCTGATACGTGGCGTGTTAAATAACCTGCGCGATAACTCAAACCGTCACTAAACTCTTCTGGCGATGTGGTGAGGCCTGCGACAATCTCATTTTCAGTACCGTTGGCGGCTGATTTTGTGACGATATTGATAATACCGCCGCTTGCTCCCATACCTTGTATAGCGCTGGCGCCGTGGATAATTTCAACGCGCTCAATCATGAGTGGATCGATGGTATAACTTGCACGTGAACCATTTCGTAATGGATTTGACTGCGGTACGCCATCAATCAGGTACAACGGTTCGCGGCCACGCAACGTTTCACCCGCACTCGTCAGCTTTTGGCGCGATGGTGAAAATGCAGGAACTAAATTACCAAGAACATCAGACAATGAATCAGCCACTGCAAGCTGTTCGCGAATATCTTCGCCGTCAATAACGGTCACTGTTGCAGCAATACTGCTAGCTGGTTGTGATGTCCGTGTTGCCGATACCTGGATAACTTCATCAACAGCTGCTGATGTGTCTTGTGCAATTGCAATCTGTGGTGTAGTGACGAGTGCTGTAACGACAGCGATTGTTAAAGCGTTAAGGCGCATGACTTCCCCCGAAATTAGAGCGGCCTAAATGAGTGCGCTAATGATAACGATTCGCATTTAAATTACAATAGTGTTCGTGGTTTTTTTTGCGCAGTGTCATAATTGCTGATGAGAAATTGCATCTATTGCAAAGCCTTGGCACTATTGAACGTATAGCTATCAAAAAGCCGAACAATAACAACAAAAGGCCATTCCCATGAGTTGGATGTCTGTCTTACCGCCACTTGTCGCGATATTAGTGGTGTTCTGGCGTAAAGAAGTCATAGTTGCGCTACTCCTTGCCATTATGACTTCTGAATTGCTCCTCACCCTTCAAGGTGGCGAATCAGTTTTACTCACGTTTGTCGCGACCATTGAGCGCATTGTTGCCGTATTTGGCTCAGCCAGTAATACCCGTATTCTGGTGTTTAGCTTAATGGTGGGTGCGCTACTTGCTTACATTCGTGAGTCTGGTGGCGTGGCAGCAACAGTTGAGGCTCTGCTGGCTCGCGGCCTTGGTAAAACCAAGCGTAGCGCCAGCTTAATGACGGTATTTACCGGAATCTTTGTCTTTATCGAATCGAATTTAAGTGTCCTCACAGCCGGTATTTTATCGCGTGGCTTATTCGAAAAGCTTGGCATGAGCCGTGCGCGTTTAGCCTACTTAATCGATAGTACCAGTGCTCCCGTGTGTATTTTGATACTACTGAACGGTTGGGGTGCCTATGTACTTGGCATGATTGAACAGCAAGGTTTACCCGGTTCATCTGTGAGTACGCTCTGGGCGACTATTCCTTATAACTTTTACGCACTCGTTACACTCAGCATCGTGTTTTATACCGCCTTTTCAGGCAAAGTATATGGACCAATGCGCACGGTTGAACAACAGCCGCAACCCCATCAAGATATTCCCGAACACGTGCCCAGTAACAGCAAAGCGCGGTATATGTTAGTCCCGTTGGCAGTGATGGTGTTCGGTATGGTGGCCTTTATGTTTGGCACTGGCGACGGGGATATCACCCAAGGGGATGGCTCTAAATCAGTATTGTATGCGACCGCTTTGGCTTGCGTGGTTGCTTATATCATGTTGCTGATGAGTCGACGTAAAAGCCACCAACAGTTGGTGGATATCGGCTTTAAAGGTATGAGCGAGCTCTTGCCATTAGTGAGCATCGTATTGTTGTCTTTGGCGCTAGGTAGCAGCTTACGGGAATTAGGTACGGGTATCTTCTTAGCTAACTTAGTTGGCGATTTCTTACCCCTCTATTTAATTGCGCCTATGTTATTCTTAACCGGTGCACTGATTTCGTTCACAACCGGAACTTCATGGGGCACCTTTGCTATTTTGATTCCGATTGCTGCACCGATGATTATTGCGCTTGATTTGCCAGCACCGCTGCTATTGGCTGCCGTATTAGGTGGTGGTGTGTTTGGTGACCACTGCTCACCGATTTCTGATACCACCGCGGTATCAGCATTAGCATCTGGCTGTGACCTACTCGAGCACGTGCGTACACAATTGCCGTATGCGCTGACAGCTGGTGGCGTCACGCTTGTGTTGTACGTTATCGCTAGTTTTATAATGATTTAAGGAAAACGTTGTATGTGGTATCTCGGCGTGATGACAATCACCGTGACAAAATTAGCGGAATGGCTAGGAGTGCATCATGGCTAATGGTGTTCATTTTCGCCCTACCCGTGCCGAGATCGACCGCGATGCTTTGCATCATAATGCACGCATTGCGCGCCAGCTAGCTGGTGATGCACGTTTGTTAGGCGTGATTAAAGCCGATGGTTATGGTCACGGTGTGCTCACTGTTGCCGAAGCGATTAGTGAACACGTGGATGCGTTCGCCGTGGCTTTTATTGACGAAGCTATCGAGATTCGCAATGCCGGATTCCAACACCCAATTGTGTTGCTGGAAGGGTGTTTTAGCGAAGCCGAATTGCCCGTTTGCGCCCATCATAACTTCCAGCCAGTGGTGCACCAGCAACAACAACTCGATGCAATTTTAATGTCACGCATGGTACGGCCGTTATCGGTGTGGCTGAAAGTCGATACAGGTATGCATCGATTGGGTTGGTCGCCAGCTGAAGCTCAGCGTGTTTACGAAGAACTTAAGGCCTCCCCCCAGGTTGGCAGCGTGACCATGATGTCGCATTTTGCCAATGCTGAGAAACAGACGCATCCACTGAACGACAAACAACTTGAGCTGTTTGAAGATGTCTGTGCACAAACCGAGTCCAAACTCGATATGAGTTTAGCAACTTCAGCAGCGCTGTTGAGCTCAGCCATTGATATGGCACAACATAACGGCCACTGGGTGCGCACTGGGATTTTGCTCTATGGTGACAACCCAGTAGAAAAAGCCATTGAATTACCCGAACCACTGCGTCCGGTCATGCGTCTTGTAGCGCCTGTTATTGCTATTCGTAACGTTGCGAAAGGCGAGAGCGTCGGTTATGGCGGTACGTGGACAGCAACGCGACCGAGCCTCATTGCAACTGTCGCCATAGGTTATGCAGACGGCTATCCGCGTCATGCTAAAAATGGCACACCAGTGTGGCTAAAGGGTCATGAAGTGCCGTTAGCCGGCACGGTATCAATGGATATGATCACAGTGGATATCACTGACTTTACTGATATCGCCATTGGCGATGAAGCAGAATTATGGGGACCCAATTTGAGTGTTGGCCGAGTGGCCACACACGCTGGTACCATTAGCTACGATTTGCTCACCAATGTTACCGCGCGCGTGCCTCGCGTGACGCGTTAATCATCACCTTGTTTGCGGGTTACTTTGTCTAAGTAACCCATCGCAAAAGCAGAGCCGACAAAGGTTAAGTGGATAATCACGTACCACTTGATGGTGTCGTGGTCGATGTTTTGCGCGTTCATGAATACTTTCAGCAAGTGGATTGATGAAATCGCAACAATCGACGCTGCCACTTTATTCTTCAAACCGCCCGAGTCAATTTTACCAAGCCACGCGAGCTTTTCCGTGTCGTTATTGATGTTAAGCGTGGAGACAAAGTTTTCGTAACCACTGAGCATCACCATCACCAGCAAGCCACCGACCAATGCAATATCAATTAGGGTTAGGGTAAGCAGGATCAGATCGACTTCTTTAATCTCAAGAATGTTTGGAAATACATGAATGAGCTCTTGAAAGAACTTCACACCCAATAGTAAAACCGCCAGACTCAAACCGAGATAAATAGGCGCTAACAACCAACGCAAACTATACATTAGGTTTTCAATGAAACGTTCCATGCTCTGCCTTGTCACTTCATCAATCAAAAAAAAAGTTGCGACATCATAGCAAAAAATATGACATCGCAACCATTTTGTTACCGCATGACTAGCTGCAGTTATTTTTTATGATAAAGCTTAAACCAAGCCAAAGTATGCTCAATTTTCGCAATCATATTTGACGGACGCGCGGTCACACCGTGCGATGCATCAGGAACGCGAACCATCGCCGTATCGACTTTACGCAGTTGTAACGCTTGGTAGAACTGCTCGATTTCCGACATTGGCACACGACGGTCATTTTCACCGCTAAATAACATCACCGGCGTGTTCACTTTACCCGCCATTGATAACGGTGAGCGCTTCCAATAATGATCGTAGTCTTCCCACGGCATTGCTGGGAACTGATTAGTAATTTGGCCCAAGTAGCTATCGGCCGTGAGCGTTTTACTAATCCAATTAATGACAGGGTTAGTTGCTGCGGCTGCATTAAACCGATCAGTGAGACCAACCGCATACGCAGTAGCAATACCACCTGCCGAACCACCGGCAATGAACAGGTTGTTCGGATCAACCATGCCTTTGTCAATCAACACGTCAATACCCGACATATGGTCAGCATGATCGCGCTCAGACGAATAGAAGCCATCCAGTTTTAGCGCGTGCTCGGCACCATATGACGTACTGCCTCGGTAGTTGTTGTAAAACACAATGTAACCTTCAGCGGCATAACGCTGCTGCTCGGCTGCAAACATCGGGCTGTATGCTAGATGCGGACCGCCGTGAATTTCTAACAGCAACGGATATTTTTTGTTCGGATCGTAATCAGGCGGCGTAATGTACCAACCGTGAATTTCCGTATCATCGAAGCTTGAGTTGTACGTAAACTCATGCACTTTACCCAATTGGCGATGCCCTAACACGTCGTCATTTAACGCCGTAAAGCTTTGTGGTTTAGCTGCGCCACGGCGCGGAATATCAAACACTGCAACATCGGCTGGGCGATAGCTTGAGCCACGGGTGTAAGCGACTTTGTTACCACCAGCGGCAACTGAGAACATACCACTCATGTATGGACGACTGACTGAAACGCCA
Organism: Pseudidiomarina tainanensis; assembly: GCF_900115255.1. Classification (NCBI taxonomy): domain Bacteria; kingdom Pseudomonadati; phylum Pseudomonadota; class Gammaproteobacteria; order Alteromonadales; family Idiomarinaceae; genus Pseudidiomarina; species Pseudidiomarina tainanensis. The sequence goes on from NZ_FOYU01000003.1 coordinate 112,666, forward strand.
CCCACATCATCCACCCACTCGTTTTTGTTACCGTTTAAACGAACTTCAGCCAATTTATAGCGGCCACGGTCTGCGTATTGAATCGCTAGGCGGTCATTGCTCAGCCACAACGGACTGTCGACCGAGCGGTCAAAATCGCTTAATAGTTCACGCTGATCATTGTCGTCTAAATCCATTATACGTAGCTTGGCGTTATGATATGGAATCGCTTCGTTGCCACGATGTAAAAACGCGAGTTGCTCACCATTTGGTGAGGAGATTGGCGACCATTCACGGCCTGGCATATCAGTGACTTGGGTCAATGCACCATCTTGTACTGCAACTTTCCACAAATCAGATTCGTTGACTTGATATTCCCAATCGTCGTTACGATTGGCGCTGAACACGAGCGCTTTACCGCCGTCAACCCACGCTAACGGCCCGTTATGACTAAATGCACCGCTAGTTAATTGACGTGCGGTACCACCTTCGCTTGGCACTACAAAAATCTGGCTATAGGTGTCAGGTAGCACACCTGCGCCATCGCGCTGATAGTAAGTACGCTCCACAATCACTGGCGGCTTCGCCCACTTCGCACCTTTTGGCGCCTTTGGCTTTTTCACCGCTTTCGCGTACTCGGTCTTATCCGCCGCCACATTCATCAAGAAGGCAAGATGCTTGCCATCCGGCGACCAAGAGAACTGACGCGGGCTTTCAGTTACTTCAGTAATTGCGCTCGAAGTTTTCGTAGCCAAGTGATACACGTGAATTTGATTGCGTCCATCGCGATTGGAGCTAAACGCTAATTTTGAACCATCGGGTGACCAGCTTGGATTACCGTATGAATGCTGATCATCAAACAACGGGGTATGCGAACCCGTTTCCGTGTCAACTAACCACAAAGCACGCTTGGTATTATCCTTCATGATGTCGAACCCGTGACGAACGTACACGACGTAACGACCGTTCGGTGAGATTTGCACGTCATTTGCCCATTCCAGAGCAAAGATATCTTCTGCTTGGAACGTTTTCGGGGCTTCTTGAGCGCTCACTGGCGCCACCATGAACTGAGTTGTCAGGGCGGATAGGCCGAGCATGACAGGAACGATAAATTGCCGCATGGTTGATCCTTTTCTGTTGTTCTATTGAATTTATAACGTTCAGACTAAAGCATTTTGCTAGCGTTGCGAGTACAAATCCGACTATCTTAGTTGTTCATGCGATAAACAACACCCGTGTCGTTGTGACTTTTTGACTACAATAGCAGTCATGCTGTGTTGAGCTTTTACGTTACTTTTTTACTCAGGTACCCTTTTATGTCACGTTTCATCACCTTTGTTATCGCGTCGCTGTCGCTCCTTTTTATCAGCGCCTGTCAGCCACAACCCGAAGCGCTTGAAGTAAAAGTTGAGCCCAGTGGTTACGCTTTCCACGGTGTGAATGTGGTGACCCTAACCCGCACCGACGGAAATGTTGTCGCCAATCAAACCGTATTAGTTGAAGGCGACCGCATTACTGCTGTAGGTGACACCGCAACGCTATCGGTGCCGCAAAATTATCAACACATCGATGGACGTGATAAATATCTCCTAGCTGGTTTAGCTGAAATGCATGGGCATGTGCCGCCAGCCAGTGGTTTTGGACAATACCCCGACCGTTATCTCGACGATGTATTGTTTATGTACGTTGCGAATGGCGTCACGACAGTGCGCGGCATGTTAGGTTATCCGCATCAGTTGCAGTTGAAACGAGATATCACTGAGGGCAAGCGTATAGGTCCTACGCTTTATCTTGCCGGACCAAGTTTCAACGGCAACAGCATCGAATCACCTGAACAAGCGACGCAGCGAGTGATTGACCAACGCGATGAGGGCTGGGATTTACTTAAGGTTCATCCGGGGTTAACGCTTGCTGAATATCAAGCTATGGCGAAAACGGCGCGTAATGCAAAAATGGACTTCGGTGGCCATGTGCCGACCGACGTTGGTTTGGAAGAGGCGTTAAAAGCTGGACAACGAACCATTGATCACCTTGACGGTTACCTTGAAGAGATTGATGCGACTAATCGCGCTGCATCACGTTATGAACTCGATTATTTAGTCGCATTATCATTGCGCTACAACGTCGCCGTGGTGCCAACCCAAGCGCTGTGGGCAACCATTATTGGTGCGGCCGATAAAGATGCACTGCGTGCCTACCCAGAGATTAAATATGTACCGCAGCAAGTTCGCGATGGCTGGTTTGGTTACCTTGAGGAACCCACGCTTGGTTACTTCAATCAAGACAACGCCATGGTGCAGCAACAAAACCGCCAACGCCTCATCAAAGCCTTATATGATGGCGGTGTACCGATGATTTTCGGTACCGATGCGCCGCAGTTATTCAGCGTTCCGGGATTCTCGGCAATGCATGAAATTCGTATGTTACGCGATGCCGGTATTCCGACCGCAGGTATATTACACAGTGCGACAGTTGCTGCTGGTGAGTATTTTGCCGATAAAGATAAATTCGGTGCGATTGCGGAAGGTCAGCGCGCTGATTTCATGTTGCTCAATGAAAATCCTCTTATTGCCCCAGAAGCTATCGCTGAACATGCTGGTGTTATGGTTGCTGGCCAGTGGTTAGATCGAGCAACTATCGATGCGCGCTTAGCTGAAATTGCCGCAGCATATGCCGTTTCAACTGATACTGAGCAGTAAACCAAGAATGACCGCATAACGTGCGGCTTTGCCGATGGCAGTGAGAACCAAAAACACGCCGAAGTGAAGCCGCATAATGCCAGCAAAAAGGGTGATTGGATCACCAACAACCGGTAGCCATGCCAACAATAGACTCCACTTGCCATAGCGTCCAAACCACGCTTGCCCTTTCTCTAGCTGCTTTGATGACACCGGAAACCAACGCCGATGTTGCCAATGCAAAGCATAGCGACCTAACCCATAGTTCACACATGAACCGAGCGTATTGCCAAGCGTAGCCACTAACCACAACCAACCTACCGCATACCCTTGTGTTTGCAGTGAAACCAACAATACTTCCGATGAACCGGGTAACAGCGTGGCAGACAATAACGCCGCCACAAATAGCGTCACATACATACGAGATACTCTGGTTTTGGTACTGCCATACATTTTGTATGGGCACGATTAGTTATTATCTTGCTAATGAAAGGCTTATTATTCGTAACCAGCTAAATTAATGCCTATACTTATTTCGACTAAGGTACATACTACCCACGAGGTGAAAGATGTTCGAAAGTTGGTTCACACAGGCAGATGCGGTATTACTTGCCCGGTTTCAATTCGCATTCACTATTGCCTTCCATATTATCTTCCCCGCCTTCACCATTGGCTTAGCCAGCTATCTGGCTGTACTCGAAGGTCTATTTCTTAAAACGCGCAATCCAGTGTATCAAAAGCTCTACCGTTACTGGGTGAAAATCTTCGCGGTTGCCTTTGGTATGGGCGTGGTCTCCGGCATTGTGATGAGTTACCAGTTCGGTACCAACTGGTCGGTATTCTCCGACAAGGCGGGTCCCGTCATTGGTCCGTTGATGGGCTACGAGGTACTCACAGCGTTTTTCTTAGAAGCCGGATTCTTAGGTGTCATGCTCTTCGGGATGAACAAGGTTGGTGAGCGCTTACATTACTTTGCAACCCTCATGGTTGCTGTAGGTACCGCGATTAGTGCCTTCTGGATTTTATCGGTCAATAGCTGGATGCAAACCCCAGCCGGCTTCACCATGAACGAGCAAGGTCAATATGTGGTCACCAGTTGGCTAGAAGCCATATTTAATCCATCGTTTCCGTATCGATTGGCGCACATGCTGATTGCCGCATATTTAACGACTGCGTTTGTAGTTGGCGCGGTTGGGGCTTGGCATTTGTTGAAAGACAAAAGCTCGCAAGCCGCTCGCAAAATGTTTTCGATGGCGATGTGGATGGCGTTGATTGTCGCGCCGCTGCAAGTATTCGTTGGCGACCTTCACGGCTTAAATACACAAGAGCATCAACCCGCCAAAGTGGCCGCAATGGAAGGCCACTTTAAGTCTGAATCACAAGCGCCCTTGTACTTATTTGGCTGGCCCAATGAAGAAACAGCTGAAGTTGATTATGCGATTAAGATACCTGGCCTTGCCAGCTTGATTTTAAAACACGACGTCGATGCTACAGTAACGGGACTGGACGCTTTCCCACGTGATGAATGGCCGCCAGTTCCGATTGTGTTTTGGTCGTTCCGCATCATGGTTGGTATCGGCGTGTTGATGATGCTGATTGGCTTATGGTCTGGCTATCTGCGACTGCGCAAAAAGCTTTATGACTCGAGAGCGCTTCACCGTGCAGCTCTGTTTATGGGGCCGATGGGGTTTGTCGCGGTTATCGCCGGTTGGGTTGTCACCGAAGTAGGCCGCCAACCGTGGGTGATTCAAGGGTTGCTGCGTACTAGCGACGCGGCCTCACCCATTGATGCCGTTGGTGTAGGCGCCAGCCTCGTTGCATTTATCGTGGTGTACTTCTTGGTATTCGGTGCCGGTACGGTTTATATCTTACGCAAAATGGCCGGTAGCCCAGAGCATACCCATATTCCTGAATATGCACGCGTGCCAATGGCCGCTGAACGCCTATATCACGAGGAGGACTAAGCGATGGATTATGCACTCATTTGGGCAGCTCTAATTGCTATTGCAGTGTTCGCTTACGTGGCACTGGACGGCTTCGATTTAGGTATGGGAATTTTATTTCCATGGATTCGCGAGGAAAAATATCGCGACCGCATGGTCAATAGCGTGGCTCCAGTCTGGGATGGTAACGAAACATGGTTGGTGCTTGGTGGTGGCGGCTTGCTTGCCGTATTCCCTTTAGCCTATTCGGTACTGATGCCCGCGCTTTACATGCCCGTTATTGCCATGTTGTTGGGGCTTATTTTCCGCGGGGTTGCATTTGAATTCCGTTTTAAAAGTAAAGCCAATAAACATTGGTGGGATCGCGCATTCATGCTCGGTTCTATGGTCGCAGCGTTAAGCCAAGGCATTATGTTGGGTGCCATGCTGCAAGGTATTGAAGTGACTGATCGTGCTTATTCTGGCGGCTGGTTTGACTGGTTAAGCCCGTTTACCATCTTTGCTGGTATTGCTGTTTGTGTTGGCTATGCACTTTTAGGCGCAACGTGGCTGGTCATGAAAACTGACGGACCACTGCAAGCGCGCGCATACAACTATGGGCGAAACAGCGCCATCTTGTTAATCCTTGCCATTGCGACAGTCAGTATTTACTTGGTGTCATCATTTGAAAATGTCGCTGAACGCTGGCTTACCTGGCCTGGCTCGGCAGCGCTTTGGGTTGTTCCATTCGCTTTAGCGGTGATTGGCGGCGGTTTACTTAACTCACTCACCAAGCAGCAAGAGGGCCGCCCCTATTTATGGGCACTTGGCGTATTCTTAATTGCTTTCGTTGGCTTCGCCGTCAGTATCTTCCCGTATCTAATTCCGTTTGAAATTACTATTTGGGAAGCCGCCGGACCTGATAATAGCTTAGCGTTCTTGCTTGTTGGTGCTGTGATTTTGCTTCCGATTATCTTCGCGTACACCGGATACACCTACTGGGTGTTTCGCGGCAAAGTGAAAGAGGACAGTGGCTATCATGACTAAACCGACTTGGCAGCGCTGGTTATGGTTTGTCGGAATATGGGCCGCCGGGGTGATCACGATCACCCTGGTCGGCCTGCTCATTCGAGCGGTGTTACTTTAGTTTGCTTGGTTTGAGTACAGCTTTACCCATTCGGTGAGCAAGCGTACGCCGTAACCGTTGCCACCAGCTGGATGGATACCGTTAGCGCCAGCGTTGTATGCATTGCCGGCCATATCGATATGAATCCATGGGGTATCCTTAGCAAAGTGCTGTAAGAATACCGCGCCAGCTTGCGCACCAGGCGAACCAACGTTCTTAATGTCTGCTAACGTGCTGCTGATGATACCTGGGTATGGGCCTAACGGTAGTTGCCATACTAATTCGTCAGTTGATTCACCAGCTTGTTTCATGGTTGCAAGTAAATCGTCATGCTCAGTGAAAATCGCTGAGTAATCGGTTCCTAACGCACCAACTTTCGAGCCAGTTAACGTTGCAATGTCGGCAATTGCACGCGGTTTGAATTTATCACGTGCATACCAGATACCGTCAGCCAGAATCAGGCGACCTTCCGCATCGGTGTTCGCAACTTCAATTTTCGTGCCATCACCGGCAGTCACCACATCACCCGGTAACAGCGCTGAGCCTGAAATTAAGTTATGTGATAACGGCACCACAGCCACAACGTTAACCGGTGCTTTCTGTCCAGCTAATGCCATCACTGCACCTAATACTGCACCGCCACCCGCTTTATCGGTTTGCATACGCAAGATTGAGCTCGACGACGTTTTCAGATTATAACCGCCGGTATCGAACGTATTCCCTTTACCAACCAGAGCAACCGGTTGGTCTTTACTGCCTTGCCAATGCGCGGCCAGCAAGTAAGCCTTGTGTTGGCTACCTTGGCTGACACCGTAAAGCGCACCCATGCCGGCTTTACGCACTTGTTCAGGGTTCAATACGGTTACCTTAATACCCAATGGCTTCAATGCTTTTGAGGCCATTTCAGCAATCGCTTGCGGATAGCCATCGCCGCCTGGCAGATTGGTAATGTCGCGCGCTAAGAAAACACCTTTTGCAATCGCTTGGTAGTCGCCATAGTGTTGCTGTGCCGCCGAATCATCAGCCACTTGCCAGTAATAGGTGACGGTGTCGCGATCTTTTGCATCGCTCTTATAGCGATCAAAACGATAGTTTTTTAAATCCATACCGTGTGCAATGGCTGCAACCGCATCCGCATCAGCAAGCAAACTAGCGTTTAACGCCACTTCGCTATCACTTGGCAACGAGCTAAGTAGCTTTGCGCCAACTTGCTCAGCTTTCACTCGATTAAATGCATCGGCCGCTCCAACGCCAACAACAATCAAACGCTGCGCTGTTAATCCAGTAGGCGCTAATACTTCAACCATTTGGCCGTGCTTACCAGTGAATTCCTTCGCATTCAACGCAGTGGTGACCATAGTTTGCGTCGCGCTTGACCACGATTCTAATGCAACCGCCTGATCTTCCGCGACAAATACCACCATCACCTTACTGTCATTGTTCGCGTCATCGTCAAATTTGTGGTTTATGACAAACTGCGAGGCGAACGCCTGTACTGACAACATGAACGTTGCAAGTGCCGCAATAACTTTCATTGCCTTCATGACTCTTCCTCTATAAGAAATAACCTGTTGCGTAGTGTAACCAAACTGCGCGGGTTCACTAGCGTATTCGGGCAAGTTGCCTAATCTCTGCGATGAGGTTAGATTGGCTAGCAGTCAATAGAACAAAAATCAGGACACAATCATGACGTTATCTTTCAAACCCTTAGCCAGTTTGGTGTGCGGTGCATTGCTCTTTTCAACCGCGCCAACATTCGGACAATCTGCCGATGATATTCGTGCAACAGCTGAAGAAGCGTTGAGCGCATTTAATATTCCTGGGCTTGCCGTTGTTGCGGTGAAAGATGGTGAAGTGATTTTAGCCGAAGGCTTCGGGGTTCGTGATATTGGCAACGGCGAGCCGGTAAACGCTGACACCCTCTTCGGTGTTGCCTCGCATACCAAAGCTTTTACTGCAGCGGCGCTTGCGACACTCGTTGAGCAAAAGAAACTTCGTTGGGACGACAAAGTCATTCAATACATTCCTGAATTTCGTTTGTCGGACCCGGCAATTACCGCCGAGCTGACCATTCGCGATCTGTTGAGTCATCGCTCTGGCTTAGGCGTCGGTGCCGGCGATTTGATGATTTGGCCAAACACTGACAAATCCACCGCAGAAATTTTAGCAGGGCTGGCTCATGTACCATTTGCCTCCGGCTTACGTGAGCGCTTCGCCTACAACAATTTAATGTTTGTCACCGCAGGAGAAGTCATCGCCCGCGCCAGTGGCATGCCGTTTACGGACTATGTGCGAAAAAAATTACTTAAGCCGTTGGGTATGAATGACACGGTGATTGGCCATTCCAACATTCCAGGTAACGTTGATAATGTGGCAGTCGGCACTATTGAAATGAATGGCAAGCTGCATCGTTTCCCACTGGATTATCTGGAAGATTTTGCAGCGGCAGGGGCCATGGCTAGCAACGCCAATGACTTCGCGAAGTGGTTACTGGCACAAATCGCCCATGGCAAATCAATTAACGGTGAGCAGGTGTTTAGCGCCGATTCTCAACGTGCCATGTGGCAGGTCGTTACTCCATTGACGGTGAGCGCCAGTGCTGCCGAGAACGGCACGCATTACCGTGGCTACGGCTTGGGTTGGTTTGTGAAGAACGAACACGGCGTAAAACACGTTTACCATAGCGGCGGTATCTTAGGCATGCTTTCGCTCACGACCATTATTCCTGAGCGCAACTTTGCGATTACTGTCATGAGCAATCAGCAGGCCTTCGGTGCATTAACCGCAATTACTCAAGAAGCGCTTGAAGACTTATTAGGCTTGCCAGATTCCGATTGGATAGCAGAAGAAAGCGAAAAATATCGCGAGTTTATGGATTCTAAAGCAGCGTTTAAAATGCCTGTACCGGATGTCAGTCGCAAAGCATTACCATTAGCGCGATACGTGGGTAGCTACGTCGATGCTTGGTATGGTGCTGTCGATATTGGTATGACGGACAAAAAATTACGGATTAACTTCACCCACACACCAATGCTAAAAGGCACCCTCGAGCACTATAACGGCGATACTTTTGTGGTGCGTTGGGACGAACCATTGTTAGAGGCTGATGCTTATATTGATTTTAACGTCAGCCGCTCGAACGAGGTGACAGGCGCTAAAATGGAAGCGATTGCGCCATTTACCGATTTCAGCTTCGATTTCCATAATTTAGAGTTAAAACGCCAACCGTAGTTGGCGTTTTGGGTTATCTGCTTTTATTAAGTTAAAGGAAAATATAGGTCACAAAAATTACAGTAATTGCGTCTAGCCTATAATTGTAAATAAAAAGGACAAGGACGATGACACTACGATTACGCCTAGGCTTTCTTATTTTCATTTTAGTAATTGCTGGTTGCGGAAGTGATTCTGGCGATGAAACACCAACTGAACCGCCAGTTACGGGGAAATTAACAACCATTCTCTCAAATCAACTTACTGTCGAATTGCTGGCACAAGACGGCGAAGCACAACTTGCGGGCACTAACAGCGGACTTTATTGGCGCAGTGACTATACCGCTGCGTGGGAATTACGTTCTCCAACGACAACCGCGGTAAAAGGTGTGGCTATTGTTGCCTCTGGCTATTATGTGGTTGCATTCGAGCGCGAGGATATTTCCGACGACTCAGCGCCCTTTCCGCTTTATCAAAGCCAAGACGCCGGCGAAACTTGGACGGAAATTGAGCATGATTTTGGCGGCGAATTTCACAGTGCCATTCGAAACTTAGCTTATGATTCCGGCACGGATCAAATATATGCAGTTGGTAACACATCTCTCGCAGTGGCTGACACGACCGCCACTCACTGGACACTTCTGCACGGCGAGTGGGACGGTTTCGCCTCTGGATTGCGCCTGCTTTATGTCGACAGCCCGAGACAACAAGTGTGGTTTGGTGGCCAAGGCGCTATCGAGAATGGTTACTTAGCGCGTTACGATCAGACTACCGGCAACGTTCGCGAGTGGCACGAACTATTACCTGCACCCGCTACCTTCATTGGCGGCCTCGTTCACCCACTAACGCCCTCCACCGTGTTATTCAGTGGCGAAGGTGGCGTTGTGTTAAGTACCGACAGTGGCGAGCAATGGCAAACCCCAATGGGCGACGTAAATCATAAATTCTACTGGGATGTTGTATTGGCAGAGAATGGAACGCTCTATTCCGCGCAGTACGACAAACTTTCAGCTGAACAGCCGTTGATAATTGAATGCAGCACCGACAACGGCGAAACATGGGTTGAAAATGACTTGTCAGATGAAACCAGCCGAGGCGGTGTGAAAAGCTTAATGCTTGTTCCAGGGGCCTCCGAAACAATGCTATACATTGGTTTGTGGGATAACGGCATTAAAGCTATCGCGCTTTCGGACATCAGTTGTTAGCCGGATAAATGGGCCGAGTGCGCTAGACAGCATCTGCCGAGATCACTATAATGCCGGCTCTTTCCGATTCCTTTGCGAATCTATGCGCACCCGTAGCTCAGCTGGATAGAGCGCTGCCCTCCGGAGGCAGAGGTCACAGGTTCGACTCCTGTCGGGTGCGCCATAATTCTATAGCCTGACATTGATAGCAAGTACTAACTTTGAGGCTTTTGTGCCGATTCTGTGCCAAAATTGTGACTTGTTAAGGTTTTGCCTCCAAGTTTCATGACCTTCGCACAACATTCTTGCTCTTAATCGATTTAGGAAGCAAATTCTGTCGTTTTCTCTTAAGCATAAACAACAATATTCAATTTTAAGCATCGTCTTTAAATAATTCCTGTGCTGTATAATACAAGCTTTGATCAAAACGACGTTCTGGACTTAACTCTTTGTGCCCGCCATTCATAATCACATTTGTGATGCTAGATAATTTCATAATTGGATTATAACGTCGAGGATGATTCATAAATCTACGAGTCATTTTACCATTCAGAGCAAATTCTTTGTCAGTCTGCAGGTTGAAAGCCATTTGAGTATAAATATTATGAATATTTACCTTATCTGTTTGTGTTAGTTCGTAAAGAATCCTTGCAAGCCTTAGCGTTGATCTATAAAGCCTTGTAACTTTCCCCACATCTCGCTCTCTTGATGCGCAATCAATAAAGGTACGGCAAATAGCAAAGTCGCTCCAAACAAAAATATCATATGCATTACCCTTATCAATAATCGGTGACTTACCCAATGTCTTCCATATTGGATGTAATAAAAAAGGTTTTTGGTAGTCTTTAAGCTCTGTAAATATTTTATTTAAACACCCAATGATTTCCTCCCTTTTACTCAACATTTCAACAGTATTATCCCAATGTTGAATTGTCGAACAGGTAGGCTCTAAGATTTCCTTTAGTCTCGCTCTAAATGGTTTTATCGAATCAAAAATACCTAGCGCGGCGTAAGAAGTACTTGCAGGTCTAATCACCAACTCGGTACCCCAGTCAGACTCTCTGTCGTTTGCAGTGGTATTGTCCGGAATAACTGTAAGCTTAACTTCCAAGGCTCGAATAAATGAGTCACCGAGTTTTAGTACGAGATCAATTCCTTTAATGTCTGTCCTTGAATATTCTTGGTAAGGCTCGAATTTTGACTCGAATAAAAAACTCAATTCATTATTTGCCACATCGGTACCAAATATAAAATCAAAACCTTCTTCTCGCGCTTCTACCTGAAGCTCTTGATTCGTGCATAGGTATACAGCAGAAGTATTTGTGTGAATCGCCACTAGTTGAAAACTATTTTTAATTAATGTACCGTTAAGCTGCTTATTTAGAACTGTAGGTAATGATGCTTAGACTAGGATTTTTAATACTGGTGCTTGTTGCTGTTCTGACTCAAATCAGTCAGGCGGTTGCTGATGTGCATCAATCTCACCAATCCTCTTCTGAGCAACACCTCAATTTTGAGCATGACGAATCCCACATCGATAAGCGCAATCTCCCTAAAAGTGGCGAAATCAGCTTTGACTGCCATCACTGCTGTCACTGCCATGGCTCATTTCATTTATATGCCATGAAGACTGAAAAAACTCTCGCGTTACCACGAATGGGCACAATACGTCCTGGGTATACTGAGTTTTACACTAACCCTCTATCATCTCCGCTGTTCCGGCCTCCCATCTCCTCATAACTGCCTAATAAGCTGCTATAGCAGCGCAAAAAAATCATTATTTTACGCAGTAATATGACTGAGGAGTCTATCTATGGGTCCGTTTTCGACACATAGCAAACGCTTGTTTATTGCCGTAAGTCTGGCAATAAGTTCAAGCTACGCCAATGCACAACAGTTGCCCGAGCAATGGCAAAAAACTGTGCAGCAACACCCCAGTGTTGAAGCCGCTCAACAGCAGGCTGAAGCGCTGATCCAACAGGGCAAACAATTAAATCAGCCTTTGTACAACCCTAGCTTATCGTCACGCTTAGAGCGCGAGGGTGACATCAATAATTACACTGTTGGCCTAAGCCAAACGCTGGACTGGAGCACTCGCAATGAAGCAAGAGCCAGTCAGAGTGACGCCATGACGGCTATGGCAGTGAGTATTTATCGCCAGTCGGCGACATCGCATGCTAAAACTCTGTTGAATGCCTATGTGCAATGGCTGGATGCAAAACAGCGTTACGCACTGGCCGAGCAACAAGAGAAAATCGTTAAACAGGCGATAAGCTTGGTTGCCGAACGACGTAAAGCCGGTGACTTAGGTGCCGTCGACGAACAACTGACGGTACTCGCACTAAGTCGGCAACTGCAACAAACGGCAGCGGCTTATCAACAGCTGCAATCCGCTGAAGCAGAGTTAAACGCTCTGCTAACCACGATTGACGTCGCTCAACTCTCCGTGAATGAGGAGCTATTTAACGTTGAACCTGCGTTAACGGCTCGCTGGCAACAACATCCAGCGTTAAAAGCCGCTTACCTGCAATGGCAATTAAAGCGCGCCGATGTCGACTGGAAACGCTCGTTAACCACCGCCAACCCAACCATAGGCGTCGAAGCGGGCGAGAGCGATAACGAAACAGTAGTTGGCTTATCATTCAGCATTCCACTACAGATTCGCAATAACTACAGCGATGCGGTACGCGCAGCCAATAGCGAAGCTGTTGCTGAAGAAAAACGTTTGATTGCACTAAGGCAACAATGGCAAGCAGCACTGAAATCATCTCTTAACAATTATCGTTTTGTGAAAAAACAGTGGCAAAGCTGGCAAAAAGACTTTCAATCTCGGCAGGATGAGTCGATGCAGGTGATTGAGCAGTCCTGGCTCGCCGGTGACCTATCCACCACAGACTACCTCACCGCTGTGCAACAGCAGCTCGATAGCCAATTTGCAGGGATAGCGCTGCAAACACAATATCGGTTGGCCGCCATTGAATGGTTGTACCGTTCGGGCGAACTCAGTAAAGCGCTGACGTTATCGCCGTTAAGCCAGCCAACAAACGCAGAGATTGGAGAGTAAACGATGTCAGTAAAACCTTTATACGCAGCAATAGCACTTGCGCTGAGCTTTTCGGTTATGGCGCAGGATGAACACGGACACGACGAAAAAGAAGATACCCACAAGGAAGAAGGCAAACACGAGCAAGGTGAACATAAGGAAAGTGCAGGCGTGGAGCTATCCAGCAAGCAGCTATCCATGGCAGATATCACCACGCGAACCTTGCAAACTCAAGTCATTGAATATCCGGTTTATGCCCCGGGCGAGGTGGTTGCTAACGACTTTAATAGCTATATCGTGAGTCCGCGCATCGATTCGACCGTTCTCAAACGTTTTGTCAGTATTGGCGATCACGTCGAAAAAGGTGAGCCACTGGCAACCCTCTTCAGCGCCACCATGGCGGAGGCGCAAAGTCAGTATTTGGTCACACTTAACGAATGGCAACGCGTGCAGTCACTCGGTGAGTCAACGGTGGGTGAAAAACGCTTTGTCGAAGCGAAAAACGCCTTTACCTCAGCGCAAGCGCAACTCAAAGCATTTGGTATGTCAGCCAGCGACATTAAGCGTTTAAGTAAAGCTAACTACCCTATCGGCGAATACCAACTGACCTCAGAAATTGGCGGGATTGTGGTTAGCGATAACTTCAAGCAAGGCCAGCAAGTTAATGCCGGTAATCACTTGGTTGAAGTGCTGCAAGAAGAAACCTTGTGGGTTAATGCTCGTCTACCAGGCTCAGCTGACCTTAGTGTGCAGTTTGGTGATCCTGTTACAGTGAGTGTCGACAATCAGCGCTTTGCGGCAAAAGTCATTCAGGAAGGCCACACAATAGACCATAAAACCCGCACCCGAACGGTACGACTTGCGGTAAATAACGAAAAGGACCAATTACACCCTGGTTTATTTGCGGATGTTTATTTCTCAGTCAAGTCGGATGGACCGGTGCTTGCAGTTAAGGACTCAGCCTTAATGCGGGCCCCTGATGGTGACTGGCAGATATTCATTGAGCACGAACCCGGAAAGTTTGAACCGAAGAAAGTCGAATTGGTTGATGAAAAGGGTCCGTGGAAAGTTATTCGAGGCGTTAACGAAGGCACAAAATACGTAGACAACGGCGCGTTTTTCGTTCGCTCACAAATCGCTAAAGGCGGTTTTGACCCACATAACCACTAACAGGAGGTTGTATGTTTCAGCGCATTATTCAGTTTGCTGTCGCCAATCGCCTGTTATTGGTATTGGCTTTATTCAGCATCAGCATTGCGTCATTTTTTATTATTCCCAAACTTAATCTGGATGCCTTTCCCGATGTTACCAACGTTCAGGTAACGGTAAATACGGAAGCACCAGGATTAGCAGCGACCGAAGTCGAGCAGCTTATTACCTATCCGATAGAGTCGGTGATGTATGCCCTGCCCGACGTCAAAGAAGTTCGGTCAATCTCAAAAACAGGTTTATCGGGCATTACCGTGGTATTTGACGAGAGTGTCGATATCTACTTTGCCCGGCAACTGGTATTCGAGCGGCTGCAAGCGGCAAAGGAGTTGATTCCAGAGGGAGTCGGCACGCCCGAAATGGGCCCTAACTCTTCCGGTCTCGGCCAGGTTTATCAGTATCTGCTACTTGCCGAGCCGGGCTCTGGTGTCAGTAGCATGGAGCTACGCAGTCTTAACGACTATGTGGTTAAACTGCTACTGATGCCCGTTGAGGGAATTACCGAAGTCTTGTCCTTTGGCGGTGAAGTTAAGCAATATCAGGTTAACCTCAATCCCGCCAAGCTGCTGTCTTACGACCTTACCCAGCAAGACGTCATGGGCGCGGTCAACAAGAATAACGGTAACGTTGGTGGTTGGTATATGCCCCGCGGTCAGGAGCAGTTGGTTATTCGCGGCACCGGCTGGTTGGATAGCGGTAAAAAAGGCCTGCAACAAATACGACAAATACCGCTCAAAACCGTTGACGGCGTTTCCGTAACACTGGGACAGGTTGCCGACGTCGAAATCGGCAGTGAAATTCGCCAGGGGGCGGTCTCAATGTCGCGTAAAGTCGACGGCGAGGTCAACCAGTTGGGCGAAGTGGTGTCGGGTATTGTGCTCAAACGCATGGGCTCGAATACCAAAGCCACCATCGACGGTATTAAAAAGCGCATTCCGCTTATTCAGCAAGCATTACCCGAGGGTGTTACCTTTGAGCCGTATTATGATCAGGCCGATTTAATACAAAAAGCCGTATCTACGGTCGCGTATTCACTGCTCATTGCCTTTGTGTTTATTATCGCAGTATTAGCACTGTTTTTGCTCAACATACGCGCTACTTTTTTAGTGTTACTGTCCATTCCCGTTTCTATCGCCATTGCCCTGATGGTAATGTCCGCGATGGGCATGTCGGCTAACCTGATGTCGCTGGGCGGGATTGCTGTTGCCATTGGTATGCTGGTCGACGGCTCCGTGGTGATGGTTGAAAATATCTTTAAGCACTTAAGTCGTCCGGATAGTGAACACCAAGACGACGCCGAGCAACGCACAGAGCACCGCGACCCGGATCCTCAGGCAGCCAAACTCGATAGTCATGGTATCAAGCTGCGAGTTAAGGAAGCGGCTAACGAAGTGGCACGACCGGTATTCTTTGCCGCCATGATTATCTTGGTGGTCTTTATGCCACTGTTTAGTTTTCAGGGTGTTGAAGCTAAATTATTTGAGCCCATGGCTATCAGTATTATGCTGGCCATTATCTCCGCGGTTTTTGTGGCCATCATGGTTGTACCGGCATTAGCCAGTTACTTTTTCAGTCGGGGTATTAAGCCTCGTGAAAATAAGCTGCTTAAACCACTAGATAATGGTTATAAAAGACTATTATCGGTGGCGTTACGCAGTAAAAAGGCTGTTATTGCCCTGGCCGGTGTGCTGTTTGTCGGCGCTTTGGTGTTAGTGCCTCGTCTCGGCACAGAGTTTGCGCCCGAACTGGAAGAAGGCACGATTAATATTCGCGTGACATTAGCCCCCTCCTCTAACCTTGAAACGGCCTTAGAGGTGGCTCCGAAGCTTGAAAAAATCCTGATGTCGTTCCCGGAAACCACCTACGCACTCAGCCGCATTGGACGAGCCGAAGTGGGCGGCGATCCAGAGCCTATCAGCAACATCGAGATATATGTGGGTCTTAAGCCGCAGTCTGAATGGACAACAGCATCGGATCGCTACGCCTTACAAGAAAAAATGGAGGCAAAACTAGATGATCACCCAGGCTTGTTGTTTAATTTTTCACAACCTATTGCAACACGGGTTGATGAACTGCTCTCAGGTGTAAAATCGCAGCTAGCCATCAAACTATTTGGACCCGAGCTTGACGTGTTGGCCCGTAAAGGCCAGGAAATAGAAAGTGCCGTCAAGCAGGTTGACGGGGCCGTTGCAGTAGCGATGGAGCAAATAAAAGGTGAAGCACAACTGGTGGTTTCGCCGAAACGCCAACAACTCTCACGCTACGGCTTAAATGTCTCCGATGTACTTAGCGTTGTCGACAATGGCTTGGGTGGCGCTTCGGCAGGCCAGATCATTCGCGGTAATGAGCGCTATGATATTTACGTGCGGTTGGCCAAGCAATTCCGCGATACGCCGGAGTCTATTCGCTCGTTACGCTTGTTAACTCCCTCGGGGGCCTGGGTAACCTTAGGCGAAGTCGCCAACGTTGCAATTGAATCAGGACCACCGCAAATCCGTCGTGATGATGTACAGCGTCGCGTTGTAATTCAATCGAACGTTCAGGGTCGTGACATGGGCAGCGTGGTTGCCGATATTAGGAAGGCGATTGACGAGAAGGTGGATTTACCAACCGGTTACTCAGTCGACATTGGTGGCCAGTTCGAAAGTCAACAACGAGCACAGGAGCGCTTGTCCATTGTCGTTCCCATATCGCTGGCACTCATCGCCCTGCTGCTTTATTTTGCTTTCGGCACCATGGGTCAAGCCATGTTGATTTTGGTGAATGTACCGTTGGCAGTCATCGGTGGTATTGTGGCACTCTATGTGTCAGGACAGTACTTATCGGTGCCCAGCGCCGTGGGTTTCATCACACTGTTTGGTGTGGCGGTACTAAACGGTGTGGTTCTGGTCGAAAGTATAAACCAGAGAATAACCGATGGGCATGCAGTTAATGATGCCGTGTTTGATGGCGCATGGTCTCGACTACGCCCGGTATTAATGACGGCAATAACCTCAGCGTTAGGACTCATTCCCATGCTGTTTGCAACCGGCGCAGGCGCTGAAATTCAGCGTCCATTGGCCACCGTCATTGTTGGCGGTTTGGTGTCTGCGACATTGCTAACACTGGTTATCTTACCCGTGCTCTATCCTTGGTTTTCGAAACAAAAAATTAAGGATCTGAGCCGTTAGGGTTCAGCACTTAAGGGGGCGGTTATTGCCGCCCCTTCTACTACAAAGAGGAACGTATTATGGGGCATCACCATAACCATGATCACTCAAAGGACATGCCGTCCAACCGATTAGGGTGGGCATTTGTTCTTAACTTTGTTTTCACCATTATCGAGTTTATTGGTGGCTTTCTTACCAACAGTACCGCCATTTTAGCTGATGCCGTTCATGATCTTGGCGATAGCTTGTCGCTTGGCCTGGCGTGGGTACTTAATAAGCTGGGCAAAAAACAGGCTAACCAACACTTTACCTACGGTTATAAGCGACTCAATCTTGCCGGTGCATTTATTAATGCCGTTGTTTTAATCGCAGGCTCTGCCTGGGTACTTGTGGAAGCGATTCCCAGACTCTGGAACCCTCAAATGCCCATCGCTGATGGCATGATCGCTTTAGCCGTCGTTGGCATTACAGTTAATGGATTTGCCGCTTACAAATTGTCAGAGGGCAAAACGTTAAACGAACGCGTTATTAACTGGCACTTGCTGGAGGATGTTCTCGGCTGGGTTGCTGTACTTATCGTTGGTATTGTTTTGTTGTTCGTAGACTGGCCAATTCTCGACCCTATATTGTCGATTGGCTTTACTCTATTTATTTTAGTGAATGTGCTGCGCAACCTGTGGGCAACGCTGAAACTCTTCATACAAGCAACTCCGGACAAAAAAACCTACAGACAAGTCGCTGACGCTTTACTGGAGCTACCTCATGTTGCTGACCTACACCATTTGCATTTTTGGTCACTAGACGGCGAGGAGCATGTATTAACCGTTCATTTGGTGTTAACTGAAAATCTTGATATCGAGGCCCGTAGCGACTTAAAACAGCACATCGATAACGTCCTTGCGCCCTATGCTCTAAGCCATACAACGGTAGAACTCGAAGATCCTGATGAAGCGTGCCGGGACAACTGATAATGAGTGCATTATTTTTGTTCAAGACGAGCCAGTAATACACCAGATGTGCGCATGAAATTGATGCTCGATATCATATTCTCCAAACACAACATCGACACTTTGGTGACCCGAGTCTTAAATATGGAAAGAAGCAGATGCAGAGGTAAAAAAGCTGTGTGTTAATAAGACCAATATGAGCAACCAATATATTTTCGTAACGGCCACTTTATCTAATAATCCACCATAAAACCAGCGCTGAAACTCGTGTTAACGTGTGATAAACTGTAGGTATATCGAAATCGTTTTAGGTTGTTCCAATGTCATCATGTTGCGGAAGTTCAGCGCAAGCCGAAATGGATAACTCTCAACGCAGGTTGTTATGGACGGTTCTAGTCCTTAATGGCGTCATGTTCTTTGTTGAGTTCATTGCGGGTTGGATGGCTGAATCCAGTGGTCTTATTGCTGATTCGCTGGATATGCTTGCCGATACTTTGGTTTATGCTGTGAGCTTATACGCTGTTGGCAAAGCCATTAAATATAAAGTCAATGCCGCTATTTTAAACGGCATACTGCAAACATTATTAGCTCTGGCGGTGTTATTGGATGTCATCCTTAAACTGGCATTTGGTAGTCAGCCCGAAACCTTTGTCATGCTCTCAATAGCGGGGCTTGCATTACTGGTAAACATCGTTTGCTTTGCCCTTCTATATCGCTCCCGAAACGGCGATATTAACATTCGCGCCAGCTGGATTTGTTCACGCAATGACATGATCATGAATGTCGGTGTTATTGTCTCTGCGATGCTCGTCGCCCAGCTCCATGCGGCATGGCCTGACTTACTCATCGCAACTGTCATAGCCATCATTGTACTGCACTCTGCTATTCGCATCATCAAAGACGCGATAGCTGTAAAGACAGGTGAAAAAGACGATATTTCTGGGTGTTGCGGGTAATCACCAGGATTCGTAATGAGCTCAATATTTTTAATAAAGACACTCGGGTTATTTATCGCAACCGCAATTGCAGAAATTGTCGGTTGCTATTTACCCTACCTATGGCTCAAAGAGGGTCATTCCGTTTGGTTGCTCATTCCGGCAGCAATAAGCTTAGCCTTATTTGCTTACTTATTAACACTTCATCCAGCGGAAAGCGGGTGGGTCTACGCAGCTTATGGTGGTATTTACGTGTTAACTGCCATAAGCTGCGAATTATCGATAAATCGCCTTTATCCAGCTTCGACTTGATTGGGGCGGCGTTTGTGCTAACCGGTATGGGGATTCTTGTGTATGGCTGGCGTTAGCTATAAAGCAATTCAGTTAAAGAACTACGCTCAAAAGTTTTACTACACAGACTAACGCACCTTATGTTTGTCCGTGGTAGCGTCCTCAACCCCGTCATTAAGCGACGCCATCAGTGGACAATAGACATCTCCGTGTCCGGAGCTGCATTTTTGCACCAGCTCATTCAACGCTCGTTCAATTTGCTGTAAGCGCGATATCTTTCGACGAACACTGGTGAGCTTTTGCTCTCCAAGCTCCCGTGCTTCATCGCAATGAGCGCCATCTTGCAGAGTTAATAGCTCACCAATTTCATCCAGACTAAATCCGAGCCATTGAGACGCGCGAATAAAATGAAGCCGAGCAAGCGCTTGTTCGTCGTAATGTCGGATCCCCCCATACGGCTTCTCCGGCTCGCTCATTAGCCCTCGGCGCTGATAATAGCGCACCGTTTCCACGCCCACGCCGGCTGTTTTGGCCAGCGTGCCAATTGTCATTACGTTGCGTTTTTTTAACATAGCTATTGCTTCCGTAGTGAGGTACGGGTCTAAGATTAACACATTAAAGCAAAATGCCCGAAGGAGTTACTCTTATGTCAAATTCAAAATCTGGTCGGGGCTCTCTTCTCGCGGGAGGGATCGCAGCGACTCTGGCATCTGCGTGTTGTCTGGGTCCCCTCATATTACTTGCACTCGGTGTATCCGGGGCCTGGATTGGGAGCCTCACAGCACTTGAGCCTTATCGACCCATTTTTATTGCCATTGCATTGATTGCCATATTCTTTGCCTGGCGTCGAATATACCGGCGTGCTGATGACTGCAACCCTGATAACACCTGCGCAACGCCAAATGCTCGTAAGAGCTACAAAGTGATGTTTTGGCTCGTTGCGGTGCTTACTTTAACAGCATTGGCTTACCCCTATGTTGTTCCTTTCTTTTACTAGGAGGCAATACACGATGAAAAAAACAATGATAACAACCATTTTATTTTTACTGTTTAGCATGCCCGCATTGGCGGTTGAGAAAACGGTTACGCTATCAGTACCCGGTATGACATGCGTCACCTGCCCAATTACTGTCAAAGCTGCACTTGGCCAAGTTGCAGGTGTGAGCGCCGTCGATGTCCGTTTTGAAGAGCGGGATGCAACCGTGACATTCGACGACGAAAAAACGTCAGTTAAGCAGCTCACTGAAGCAACGACAAATGCAGGATACCCATCAACACTGAAAGCAACGGCACCAAAAAATCAGTCATGAAACATCACAATGCCTTATAGCTGCTGTAAAACTGAAAGACCAAGGAGTAACCGTTATGAGTAATAACAATTTACACATTGCTGTCATTGGTAGCGGCGGCAGTGCGATGGCTGCGGCACTCAAAGCGACCGAGAGAGGTGCCCGAGTGACGCTCATTGAGAGAGGTACTATTGGCGGAACTTGTGTCAATATTGGCTGTGTCCCGTCTAAAATCATGATCCGAGCGGCTCATATCGCCCAACTGCGGCGAGAAAGCCCTTTTGATAAAGGCTTAAGTACTCATACTCTTAAGGTAAATCGATCAGCTCTCCTCGAGCAACAACAGGCTCGGGTAGAAGAACTCCGTGAATCCAAATACCAGAGTATTCTTAGAGAGAATTCCGCCATTACCGTTATTAACGGCGAAGCCCGCTTTATAAACGATGAAACTCTTTCCGTATCACTTCGCGATGGCGGTGAGCAAACGGTTTACTTTGACCGTGCTTTTATCGGCACCGGGGCCCGACCCGCACAACCCCCCATCCCCGGCTTAGCTGAAACCCCTTACCTTACTTCGACAAGCGCATTAGAGCTAAGTAACATTCCTAAACGCCTCGCTATTATTGGAGCCTCGGTCGTTGCTCTTGAATTAGCACAGGCCTTCGCGCGTCTCGGTAGTGAAGTTACTGTTTTGGCTCGCAGTCGGGTGTTATCCAAAGACGAGCCTGCCATTGGTGAAGCAATAGCGACTGTTTTTGATCGCGAAGGCATCAATGTGCTTGAGCATACAGAAGCCAGCGAAGTGCGTTACGACGGACAACACTTCATTCTCAAAACCAATGCCGGAACATTAAAAGCAGAACAACTGCTCGTGGCCACAGGCCGTACGCCCAATACGGAAAACCTCGATTTAAAAACCATCGGTGTACAAACTGAACGCGGTACAATAACGATTAACGAGCGCATGCAAACCTCTAGCTCAAGAGTATATGCGGCAGGCGACTGTACGAATCAGCCGCAGTTTGTCTATGTCGCCGCCGCAGGCGGCAGCCGAGCCGCTATTAACATGACGGGCGGTGATGCGCATCTTGATCTCAGTGCAATGCCCGAGGTTATCTTTACTGATCCACAAGTCGCCACGGTGGGTTTATCAGAAGCTGATGCTAAAACTGGTGGTTACGTCACCGAAAGCCGCACGTTGAGCCTTGAAAATGTCCCACGGGCATTGGTTAACTTCAATACCCAAGGGTTTATAAAAATTGTCGCAGAGAGTGGCAGCGGCCGACTGCTCGGTGTTCAAGTCGTCGCAGGAGAAGCCGGTGAGTTGATTCAAGCTGCTGTAATGGCGATAAGAGCAGGAATGACAGTCAATGAGTTGGCTGATGAGCTCTTCCCATACCTTACGATGGTAGAAGGCTTAAAATTATGCGCTCAAACGTTTACTAAAGATGTTAGCCAATTATCTTGCTGCGCTGGGTGAGATAACCTAGCTGAATCGACACTGATTTGCTAGACACCTTGCCGCCATTGAGTTTTAAATAGATTGAAGACAATCATGTATAAGTTTTCTCATCTTTAAGATCAAAGGCTGTCATAATACTCTTTGATCATTGTTGCCATTAAAAAACGGCGTCCCGCTAGGAACTCTTTGTAATTTTCTGCGGTAGTATTGAATATGAGCTCAGGAATAGCATTTTCGGCTAAATTTCTCTGTAAATCTTCTCGATCACAAATTTCGCCAAGTCTTAAATTTCCGGATTCAATCTGTTCAAGAACCATTAACATGTATTCTTTCGGTGGTAGGTCTTTAATCGCGATGTTGATTGCTGTTTCTGTCAACGCAAAGTTTGCAATCTGGTTGTAATCTCCCTGTTTCGGGAATCCATGACGAATAAGGTGATTCTTGGGAATTATGTGGTGCATATCGCCATGCCCCTCGATCATCTGTGCGATATTAATCGACTTTGAAAGGAATCCCCGCCCTCCTTTTGCAACTCTTGCTGCTAAATATGTTTGGAATGCAGGACTACGCTTGCTTGGTGACTCGAGCTCCTGAACTAAAGTTACATCCCAAAAACTATCACTTAGAACTGAGGCTTCAAGAGTGCGTAAGTATTGTTCCGCACCGTGGTCCTTAATACGACGTAAGTCAGTTTCCCACGTGGATTCAAAGCTTCCCACGGCTCTTCCGGTCAGTAATGTCATAACGAACCAGCGTTTTACAATTCTTGCTCTCTCTCCCTCATTCAGCTGATCGTCCAACCGAAGGCGCAGGTAAAGTGCATATGCGAAATTCAATGCATTCTTTGACCCAATCATGCTGGCATCGATATACCCAGCAGACTTGATCATCGTTACAAATCGCTCGAGATGCGTCTTACTCACAAGTAGATCTAATGCTTCCGCAAAACGAGAATACGCGGCTGGAATAAGATTTTCATCAATTTTTCTCGTTTGTGGGTCAAGCCCGGATAGCTCACTAACAATTGCTCCGGCTTTACCACGACTAAATCCAACTAGACCGGCAATACGAATGACATCGGTATAGTCAGGTTGAAATAACTCGTCCGTTTGATTACTTAACCACTGAATTTTCCTAATATGCTCCGATTTTGCGAACTCTTCATCGTTCTCTTTAATATCATCAAATGCGTGCCCAGAGACCGTCAGGTGACAGAAATAATCAATTAGCTTCCGAAGATTGCGCCCTTCATTGCCGTACGTGGCAATTTTACTCATTACAAAATCAGCACTTGATAGCGGAACACCTTTGGCATTGATCCGAACGAAGATCTCTGCAACCGTTTCTACATCCAAATCGTCTGCCAATGAAATGACACCTACTTGCGCATGCTCAACAGCGGCGAGTCTCGCCGAGGCTTGTTCAACTTGGTCTTGATCAACATCTGGATTTTTAGCGAAATAATTTCTCAGAAAGCTCAGCTGACTGGAACCGGAAAAAAACTCACTAATATCGTGAATCCATTGGGAGCTATTGGTAATCGCTGGCGTTCTCGTCGCAAACTCTTCCGTTACAGGATTAAACGAAATAGCGATCCGCTTTTTTTCATAACGGTTACCAATCACCGTTTGTCCCGCAATTGCGGCCCTCAACGCTGTTACTCGTTGTTGGCCATCGATTAGTATTTGTTGATGTGCTGCGACAGCTCCCCCCTTTAATTTGGCGCCAACAGATTGCCACGTTATCAGATAACCAACCGGATAACCGTTGTAAAGTGAGTCAATTAAGTCCCTGACCTGAGATGTTTTCCAAACAAATGGTCGTTGTAGTTCCGGAATTGCTATTTTATCGCTACGAACGTCAGCAAGAATTTGACTGATCGCTGTTTGCTTTACTTCATATTTTGCCATGTCGTCCCACACTTTCTAATTTAAATCGTGAATTTGTGTGAAGAGTCCATTCGTTTCAGGACACTCATTCACAGTAAGGTGGATTATCTTTGATAGTTTCTAATTAAGTTGAGGATTACATTTTCCCTCTCAAGACATCAAGTATTAACGTTCCAGTGTAACTATCCCATCAAATAATACAGCCCACTCGTAGAGTGTCTTGTGACCTTAAAAGAGTCGGGAAAAATCAGGCCTTACCATAACTTTAGTTGATATTTTATCTAAATAAACCGAGTTTCAACTTTTCCCAGTTCGGGATCGCTGTAATCCCCCTAAGAATCGAAGCAATTTTAGGGGGAAAGTTGAATAATAGCGAAAAAATGCAGAATATGACCCAAATATTTTTACTTCATCCAACGGCCTTTCATGTCGATAAAACACGAAATAATCGACAAACAATCCTGTTGCGTCGATAGACTCGACATAGGTAAAAGTACGCATCTCGAGTCTTTAGAAGTATTTACAGCCACCGTCTTACCCTTACCCAAATAATTGGTTAGGTGGATCAAACAATCCTGACATCAATGACCATGTACATTGGGCAATTAAAGGTGTATATTTAATCAACACAGCATTTCATAGTCAGGATTATCTCAATGTCTATCACCGCACAAATTGAGTCTCGGATTGCTCGCATGAGAAAAGGTGTTCCTTTTTCCATAGAGGGATTTTATGAGCTAGGCACGGAAAGTGCTGTCCAGAAGGCTTTTAGCCGATTGGCGAAGTCAGGCGAGATTGTGCGTGTGTCAAAAGGCTTTTACGTTCGTCCTAAGTCAATAGAAAACTTACCGGGGGCGAAGGTAATGCCCAGCCCAGAAGAGGTCGCAAAAGCTTGGGCGAGAAATTACGGGTACAAACTTGTTTCGAATGGCTTTGAAGCGGCATATCGCATTGGACTGCAAACTCAGGCTCCTGCCCGAACTATTTATTGGACGAACGGCCCATCGCGTGAATTTAAAGTGGGGAATTCAACTGTTGAAGTGAAGCACGTCGCATCGAGTAAGCTTAAGTGGCTGAACCAACCTGAAGGTATGATTCTTCGAGGCCTTTCGGTGATGGAGCCAGAACACTTCAAGCCCGAGCAGTTACGCAAGGTATTTAAGCGATTATCGTTGACAGGAAGTGAGAAGGAGCGTGTTCTCAGCAACGTCAAGCATTCTACGCTGAATTCGCAATGGCGCCAAAAGCTAGCGCAAGTTGAGAGCGCGTCAGTGTGATGGACATATTTGATTACTATAGAACTGAAGCGAAACGAGCGGAACTAAAATTAATCCTCGAATATGCTGCGCAGAACTCCGCAAGAGGTTTGGCCGCTAATTTTTTAGAGAAAGATATTTGGGTGACCGAAGTACTGCGGTTGCTTTACGAAGAAGATTTATTGGATGGCCATGACGTGGCTTTCAAAGGTGGAACGGCTCTTAGTAAGTGTTACAGCACCATTGAGCGATTCTCTGAGGATATTGATTTATCGATTCATTGGGCTGACTTAGCAGAATCCGATGATGAAGCTGTCGCATGGGAGCAAACAACACGGAATCCCAGTCAGCAACGTAAATTTAGACGTGAACAGAGAGAGCGTTTAGAAGGTTGGACCAACGAATTTGTTCAAAGGTTGAATGGAAGACTTTCCGATTATGGCATTGAGGGGCTGAGCGCTGAAATTGAAGAAGGCTCTGGTGGTGAGAAAATCGACATTCACTTTCCACATGTGGCATTCCAGGATGATTCTTATCAGTTAGAGCATGTACTGCTCGAATTTGGCGGCCGTAACCGGGGCCGGCCGACGGTTTCTAAACCCGTAACGACTTACCTGTCAGAAATAGATGCGATTGCAGAGTCCCATACGTTACCGATAGCTGCAGTGGAGGCTTACCACCCGGATTACATTATTTGGGAAAAGCTAACCGCACTTCATCAATTCTGCACGCAAGAAAACCCGCTTGATACGGTGCGGTTGTCCAGACATTGGTATGATGTAGACTGCATTCTGAAAAATCTCTATGAAGGCTCATACCAAAACATGGAAGCACTGCAAGACGTGGTAGCGATGAAGTCGGCAAGGTGGGCTACTCGAGGCGTTTCCTTTGAAGCCATTCTTTCCGGTAAGTTGGTGCTAATCCCAACGGGGCGGCTGCTCGAAGATATCAAAAAAGATTACGACCAGTCCGTAAGCGGTGGAATGTTCTTTAGTGCCCCCGATAGCTTTGCCGGCATCATTGAGCGTTTAGCCGAGCAGCAAGATCTAATTAATAGCTTTTTGAACGGACGGCGTTAATTTCGATATTTGGAATAAAGCGATCTCGTTTGTTGGCATTATTAAATTATAGGCTAATCTACACACCTAAAGTCCGGTTAAAAGGTGGAATTTTTTCCACCTAAAAACTCAGGATTTTTCGGAGATTTAGAATTTCTTGTCGCGAGGCAAAGGTCAAAATTTGAAATTTTGGAGTCGGTTTTCTGTGACCAAATTTGTCATTAAACGGCCTCAAAAGTGCCAATTTCGACACCAATTAAAAAATTAAAACACCGTTTAACCCCTTGCTAAACCAGGCTTTAACGATTTACCACCGAACCTATGATTGCCCTCCGGAGGCAGAGGTCACAGGTTCGACTCCTGTCGGGTGCGCCATATATCAAGGCTATTAACGCAATAGTGTCCACTAACTAAGCATTTTATGTATGACCAAAAAAATGCAGAAATAAAGTTCTTCTGCTGTTACCAATGGGATATGAATTTTTACGATAAGAAACTGATGGCTTTTGCCACTAAGCATGGCATTGACACGAGACCTTGCACCGTCTCATCTGAATAGTGAATAACTACTACTGTCTTGATGTGAGCAAAAAACAAAGCCCCGCTAGGGCGGGGCTTTGGATTCAAATCATTAATCTTCAGGAATGTTTAATTTCTCTTTAGAGCCTAGAGTTCCCAACCAAACAAATAAAAATGCAAATGCTGATTTCTTAAACAAATATGCGTAATATCCCCATCCTTCACTACGTTTAACTACATATTGCCCTGAATCCGCTATACCCGAAGAAAGTATGATGAATACGTCATACAGAAAAGGAAGTGATACCAAAAGCATACAAATCTTAAAGGCAAGCAGATACCTTTTGTCCAAATAGACAACTAAACGAGTTCTTTTACTCATGATTGATCTCTTCTTTTATTTCATTTTTGATGACTGATTGAGTCGCATCAGATGCTGCGTCAATTCCATTTTTAACAGCTGGGGCGCTATCTAATGCACCGTTAGCAATCTTGGCCATAGTTCCAATTGATTTAGCACCTGTTACGTGTAGCGCTGTTTCTTTCGTTACACCAGCGACAGGATCATCTCTCTGAAGTGCAGATCCAACTCCAGCTAAGAATGAGCCTGCCCCTGTTACAGCCGCAACCTCAGGTTGACCAGCAATCAAGGCAACAACAGTAGTACCGGCAAGAGTATCAGATATCGCGCTTAGATTTTCAGGAGAAGTGGAATTCGCTATCGCCTGTCGGCCACTCTCGATAGAATTGTTGATCTTTGTTGTTGCGTGATCAGCGGATGAAAACCCGAGCATCTTAGCCCACATATTAGCTTCTTCCGAAGACTTACCTGTGGGATCTTTATATTTGTATGGATTATTGTTGGCGTAGGCATATCTGTTAAAACCGTGTATGCCGTTTGGAGTGCTTAAGTGATCTAACGCACCTACAGGGTCATTCGAATAAAACCGACCGATAACTGGATCATAGTATCGTGCCTGCATATACGTCAGCTCAAGGTCATCGTCTTCCAAATGACCTGTGTAGCCGAGACCATCCGCCTGCTATGGCGCATCGTTATGGCGCGCTACCAGTTGCGAGCCTAAATAGTAATACTCAATGTAATTGCCATTCCTGTAGGTCGCTAGTAACGTCCCCTGTTGGTTATACAGGCTGTAGGTCTTAATTCCACCCGAGGTTTTCGACACGCGTCGACCATGACCATCATATTCATAGGTTATACCACCTGAGCTGATCAAGCGGTTAGCTCGGTTTTAAATAGAATTAAAGACGCGCCTTCTTCATTGACCAAAGAGAGCTTTCTCGGAGAACAATACGCTTATCAGCTAGACGATGGCTCTTACTCCATTGATTCTGGGGAAAACGATATTCGGGCTATCTATGACCAAGAAAATACAGAAATAAAGTTCTTCTGCCGTTACAAACGGGATATGAACTTTTACGATAAGAAACTGATGGCCTTTGCCACCAAGCATGGCATTGATACGAAACCTTGCACCGTATCATCTGAATATTGATCAGCGACGACTTGCCTTGATGTGAACAAGAACAAAGCCTCGCAAGAGGCTTTGTTTTCAATGAGAATGTTAACTCCACTTATCCAATATCATTGTTACCATATTTAGATAAATTTTTACGATACGTGATATAGGAAATAACAGTTAAAAACAAAAAGCAGCCAATCGAAAACGCAAATCCCCGAAACAATCCACTTTCAACAGAGATCAAACCTCCTACTAACGCTGCAAGAGCAAAATATACAATTAACTGTAATTTATATAATTTAAAAAATGACATTGCTGTTTCCTATGCTAATTCAACTCTTCTTTAATTTTTTTATCTGCAACGGATATAGCAAGATCTCCAGCCTTATTTGCCAAACCAGTAGTTGTTGAAGTAGTTTGTCCCGCAGTCGTACCAACGATAGCGCTTCTAGTGGTTCCAGATATTTGTGCAGATATTCCCCCTGCATTAGACATTGCATCTAACTTTGAGGCGAACTTATTAGCGATTTTACCACCCAATGCACCACCGGCAGCTCCGGTTGCAGTACTGACTACCGCATTTTCTACAGAAATATCTTTACCATTTGCTACATCCTGAGCAACTGATCCAGCTCCACTTGCAACAGCACTAACCGCAGCGGTTTGTTTAACTGCTTTACTTGCAGTAATTGCACCTTTCAGCGCTTGGGTCGCTGCTCTACCAGCAAAACCACCAGTCACGGCACCGACGGCACCTGCTATCGCAACATCACTCCAATCAACATTTTGACCAGTTCCAAGTTGAGCACCAAGCTCAATACCTGCACCAATGATTGCTCCCCATAAAAACTCACCATCTGGGTCGGTGTATTTGTAAGGGTTGTTATTGACATATAAGTAGCGGTTGAACGACATAACCGGATTTTTAGGCGTCCAACCAACCGGATCATTCGAATAAAACCGCCCAATCAGTGGATCATAGTATCGTGCCTGCATATACGTCAGCTCAAGGTCATCGTCTTCCAAATGACCTGTGTAGCCGAGACCATCCGCCTGCTGTGGCGCATCGTTATAGCGCGCTACTAGTTGCGAGCCTAAATGGTAATACTCAATGTAATTGCCATTCCTGTACGTCGCCAGTAATGTCCCCTGTTGGTTATACAGGCTATAGGTCTTCAGTCCACCCTCGGTCTTCGACACGCGTCGACCATGACCATCATATTGATAGGTTATACCACCAGAGCTGATTAAACGGTTAGCCCGATTATAATTAAAACTACGCGTTCCATTTGAAGTCACACTGCCACGGCTGTCATAGCTAAAGGTTCGCGAAACTGCACCCGACACACTAGCCAATCGATTCGAGCTATTGTAGTGGTAATTGATATTCTCGTTCCCCACCGTCTTACTGATGATGTTGCCAAGCGCATCATAACTAAAATAACCACTACCCCATGCACCATTGGCACTTGTCAATCTATCAAGACGGTCGTAGCCGAGCGTCAGAGTGTTGACAGGCATTAGAATATCTGTGATTGCCAGTAAATTGCTATTCAGATCGTAGTGGTAAGTATGCTCAAAAAGTGCCGTACTATTGCTAATCGACCGCATGTCAGGACGAAATTTTGCGTCCAAGCTCTGGTTAAACAACAACCCGTTTCCGTATTCAAACTCGAGTAATTGACCCGTTTCAGTCTCGAAGTGGGGCATAAATATGCTACGAGATGACTGTGTTATAAATGGGGTATTTACAATACAATCTATACAGTTCGCAAAATAATTAGCCTGCAGATTTTTACAAGGCAGAATTGTGCTTAAACCCAAAGTTGTGATTCCTCAGCAGTTCATACACGAGCAACCTATTCATCATGGGGAAGAGTTCGGTGTATTGTGCTGGAATACACAGAAGCTTACTGAAACACAAAACTTTCAGCGTGTTCTGGCGGATGTTTTAGCCAACTACCCCTGCTTATTCCTCTTGCTTCAAGAAGCAAAATTAAGCACAAAAAGTAACTGGCTTTTGCCGCAATGGTCATACGCTCTTGCGCCGAATATGCAAACCCGTCGCTCGACTTATGGTGTGCTCACAGCTAGTCAATATGCGTTTACAGAAGCTCAAGCGCGTCTCAGTCATAAGCGCGAAGGCATGTTTGCAACACACAAAAGTTACATGCTGTCCTACCATTCGCTGGCCGAGGGCGGTTCATTATTGGTCGCTAACGTTCATGCCATTAACTTCGTTCGTGCGAACCAATTTTCAAAAGAAATCGAACTCATCAAAGCAGAGATATTGGGTCACAAAGGGCCGCTGATTGTGGCTGGCGATTTTAACGTATGGAGTCGGCAGCGCCGCTTACGCCTGCTGCAATTTTGTCGTAGCGTCGGGCTTCGACAAGCCATTATGGTAGACCCACATCATATAAAAACCTACCGACAGCACCCACTAGATTTTATTTTTTACCGCGATCTTTCCTTACTTGAAACGTCAGCAATCGACACCCGTACGGTGTCCGACCACAACCCGCTGTATGCGCGTTTTAAATTATAACAATAAGAAACTTTCTTCATACGCGCGTCGACAGACTTAGATAACAAAACCTGCATTCAGGCACTTTTAAACTTCATTTATTGCAATTAGGAATGATTCGCATTAACATGCTCACCGTTCGCAAAGTAATGCGCAATCGGTCGACGCTGCCGAGAAAATTTTAAGACAATTTACTGACACTCAATTGGAGATCCCCAACGTGAAATTCAGACTGACAACTATCGCCGCGGCTATTTTAATAAGTCACACCGCAACCGCACAGGAAAGCAATGACGTCGAGCGAATTGAAGTCAGGGGTCAGCATTTGTCGGTGAGTGAATCCAATTCGGTGAAAACTCCAACGCCAATTATCGACGTGCCACAGAGCCTCACCATCATCACCGCGGAAGAAATTTCTGAACGCGGGATCACCAGTATTGGCGAGATTATTGACTACACACCCGGTGTGAATACGACTCAAGGTGAAGGCCATCGCGACGCTGTGGTTTTCCGTGGTGTGCGCTCGACGGCTGATTTTTATCTCGATGGTAACCGTGATGACGTGCAGTACTACCGTGCGCTATACAACATTGAGCAAGTCGAAATTTTGCGTGGCCCTAACGCCTTGTTATTTGGTCGTGGCGGTACCGGTGGTATTTTAAATCGAGTTTCAAAGAAGGCTGATATTGGTGGTGAATTTACTGATTACACAACTTCGGTAAACTCATTCGGTGGCTTAAATGCCGCTATCGATACGAATGTCACCATGAGCGACAGCTCAGCGCTACGAATAAATGCAATGTACGAGCGCGTTGAAAACCATCGTGATTTTTATGATGGCGATCGTTACGGCTTTAACCCAACGGCGCGGTTTGAATTATCAGACGACACCACGCTTAATCTTTCTTATGAATATGTTAATCATGAGCGTTTTATCGATCGTGGTGTTCCGACTGGTGCCGATGGCCGCCCTGTTGAAGCTTTCGAAGAGATTGTGTTCGGTGACCCGCAGAACAACTTCACCGACCTTGAAGCTCACATCTTCCGAGCAGCGGCCGAGCATAACTTTAGCGATGCTGTAAAAGGTAACTTCAGCGCTTTTTACGGCGACTATGAAAAAGTGTACTCGAATTTCTACGCTAGCGATTACGACGCGACAAACAACATTGTGGAGCTTGACGGTTACATCGACAGCACGTCTCGCGATAACTTGATTCTATCCGGTAATATTGTTGGCGAATTTGAAACCGGCAATATCGGGCATACACTCATTGTTGGTTCAGAGTTGATTTCGACGCACTCTGATCAAAATCGCTTTAATCCAGTTTTCAGTACCACAGGTTCTGACCAAGAATTATTTGATATTCAGCGTCCAATCAACATCAATGGGCTCGCAGGTGTCAACGCGGATGGTGAGAACTTTACCGTAAGTTTTAGCGATCTGAATGATGATACCCGCGTGAAGTTAGATGTGGTATCGGTTTACGTACAAGATGAAATTGCGTTATCTGATTACTTTGATGTGGTACTCGGCGCGCGTTTTGATCAATTTGATATTGAAGTATTTAACGCCGACCCAGCCGTATTAGAAACCCGCAGTCGCACTGACAATGAAGTTTCACCACGTGCTGGTGTCATTTATAAGCCGATGGAAAATATCTCATTGTATGCAAGTTACAGCCGCTCATTTTTGCCGCGCAGTGGTGAACAATATACTGATATTAACGGCGACAATGACAAGCTTGATCCAGATACTTA
Source organism: Pseudidiomarina tainanensis (assembly GCF_900115255.1). Taxonomy (NCBI): domain Bacteria; kingdom Pseudomonadati; phylum Pseudomonadota; class Gammaproteobacteria; order Alteromonadales; family Idiomarinaceae; genus Pseudidiomarina; species Pseudidiomarina tainanensis. The sequence goes on from NZ_FOYU01000003.1 coordinate 145,581, forward strand.
CAGCAATCGCGAAATCGGGCTTAAATGGGACTTTGTACCAGGAATGAGTTTCACGGCAGCGATTTTTGAAAATGAACAAAGCTCGCCGCAGCCAGCCGACAACGATCCGTCAACCTTAGATATTATTGACTCGGACATTAATGGTTTTGAATTACAGTTCAAAGGCCAAGTCACGGACAACTGGTATCTTACAGCGAACTACAGCAATCTCGATGGTGAAATTGTAGATCGCACAGGCCCAACCGGTCGCACACCACGTGAATTACCTGAGCAGACATTCTCGGTTTGGAATACTTACCAGTTTACCGACAAGTTTGGTATGGGGCTTGGTGCTACCTATCAGGATGACAGTTTTATCGACAACGGTAATACCGCAGTGATGCCGAGCTATACTCGCATTGACGCATCGGCCTATTACCAAATTTCTGATGATATGCGAGTCCAGTTGAATATTGAGAACCTGACCGATGAGCTTTATTTCCCGAATGCGCACTCGACGCATCAGGTTACCGTCGGGGCGCCACTCAATGCCTCATTGTCACTCGTCGGGTCATTTTAATCGGCACGTTGTTGCCAAAATATTAAAATTTCTTAAGCCTTACTTAATATTTCCCTCATAGCATACCGTTACGCATCGATTTGATGGTAACGGTATGCAATATGAAACGAATCAACGTTAATTTCCCAGCGGTGCTTCTTGGCGTAACCGCATGGTTGGTTTTGGCTTATTCAGTCGCACTTCGTGATGCGCTTGAGAGCTATGCTGTATATCCCATTACGCAGGTGAAGCTATTTGTTTTCGTTGCCTGCGTATATGGCATCATGTTAGTGCTTGCCAGAATGCTCAATATTTTCAAACCCGTCGCAATAAGTCTGATTCTATTGGCAGCGCCAGCCGCATTTTATATGCAACAGTACGGTATTTTAATTGATCCAGATATGTTGATTAACGCTCTAGAAACCGACCCTGCTGAAGCGAATGATCAACTTTCCGCCGGCCTGTTTATGCACTTCATTTTTATGGGGATTATGCCGGCGTTGATTCTGATTTTTCTTAAGATAACTCCGACAAGCATATTTAAAAGATTGAAACAGGGCGTTGTTATTGGGCTCTGCTTTACAACTTTTTCGGTTGGTATTGTGATGACAAGTTATGATGACTTTGCATCACTTTTCCGAAATCATCGCGATATTAAATATCGCATTGTGCCATTTAACGTTATCTCTGCTTCGGTTTCCGTTGCGAAGCAAAAGCTACGTAGACCCGCAGAATTTGTCGCGCAGGGCAAAGATGCATTCCGTGAGATCAGCGCAGAAACAAAGCCAAAAGTCATGGTTGTTATTCTCGGTGAAACAGCGCGTGCCGATCACTTTTCGGTAAATGGGTATCCGCGCCCAACAACACCTCGACTCGAACAATTAGAGCGCACCGGTGAAATCGCTAGCTATGATGAAGCAGTATCTTGCGGTACCGCCACAGCCATTTCTGTACCTTGCATGTTTAGCTTCTACAATGCAGATAATTATGATCAAGCCGCACGCAATACGACCAACGTGCTCGACGTATTAGACACAGTCGGTATAAAAGTGACCTGGGTTGAAAACAATTCCGGTTGTAAAAACGTTTGTGACCGTATCAATACCATCACAATGCCAGAGAACGCCTGCACACAGAATGACTGTTTCGATACGGTGTTAATTGATAAATTTCGAGAGTGGCTGCAGCAAGTTCAAGGCGATTCGGTATTAGTCCTCCATCAAATGGGGAGTCACGGACCGGCTTACTTTGAGCGCTCGCCAAACGAATTGAAAAGATTTCTACCCGAGTGCACAAGCGCTGAACTAACTGATTGTGCACGCGAAGAAATTGTGAATGCCTACGACAACAGTTTAGTGGTGACTGACGAAATGGTCGCGGCGATTATCGAGTTACTGAAAACCGATACGCGACTAGACGCCAGCTTAATGTACGTTTCCGATCATGGTGAATCACTCGGCGACAATGGGGTGTATTTGCATGGCTTACCCAAATGGTTAGCACCGAAAGAGCAAACCCATATTCCTTGGATTGTGTGGCCAAGTACTCGCTTCAAAGCCGATGCTCAAAAGGACAACCAGCAGGTTAGCCATGACAATCTTTCACATACATTGCTGGGCTACTTCAAAGTCAAAACCAGATTATACGATCGTCAGCTTGATTTGATTGCTGAGCGAGATAGTTTTATGAACTAGGTTCTAAAACGAATATCTCTTCAACGGGCACATTAAAGTAATTGGCTAGCTTGAGAGCAATAACCACCGATGGTGTAAATCGGCGTGTCTCAATTGTACTAATCGTTTTGCGTGATACCCCAATCGCATCAGCGAGCTCTTGTTGTGACAAGCCTTGCTGTGCTCTGAAGGCAGGTAAATTATTCAGCACCTGATCATCCATGATCATCTTCTCCTTGGCCACGCATTTCCCATAAAACAGAAATTGACCAAACAAGAGTTCCAACAACGATTAGCGACAGACTGTACGTGCTCACTGTGACATAGCTGCCAATCGCCGTCGTTGCTAAATTTTCACCAATAAGCACGCCTGGGATAAGTACAACAATTAATCCGACAAACGCTCGTGCATTCGCTTTACGGCTGGTTTCACGGGTGAATTCGTCATTATAAATACCAAGCATTTCTCGCCAACCACCGGTTAATTTATGGTTGCCGACACTCATTCGAGTAACCACGCCAACAAACAGCAACGCCACTAACACCATCAGTATATTCGGCCATTCGCCCGCATTGATATCAGCTAGTTCCAGCCATTTCGCGACCAACATGATCGCAAAGTAGACACCACTAATAAGGGAAATATATGCGCCATACTTGAGCGATTTTGCCTGCGCCTCTGCTGACCATTTTGACATTGTTTTGTCCTCCTATTAGGCATCGATTGATACCCTTAGGTTTCAATATATAACCTAAAGGTGTCATTTTGCAACCCTGGGGTATCAAAAAATCAAAAGAATATTTATTTACCGTTAGACTTTGGTCGTAACTGCACCTCAATCGTGAAGGTTCGGCGTACAATACCGCACTTCTATACCTGCATCCCATTAATACACAAAGAATGCAGTCTTGTGAGTTAACCTACAGGTAATGTCATGTCTAAAAATTCCCGTATTTTATGCCCCCAACTGAAGCACTTAGTCATGAGCGCCGAAGAAGCGGCGAAACTCATTTCACCTGGTGCTAATGTTGGCATGAGTGGTTTTACCGGAGCCGGTTATCCTAAAGCCGTTCCGGGTGCACTAGCAGAGCGTATTCGAGCTCATAATGCGCAAGGTGGAAAACCATTTCGTATCAATGTACTCACCGGTGCCTCAACCGCGCCAGAACTCGACGGTAAACTCGCTGAAGTGGATGGCATCGAAATGCGTCTGCCATTTCAAAGCGATCCGATTTGTCGCGATCGAATAAATTCTGGCACCATGAACTACGCTGATTATCATCTTTCCGAAGTGGCGCAATATGCATGGTCGGGATTCTTCGGGAAAATGGATATCGCAATCATTGAAGTTGTGGGTATTCGTGAGGACGGTTCGTTGATTCCATCATCGTCGCTTGGTAATAACAAAACTTGGATTGAGCAAGCGGATAAAGTAATTCTCGAAGTAAACTACAAACAGCATGAACGCTTAGAGGGCATGCACGACGTTTATTATGGCGCTGCCTTGCCGCCTCACCGTAAACCCATCATGTTGACGGAGCCGAACCAACGTATTGGCGACCTGTACCTGCGCTGCCCGATTGAAAAGGTCGTGGCCATTGTTGAAACCAATGCACCAGATAGAAATACACCATTTAAGCAACCAGACGACGCTTCACGACGAATCGCGGAACATATTCTGGCGTTTTTTGAGCGCGAAATAAAAATTGGTCGTTTACCAAAGGAATTACTGCCACTGCAATCTGGCGTGGGCAATATTCCAAATGCCGTGCTCGAGGCGCTCGACACGGGTCCATATAAAAATCTGACGGCTTATACCGAAGTGATTCAAGACGGTATGCTCAAGATGCTGAAATCAGGCACGCTACAAATGGCCTCCGCAACGGCTTTTTCTTTAAGCCCAGAAGGGTTAGCTGAGTTTGATGAGAATATTGAGTTTTATCGCGAAAAAATTCTATTGCGCTCGCAAGATATCAGCAATCATCCAGAAGTCGCACGTCGCCTTGGCATCATCGCTACAAATGGCATGATCGAAGCCGATATTTACGGCAACGTGAATTCTACCCATATTATGGGAACTCGCATGATGAACGGAATTGGTGGTTCCGGTGACTTTGCTCGCAATGGTTATCTTTCAATCTTTATGTCGCCATCGACCGCAAAAGGCGGAAAAATTTCCTCGATTGTGCCGATGGTTTCCCATGTCGACCATACCGAACATGATGTAAAAATCATTGTGACTGAACAAGGGTTGGCCGATTTGCGTGGATTATCGCCTCGCCAACGCGCTCGCTCTATCATTGAAAATTGTGCTCATCCTGATTTCAAAGATCAGCTGCACGATTACTTCGAGCGTGCCTGCGCCAGCGGTCGTGGTATGCATACGCCACACCTGCTGAATGAAGCGCTCAGTTGGCATGAGCGCTTTGAGCAAACCGGAGACATGAAGTAAACCCAACGCGAGGCGCTGAACGGTTATTTTGATTGATTCAGCGCCTGAATTGCAATTAGCTCGCGCTCACTAACTAAAAGTCAAAAAGTTCGCCCAACAAACTCTTTTTCTTATATTTTTTATGCCCGTAACCTTTGTCATAGCCACGATCGTAATGACCTGCCTGCTGTTGCGGAGGAGACGTTCTTGAAGTTGGCGCTTCTTGCGGCGCGGAACGTTCAATAATTTTGTCTAACTCGCCGCGATCTAACCAAACCCCGCGACAACTTGGGCAATAATCAATTTCAATACCTTGACGCTCCGCCATCACCAAATTTTCTTCTTTACATACTGGACACTTCATTGCCGTTTCCTCTGTTTTATTATTGTATACATAGAGTTTAACAATAGAAGTTAGTTCCTCTTCAGTTTAAGCGTGGCATTCGTCACAAATGTCAGCGGTAGGCATGTGTGCAAAGCTTTTCGCTAGTAAATGCCTTAATGGCTCGTCGCAGTAGTGTTTGCGCGTTACATGGGTATGCGAGCGCAAGCGCCCTTTCAACACATTATTGCCGACATCGGTCAGTAATGGGTTTCGCGGATCAACCGATGGGCCATGAGCGCGCGATTTTAATTCTGGCGGCAAAGAAAGTACCGGAACCGTGGCAGACAATTGCGCGGCCATAAAAAAGGCGATTGAGTAACGTTCGTTGCCATCCATTGGGCTTTGCACTTTATGATTTGTTGCTTTCAAATAGCCGTTCGATGCAAGTTCCAATAACTCACCGATATTCACGACAAATGCCCCCGGAATTGGTGCGACATCAATCCATTCATTGCCGCGCTCAACTTTGAGGCCACTTTGCGCGTCTTGCATCACCAGGGTCAGATAGCCCGGATCTTTATGCGCTCCAACGCCCTGCTGCACAGACTGTTGTGCCGGATAGCGAATCAGCTTGGCATGCGTATATGGCTGGGCACCAATGGTATGGTCAAGTGCGTTTCGACCTGCACCTAACGATTCACAAAGTTTTTGTAATAAGTTAACCGTGATGTCGCTTAACTTACTTTGTAGCGTCGTCAATGCCGGCTTGAGCGTTGGCATGGCGCTCGGCCATAGGTTAGGACCAATCAGTTTTTGCCAAGGAAACTTAAGTTGCTCCGCAGAAAGCGCGCGCTCTTCATTCATCCAATCAAATTGCTCGCGCGCATCGAGCCGACCAGCGGTCATTTCATTGCCGATAGCGTTATAGCCACGAAAATGTGGCGAATGGATCATATCAACCGCCTGCTTTTGCTCGGCTGAAAGCTGAAAAAATGCTCTGCTAAGTGCTAAATATTGGTGTTGCGCCGCAGAGCTGATACCGTGATCGACAAGGTAAAAAAAACCGACTTCACTGGCGGCATAGCGCAACTGCGCCAAGCCCTCGTCGGAATCAAGCGATTTTAAAGAGATAATCGGTAATGTCGCTGCGTTCATAAGCGGCTCCTATTAGCGTAATGACGCTCAATATAAGCCGCTGTGCGTAAATTATGAACGAACGAATTTTTCTAAGTTAGATTGTTTGGCTATAGCCACTGCAACGACGTATCTATTTTGCTTGTGACTGATTGAGAGCTTGAATCGCAAAACTACCTAACCAGTGGCCGCCTTCGTAACTGTCGCCAATCAAGTTTGGATACGAATGAGCGAAATGCTTATCAGCTAGTGCGCGCAAGTGCGCGTACTGTGGATATGCATTAGCTAGTGCGTATAAATTCCAAGCTCGGCTGAAGTTCAAGCCATCAAGGTGAACCAACTTGCCGTCGCTACGATCACTCACTTTTCCGACCTCAAGCTGATAATTCTTATCAGCAAGCTGTGGCATAAAGTCAGATAACCAAGCGAGAAACTCTTTTTTCGGCAACACGCGCTGCATTAAACCGATTTCCTCTAAACATGGCGAAATAAAGTCATAGCCACTTGGTTCCCAGCTAATTGGACAGTTTTTATCACTCATAAAATAAGTTCTTGCTCGCGTCTCTATTAGCTTCTCGAGTTCGGTTAGTTCATTATTCACCGCATAGTCATAAGCAAAACTAAGCCCAAACGCAGTATTGCTATGTTCGCCAACACGAACCGGATAAACCAGTTGTGGAAGAAATTCCATGTAGCGCTGAACAATCACATCAACCAACGGTTGTAAGTTAGCCGAAAATTCAACCGCCATAGGGTCGTCCCAGGCTTCTAGTTCATCGGCCAACTTAAGCAACCACGCCCAACCATACGTGCGTTCAAAGGCTTTATTGATGTCCTTGCTGAAAAATTCCGCTTCGCGCAGACCATTCTCTTTGGTGAGATTACGTTTTAACACCTCACGCGCCTGCTCGGCATGCGCCATATCGGGAAACTGGCGTAGCAATGTTACCAACGACCAATAACCGTGTGCGGCGCTGTGCCAATCAAAGCAACCGTAAAAGATGGGATGATGTTGTGAAGGCTCTTTCAAATCTTCAGCACTACCGAGCACAATACCGGTTTTATATGGGTATGGGGTTTCAACACAGTGTAGCGGCAACGTGATTAATTTATCAGCTTCAGCGAGTTTTAATTGATGCGCACTCTCAGTGTTCGCTTGTGCCTGACCAATTAAACCGAAAGAAAGAAGTAGTGCCGCGGTCGTTAATTTTTTCATTGTTCTGCCTTCTTAACTTCAGAAATCATTTCGCGAAAAATTATCTTACTCCAAAACATCACTTGTTCTGGGTCATAATCAGATTTAATCGAATCATATGTGACAATCAAGGGGTGTCCTGATTCGCAGTAATCGGTCGCCTTAATACCGCCCCATCTTAATCCTAAACCCTTTACGCTGCGATTCGACGAAAGCCCTAGCCGATGACCGACTCGCTCAGTAAAACCTGCCAGGAATATATCACTGCCAACTTGCTGAGCTTGGTCACGCGACTCAAAGCACTCAAAATGACTATATTTTGGAGATGTCACGCAACCTGAGAGACATAGAACGAATGCAGCAAAGTAGTATTTCAATTCAGCACCTCGAGATAGTCCTACCAACACGATGAACATAAGGACTTCCATAATGCACTGCCTTGTAACTAATGAAAACCTTCTAATTTTGCTTTTCTGAGAATGGACTATAGTTTAACTAGTGTTCATTACCCTTGATGTAGAGGCCTTAATTATGTGGCTACGAATAACTATATTGGGAATGCTTACGATCGGTACGTTCCCCGTTTATGCGGCCTTATTTCAAGAGCAAGTTCAAAGCACTGACGAACGAATACCAACTATTAATGCGCACTTGCATGCGACGAATGAGAGAGGGATGACAGTTGAGTCTGTTCTGGCTGAAATGGATGAATACAATGTTCGATTTGCTGTTCTTTCGGGTGCAGACAATCAGCTAGCCTATGCATGGCAACGCGCGGCACCTTCGCGTTTTCGAGTTGGTGCTTCGTTTCCTTGCACCGATGGTATTTATCCAAGAATGTATCCATGCTTTGCTGAGAATGAAGGCTGGCCTGATATCAAATGGTTGGAAGCTCAGTTTGCAAGTGGCCGAATGACTGTCATGGGCGAGTTGCTCTACGTTTATTATGGCATCTCGCCATTCGATGAACGACTTCAACCCTATTTTGCTCTTGCTGAAAAAATGAATATTCCGGTTGGTGTTCATGCCGCTGATGGTCCCCCCCCGCGAGGTCGGCCAGAGGGTTGTTGTCCTAACTTCAATGCGGATATGGGGAATCCACTTTTATTGAAACCTGTACTTGAACAATATCCGAGATTAAAGGTTTGGTTGATGCACGCCGGCGAAATTCGGTTTCATAAAGAAGCTATTGAATTAATGCAAGAGTTCCCAAATGTCTATGCCGATATGTCAATTCTTAATTAGCGTCATGCCAGAATCATTACACCGTCAATTACTTAAGAACTTTATTGATGCCGGGTTGGAAGATCGATTGATGTTAGGAACAGATAATATGCCGCTTGGGGCAATTCTCAATCGACTCAACGGCTTTGAATTTTTATCCGAACAACAACGGACGAAAATTAATTACGAAAATGCGGCACGATTTTTTAACTAATCGTGCCGCCGTTTATTTTGGAATTAATCAACCTCAAGCTGACGCAAATAGTCGTCATACGTGCCCGAGAAATCGCGCATGCCGTTGTTGGTGAGTTCGATAATGCGGGTTGCGAGCGACGAGACGAATTCACGGTCGTGACTCACGAACAATAAGGTTCCGTCATAGTGCTCGAGCGCAAGATTCAGCGCTTCAATCGATTCCATATCTAAGTGGTTGGTAGGTTCGTCCATGATCAAAATATTTGGGCGTTGCATAATCAGCTTACCAAAAATCATGCGGCCCTTTTCACCACCTGACAAAATAGTCACAGGCTTTTTGATGTCATCTTGCGAAAACAACATACGGCCAAGTACTCCCCGCACCGCTTGTTCATCATGGTGCGGTTGCTTCCACTGGCTCATCCATTCAAAAACACTGATTTTTTCTTTAAACCAATCGGCATGGTCTTGGGCGTAATAACCAATGTTGACGTTTTCCGACCACTTAATGATGCCGCTCTCCGGTTGATGCTGACCAACCAAGCATTTCAACAAGGTGGTTTTACCAATACCGTTGGCACCAAGAATCGCAACTTTTTCGCCGACCTCAATCATTGCACTTAAATTGCGAAGTACATGTAACTCATCAAACGATTTATTCACACCTTCCATTTCAAGCGCTAAACGATAAAGCTTTTTCTCTTGTTCGAAGCGTATGAATGGGCTGACTCGACTAGAAGCTTTCACTTCGGCTAGCTGAATTTTCTCAATTTGTTTGGCGCGCGAAGTTGCTTGTTTCGCTTTTGACGCGTTCGCTGAGAAGCGGCTCACGAATTGTTGTAACTCCGCTATCTTCTCTTTCTTTTTCGCATTCTCATTGAGCAACTGCTCACGAGCCTGAGTGGCTGCAAACATATATTGGTCATAGTTGCCCGGATAAACACGCAATTCGCCATAATCAATATCGGCCATATGCGTGCACACACTATTTAGAAAGTGTCGGTCATGCGAGATGATAATCATGGTCGCTTGGCGTTCATTCAGCACGTTTTCGAGCCAGCGAATGGTGTTGATATCCAAGTTGTTGGTTGGCTCGTCCAGCAACATGATGTCTGGGTCAGAGAACAATACCTGTGCCAGCAACACTCGTAGCTTCAAACCTGGCGCAATTTCGCTCATCAAACCGAAATGCGACTCCAGCGGGATACCGACACCTAATAGCAATTCACCAGCACGTGATTCAGCGGTGTAACCGTCCATTTCAGCAAAGGCAACTTCAAGGTCCGCAACGCGCATGCCGTCCTCTTCGCTCATTTCTGCCATGCTATAAATGCGGTCCCGCTCCGCTTTCACTTGCCATAATTCCTCATGGCCCATGATCACGGTATCAATGACACTGTACTGCTCATAAGCAAATTGATCTTGGCGCAACTTACCGACACGCATATTGGGTTCAATGGAAATATTACCGGCCGATGGTTCTTGTTCACCACTCAAAATACGCATGAAGGTTGATTTGCCGCAACCGTTTGCGCCAATCAAACCGTAACGGTTTCCTTCACCAAACTTCACGGAAATATTTTCAAAAAGAGGTTTTGCACCAAATTGCATGGTGATATTTGCAGCAGAAATCACGTTTAAACACCCGAACAAAAAATAGGCGCGTAATCTACGTGGTTTGGCGGGAAATTACAAAGGAAGTTTTGCGTTTCAAGCGAATAAAATTAGCGTTTGTACTGCGTTGGACAATACGCCCGACTCACCTTCGGATCGCGTAACTGCAAATGCTTGGTTGTGCGCCCATTCATGCGCTTACGCCACAGCCGAAATGAGCTCGGCTTTAGTTCTTTTCGCATAAGTGCAATCACCTGCGTTTCGTTCAAATGATATAACGTATAAATTGCTTCAAAGGGGGTTCGATCTTCCCATGCCATTTCGATAATGCGCGAGAGATCGGCATCAGAAAACTTCATGCGCGTCATTCCAATAATACTCTTCAACTCTAAAATGTTTTTCTAAGGTACTTACGTCACGTTTCCGAATTTAGATGAATGTTTTTGGATAATATCGATAATTTTTACGGCATGGTCGACACCGGGAATCGCCTTACTCATCGTGGCTCTGCAAGGTGTTTCACTCGCACAAGCGGTTGGAGTGTTTATTTTCTCATCAGCGCTTATTGTGCTGTTTGGCTTAACCGGCATTTCAGACCGACTGATAAAATACATTCCGGTATCGGTAGCGGCAGCGATTCTCGCCGGTATTTTGTTGAAATTTGTTTTAGCCGTCATGCCGGCAGTTTACCAACAGCCGATTATCGCCGGTTCATTGGTGATTGCTTTCTTTGTATTGCGTTATTTGACGCCGCGATTTGTATTCTTCTGGGTTCTGCTGCTGGCATTAGGTTTACCTGCTCTCATGCAAGATCTCGATTTCACTCAGTTGTCATTTTCGATGCCAGCTTGGGTTTGGGTTTGGCCCGAGTTTGATCTGTCATTGATGATAGGGATTGGCATCCCGTTATTTGTGGTGACGATGGTGTCGCAGAACCTACCGGGTATTATGATGCTCCGTAGCAACGGCTATGCGCCGCCGATGTCGCCACTGTTAACAACCACCGGTTTAGCAGGCTTAATTCTTGCTCCGTTGGGGGCTTTCGCGATTAACCTTGCAGCAATTACAGCCGCTATCTGCCAATCACCCGACGTCGATCCAGATAGCTCGCAGCGCTATAAAGCAGCTGTTGCGGGCGGTATTTTTTACCTCCTTGCCGGCTTAGCAAGTTCAGTTATTGTGGGGTTGTTCTTAATGTTACCTGCCGCCGTAACGGCCACAATAGCGGGTTTAGCTCTATTACCGGTATTGAGTAGTAACATGTTCAAAGCCTTTAGCGACGCCGACAATCAATTGCCACCGATTTTAGCGTTCTTGACCACCGCATCTGGAACACATTTCTTCGGAATTAATAGCTCTTTTTGGGGGTTGCTGATCGGGATTGTGGCGTTCTACCTTGCACGGCACTTTAAAGCGAAACAAGCGGTAAAATAGGCCATAAAAAACCCCAATAACTTGGCAATTATTGGGGTTCTTAACTCACCGAAGATTAATTTCTATTTTTCTTCTTTTAAGTATATATCGAGCCAGCGCGTTTGCTCCCACAACATGTGGAGAATCGATTCACGTGCACGATAGCCGTGTGATTCATGCGGTAACATCACCAAGCGCGAACTTCCGCCTAAGCCTTTAATGGCTTGATACAAGCGCTCAGATTGCATTGGGAACGTACCCGAGTTGTTGTCATTCGAACCATGAATCATCAACAGAGGCTCGTTGATTTTATGCGCATGGAAAAACGGTGACATGCGAATGTATAAATCAGGGTCATCCCATACGGTCCGCTCTTCGCGCTGGAAACCAAATGGCGTCAAGCTCCGATTATAGGCGCCGCTTCGAGCGATACCCGTCGTGAACAGATCACTGTGTGCTAGCATGTTTGCGGTCATAAAGGCACCATACGAATGACCACCAAGTGCGACCCGCTCAGGATCGGTTACGCCCAAATCAACGCCCGCTTTAATAGCAGCCTTGCCATTCATGACTAATTGCTCAATAAAGGTGTCGTTGGGTTGTTTATCACCTTCACCCACAATCGGCATGGTGGCGCTGTCGAGCACCGCATAACCTTGCGTTGCTAAGTACTGAGGGCCCCAGTAACTAATGCGGACAAACTCATATGGCGAGCCAGACACTTGGGCAGCGGCAGCCGAACTCTTATATTCTCGCGGGTATGCCCACACCATGGTTGGTAGTGCCCCATCACGCTCTTTATCGTAGCCAGCTGGTAAATACAATTCAGCCGACATGGGCAAGCCATCTTCACGCTCATAAGTAATGAGCTCACGCGTAATACCTAACGTATGTGGCATTGGATGCGGGGTTTCAGTTAGCGCGCGCAGTTTGTCATCATCTAAATCACGCACGAAAAAATCTGCTGGGTCATCAACGCCCTCGCGTTGCATTAAGAACGTGAGTTCTTCGGCATCAATGATGTCGCGTGGCTGCTCAAAGTACGGAGCTTCACTGCGCCATAAGCGTTCACTCGCGCCGGAAGTTAAGTTATATCGATCAACAAATGGTCGGTCGCCCTCATCGGAAGCACCAGTGCCGCGCAGCAGTACTTCTTCACCATCTACATACAGCAGGGTGCGGCCATCTTTTTGTACGGTAAACGGCTGGCCTGGGTCATTGTAACGGTCTTCCCACGAACGCTCCCATACCAGTTTCGGTTCAGCTTTGCCGGTACCATCAACCAACCAGAGTTTCTCGTCACGATCAGCCCACCAGCGTTCCCACACCAGCATGGTGTCTGCGTCGGCCGCTAACAAGCGCGAATAACGCTTGGTTAAATCCAATAACTTTTGCGGCTCTTGGTTAAACGGCGCAGCTTGTTGATAAACGCGATCGCGAATCTCAACGTTCACCGCTGGATCACCTTGGTCGGCGGCTTCTGCCCAAACTAAGGTGGCATCCGCGTCGTTACGCCAGCTAATCGAGCGGCGTCCTTGTTCAACAGCGTCAAAAGCAATCGGTAAGTTATCGGCTAGCGGTTGTTCAGCAACGGTATACACCGCTTTACCGCTGGTATTCCAAACCTTTGTGGTGACTGGGAAGCGATACCAAGGCACTGCATAAGAATACGGACGCTCAATATTCGCAACCAGTAAAAACTCGTCGTTTGGCGAGGTGCTGACACTGCGATAAATTGCTGGCTCACCCAATGCTTTCGTGCGGCCATTTACGCCAACAAAGCTCACTTGGCTGGTGAAATAGTAATCAAATAACAATTCATCTTGTTTGTTTTGAAGCAGATCTTGGTACGTACGCCCCGGTGCGCTACGCCCCATACTTTCAGTAATCACCGGGCCGGTAGGAATGGTCTTCAACGCCGGTTTTTTTAGACCATCGGCAACAGTGTAGGTATATAAACCAGAGCTGTCGTGACGCCACTCCAACATCGGCCCCCATACTGCATTGAGCGACTGCTTGCTAAGACGTTTTGCACGCGCTTTTTCGACATCAACCAGCCACAGTTCAACTTTATCAGCAGTCATTTGGGCGAATGCGACATACTCACCGTTCGGTGCCCAGCTTGCGCCAATAATTTTGAGCTCTTCTGGTAGTCCTTTAATACGCAGGTTTTCACCCGAAGCGACATCAACAAAATTGAGTGAACTAATATAACGGGCTTGGCTGACGGTATAATTTGCTGGGTTAATGCGTCGTCCCGCAAGTTTCAACTCGTCAGCTGCCACGTCCGCAATACTTGGTAACGCCGGATAATTCATCACCATGAGCAGTTTGCCGTTCGGGCTCAAACTACCGCCTGGCGACGGCGCTGCATCCACAATATCAATCAACGCTTGAGTCGGTTGTTGATAATCAATTTTTACTGGGTTGGCATCAGCCGGTGCAGTACTTACTAAAAACGAGCCAAGTCCCAGCGCCAATACCAATGCATTCAATGCTGAAGGTTTGTTCATAAACAATGCCTTTTAATTGTCATAAATGTTGCTATCAAGTTAACACAGTTTCGTCACTGTCGACTTTTTTCGATCGCAAACATCATGTGTTTCAACGCATTATTTCGAACTTGTATATTTTTCATCGCGTGCGCAGTGATCGTTTTTAGGTTGATGTCGCTATTAGATACATAACGTCGTAAGGTGTAGTCAATTACTTATCATTTTGTTGTGGAGCTTTTTACAATGAAGCAGCCGATTAAGTCTAGAATTGCAAAACCTGTCGCCTATATCGCAGCCGCGGGCATCGCAGGTGTCACTTTATTCTCCGCCGTCGCCGGTGGTACACAGCAAGAAGTAGCAACCGTGCAACGCGCTGCTCAGAGCTTTGAAGCAACCGATAAGGGCTGTCTGGCAACCTTCGACCATAGCATGCGCGCATTGCATTCAAAGGATAATCACAATCTTTGTGAACTGACCGAAAATCGCGTGGTGATGGTGGTTAATACAGCAAGTAAATGTGGTTACACCGGGCAGTTCGAAGGGCTTGAAGAGCTCTATCAAACTTACAAAGACGAAGATTTTGTTATTTTAGGCTTCCCTTCTGATTCATTTCGTCAAGAACATAATGACGAGGAAGAAACAGCTACCGTATGTTTTGTGAACTTTGGTGTGACCTTCCCAATGATGGCAACAACGCCAGTGAAAGGTGACGACGCCAACGCTATATTCAAAGCGCTCACCCAAGCCACCAATCAAGCGCCTGGTTGGAACTTCCACAAGTACATTGTTTCCGCAGATGGTAAGCAGGTCACAAGCTTTCCAAGTAAAGTGGAACCGATGGATAAAAGCGTGACCGACGTAATTGATCGGTATTTAACCTCAAGCGCGGAATAAATGAGCGTTTCTAGGCGCTTTTATTGCACTCGCTTCGGTTTGTCGTCATTATCTAAATAACCACAAACCGAAGGACGAGGACTTTGTGCCAAAACCAGTCATAGTTATTCCTGCATATAATCCAGACGACGCCTTGCTCAGCCTCATTGAGGCACTGCAGCAGACACCACAACACTATGACAGCATCGTTATCATTAATGATGGTAGCGATAGTGCCGATATATTTGAGCAATTACCTCAAGCTGAAAACCTATACCTACTCGCGCATGAGAAAAATCAAGGCAAAGGTGCCGCCCTCAAAACCGGATTTCAATGGATTCTTGATAATAAGCCAACCTGCGCAGGGGCTGTCACGGCAGATGCCGACGGCCAGCATCTACCTTATGATATTCTCCAGGTTCTAAAGCACTTCACTGACTCACCTGAAGCACTCTGGCTTGGAAGCCGTAACTTCAAACATAAAGGCATTCCGTTTCGATCATGGCTAGGTAATACATTTGCTCGTTATACCTTCCGGCTTGGATTGCGCATTAATGTTCCAGATACTCAAACTGGGTTACGCGGTATCCCCTCGAGTTTATTTGGAGCATTAGTGAATACACCAAGCGATCGCTATGAATTTGAATTAGACATGCTGATTCTAGCGAAACAACAAGAGATTTCTTTTCGCTCGGTAGAAATCACGACGGTTTATGAAAAAGGCAATGCCAGTAGTCATTTTCGACCGCTGCAAGATTCCGCCATAATTTATAAAAAGTTTTTGAAGTTCTCCGGTGTCGGTATTGCTTCCGCAGCACTAGATTACGGTTTGTTCGCACTCGTTTATGGACTCACAGGGGAAATTCTACTTGCCATTGCATCGGCTCGGTTAGTCTCCGGTATTTTTAACTTCACCTTGAATCGGCAGTGGGTATTCGGAAAAGGTAGCTCGCTTGGCAGCGATGCAATGAAATACACAACGCTTGCTGTCGTGCTGGTTTTGGCAAATTACCTGCTTACCAAAACATTTTTCGCGGTCGGCGTATCACCGTTTATTGGCAAACCTGTTGCCGAAATCGTTGTCTTTTTACTGAGCTATGGCTTACAAAAGCGGTTGGTCTTTAAGCGCAAGGAATAACCTGCGCCAATATATTTCTTTTCGCTGATTTATCGCCTATAAGATAGGCATTAGTCATAACAATGGGTTATGGCTAGATACAGTGAGATGACGATTATGTTGAATGAATTCAAAAAATTTGCCATGAAAGGTAATGTTGTCGATATGGCTGTAGGTATTATTATCGGCGGTGCTTTTAGTACGATCGTGAAAAGCTTTGTTGCCGATATTATTATGCCACCGATTGGCTTGTTGTTAGGTGGTGTCGATTTCACCGATATGTTTGTTGTACTGCGCGCTGGCGTTGAAAATCCTGGCCCGTATGTTGCGTTAGCCGATGCGCAAGCCGCCGGAGCGGTGACCGTGAATTACGGCTTATTCATTACCAACACGATTAGCTTTTTGATAGTTGCCTTTGCTGTATTCTGGCTGGTAAAAGGCATGAATAGCTTGCGTACAAAAGAAGAACCCGCACCGGTCACGACCAAAACCTGCGAGTTTTGTGCAACAAGTATTCCGTTGGCAGCCAAACGCTGTCCGGCTTGTACCTCGGAGTTACCATCGTAACGAGTTTTTGAGATAGATAGGTTGTATCCATGACTGATGTTGTGCCGTGGCTTGAAACTGAACAAACGCCTTTTTTACTCATCGACCAACAGCGATTTTTGACCAATGTTGAGCGATTACAACAACGTATTTCGGCGCTTGGGTGTCAACTACGGCCGCATCTCAAAACTTTACGTGCAGTCGATGCCGCACGTTATATCTTGCCCGATTTATCATCTCCTGCGACGGTTTCAACGTTGGCCGAAGCGGAAGCATTTGCTGATGCGGGGTATACCGACCTACTTTATGCTGTGGGCATCAGCGCGAATAAATTAGACAGAGTGCGAGCGTTGCTTGAACGTGGGGTGCAGTTGCACATTTTACTCGATAGCTTAACGCAAGCTGAAGCGGTCATTTCTTATGGACGCCAGCATGATGTCGTGTTTTCTATTTTCATTGAAATCGATTGTGATGACCATCGCGGTGGTTTGCCCCCGACCAGTCCATTGATTGGCCACATTGCACAACGACTTCATCGTAACGGCATGACGATAACGGGAGTGATGTCGCATTCAGGTGGGTCATACAGTGCCAAGACAACAGCCGAAATTGTGCAGGCTGCAGAGCAAGAATGTGTGGCAATCCGTCAGGCCGTAGCGCAGATTCGCCAATTCGGAATAGCCTGCCCAATTCTGAGTGTTGGCTCCACGCCAACAGCACATTTTGCAGAAGATCTCAGCCAGATAACCGAAGTGCGAGCTGGCGTTTACACCACGTTTGATCTGGTGATGTATAACCTTGGCGTGTGTGCTCTAAATGATATTGCGATGTCCGTTGTCACGACAGTCATTGGGCACAATGCAGAGAAGAACTGGGTGTTAGTCGATGCTGGTTGGATGGCATTATCACGCGACCGTGGCACCGCCTCGCAGCATGAGGATTTTGGCTATGGGCTTGTTTGCGATGAGGGTGGTGTACCGTTACAACATGTTTGCGTCACTAAGGTAAATCAAGAACATGGCGTCATTGCACTACCCGATGGCCGCACAGTGCAAGAGTTTCCAATTGGAACTCAATTACGGGTATTGCCAAACCATGCCTGCGCAACAGCCGCCATGCACCAGCACTATGTGGTGCTGACGGCGACTGGAGAGCGTGAGGTTTGGCCGCGGATTTTAGGTTGGTGACACCGGTAGGTGACCGGTTTTGACGTATATAATCGTTTCCTGCTCAACCAAGGGCGTGTGCATACTCATGTGCGGACTACGTAGCCAAGTACCCGCTGGGTAACGGCCATGTTCGTCGATGAACTCACCACTAAGCACCAGAATTTCTTCACCACCAAAATGCCGATGCGGCTTGAATACCTCGCCGGCTGGCCATTTCACCAATGCACAATGCTCGGTTTCGTGACTATGCAATGGCATCACCTGCAGCCGCCCCTGCCCTTGTAGCCAAGGCGTGCTGTTAGTATCAATTCGCACAACCTCACGGTCAGTTTCAGCAAATTGATGGAGTTTAACGAACAGCGTACAGCCGTTCTTGCTGTATGGCGCATGCGACGAGCCTGGCGGATTACGAATATAAGTACCTGCGGGGTAGTCGCCGTTTTCGTCTGAAAACACCCCCTCAAGCACAAAAATTTCTTCGCCAAGCGGGTGTTGGTGTGTTTGAAACGAAGCGCCAGGTTCATACGTCACAATACTAGTTGCACGGCCGCGCTCTGCCTCTTCGCGTTCAAGCGGCTTACGCAACACCCCACCAGCAGGACTTTTAACCCAATCTTGCTCAGCGCTTCGAATCACCGCACGCTGTGAGAAATCCATATTTAACATGGAACTGCATTCTCCTTGTTACGACTTATTTTACTGAACAGGTATTAATTCCAAGTACTTTGTATAAGCCACAAAAACGGAATATACCGGTTGCTAACACGATAGCACCAAGAATCCACCACATATTTCCGGCAGATACGCTCCATGCAATCAGTGCAATACCAATGATAATTCGAATAATTCGATCTGGGGTACCGACGTTAACCATAAAGCCTCCAATGTTTTTTAGTTATTACTAAATAAAGTAGACAATAGATCGCTGAAAGAAAAGAATTCTGCGAAAGCCTTCGATCATTTGTTTCTCGTCATTAAAAAAGCGTAAAGAATTCGGTATTCCTTAAAATGCCATCTATACTTCATTTTTGCTTTTTCTAGTTTTTCGTTACGGAGGTAACATTATGAATTACTTAAAAGTATTGATGGTTATTGCGATGGCTACTCTATCAACTTTAGCTGTTGCACAACAGGATAAAGCAGCCGAACAGGCTCGCGAGCAAACCAAAATGATGGATCAGCAACATCGTGAAGCGCGTTTAGCAGAAATGGCGGAGATGCGTGAACAACGTAAAGCCGACATGGAGATGATGAAGCGCGACCGCAAAGCACAAGCTACGATGATGAAAGAAGATAGTAAGCTCTTGCGTGAAATGCATCGTGAAGAAGAAAAAGCCTTGCGCGAAATGCACAAAGACGAAATGGAAATGATGCAAGAGATGCACAAGGAAGAGCGCGAAGCCTATAAGCAAATGGAAAAGTCTGAAAAAGACCGTGCGAAAGCAATGAAAGATCGCATGAAAGACAACGATAAACGTAAGAAAAAAGACAATAAAGACGATAATGATGATTACTAGTTGATGGAATCATTCACTTAAAACATGGTCATAAGAAATACCATCAGTGTTTATAAAGTGAAGGATTCTAAAAATGCGTTTGATTCATGCATTATCGGCGCTGGGTAGCATGATTGTTTTAACAGCTTGTGATAGTTCGCCGCAATCGACCAATGTCAGTTACGGTTGCGGCGCACTTGATGTACAGGCGACCTATTCTTCAGAGCACGTCGAACTCAAGTTCGGCGATCAACGCGTCAAGCTCGATGCGAAGAAAAGCGCATCGGGCGCCCTATATTCAAATCAACAGCGCGAACTCGAGTTTTGGAATAAAGGCTCTCATGCCCAGTTAACCATTGCCGGACAAGCGTATCCGTTGTGTATTGATAAAACTGAGCTTCCCCAACAATTTAGTGCGCGCGGAAACGAGCCATTCTGGCTCGTGCACGTTAATAATGGTAGCGCATCGCTTCGTCAACCTTCCGGCGACCGCGATTATCCACAGGTGGATATTTCTAAGGTCAGCGATACCAGTGACAATACTTGGGAGGTTAAGCTTAAAGAAGATGAAACGCTGCATATTTCAGCCACAGTTTGTCAGGACTCTATGTCCGGCATGCCGTACCCCTTTACGGCCAAGCTAAATCGCAATGGTTCCACGTTCGGCGGCTGCGCTGGTGAGCCGCATCGCCTTATTACCGGCGTTTCGTGGCAGTTGCACGCAAGCGCACTGGAACAAGCTCCCAGCATCCAATTTATGAGTGACAATGTCGTGTTTGGTTACAGCGGCTGTAACCGATTTCAAGGTGAGTATCAGTTAACTGGAGAGGGGCTCAGCTTTAAACCGCTAGCAGCAACCAAAATGATGTGCGCGCCAGAGCAAATGGACGCTGAACAAGCCATGTTCGAAGCACTCGATAAAATCACGCACTTTACCGTTGGAGATAATGGCAACACGTTACAGTTGCGCAACAACGAAGACACGTTGCTGCGCTTCATTAAAGCATCCTAAGCGACTTGCTCGTCATAATGACTGAGTAATAAGTGTTGAGCTTGCTGCAACGGTTGTGGCGCATTGATAATGGCATCTTCGTGCGCCTCTAATAACTCCATCATCACTTCATTATCTTCACGGCCTTGCCACATTTTAATGTAAGTACCCTGCTTATAGCCGCGCTGTTGGCGTAAATTATTGAGGGCATTTTTACCAATGTAGGTTAAATAGACGGTATTGGCATCGCCATAGGCGTCGATAAGTGCTGCAAATAACTTCGCAAAGAACGACGTACCGCACTGCAATGCCTTTTGCGCATCGCCATCTTTCGCTAACGCAACCACGATTTCTTTACCATCACTTATAGTTTCACCGCTGGTGGCGCCTTTGAGTACCAGTGCCGCGACTTCTTCTGCGGCTTGTTCGTGGTTTAAACCTCGTGCACACGCATTCTCTACCGCATCAGAAATAGCAAAATGAAGAATATCGATAAGTTCCATATTGGCTTGCGCCCAGTCCGCCGATTGCTTCTTCCACCATTTATATGCGGTGTGCTCAAAATACTCACCCAACTCAACCAAAATCGCTTTGACGTCATCACGTTTAACTTGCGGGTTTTCTGGGTACGACGGGTCAATAACCTGATTAAATGCAATTTGCATTTCAACCAGTTGCTTCGCTTGTTCTGGGGTCATAGCGCTCTCGTTAATGGCAAATAGTTTCAAATTAATAATCGCAAGATTACCATTGAAGACTTAGCTGGGAAAGCGTTGAAAGGTTACCGGCTCGGAAAATTTCGGGGTGTAGCAACAGAGCATAAAGTCGTCGTGTTGCTCATGTTTTGCATCGTGTTGGTAATTGGCAACCGGTCGCTTTAGTGTTTGCAATAACAACCCCTGCTCGGCTTTGGTAACCGCCTCAGCAAGTGTCCAGCGTTCAAAGAAGCGATGCCAATTTTCAGCAGATAAATCTGCAAAAAAGCCATCTTGATAGTTGGCAACAAGCTCAGCTAAACGCTTACGGGCTTTTATTCGTTCGACATCAACGCCAACAGTAAATTCAGGGCTAGCTGCGACTAGGACGGCACCTTTGGTATGGCTAATTGAACATTGCCAGACTTGCCCACCAACCGTGAGCAACGGCGCGCCATTCTCTTGGCGAGTAATCGATACAGCGCCTGCCGCGCAATGCCAGGTATTGCACACTAACCAACGTAATAAGCCACGCCCAGCAATGAACTGCTGCTGACGTGGCTCCTGCTTATACGTATGCGCCGCTTCTCGCTCAGCTTCAGTGACCCACGCATCGAGCGCAGGCAACAGGGTATCAAAATCTGTTGAGTAAGCAGTCGCAATCATTCATCAGTCAAAGGTTATTTGTTTACGCTAGTGTAACGCAAATAAGGCTTCACCGTTTTAAAACCTTGCGGGAATTTTTTCTCCGCAGCCTCGTTCGATACACTTGGTGGAATGATCACGTCGCCACCAACTTGCCAGTCGGCTGGGCAAGCAACACCGAACTGATCGCCCGTTTGTAAGGCGTCGATAACACGCAAGATTTCAGTAAAGTTACGACCTACAGCCATTGGATAAGTCATCGTCAGGCGAATTTTGTGGTTCGGATCAATGATAAACACTGAACGAACTGCGGCGGTTTCACTTTCACCTGGGTGAATCATTTCATACAACGCCGCTACCTTTTTGTCTTTGTCTGCGACAATTGGGAATTGCAGGTTCGTGTTTTGTGTTTCATTCACGTCGTTGATCCAGCCTAAGTGCTCTTCAACCGTATCCGTTGATAAACCCAAAGGTTTCACGCCGCGCTTTTCGAATTCGCCAGCTAATTGCGAAGTACGACCCATTTCCGTGGTGCACACTGGGGTGTAATCTGCTGGGTGACTGAAGAAAAATACCCATGAACCTTTTGACCATTCATGAAAATCAATTTCACCTTTCGTGGTGTCAATTTTAAAGTTCGGTGCGATATCGCCAATACGTAATCCCATTTTTATATCCTCATGTTTTATTTCGTAATAAACTAAAATAGTTGTTAAGATGACTTCCTGCAAGTATAGACTGTCGATGTGTGAAATCGTTTTATTCGATTGCTAACTAACTTAAATGAAACGGTTATATCAATACACTTTAGAGGACTCGTGCACATGATTCAGGCAATCATTGGAGCCATATTAATTGGTTTGAGTTTGGGAATATTTGGCTCGGGTGGTTCGATCTTAACCGTTCCCGTACTGCTGTATCTCGTCAATATGCCCGCCAACCTAGCGATTGCCTCGTCGTTGCTGATTGTTGCATTTATTAGTTTATTCGGTGGTTTGCTCAGCGCACGCAAGAAAATAGTTTCGTGGCCACATGTTTGGCTGTTCGGGATACCCGGTATGATTGGCGCCTATGCCGGGGCTTGGGTCGGAGCCGCCGTTGATAGCCGTATTCAGTTGCTCGTATTCGTTGTGCTAATGGCGATTGCGTCGGTGATGATGTGGCGCGGTCGTAGCGCCAGCGAAACACTGAAAGATGTGAAAGTTGTTCGCGTTATTATTGACGGTTTAGTAGTTGGCGCAATTACCGGTTTCGTTGGTGTTGGTGGCGGCTTTTTGATTGTGCCTGCGTTAGTTTTATTGGGTGGCGTACCGATGGTACTCGCCATTGGCACAAGCTTGATGGTCATCGCGCTAAAATCGTTTGTCGGGTTTGCAAAATACTTTACTGCCCTTAGTGCGCAGGGGTATGAATTCGATTGGACGATTATCGCCATTATCTCCGTCGCAGGTATTTTCGGAAGTTACGCCGGCGCTTGGGTTGGTGCACGCCTACCACGCCAGAAGCTGCAAAAAGCGTTTGCCGTGTTTCTCATTTTGATGGCGATATTCGTACTCAGCCAGTCGGTACTGTAAGCCATAGTAACGACATTGTTGCTATCACTACCCACAACACAATCGCAAGAAGCAGCGGGCGCCAACCTGCTGCTTTTAGCCGTTCCAGCGTGATACTTGCACCAACCAAATATAAGCAGAAGACTAATAACTGCTTACCTAGATTAAATGTGACGCTATAAAGCGCATCAAGTTGCGGAAGTATCGTTGCCAACAGCATGGCGGCAATATAGCCAGCAATAAACCAAGGGACAGTAATGCGTCGCTTGCCGCCGGTTTTGGTCATACGTTGATAAACCATCGCAGAAACCAGCGCCAGCGGAATAATCCACAGCGCGCGGGCGAGCTTTAAGGTGGTTGCAACTTGTAATGCATTATCGCCATAGGCCTGAGCTGCACCAACCACTGAACTGGTATCATGAATCGCAATCGCCGCCCAAGCGCCGAACGTTTGCTCGTCTAGACCAAGCGCATGCCCTATCAATGGAAAAATGAGTAACGCAATGGCATTCAGTGTGAATACGCTAGCAAGTGCTAGCGCCATCTGATCGTTGCGAGCGCGGATAGCCGGTGCGACTGCAGCGATTGCACTGCCGCCACAAATAGCTGTGCCGGAGCCTAATAGATGGCTAGTAACGGTATCTATTTTAAACAAGCGACCGAGAATTAATGCCAGAGTAATGGTGACAATGATGCTCACGATCATGAGCGCGAAATAATCGCTAGTAACCTGCCACGCGACATCGAGCTGAACGCCGAAGCCCAGTGCGACAATAGCTATAGCCAGTAACTTTTTTACCCAGACACTGGGCTGAACCTGCGTTGGAATTGCCTGAAAGTGCGCCATCAATGCGCCGAGAATTAATGCAAAGGGCGCACTAATCCACGGCGTAAACGTTAAGATGCCGACCAGCCAAAATAGTGCCGGTTTTATATTCGTCACAACTCACCTTTTCGGTGATGATTGATACCCAGTTAGAGTTGATCAATCGGCAATTTTAAATACACCTTGCCGTCTGCGTCTGCTGGCGGCATGTGCCCCGCACGAATATTAACTTGAATCGACGGTAAAATCAGCCGTGGCATCTCTAATGTGGCATCACGTTCTTCACGCATTTTCACAAATTCAGCTTCGCTTACGCCATCATGTACATGTTTGCTGTGCTGGCGTTGCAGTCTCACGGTTGTTTTATATTCGTGCTCGCGTCCTGGGGTTGGGTAATCGTGGCAAATATAAATTTCCGTCGTTTCAGGTAATGACAGAATCTTTTGAATCGATTGATAAAGTGTGCTGGCGCTGCCACCGGGGAAATCACAACGCGCGGTACCAACATCCGGCATAAATAACGTATCGCCGACAAAGATTTTCTCTTCATCAACAATGTAACAGAGGTCAGCTGGAGTATGCCCTGGCGTATGCATGACTCGAAACGTCATTGAGCCAACTTTGAAAGTCTCACCGTCCTTGAATAAATGATCAAATTGGTGCCCATTCGGTAAAAACTCTTTTTCAAGGTTGAACACATCTTTGAAGATTTTCTGCACGTCTTTAATGTGTTCGCCAATACCGATGTGACCGCCCACCTGTTCTTTCACAAATGGTGCAGCAGACAAGTGATCGGCATGCGCATGCGTTTCTAAAACCCAGGCTACCTGCAAATTTTCGGCTTGAACAAAATCAACCAAGCGCTGTGCACCACGAGTACTCGTGCGACCGGACTTATAGTCAAAGTCTAATACTGGGTCGATGATAACCGCTTGCTTCTCATCTTCGCGATAAACCACATAGCTAAATGTTTCGCTGTCATCGTCCAAAAATGCTTTCACTTGTACTGCTGACATGACTTAACCTCATCAAGAAAATTGATTAATTTAGTAAATACTAAACTAGTTTTCACGCAGATAAAACCCATCTCGATTGATCACTGCTTGATTGGTGAATGCTTGCTGAGTTTGCGCTGCAGTGTACGACGGTGCATTCCGAGCGCCCTCGCTGTCGCTGAAATATTGCCCTGGTGCTCTTGCATTACCCGTTGAATGTGTTCCCACTCCAGCTGCGCAGGCGTCAGCGGTTGAGCGCTAATCTCCGGCGACAACGTATCATCGGTGGCCAGCGTCTGCAGCAGAACCTGCGTTTGAATCGGTTTCGCCAGATAGTCTGTTG
This sequence comes from Pseudidiomarina tainanensis, assembly GCF_900115255.1. Lineage (NCBI taxonomy): Bacteria > Pseudomonadati > Pseudomonadota > Gammaproteobacteria > Alteromonadales > Idiomarinaceae > Pseudidiomarina > Pseudidiomarina tainanensis. Next base: position 171,068 of record NZ_FOYU01000003.1, read on the forward strand.
CGCCCGCTTTAATTGCCGCGACAGACGTAGCGATACTTGCATAACCAGTGAGAATCACTAGATTTTTCGGTAAAAACCGTGCTTTTAACGGCTTTATTAGCTCTAGACCGTTAGTATCACCGAATTTTAAATCAAGAAGAATATGGTCGATTTCTGTGTAAGGTAGGGCCGCCAATTCCGTCATTGTGGCGGCAGTTACAACTTTATAATTTGCACGCTCTAAACGGCTACTTAACGCCTGCAGCAAGTTAATATCATCATCAATAATCAATACAGTATCAGTCATGACGCACCGCCACCGGCATATTAATTTCGGTTACGGTATACCCTGCCTCGGCGTGCCACGAAACCGTGCCGCCGAATCGTTCAAAGGTGGCATAACTAAGCATGGCGCCAGCTCCAACACCGCGACTACTTGGCAAAAGCTCCCGCCCTAACCCACGCTTTCGCGGGGCATCTAACGGCTCGCCTTCATTACGAATAATCATCTGCCATGTGTTCTCTACCACGCGCGTTTTGACATCAATCTTTGAATCCAACGGTGCGGCATCGGCAGCGTTATGCAATAAGCTCAAAATAGCGGGTATTAATGTTCTATCTGCCTGAATGATACATCCTGGTTGTTCATCATCATGCCAATGCACCCGGATATCTGGGCGCGCAATTAAGAGCGCATCACGTACCTGTTGTACCAGCTCATTAACTTGCAACTCAAGTACGCGATGGGTGCGCACATCCTCGGCAACTTGGCGCCAATCTAACAATAAATTATGAATTCGTTTAATTTGCTGCTCGGCACGTTGCAAGTCCTCGTCATTCGGATACTGTTGCCGCACATCTTCTAGCATAAATTGAATGGTCTGAATGGGTGTTGCTACTTCGTGACTGAACTGTGCGGCCGCAGTACCAATGGTGACAAGTTGTTCATCGCGATGTTGGCGTTGATGCAAGGCTCTCAAGGCTTGCTGTTGCCGCACAATCCGAATACGTAAAATATGTAGCGTGACACCAAGCAGCAATCCGGCGAACATTTGACCATACACCATTGCCCTATAGTGGGTATCCATCTGATGATGAGTAGGTAGTGGTGCTTGCAGTTGCAACCACTGTCCTGCTACACCAATCAGGATCACCAGCCAAGCTAACCGAAACGGCAGAAGTAACATTGCCGCAGCCATCGGTACTAGTATGAGCACGGCATAAGGGTTCGTTGCCGCGCCATTGAGCCAAATAAAGCTGTTGGCAAGCACGGTAATCATTAATAGAAAAACTGCCGTCAAAATATCCCGAATGGTCAAATGCTTTAGCTCCTTCTTAAGTACCTCTTAAGTATGCATCAGTTTGCTGAGAAATCCACCTGCGACACTTTGCCACATCCTTTTTTAAATCAATCAGTTGATAATTCGCGCATTCATTAATTTCAAGGAATGCCGTTATGCTGACTACTCTCTCGTTAATGCTTTTATTAAGCCAACAAGATGTCGATAAAACCGAACTTGAGCGCATTGTTGTCACCGGAGCCCGTCCGCTGAGCTCAACTGAACTCGTCAAAGACCCAAAAGCGCCACAACAACCTTTACCAGCCCATGATGGCGGCGATTACTTGAAATCTATTCCAGGTTTTTCACTGATTCGTAAAGGCGGAACCAGTGGTGACCCTGTATTTCGAGGCGCTGCCGGTTCTCGTTTAACGATTAATAGTGACGACCAAATGTTACTTGGCGGCTGCTCGGGACGTATGGACCCACCCACAGCCTATATCAATCCACAAAACTATGATCAGATCCGCATCATTAAAGGCCCACAAACCGTGCTTTATGGCCCTGCGGCAGGCACCGTATTATTTGAACGCACAAGCTATCAATTTGATCCCAGCCAAAGTCCTGGCCAGGTAAGCCTGGTTGGCGGTGCTTGGGGACGATTGGAAAGCACGGCTGACTATACCGCCGGTAATGACAACGGCTTTTGGCGAGTCAATGCCAGTTACAGCGAAGCCGACAATTATGAAGACGGCGCTGGTGTTGAAGTCAACAGCGCCTATCAACGATGGGGCGTGGATGCGCAAGTAGGCTGGACGCCTGATGATTATACCGTTGTCTTGCTCACCCTAGGGCAAAGTGGCGCCGAAGCGGCCTACGCAGACCGCGCGATGGATGGCGCTGTGTTTGACCGTACGAGTGCCAGCTTGCGCTGGCGCGAGAGTTATCCTGTAAGCTGGCTCGCCGAATTGGATAGCCAGATCTACTTTGGTTATGTTGACCATGTCATGGACAACTACAGTTTGCGCACTTTTATGCCGACTATGGCGATGCCTAATCCGAGTGCAAAAAACCCTGATCGTTACACGCGCGGTGGTCGCATGGTCGCGACATTAGATAGCGATTTCTGGTCGAAAATTCAGGTTGGTATCGACCATCAGTACCATAGTCACCGCGAACGTATATCAATGAACCAAGCTGCGATGCCTTATCAAGAGCGTCCTCGCCTTGCTGATGCGACCATTGAGCAGACCGGCCTGTTTGCCGAAGCAAGTTTTGCGCCAAGTGACCGCAGTAAATTCTTCGGTGGCATTCGTTTAGATAATTGGAAGGCTGAGGATCAACGCCAGTTTTTGGGGATGATGCACGCCCCGCGTCCAAATCCAACCATGGACGAGCGACGCGATGATTATTTAACAAGTGCTTTTTTACGTTACGAATACACCATTAATGCCCACCAGTGGTATGCCGGCATCGGTCGCGCCGAGCGCTTCCCGGATTTTTGGGAGTTGATTGGTAATCAAAATATGAGCGAAACCAGCGCCAGCTCATTTCACACCAATGCTGAACTGACGCATCAGCTTGACCTTGGCTATCACTATCGCCAAGAGCGTGTGGAGTGGGTTTTAAGTAGCTTTTATAATCGCGTTGACGACTTCATCCTGATTGAAAACGGTATGATGATGAATCCCGACACTGTGCGCGCAATTAACGCAGAAAGCTGGGGAGGTGAAGCGATGGTCACCTATCGCCCATCAGATAACTGGTTACTTGATGCTAGCCTTGCATACACCCACGGTAGCAACCTATCGGATGCGCGCCCGTTGGCTCAACAACCACCGCTAGAATTGAAGTTTGGCGCTGAATATAAGTTTCAAGATTGGACGTTTGCCGGGCTGTGGCGCGTTGTGGACAATCAACATCGTGTGGCTATTGGTCAAGGCAACATTGTCGGCAATGATTTCAAACAAACAGCTGGTTTCGGGACGCTAGCACTCAATACGCACTGGCGCATTTCAAATAGTTGGCGGGTGAGTTTTGGTGTCGATAACCTGCTCGATAAGCTTTATGCCGAGCATTTGAGCACTGCTGGTGCGATGGTTGCCGGATTTGAACAAACCACACAGGTCAATGAACCGGGTCGTACTTTCTGGTTTAAGCTGGATTATCACCTATAACTGGGTATAAAATTGCCAACTTCATTAATAACCAAATATGATTGAGAGCAATTTATGGGTCGCGCGTATCAAAACCGAAAAGAGTCGATAGCCAAAACGGCCGCTGCCAAAAGCAAAGTTTATAGCAAATACGGTCGCCAGATTTATGTGGTCGCCAAGCAAGGTGGCGTTGATCCTGATGCAAACTTGCAGTTGCGTAGTCTTATTGATAACGCCAAAAAGGACCAAGTACCTGCACACGTTATCGAAAAAGCGATTGATAAAGCCAAAGGTGGCGCGGGTGAAGATTATTCACCAGCGATGTACGAAGGTTTCGGACCAGGCAACTGCATGGTCATGGTTGACGCGTTAACCGATAACCCGAATCGCACCATTGGCGAAGTACGTAACTGCTTCACTAAAACCAAGTGCAAACTCGGCGCACCGGGCAGCGTGTCACACATGTTCGACCATTGCGCTATTTTGCGTTTTGCTGGTGATGACGAAGATGCCGTGCTTGAAGCCTTGATGATGGCGGATGTCGATGTCACTGATTTAGAAGCAGACGAAGGCTTCATTACCGTGTTCGCGCCACATACGGAATCACATAAAGCCAAACAAGCGCTTCAAGAAGCCTTCGAAGGCATCGAGTTTGAAGTGGACGAAGTTCAGTATCTACCGCAAATCACGACTGATTTAACGAATGAAGACGATGTTGCGCAAATGGAGAAGTTGCTCGATATGCTGAACGATTGTGACGACGTACAAAACGTCTACCACAACGCCCAGTGGTAAAGTACAACGACGATATTAGATATTGGATATTAGATATTGGATATTGGATATTGGATATTGGATATAAGAAAGGCGAGCTTGGGAAAACCAAGCTCGCCTTTTTCGTGTTTGCGCTTTTTCTAATGGCTAATATCTAATCGCTAATTGCGCTCTTGCAGTAGATTTAAGATGAAGGCGTATTCTTCTGCAATTTCCTTCATTCGCGCAAACCGACCACTACTGCCGCCGTGCCCTGCACTCATATTCGTTTTAAACATTAACGGATTCGCATCGGTTTTGTGCGTACGCAACTTAGCAACCCATTTTGCTGGTTCAAAGTATTGAACTTGTGAGTCATGTAAGCCCGTGGTCACTAAAATGGCTGGGTAATCCTGCTTTTTCACTTGATCATATGGCGAGTAAGAAAGCATATAATCGTAGTACGGCTGATACTTTGGATTACCCCACTCATCAAATTCGTTGGTGGTGAGCGGAATACTTTCATCCAGCATCGTAGTAACCACATCAACAAACGGTACGTGTGCCATCAAGCCGCGATATTGCTCAGGCGCCATGTTCGCCACTGCACCCATCAACAAGCCACCTGCACTGCCGCCCATGCCGAAAACTTTATCCGGATGTGCATACTGTTCCGCAACCAAATGTTCAGTGACGTCAATGAAGTCAGTAAACGTATTAATTTTATTCAACAGCTTGCCGTCTTCGTACCATTGACGCCCCATTTCTTGACCACCACGAATATGGGCAATGGCATACACAAAGCCGCGGTCAACAAGGCTGAAAATCGTTGAGCGGAAATAGGGATCAGAGCTGCTTCCGTATGAGCCGTAGGCGTACTGATAAAGAGGCGCTGAGCCATCCTGTTTGAAGCCCTTCTTATACAGTAAAGATACTGGAATCTTTGTGCCATCATTTGCAGTCGCCCAGGTGCGGGCTGTTTCATACAAACTTGCGTCAAAGTTTGGTACTTCATTTTGCTTTAATATCTCACGCTCGCCAGTAGCCATATTGTAGGCATATACCGTCGATGGTGTTGTGAGAGAGCTATAGGTGTAGCGCAAAATATCGGTGTCTTGCTGGGCGTTGCGCTCAAAGACCGTCACGTAAGCTTCTTCATCTGAGGCGATAAATTTGGCTTGCTCTGGCGCATCCCACGGCACAATTCGAATACGGCGCAAACCATCACTGCGCTCGTTGATTGCGAGATAGTTACTAAACACAGTGAAGTCTTGAATAAATACGTCGTCGCGATGATCAACAAGTGGCTGCCAATTCGCTTTATCACCAATGTTTTCATGCGCAACTTGCATCATTTGGAAATTCGGTGCGTTCAAATCGGTGCGAATAATCCAGCGACCATCGAGGTGATCGGCACTGTATTGAAAGTCTCGCTCACGTGGTGCTAACACTTTGAATTCGCCATTTGGCTCATCAGCATCTAGCACGTGCACTTCAGTTGAAACCGTTTGGTCGAGGTTAATTTGAATATACTCGCCGTCGGTCGTGTTATTCACCCACATATAGAAAGTGTTGTCTTGCTCTTCATAGACCAGCTCAGCCGTATCTGCCGCTGCCCCAATGCGATATTTCATCACTCGTGTTGAAAGCAACGTCTGTGGATCGTTCTCAATCACAAACAACGTTTTGTTGTCCTTCGCCCAAGCAATTGCTGGCGATAATCCTGTTAACGTTTGCGCGTTGTCTTCACCGGTGCTTAAGTCACGAATACGCAATTCGTATTGGCGACGGCCGGTATTATCCACCATATATGCCATTAACTGTTGGTTGGGGCTTACAGCAACATTACCGACGTTCATGTAGCTTTGCCCCTCAGCAAGCTTGTTCACGTCTAGCATGACTTGCTCAGTACCGTCTTTGTCAGCGCGAATATAAATTGGATACTCTTTACCGGCTTCATACTTTACTGAATATAAGTAGTCGCCTTTTTGATACGGCACCGAAGTATCGTCTTGTTTAATTCGGCTAATGATTTCTTGCTCGAGCGTAGACGTCAGTTCAGCATAGTCGGCACGATAATCATCATAGTAAGCATTTTCGGCTTCAAGGTACGCTAATACATTAGCATCAGTGCGACTATCGTCGCGAAGCCAGTAATAAGGGTCTTGTCTGTTGCCCTGAGGCGACTCCACCACATATGGGCGCTGCTCAGCAATGGGCGCTCGCGCAGCTGTTTCGGTTGTCGCGGCGTTTTGCGATGCCGGACTACAGGCCGATAACCACAGTGCTGACAGGACTAAAGTGCTTGTATAAAAACGATTTTTTAAAGCCATCTTATGATTCCGAATTGAGTGGAAATTTAACTATACGATGCATTTTAAAATGCGCAACAAATCAGTGTTACAAGTTGTTACACTTGCTCAAAAAATGAGGTATCATCGAGCGTATAACACACAAGATTAACATGCCACCTTACGAACGTTCATAGCGTGTCATTCGCCGCAATTGGCAACACACGTCCGACCAGCTGTGTCAAACTGATGATGTTTTAGGCAAAGTTAACATTTCTGGGAGGGCGGATGCCTAAGTTTTTGGTTTTGGTAGCGCTTATAATTGGTTTACTTGCAAGCGATGTTTCTGCACAAGAGACATCGAGTCCAGCGGTTGACCAAACCATTGAAAACCGTCTTGATGCGGTGCTTAATGCTGCCAATACAGAAACCTCACTGGCGCAGTTAACCGAAATCCGCGATGATTTAACCGACGACACACCTATTCTCACTCGCGTCCGCACGCTGAGCTACATTGCTCTCGATTACGCCTATCTTGGCGATTACGAAAAAGCTTATGCACAAATTGATGAAGTGCGCCGTATCGCCGAGCGCAGCGGTTTAGCCGATGCGCATGCTGAAGTAGAAGCAACCGCCTTGTTAATCGTTGCAATGCAAGGCAAAATTTCTGAGGCTATGGCGAACCTCAATGACGCGCTGATACCTCTAGAGAAAGCTCAAATTCCTCGTGTGAAGTACTTCGTCAATAACCTCGCGGCATACTTATATCGGCAACGTAGTCAATTTGACCGTGCCCTTGAACATCTCATTTATGCTGCCGATGCTGTCGCTGAAACGGATGACTCGCGCACGCTTATCCGATTGATTTCAACGAAGCTACAAATCGCAAATCTATATACCCAACAAAAGAACTATGACTTAGCGATAGAACAGCTTGATGATGCGGAAAAACTAGCGACAGAGAACGATCTCATGGACCAGTTGGGTACCGAGATCATGATGCAACGCGCCTATGTCGAAAGCAATAAGGATAATTTTGATACCGCCCTTGGCATTTACGAGCAATTAAGACAACGCTTACAAGGTAATCCTGATCAGCTCAATAATTACCTAACAGTCTTAAATAATATGGGCGATGTTGATATTCGTATCGGCCGCTATGAAGACGCAAAAGCCGTACTTCAAGAGGCTTATGCCATTGCGAAATTGAACCCACGGCAATACAACCCTGAAGTTATTTATTTCAATTTAGGTTATGTCGATGTGTTTTTGGGTGAGGTTGAGAAAGGCCTCTCTGAAATGCGTGATGTTGTTGAAACAGCTCGTGAAGCTTGGCCTCCTTCTGAGTTTGAAGGCTTATTGGGTGAATATGCTGAAGCTCTGGTACACGTGAACCTGCTCAACGAGGCTATTGAGGTGTTGCTTGAGCAACGCCGATTACGCGAAGAAGCTTATAAGGGCGACCAACAAAAGAGCATCGCCGAACTGCAAAACCTCTACGATAGCAAAGACAAGGCGATGCAAATCGAGTTGCTGTCGCAAAAGAATGAACTTAACCAGCAACTCATCGAAAACGAGAGTCAGAAGCGCACAATTTTAACTCTATTTGTTGTAGTTGCCCTGTTTGCCATGATTTTAGTGGTGTTGTTATACCGTGCTGCACGACGCAGTAATCGCGAACTTAAGGTAGCCAACAGCATGCTCGCTGAACAGTCAGTGCGCGACCCACTAACCGGACTTTTAAATCGCCGCGCCTTGCAAGATAAACTGCGAGCACCGCACAAAGTAGCCCATGATGCCATGTTGCTACTCGATGTAGACCACTTCAAACGCATCAATGATAATTTAGGTCACGCAGCCGGCGATGACGTTTTGATTGAAGTGTCAAAGCGACTGCTACAGGTTTCTCGCGATTCAGATTTGGTCGTGCGTTGGGGGGGTGAAGAGTTCTTGATTTACCTGACCAATACTGAGCAAAGCAAACTGCCAGGTATGGCGAAGCGCATGCTGGATGTGATTGGTTCGACCCCAATCAAATCGGGCGATCGTGAGATTTGGATTACCGCCACAGCCGGCTTTATCAGCTATCCATTCGCTGATCTACAAGAAAATCAAATGGGCTGGGAAGACACCCTGCAATTGGCGGATATGGTGTTATACGCCGGAAAGGTTCATGGTCGTAATCAAGCGTGGGGCGTCATGGCGCTCAACAAGCCGTTTGCTGAAGTTCAAAACCTTCTTGAAACTGACCTCCCTGGTGCTATTGAACAAGATGCGATTAGCGTGGAAATTATTCACGGCCCTGAGCAAGCAAAAGACGCATAAAAAAAGCCCCGAGTGTCGCAAAACATTCGGGGCTCTCACCTGAACTAAAATTAATTCAATTCTTTAACACCCATATTCCACAGTGTAAAACCGTAGATATCAGCATACTGTTCAATAGTTTTCGATACTGGGGTACCAGCACCATGACCTGCGTTGGTCTCAATACGAATCAACTGCGGGTTAGCGCCAGCGTCTTTCGCTTGAAGCTCAGCAGCAAACTTAAATGAATGCGCTGGAACCACACGGTCATCATGGTCGCCGGTAGTAATCATTGTCGCAGGATAATGAACACCTGACTCAACATTATGTACTGGTGAATAGCCGTAAAGGTATTCGAACATTTCTTTGCTGTCTTCAGCGGTGCCGTAGTCATATGCCCAACCAGCGCCAGCCGTGAACGTGTGATAACGCAACATGTCGAGTACGCCGACCGCAGGCAGTGCAACTTGCATCAAGTCAGGACGCTGAGTCATCACAGCACCCACCAACAAGCCACCATTTGAACCACCACGCACAGCAAGTTTGCCGCTTGAAGTGTAGTTTTCCGCAATCAGATATTCTGCTGCTGCAATGAAGTCATCAAATACATTTTGCTTCTGCATTTGCGTACCCGCATTGTGCCATGCTTTACCGTACTCACCACCACCGCGCAGGTTAGCAACCGCATACACACCACCAAGCTCAAGCCACATTGCATTAGTCATACTGAAGCTTGGTGTCAGGCTGATGTTGAAGCCGCCATAACCGTACAAAATAGTTGGGTTGGTGCCATCAAGCTCCATACCTTTTTTGTAGGTGATAATCATCGGCACTTTGGTACCGTCTTTCGAAGTGTAGAATACCTGCTTCGACTCGTACGCGTTGCTGTCGAACTGCGCTTTTGATTCGGCATAAACGCTTGATTCACCAGCATCTGGTTCATAAGCGTAGATGGTGCCTGGCGTGTTGTAGTTGGTGAAGGTGTAATACACCACGTCGGCTTCGCGCTTGGCACTGAAACCACCCACGCTACCAACGCCTGGCAGTTCGATTTCACGCACGCGTTCGCCGTCGTAGTTGTACTGCTCGACCTTTGCAATCGCATCCACCATGTACTCGGCAAAGATATAGCCAGCACCGGTTGATGGGCTCAATACGTGCTCAGATTCAGCAATAAAATCTTGCCAGTTTTCTGGTTGCGGATTCGCCGCATCGACGGTTACAACGCGCTTGTTCGGAGCATCCAAATCGGTCACTAAATACAGCTTGCTACCCACGTTATCTAACACGTAGGTATCTGAATCTGTATGATCCAGTACGGTGACTAGTTCACTGTCAGGCTTCGACAAGTCTTTCATAAACAACTTGTTGCCCGAAGTTGAAACGGCCGCCGTGATAATCAAATAACGATCATCTTCAGTGACTTGGCCACCCACATAACGATGTTTTTCAGCGTCAGTGCCGCCAAATACCACTTGGTCTTCAGCTTGCGCCGTACCAAGTTTGTGATAGTAAAGTTTGTGCTGGTCGGTTTTAGCCGAAAGCTCACTGCCTTCAGGTTTGTCATAGCTTGAGTAATAGAAACCTTCGTTACCGTACCAAGAAATACCACTGAACTTCACATCAACCAAGGTTGGCTCAAGTTGCTCTTTGGTTTCTACGTCAATGACGATGATTTTACGCCAGTCGCTACCGCCTTCAGAAATAGCGTAAGCTGCTAGCGAACCATCTTTTGAAAAGCTCAAGGTTGCGAGCGAAGTGGTGCCGTCTTCACTGAAGGTATTTGGATCTAAGAATACTTCAGTGTTGCCTTCTGCATCGGTGCGATACACCACGTATTGGTTCTGCAAACCATCGTTTTTATAAAAATAGGTATAGTTGCCTTCTTTAAATGGCGCACCGACTTTTTCGTAGTTCCACAGCTCGGCTAAACGGTCTTTGATTTTGTCGCGATATGGGATCTGCTCAAGATACTCGAATGTCACTTCATTCTGCGCTTTCACCCAAGCTTCAGTTTCTGCTGAGCGGTCATCTTCTAACCAACGATACGGGTCAGCAACAACAGTACCGAAATATTCATCGGTGACATTGCCGCGAACCGTCATTGGATACGTCAGTTTTGCATCCACCGCGGTCTCCGTATGTGTTTCTTGTTGTGGCGAACAGGCGCTTAATAATGCTACGCCAGCCACAGCTGCTAAATATTTCATGTGTGTATTAACTCCCCTCTTTATTGTTATTAACTCAGCGCGGGATGCGTATTTGCAAACCATGGCTGATTATTCATACCTAATAAAAACTGTTGCAGATTCGGATATTCTGCAAGCTGAATTCGCTCACGAAATTGGGCCCAACTTAAAAAGCACGCCAAGCGCAATTGCCCGTCACTGTATTGATTCGTTTCTGGCCAATCGCGTTCATTTAATTCTTTCAAAATGGTGTGAATACGATCGTACTGACGCTGCAAGTAAGGGCTATCTTTGGTGGTAATATTATCACGCTCTAATAAAAATAAATTTACCGTGGCATCAAGTGCTGTATTTGCGAGACAAAATAAATCGAAATCGGCGACATCGTCACAAAATGATTGTTGATGACGTTCGCGCAAATAACGAAGAATCGCCGCCGAGTCAGTTAACTGAACGTCACCGTCGTGAAGAAAAGGAACACGCTGGGTTGGCGACTGCTGTGCACTTTGCGAATAATCCGTTGGTATAAATTCAAAAGTGTCGTTGTTCTGAGCCAGCACAATACGGCAATGACGCACATACGGTGAGGTATAACTACCAAATAACTTCATAATGCCCCCTAAAAGACGTTAAGCTATGCGTTCAATCTGCTTGAGATTACCAAAATGAAACGTGGAATACAGTATTTACTCAAAGGCCTGACAATTTTGCTGCCGTTAGTGGTTACGATTGCTTTGGTCCATTGGTTTTTAGTGACCATTGAATCTTGGCTACGGCCAATTTGGGAATCCATTCTGGGAACCAAATATTATTTCCCGGGTTTAGCCTTCTTAAGTTTCCTGGTACTCGCCATTATTATTGGCTTTAGCGCACGCTGGCGCTTCATCAATAAGCTATGGGAGCTGCCCGGAAACATCATGCAACGGATGCCGGTGCTACGAAGCTTATACGGAACGATCACCGATGTATTTGATTTAATGTCGGGCAAGAGCTTTTCTGATGAATCGGTCGTCTTGGTCACTTTACCCGGGGTGGATGTAAAGTTAATCGGCATTGTGACGAAAAAGCCAGGTCAAAAAGAAGATCGTCTCTCGGCGATGCTTGATGAAAACCATATCGCTGTATTTCTGCCCATGAGCTATAACGTTGGCGGTTATATGATTATTGTGCCGCGTGATAGTGTCGAAGCATTAGATATGTCGCCAGCAGATGCTATGCAACTCACCATTAGTGGCGGGCTCGGTAAAAACCGACAGAATTCTGAAGACAACAATTAGTGGAGTACCCATGTCTTACCTTCCTTGCGTAGAAATCGAACCGAATCAACCAGCAACCCATGCGATTATTTGGCTGCATGGCCTTGGTGCGGATGGTAACGATTTTGCCCCATTAGTGCCGCATTTAACCCTTCCAGTAGCGGTTCGATTTGTGTTCCCGCATGCACCACAAATACCGGTCACCATTAACGGCGGCATGCGTATGCCAGCTTGGTACGATATTTTGAGCATGTCGTTGGGCCGTGAAGTTGATGAACAGCAATTACGTGATTCTGCGGCAGCTGTACATCAGTTAATTGAACGCGAAATTGAACGCGGTATTCCGGCAGAGAACATTTTATTAGCAGGGTTTTCGCAAGGGGGTGCGGTTGCTTATGAAGCGGCTTTGACTTATCCGAAACGGTTATGCGGGCTGTTAGCATTGTCGACTTATTTAGCAACACACCAGAGCATCACGCCACATGCGGCGAATAACGATTTGCCGATTTTAGTACAGCATGGATCGCAAGACCCTGTCGTTCCTGAAGCCTTAGGGCAACATGCCTTTCAATGGCTGAAAGAACATGGTTATCATGCTGAGTATCAGAGCTTTGCCATGCAACATCAGGTATGTGGTGAACAGGTACAAGCCATCAACAACTGGCTACAGAAGGTTCTCGCTTAATCAGCGAGAACCTGCAATTTTTCTGCCCATTGTGTAACCCACGTTAGCGCCGTGTCACGATTCGCGGTGCGAATGTTGACGTGACCAACCTTACGGCCTGGGCGTGCCTCTTTGTTATACCAATGACAATCGGTATCCGCATGGTGCCACAAGCCGGCGGGTATTTGATCAGCCCCAATCACGTTGATCATCAACGTTGGTTCTAAGCGCAGTAGTGGCAATGGCATGCCTGTTAATGCTCGGATATGTAAATCAAACTGGCTACTATTGGCGCCGGTCATTGTCCAGTGACCTGAGTTGTGAACGCGTGGCGCAATTTCATTAACCAATAGCTGAGCATCGTCGCCTTCACCGACCACGAAGAACTCAATTGCTAAAACACCGACATAGTGCAACGCATCAGTAAGTTTACGGAAACAGTCTTCAGCTAGACTTTGCAAGCGTTCGTCAACGATATCAATCGCACCCAGGCTGTAACTTAAAATGCCACGATCATGCACGTTCGTAATCAATGGATAACAACAAATGCTACCGTCTTTACTGCGTGCGCCAACCAATGAGACTTCGCGCTGAAACGAAATCATATGCTCAGCGATGCCTGGCGCTTGTCCTGCCTGCTGCGCCAACGCAGTTGGGTCATCAGCCATACGAAAACGCCACTGGCCTTTACCATCGTAACCACCGCGCGCAGCTTTCAGCACTAAGGGTTGTTCGGCCTGACTCAAAATCTTCTCAAGTTCATCTGCGGTGTTATAAGTTTGCCACGGTGAAGTTGGCACGCGGCAATCGTCGAATAGCTTCTTTTCGGCACGGCGATCCGTCAGACTTTTAATGCGTGCCGGGTCCATCAAAAACTTATCATGAGCTGCCGCCAGAATATCTGCGGGAATATCTTCGTGTTCCCAGCTTACGACGTCGGCCCATTCAATGGCGTCGGCAAGTGACAACTGCAAATCAATTTGCGCCGAGAGTGGTTTAACGGTGTTGCTACGGGTACTAAAGAGTAGACACTCGTGACCGTGGCTAATTGCACTGGCACCGAGCATTTGTCCTAATTGGCCATCACCGATAAACAAAATTTTCATGATTCAGGTAGCTCCAATTTCGGGCCATTCATCACTTTTTCACGCTGCTGTTCGCGAAACGCATGCACACGCTGACGCACGTTTGCGTCAAACGAACCAATAATTTGCGCCGCTAACAAGCCAGCATTCGCAGCGCCAGCTGGGCCTACTGCCAAGGTACCAACAGCAACGCCTTTTGGCATTTGTACAATCGACAATAAGCTGTCTAAGCCTTTTAATTGCTTGCTTGGCACCGGTACACCAAGTACCGGAATAGCCGTAAATGCCGCTAGCATACCCGGCAAGTGAGCTGCGCCACCGGCGCCAGCAATCACCACAGGAACGCCGTCTTGCTCAGCTTGTTCCATGGTGGTTTTTAATAAGTCTGGGGTGCGGTGCGCAGACACAACTTCAGCGCGCCATTCCACGCCGAGGTCTTTCAGCATTTGTGCTGCATGTTGCATGACGGGCCAATCAGACTGCGAACCCATTAAGATCAAGACAGGTGCCATGTGGTGCTCCGTTTTTCAAAGGAGCGAATTGTAGCTATACCAAGCGATAGGTGCAAATTTATTGCGCAATTCTCAATCGATTTCGCCCCTGACTCTTGGCTTTATCCATTGCTGCATCAGCACGTTCTAGCCACTGCCCCCAGTCTTGCCCTTTGCGCCACTCCGCCACACCAGCACTAGCCGTCACTGTGGTCATCATGCTTTTGACTGAGAATGGTTCGTGCCGCAGGCTATCTAACATTTCACCGGTCATTTCAGCTGCTTGCTTCAGTGGTGTGTTGGGGAAAATAACTAAAAATTCTGCGCCACCGTGCCGTATCATCACATCATTTTTGCGGCAAAACCGAGCCAACCGAACGGCCGTTTCTTTCAATACGGCATCGCCAAACATATAGCCAAATTTGTCATTCACGTTTTTGAACGAATCGAGATCAAGCAGCATGGCGCTAACGGGTTGTTGATTGCGCTTTGCACGCTCTAACTCAGTTTGCATCATTTCAGCCACATAATCACGGCGATAAAATCCGGTTAACGGGTCGGTGGCATACAATTTCGATAGATTGCGCTGCATGTAGCTCATCATGACTAAAAAGACTGCGCCAACGCCAATCAAAACGAGCATAGAAAGCGCAATTCGCCATGCGTATTCAAACGGTAAAAATTGGTACATCACCGCCGCAAATAACGCGTAAATAAGCATAATCACGAGCACAAAGATGGTGCGATCAAACATGAAAAATACCATGGCAAGTACTGGATACATCCAATACACACCCATCATGCCCGATGATTTCATTGATACGCTAACTAACGTACCGAGTGCGCAGATAAAGAGGAAGTTAATCCACTGCGGGGCTAATTCATTGCGGTAAATCACCCCCGTGAGAATAAATGCTAAAGCCACGCTTACTAAAGCACCAGACTCCAACCAGCGCGATTCCGTTGCCAATACCCCCGCGAGGACAGCAATCACAATGCCAACACCAAAATAGATGGTACGCATTGCTACCAAGCGAAATTGTTGCCATAAGTTCAATGATAATGAGGGAGCTGCTGCCGTCGAGTTCATGAATATCCGTTCTCAATTAAGCCGTTGGGGTGTAACTTTCTGCTTTACACACTTGATTGCGACCTTTGCGCTTCGCTTCAAGTAAAGCAGTATCTGCCGTATTTATCCATTCTGCCCAAGTTTGTTCCGCGCGTAACTGCGCAACCCCTATACTGACCGTGAGGTGTGCTTGCGCATCTTTTCCATCAAACGGGTTGTTGGCAACATTTAAGCGCAACTTTTCCGCAACTTTTACAGCTTCTTCAAGTTCAGTTTCGGGCATAACCACCAAAAACTCCTCACCACCGACGCGAAATAACTGATCGTTAATGCGTAACGTTTTCTTCAACCGCGCCGCTAACTGCTTCAACATTTGGTCACCAAAGAGATGGCCATGTTTGTCGTTGAGAAGTTTAAAATGATCTAAGTCCAGCATGATTAAACTTGCTGGTCGATGATATCGGCGGAAGTTATGAATTAACTGACTCAAGACGTTATTGACGCGATGGCGATTCTGCAACCCAGTAAGCGTGTCGGTAACCACCAATTGGTGTAGAAGTTTCTGCATACGCCCAAGCATCACCACAAACACACCACCGAGAACCAGAATAACGAGCAGCGAGGCCGCAATACGCCAGGCGTCGCCGCTCGGCATGTAAAGTACAGCCGCCATACTCATCACTATGGTTACAGCAGATGCTAAGGCAATGGCATAACCATCACGAAACATAAAAAAGCTAGCGACTAACAATGGGTAGGCCCAGTACACACCTAATGTGCCATTATTTCGAATCGAAACAACACAGATAGCGGTAAGTAACGCCATGAAAATTACGCGCCAAAAATCGGGAATGCGCTGGCGACGATAAGAATAAGCAATAACACCGAGAACTGCGGCGGCAGCAAACATGATTACCGCTTGTAGATAATGTGCTAGCCAGAGCTGCGCGCCGGCTAATAATAATTGCGTAATAGCACCTGCCCACACGATGTTGCGGGTGACTTTGTTACGAAAGCTCTGCAGTAGAGCATCGGCGGATTGATTCGGCATGGCCAGCGTCCTTCTGACTTTCCCTGTTACGTTGCCTGTGTGGTCAAAGTATCGCCAAGCATTAGGAATAGCAATCACTTTGCGGCATAATTCATTTAATTTGATTCAACGGAGTTTTCACCATGCTGATGAAAGCAGACCAAAGCGTACTTGTTATTGTTGATGCACAAGAAAAACTGGCACCGGTTATTCACCAACGCGACCAACTGATTGCGCGTATGCGGTGGCTTGGCGAAATAGCGAACGAATTAGATGTTCCTGTGCTGGTAACGGAACAATACCCGAAAGGACTTGGCATTAGTGTTGATGACCTCTCTGGTGTGATTGAGAATGCGCAAGTTATTGAGAAATTGCATTTCAGCGCCGTGCAAGAACCTAATTTTGTAAATGCGATTAACGAAATTAATCGCTCACAAGTCATATTGATGGGTATGGAAACGCACGTGTGCATTTTGCAAACTGCGCTCGATTTAATTGCCGATGACTACCAGGTATTCGTGGTGGAAGATGCTGTTGGCTCGCGCCGAGATAGCGACAAACAAACGGCATTAAAACGTATGCGCCAAGAAGGCGTGGTGATTATTTCATCAGAAATGGCGGCCTACGAATGGTTATATCGTTCAGGAACTGACCAGTTCCGGCACATCACTAAGAACTGGATACGCGGCTAAACCCCTTATAAGCGTTAATAAATCTTTAATTGACAGGGGGTAGGATCAGCGTATACTGGCCGTCGCTAGAAAAATTCGGCTGTCTAATTGTGGCCTGTTACGAAGTCAATTGCTGTACCTCGTTTTGTAAGTCCCCAAGTAATACACGTAATTTTTATTAGCAATACCCTAGATTTTCACATGCAATACGAGGAATCACAGCATGTCTACAGTAACTGGTAAAGTAAAATTCTTTAACGAAGCTAAAGGTTTCGGTTTCATCGAGCAAGAGCAAGGCGCAGACGTATTCGTACATTTCTCTGCTATCCAATCAGACGGTTTCAAAACCTTAGCTGAAGGCCAAACTGTTCAGTTCACTATCGAACAAGGTCCTAAAGGCCCACAGGCTTCTAACGTAGTTCCTATGTAATTACGTTTCTTCTAGCGAAGAATTCCCAAAAGCCGCTCAATCGAGCGGCTTTTTTTGTGCCTGTTCTTGATAGCTGTACCAACCGGTTTTAAACCGACCTTTGGTTGCTGACATGCGTGCTTCACGTAAACCTTTGTCAAGAATACGACGCGCTTGTTGTGTTTCACCTTGGGCGACATAGACGCGTGCTTGTCCCCAGTAAGCTTCATGCACATAAGGTGCCTGTTTTGCCGCCTTCCGGTACATCATCATCGCAGTTTCTAACTGATTTTGCTCAAATGCTGCGTCGCCTAACGCAATCCAGACGTATGGATTTGCCTCTGGTATCGATTGGATGCGCTGTTCAAGCTCAGCCACTAAATCAGTTCGCTGCTGACGCTTTGCAAGCGCTTGGTAATTGTGCAACACGTTAAGATTGTCAGCATCCAAACTTAATGCATAGCTAAATAGTTGTTCGGCACTCCGGCTATCCTGTTTACGGCCATGCAACAGCCCCAAGATATTGATGACTTCACTATCTTTAGGCGTGTATTTTAACGCTTCACTAGCGTAAGCGTAGGCATCATCAATACGACCATCAACCATCAATTCAGCGGCACGATTACGATAATACAGCGCGAGAAACTGGGTGTCGGTAATCATCTCCGCATTTTGTGATGCTGAAGACGGAAAATAATCCACCACCACCCAGGCGCGCTTCAACAGAGTATTGTTTTCGTTATCTTGGCTAGCTTCATACGGCTTGTACAAGCGCGCACGGACATGATCAGAAACCAACACCACATTATTATTGCGATCAAACACTGGGGCATTAGTGACGCGCTGGAATTTTATTTCCACTGCAACTAAATCAGCCAAACTCTTCGTCAATATCGCCAAGGCCATACAGTTACCGGCGCTTAGTGCAAAGGCTTCGCTAGCGGTATAGGTTTGCTCTTTATAATTAAACCCAAAGGTTAAATCATGCAGATATGCACTAATGCGTTCATGTTCTGGTAAATCGCTTAGGCGCCCGTTGTAATCAAGCAAGAAGTCGTGCTGTTGCGAAGTCGTTAGGGCAAATAATTGCTGGGCCGAAACAACAGATTGTTGTGGCGCAAATAACGCACTATTCAAACTCGGCATTTGCGCGTTTTGATGGCGTTCTATCAATGAATTCATTGCTGCTTGGCTGCTACAACCGGCCAGCACTGACAGTGATAAAACGGTGAGTAGTGTTTTTGCTAGCTTCATGATTACCTCCGCTAGCAACTGGATATCGTCAAGAGTGAGTCGCCATAACCTGCTCGACTAATGCTGCCCTCTTTTTTTACTGTTTTTCCTGCTGCTTCTCTTGCTGACGACGTTCAGCTGCTTCCTGTTCTGCTTGAAGGAAGTCCATATCGTCTAAATCTACATCCGGTATTTCTTCACATACATTACCGCCAAGCTTGTTAACCGCGCAACATAAATCGCTCACTTTTTGGTCAAGCAAGTGTACGTGATCTAACATCCGACCGATCGCAGTTGCGACAGGATCGGGGTTGTCTGCGGAAATGGCATATGCATCAAAACCGTACTGTTTCGCAATTTCTTGCCGACGCTTCGTTACTTCTGAGGTTTCTGATGTGGCAGCACTGCGCGCAACACGGGCCGGTATGCCGACCACGGTTACTTCGGCGGGAACATCTTTCACCACCACGGCATTAGAGCCAATGCGTGCGTTTTCACCAATCACTAACGGGCCAAGTACTTTAGCGCCGGCACCAATGACAACGCCGTTGCCAAGCGTCGGATGGCGTTTGCCCTGATTCCAACTGGTACCGCCGAGTGTAACACCATGATAGATAGTGACATCATCACCAATTTCAGCTGTTTCACCAATCACCACACCCATCCCGTGATCGATGAAGAAACGGCGTCCGATTTTCGCACCTGGATGAATTTCGACACCGGTGAGCCAACGCGAAATCGTCGATACAAAACGCGCCAGCCAATACCAACGCCACGTCCACAGCTTATGACTCAAGCGGTGCCACCAAATGGCATGCAGCCCTGGATAGGTGGTGAGCACTTCAAAAGCATTTCGCGCCGCAGGATCGCGGGCAAAAACACTTTGGATATCTTCTCGAACGCGTTTGAACATGAAATGTACTGCCTAATCGGTGTCATTAAGAGCGGTATTATACCAAGATTTAATCATCGTTGCGTCAGTTCACTCAGTTTAAGCGGTTAAATGCTCACCGGTTCGTTGCCGATACAGCAATTACTCGCTACTGTGTTGACTATAGCAAAAATAAAACGAGGTAAATCACATGCGGAAATTATTAGCAGTATCTGTGGCGTTAGGCTTGGCTTCAACAGCTCATGCCGACACGCTTATTTATGCGGGTACCTTAATTGATGGTACTCAAGCGAATCCTAAAGCTGAGATGACTGTCGTAATTGATGCAGGCACCATTAAAGCGATCGAAAAAGGTTTTAAACAACCGCAACAAGGCGACGTGGTGATCGACCGTCGAGACGGCACGGTGATGCCTGGTTTCATTGATATGCACACGCACTTAACCTCACAGCTCGGCCCTGGTAGCTATATGAATAAATTTACCAAAGGTGCGCCGGATGTGACTTTAGATGCCGTTAATTATGCTCGGAAAACTTTGATGGCTGGGTTCACGACAGTTCGTGATTTAGGTGATTCATACAATGCGAGTATCGCGCTGCGTAACGCTGTGAATGCCGGTAAAGTGATTGGCCCACGTATTTATACTGCAGGTAAATCGCTCGCAACCACCGGTGGTCACGCTGACCCAACCAATGGCGCACATGCTGGTTTATACGAAACGCCAACACCAGCGGATGGTGTTCTTAACGGCCCATACGAAGCTCGTCAAGCCGTTCGCGCTCGTTATCAAGACGGCTCAGATTTGATCAAGCTAACCGTGACTGGTGGTGTTCTAAGCGTTGCCAAAAGTGGTCATAACCCGCAGTTCATGATGGATGAGCTAAAGGCCGTTGTTGATACTGCAAAAGATTATGAAATGAAGGTCACAGTACACGCGCATGGTAAAGAAGGCATGCTTCGCGCTATTGAAGCCGGTGTTGATTCCATTGAGCACGGCACTTATATGGACGAAGAAGTCATGCGTGCCATGAAGAAAAAGGGCGTGTATTACGTGCCAACAATTACGGCCGGACGCTCGGTTGCTGATCGTGCCAAAATTGATGGCTTCTTCCCAGAGTTAGTGCGTCCAAAAGCTGCGGCAATTGGTCCAAAGATTCAAAGTACGTTCGCTGAAGCCTACAAAGCTGGTGTTAAAATCGCCTTTGGTACTGATGCCGGTGTCTACGATCATGGCGAAAACTATCGCGAGTTTATTTACATGGTCGAAGCCGGTATGCCGCCATTAGTTGCTATTCGCAGTGCAACCGCAGAAGCTTCCAAACTTCTTGGCGTGACGGATATAGGTACGATTGAAGTGGGTAAACGTGCCGATGTGGTTGCCGTACAGGGAAATCCGTTGAACGATATCTCCCTGCTTAGCAATATCAATTTGGTAGTGAAAGACGGTACTGTTTACAAACAATAACCTAAGCGAAATCTTTTAAGAGCTGGCGGACGTCTTGTAAAATGACGTTCTCCAGCTCTTTTTCGTAGCCCTCTCGCTCATTGTCCATTTTGCGAATTTCAGCTTTTGGATACTGCTTGCGCGCCTCATGAGTCGGCATGTGCTTTATCCGTTCATACATATCGTGTAACGACGGATACTTTTTAGCATAACCGGCTTGCGTAGACTCGACGCGTAAATCAAGCAATACCACCAAGCGCAACGCGCCCTCGGACAACGGGCATTGTCTCTGCTCCATCGCCTTAGCAATTGTGACAATACTTTCGTGTAGGTTTTCATTTCGCTTTGCCAAAGCTTGGTCGCGACGCTGGTTTTGCGCCTTTAGTTGCGCCAGCAAACGCCCAGCATAAAAAGCTAGGCCAACAATAATGACACTGCCTAAAGCAATGGCAAACCACACCCACACTGGAAAGTTAGCTTCTGTCATCGTCATCCTCAAAGTCGTCATCGAAGTCTAAGTCGTCGAAATCGTCATCTTCGCCGTCATCCAGCTCAATACCGAGTTGTTCGGCAAGCTGTGCGAATCTCTCAGTACGCTCTTCCATGTACTTTGTATCACTGGCATTAAGCGTTTCGCCGTCTTCTGCGCGTTCTAGTAGCGCTTGGAGACGCTCGTCGTTCTCAATAGCGGCTAGTTCAGCCAGCGCGGCTTTACGATCAAAGCTAGGCTGCTGCACAACAGGTGTTGCTTGATTTGGGTCGACGAGAGTAATTGGCTTCTTACTACCATGACGCGGGTCTTGTGGTTGCTGTTTACCACCTGCGCCCTGACCTTTCGTCTGATTTGACGGCAGATTAAAACGACTACCTGGCTTACGCCCTTTGGTTTTGTGCGTCGGTTTCTGCGGTGCTGATTTTGCCTTCGGTTGCTCCCAATCCTTTTGAACTTTTTTGGCTGGAGCAAGCGGGCCGGTTTTGCGGGTTTTCTTGACGCGTGTCATGTGTGTTTCCAGAACAGTTAAATTGAATACGTTGGCTTAAGCTTATTATGCTTGCAAACGTCTCGCATAGTTTAACTGATCTAGCAGGCAATAAAAAAGGCGATGTTGCCATCGCCTGATTTATTCTCATTCTTTCACACAGCGCACGTGCGATTTCGAGAACGGTTGTCATTATCTTCCATGTTTTTAATTATAACGTCCGTGAGTCTTTTATTATTATTGTTATTATCTAAGCGCATTAACCGAGCTCTATTATTTTTATTCTGCTTGGTTAAAAGTCGGCCTCCTGGCCGTGTTGTTATTCCCTGGATTTTAAATCTGATTACTGGCGAAGCCTTATAATATGTGGCTTCCCGAAAATCCAATGGCATTCAGAGTACTGATTCGTGCCGAATTATCAATGATTATTATGTTCTAAAAACAAAAATCTTTATAACTTTTTAGACAAACCCGCTATTTTCAAAGGATTTTCTTACATTTTTTTGCAACAAAAAAACAAAAAAGGCAGCTTTCGCTGCCTTTCTAATCGCTTGATTAATACAAGCCTTGAATATATTGAGATAAAATTTCGATATCTTTATCGGTTAGCTTGCTCGCTACATCACGCATCATATTGTTCATGTCGTTAGCGCGCTCGCCACTACGGAATAATTCAAGCTGTTGCTTGGTATATGCAGCGTGTTGACCTGAAATATTTGGGAAGTTAGCTAACGCCATGCCGTCGCCGCGCGGACCGTGACATGCTGCACAAGCGGCGATACCGCGAGACTCATCGCCTGCTGCAAACAATTTCTTACCTGCAGCAATCACGTCTTCTGGTGCTGCACCACCTTCCATTTCTTGTGACGCAAAATATGCCGCTAAGTCAGCCATATCTTGTTCACTGAGCATCATCACTTGGCCCTGCATGATCGCGTTAGCACGACCTTGCTCACCGCCAGTATCTGCAGCGAGTTTATAATCTTTCAGTTGCTTCAACAGGTAGCTTTCGTGCTGACCAGCAATTTTCGGATACATATCAGATGCCGCATTACCATCCGGCCCGTGACACGCAGCACATACTGCGGATTTCTGTTGTCCTGCTTCCGCATCGCCAGTTGCTGCCATGGCAATACCAGTTAAGCCAAGGTACAGGCCTACGAACATTGCGATTTTTTTCATGATCGATATCTCTGCTCTGGGTAGTTGTAACAGACGCTATTTTACACAAAAGTTGTAAGGATTAAACGTCTAATCATGCTACTATGTGGTTTCAAATGAGGTCGCCTAATACGTTTATGAATACCACGTTAAACTTTCAGCCCACAAAATTTATCACGAGTGCCGCAAATATTCGACAATTGCCTGAAGATTCAGGGGTCGAAATCGCTTTTGCGGGGCGTTCGAATGCCGGGAAATCCAGTGCATTAAACACCATCACCCGCCAAAAAGCTCTCGCGCGCACCAGTAAAACACCGGGGCGAACGCAGCTTATTAACGTTTTTGAGGTGCAACCGAATAAACGTTTAATCGATTTGCC
Organism: Pseudidiomarina tainanensis; assembly: GCF_900115255.1. Taxonomy (NCBI): domain Bacteria; kingdom Pseudomonadati; phylum Pseudomonadota; class Gammaproteobacteria; order Alteromonadales; family Idiomarinaceae; genus Pseudidiomarina; species Pseudidiomarina tainanensis. Next base: position 194,784 of record NZ_FOYU01000003.1, read on the forward strand.
AGGCTATGGCTACGCCAAAGTTCCACTTGAGGTGAAAGAAAAGTGGAACCTCGCTCTGAGTGAATATTTACAAAAACGTCAGTCACTGCGCGGTCTCGTATTATTGATGGATATCCGCCATCCGTACCGTGATACCGATCAGGATTTACTGCATTGGGCAACCGATTGCGGTATTCCGGTGTTGGTATTGCTGACAAAAGCCGACAAGTTAAAGCCAAGCCAACGTAAAAGCACGTTACTGCAAGCACGCGAAGCAGCGCTGGTGTTTGGTGACGGTGTGCAAGTAGAGATGTTTTCCTCGCACAACAAAATCGGCCTTCCGCAAGTTGAAGTCATTCTCTCTAACTGGCTCAACACGCCAGCAGACGCAACGGTTAACACCGATGCAGCAGAATGAAACGCCACCATTAAAAGCTTGGTTATTACTATTGCTGCTCGCTATGATTTGGGGCAGCTCGTTTATTTTGATCAAAAAAGGTCTGATTGCATTTCGGCCTGATCAACTCGCGGCTATTCGCATTGCCTCAGCGGGCTTTGTGCTGTTGCCGTTTTTAATGCAACGTTTTAAAACCGTTCAACGTCACCACTGGCCGAAGCTCATTTCCGTGGGTTTAGTGGGTAGTTTTATCCCGGCTTTTTTATTTGCTTTTGCTCAAACAGAGCTACCGAGCGGTGTGACTGGTGTGCTTAATACCTTTACTCCGTTGGCCACGTTGTTGATAGGCGTACTCGTTTTTCATCAAATCGTCGTGGTACAGCAATGGATTGGGGTTTTGATAGGCTTGGCAGGTACGGTTATTTTGATTACCGCTAATGCGAGTGGTGAATTTCAATTCAATACTTACGCTTTGCTAATTGTTGTGGCAACGATTTGCTACGGCATAAATCTTAACCTGATTAAGCATCATATACCTGATTTAGGCGCGCTCACGATTACTGGGGTTAGTCTGTTTCTCGTGGCTCCTCCGGCATTAGTTTATTTGCTATTCGCTACACCGTTTATTGAGCAACTCGGAACCCAGCCCGACGCATACTTCTCGCTCTCGGCCATTTTAATCCTCGGTGTTGTCGGCACGGCAATGGCATTGGTAATTTTTAATACCGTCGTAAAAATGACAGATACCACATTCACAAGCTCTGTTACTTATCTCATTCCGATTGTTGCATTAATACTCGGGGTCATTGATGGTGAGCCGTTCTTGGTTGAGCACGCTGTTGGCATGGCGGCTATTTTAGCGGGTGTATTTATTGCGAATCGCCGCGCTCGAAAACCTCGCGTTGCACCGACCGCATAAACGTTTGGGCTATAGAAAGAAAAAGCCCGGCATGAAGCCGGGCAAAAGTTCTTACAATCCAGGGAGAGAACATCTCAGAAAGGTAATGACAAACGAACTCGATTCGTTTAATGCGCCTTTCACTGATTCAGACTGGCTGTTCAAAAAATAGTTCAAAAAATTTTTCATTTTTCTGAAATTATTTTTAGTGCGCCTCGTCCCAGTTGTTCCCAACACCTGCTTCGGCAATTAACGGCACCTTAAGTTCCGCGGCTTGCTCCATGATCTCGGCAAGCTTTTGCTGATATTCGGACACTTTGTCATCTCGTACTTCAAAAACCAATTCATCGTGCACTTGCATGATCATATGCACATCTTCTTTAGGTACCTGTGTATTAATGTAGTCCGCCACAGCAATCATGGCGCGCTTAATAATATCAGCTGCTGTTCCTTGCATAGGTGCGTTGATTGCCGCTCGCTCAGCCGCCTTACGACGCATCCCGTTCTGCGACTTAATCTCTGGAAGTTGCAAACGGCGCCCATAAATTGTTTCAACGTAACCGTCACGCTTCGCTTGCGCTCGGGTGTCTTCCATGTACTTCAATACGCCTGGGAATCGGTCAAAATATTTATCCATATAATCTTGTGCTTCTTGGCGAGGAATATCGAGCTGACGCGCAAGCCCAAACGCAGACATACCGTAAATCAGACCAAAGTTAACCGCTTTGGCACGGCGGCGTTGTTCACTCGTGACCTGCTCTAATGCCACACCAAACACCTCTGAGGCTGTCGCTTTGTGAATGTCTCTACCTTTTGAGAACGCTTCAACCAGCGCTGGGTCTTGCGACAGATGTGCCATAATGCGCAACTCAATTTGGCTATAGTCAATCGCCATAATCTTATAACCGGCCGGCGCAGTAAAAGCCTGGCGAACACGGCGCCCCGCTTCAGTACGAATCGGAATGTTCTGGAGGTTCGGATCGCTCGATGACAACCGCCCGGTCGCTGTGACTGCTTGGTGATATGAGGTATGGATGCGATGCGTGCGCGGATTGACCATTTTCGGTAACTTGTCCGTGTACGTTGACTTCAGTTTACTCAATCCGCGATGACGCATAATGACATCCGGTAGCGGATAATCGAGTGCTAATTCTTGTAACACCTCTTCGGCCGTTGAAGGTGCACCCTTTGGCGTTTTTTTCAGCACTGGTAATTGCAGTTTGTCGAACAAAATCGTCTGTAATTGCTTGGTTGAACTCAGATTAAATTCCTCACCAGCAATGTCGTAAGCTTTTTTCTCGAGCTGCTGCAGCTCCATTGCGATTTCATGACTCTGTTTTGCCAGTAACGGGGCGTCAATTTGTACCCCACGCTGCTCCATATCTACCAGCACCGGTAATAAGGGCAGCTCAATGGTTTGCAGAACATTCAATAACGACTTCGCTTGGCTTACTTCGTGCCAAAGCTTGTGATGCAGCTGTAAAGTGACATCAGCATCTTCTGCCGCATAAGGGGCGGCTTGATCTAAGCCGATTTGATTAAAGGTTAATTGCTTCGCGCCTTTGCCAGCAATGTCTTCAAACGAAATCGCTTTGTGACCTAAATACTGCAAACTCAAACTGTCCATATCGTGACGCGAGCCAACACTATTAAATACATACGACGCCAGCATGGTGTCGTTATGAATGGCGCCCACACGAATGTTGTAACGGCGCAGTATATGGCTATCGTATTTTAAGTTTTGACCAATTAACTTCGGCTGCTTCGATTCAAGTAGCGGTTTTAGCTGTTCGAGTACCCAAGCACGATCGAGTTGCTCAGGCGCGCCAGGATAATCGTGAGCGACTGGAATGTAACAAGCTTGACCAGGCTTGATGGCAAACGAGAGACCCACGAGTTCAGCTTCCATGTAATTTAAGCTGGTTGTTTCAGTATCAAAAGCGAAGTATTCCGCTTGCTCTAGTTCCTTCAACCAGTGCTTAAAACGCGCTTCGGTCGTCACCGTTTCGTAGTCGTCATGACTCACTGGTGTATCATTATTAGACGCCGTCGGTTGTTCGTGTCCCAACACTTGGTCCGTGACCGCACCTTCATCCATCACTTCTGCTAGCCAACGGCGGAATTCGCACTGTTTATAAAGCTGAATAAGCTCATCTCGATTCGCTGGCTGAATCGTCAGCTGGTCAGGACGCAATTCCAACGGGACATCGAGTTTAATTGTTGCCAACTCGCGCGATAACAACAGAATATCCGTATTTTCGCGAAGCTTATCAGGCATGGTTTTCGCACCACGAAAATCCAACTTAGCGATTGCGTCTGGGTCCGCCAACATCGCATCGATAGACGCCATGCCTTGTAACATTGCTAACGCTGTCTTCTCGCCTACTTTAGGCAATCCTGGAATATTATCTGAGCTGTCTCCCATCAATGACAGGAGATCAATCATCTGCTCTGGCTTCACACCATACTTGGCCACTACACCGTCATAATCCAATAACGTGTCAGTCATGGTGTTAATTAGCATGACGTGATCATTTACTAACTGCGCCATATCTTTATCGCCGGTGCTAATTAGGGTAAATCGCCCCTCTTTTCCCGCTTGCTCGGCTAAAGTGCCAATCACATCATCGGCCTCAACATCATCTATGCACAGTAGCGGAAGCCCGAGCGCTTTGACGATTTGATGCAACGGTTCAATCTGTTGACGCAAATCGTCAGGCATCGGCGGACGATGAGCTTTGTATTCAGCGTAAATTTCATTGCGAAATGTCGTACCCTTGGCATCAAACACCACCGCCATATGCGACGGCTTATATTTTTTCAAAAGGCTTCTGAGCATGTTGACGACACCGTATATTGCACCCGTCGGCTCACCTGCCGAATTGGTCAAGTGCGGGGGCGCATAAAATGCTCGAAATAAATACGATGAACCGTCTACGAGAATGAACGGGTTTTCGGGTACTGATGGTGTTGCTGTTGCCATGGATGCAATCTCAAAATTTGCGACTAAGAATTGCTGTGTAGCATGCCACAGGTTCGCGATCTTCGCCACTTGGCGCCGTTGAGCAAACTGTGAAAAGGCTGTGGATAAGTCTGTTGAAAACGACAAGGCTCACCAGTGAAAGATCATAGATCTCTGGTGACTTAGATTTGATAAACGTCTTGAAAAACAAGGGCTTCGCAGTACATCTGAATCCCTGACAGCGTTTTATTCTTATTTTGGTTCAGTTGTGGAAACTGATTTTTAGCACATACTTGGAAGGTAACGGCGTGCTCTGTCAATTCTAGTTGAATCGAAATAGAAGACTATCACATTAATCGGCGATTGCTAGTGCCAAATGCGATTTTCTTAGAACAATTTTTGCGCGTTATCAAAAAGCCATATGCGTAAAAGGAATCAACATCGTCTTACTTTTTCTATATACTGCTTGTCATAGTTCTTGCAAAAGCAATCTGAACTAGTGTTGAATGAGTACTATCTATATGATGCTAGTTACTGATGAATACTTAACCAAACGTGGCCCCATGGAAATAGAATCGATGAAGTTGACAAAAGATGAGCTGCGCCAACTCGAGGAGTTTGAGCGGCGTCGCATTGCTCTGAACCAGTCGGAGTGGTGGGATCGATTGTCGATGGACCAAAAATTTGGGGTTTATCAGTTACAAAAATTCGGCTTTGACTTAGCCTTTATTCGTAACACCGAAGACGGCCCAACGGCGGTAGTTCGGCGTGGCAGTGAGTTCGCCACGGTCAATCATGAGGGCGACGTCGACCTCAGTCCTGATATTGTTTTGCGCGACTAAACGTCAACCAACGAGCCTTTCACGTATTTCCTGAATAACTTTCTGCGTATCTAGTTCAGCGCCTTCATGCCACATTTGAAATGCCGCGCCTGCTTGTTCAACCAGCATACCTAATCCATCATTCATGACTGAAACGCCGGCTTGCTGTGCTTGCTGCATAAATACGGTTGGTTGTGCGCCGTAAACCATGTCGTAAGCACAGGTAGCATGCGCTAACTCGGTGGGTGCTACGGGAAGTTTCTCACCAGCGAGACTGGCGCTGGTTGCATTAATCACGATCGCTCCGGTTGGAATCGCTAATTCATAAAAGCGACACGCTTGAAGTTTTGAGTTGGCAAACTGTTCAACCAAAATTTGGGCCTTTTCCTCAGTGCGGTTGGCAATGATTAAGCTACTGGGCTCCTGCTCCAGCAAGGGTGCAATGATGCCACGTGCCGCGCCGCCAGCTCCCAAAATAACCACATCGCGGTGAGCAAGAGTCTGCCCTAAATTGCGTTGTAAATCACGAACCAGACCAATTCCATCGGTGTTATCGCCAAGCAATTGGCCGTAGCCTAACGGCACCAAAGTGTTCACAGCACCTGCTTGTTGTGCGCGCGCGGTGACATAAGTGACCAGTTCAAAAGCTTGTTGCTTAAATGGCACGGTGACATTGGCGCCAGCACCACCATGTCGAAAAAACTCTGCAACTGCTCGGCGAAAGCGAGCCTGTGATGTTAAACTACGCGTGTAATTCAGTTCTACCCCGCTCTGCTGAGCAAAGGCTTGGTGTATTTGGGGTGATAAACTATGCGCAATCGGATTCCCAAAGACAGTATATATCGCCATGTTTAACTTCCTTCGTAAGGGCACAGGCCCAAAATCAATTTATGACCAGCTTGGCGGTGAAACAGCAGTTCGCGCCATGGCAGAGAGATTTTATGATGTCATGGAGAGTGACCCACGCGCAAAAGATTTGTTAGCCATTCACCCACAGCCAATGACCGCAATTCGCCAGAAATTTTATGAGTTTTTAAGTGGCTGGTTCGGTGGTCCGCAACTATTCGAAGAAAAGTATGGTCATCCGCGCTTACGTGCTCGTCACATGCCCTTTACCATTGACGTAAAATTGCGCGATCAGTGGTTGCTGTGTATGTACCAAGTGCTTGATGAACAAGTTGACGACGAGTTACTCAAAATGCAACTGCGCCAACGCTTTACGCAATTGGCGCATCATATGATTAATACCGACTAAAGCTCAGTTAACCAGTCACGCGGGCGTAAATAGTCCGTATAAAGTTTTGCTTCGGGGCTGCCTGATTCAGGTTGATAACCATATTCCCAACGCGCTAGCGGCGGCATTGACATGAGTATTGACTCAGTGCGTCCACCCGTTTGCAAACCAAACAGCGTTCCTCTGTCCCAAACGAGGTTGAATTCAACGTAGCGACCGCGACGATACAGCTGAAACTCCCGCTCGCGTTCACCATATGGGGTGTCTTTGCGACGAGCAATAATTGGCAGGTAAGCCTCAAGATAGGCATCACCCACAGCGCGCATAATTGCGAAGCTTTCGTCAAATCCACGCTGGTTTAAATCATCAAAAAATAGGCCACCAACGCCGCGAGTTTCGTCGCGGTGTTTCAGCCAAAAATAATCATCACACCACTTCTTAAACTTAGGATAGAGCTCATCACCAAACGGCTTCAGCGCGTCGTAAGCAACCTGATGCCAGTGTTTGATATCATCATCAAATGGGTAAAACGGGGTGAGATCAAACCCACCCCCAAACCACCAAACCGGCTCAGCACCCTCTTTTTCAGCAATAAAAAAACGAACATTGGCGTGACTAGTGGGTACGTAGGGATTGCGCGGATGCATCACCAAGCTCACCCCGCACGCATTGAAATTTCGTCCGGCAAGCTCTGGTCGGTGTGCGGTTGCCGATGCCGGCATTTGCTCGCCGAAAACATGTGAATAGCCGACGCCACCCTGCTCTAGCACAGCACCATCGCGCAACACGCGCGAGCGACCACCACCGCCACCTGGGCGCTGCCAAGCTTCCTCTTTAAAGGTACTCTTACCGTCAGCTTGCTCAAGTTCATCACAGATTTTGTCTTGCAAACTTTTCAGGTAGTGATTGACCTGTTCTAACATCGAATCATGCATGCTTAATCCCGAATAACCTTGTTCGTCAATGGGTCGATAATCCGCGAAGGTTTCAGTGCACCGCCGGTTGGCGCATCCATGACCCAAGCGATATTGTCGCCAAAGGTTTCGCGCACCTCTGATGCTGTGGTCAGCGCAGGTTGTCCCGAAATATTCGCACTAGTTGAAACAATAGCACTGCCGAGTGCTTTACAGAGCTGGCGAGCGGGTTCATGGGCAGTAACGCGCACAGCGATTTGATCGTGCGCGCCGCGCAACCATTCCGGCACGTTATCTGCCGCTGGTAATAACAGGGTGACTGGGCCCGGCCAATTAGAAAATACGCTGAACCGTTTATCCTGTGGAATTTTATGATCGGCAACAAAACCCACCAATTGACTATAATCGGCGGCGAGTAAGATCAGTCCTTTCTCTTGCGGACGCTGTTTCGCTTGCAGTAATTTATTAACCGCAGCGCCGTTACGCGGGTCACAACCCAAACCAAATACTGCTTCGGTGGGGTACGCCAGCAATTCGCCGCTAGCGAACGCTTGCTTCGCCAATAACCATGGATCTGTTTGTTCAGTCATGTCGGTGGTCTCTTCCAATACTTCAAAATGCCGGATTATTTGTGAAAGTTGGGCTATTTTAACGAAGATTTGTAATCACAGGAATCATTTGCGCAAATCAGCCGTTCGCCAGCTGCTGTTTTCTTTTTCAATAGCAGTGGAAATTGACAGGTTGGGCAAGGTTGGGCCACTGGCGGTAAGTTCACCGAGTATTTACATGTAGGATAATGGTCACAAGCGTAAAACGAGTTACCAAAACGGCTCGTTTTCTGCACCAGTTTACCGGTTTGGCAAACTGGACAAGGCGCATCGGTACCAGGGTCAAAATCAGCCGCGGTCATATAATCGCAGTCGGGATAACCGCTACAACCAACAAATAAGCCATAACGGCCCTTTTTGAGTTGCAGATCGCGCTGACACCGGGGGCAAGGCACGCCCAGCGACTGTGGTTCCAAGAAGTTATCGGTCATTTAATGCAATAAACCCTCGGGTTCCTCAAACAGTAAGCCTTCCATTTGATCATAGGCGTCTTCGTGGCCTGGTACATTAAACAGCACCATCAGCACAACCCATTTCAAATCGTCGAGCGTAAACTGTTGGGTGTCGAGCTCCATCACTCGGTCAATAACCATTTCGCGAGTTGTGAAGTCCAATACCCCAAGGCTCTCTAGGTACATTAAAAAACCACGGCTGGCACAATCCAGTCGCGCAACTTCATCGGCCGTAAAGACCCGTGTACTTTTGCTCTCAGACTTATTGACATACGGTGAGGTTTGGCTGTCTTGTAAGTCAGCCAAGCGTTCTAACCAAGCGAGTGCTTTATGAATCTCTTGGCGATGGAAACCAGCGCGGGTGAGTTCGTCAGTTAGCTCGTCGTGGTTAACTACAACCTCCATGTCCGAATGTATATAGTTCTCGAACAAGTACATGAGGATATCAAACATCGTTAGCGCCTCCCCATTTTTATATAACCGCCTGATACTGAGACCACACTGCCCTCAAGCTCTAACAACACCAACTGCTCTGTAACAATCGCAACCGGCAGTCCACTGCGCGCCACAATGGTGTCTATTGAGGTGACCTCTGATCCCACATTAGCCAACAATTGGCGGTTTGCCAAGCTTCGTTTCGAATTTATTTGATGATGTTTTTCTGACAATTGAGATGGGGGCAGTTCTGGCAAATTCAACTCATGGAGAATATCATTCACACAAACTGCAATACCGGCTCCTTCTTGCAATAGCTTAAAGCTCCCCGTAAATGCCGCATCCCAGATTGAACCGGGTACTGCCATAATCGTTTTTTGTTGCTCTCGCGCCAGCCCTGCCGTGATCATCGTACCGCTATAAAGTTTCGCCTCAATCACGAGAACTAATTTAGAAAGTCCGCTTAAGATTCGATTTCGACGCGGGAAATGATCACGTTTTGCCGGCGTGCCTGGCGCAAACTCAGTCACCACTAATCCTGATTGCATGATTTGCTGCTGCAATTGCCGATTGCGCGACGGGTAGTAAACATCCGGGCCAGCTGCCAATACCGCTAAAGTTTTTCCTTCATCTAAAGCGCCACGGTGCGCAGCGCCATCAATACCCAGCGCAAGCCCACTGCTGACAACCACACCTGAACGCGCCAAACCGCGCGCAAAATAATCCGCAGTATGCTGCCCCACTGGCGACACGTTGCGACTGCCAATAATGGCAACACTCATGGCATTCAAACAACTCAAGTCACCCTGCGCGAATAGCACTAACGGTGGGTCATGAATATGTCGTAACGTTTCTGGATAGCGTGGGTCACGCAAATGAATAGCATAACAATTGGGCTGCTCAGCCCATAGCCGTAATCGCTCGATACGAGCAGGAACAAGATTCGCATCGGGCCACTTCGCATGAGCTGAAATTTGTTCAAACGAACTTAGGCTACGTAAAAACTTCCGATGTTTGCTCGGCGCACTGGCAAGCGCCAGTAACGTCGTTGCGGTTTCAGCATCCATGCTGATAACCTCCGATTGTTGATTAAGACGACTCGTGTTTTAGAGTTGCTTAGGAATATAGTAATCACCTACCGACAGCCACTCGCGTGAGCGCAACACTATCGCGAAGCTGGTTTCATCTTGTACTTCAAGTACCATCATCTCAGCCGTCGCTGACGCTGGTAATTGCACCGTGTTGCGCCAAAAACGTGATAAATCGTCTGCTGGTTTATAGTAATTCACCAAGCTTATTTCTTCGCCCTCAACAAAAATAGTTGAGCCCGGACGAATCGCTTGATACATCTGTCCTACAGCAACACCATGCTGCGCACCTTTGTTGAGCACAACAACATCGTATTTACCTTGCTCTTTTCGTGAGTTGAGCGAAGCGATGACCTGGCCATCGGTATTGGCGCCAGAGGTTGGCGTAATCACAGCCGGCAAATTTAAAGGTTTGGCTTCTAACAAGTAGTCACCGCGGCGAATTTCTCGTTGAATACGGCTTAGTTCACCTTCGGCTATATCACCACCATTGTAGGTGACGTCCACGTCGCCAACATAGCGTAATAACTCGCCCTGATCGATGCGCTCAACTGGCGTGAACACGCTATAAGTCGTTTTCTCAACGGCGCCTTTGATAAACACCGGTAACATGCCGTTCACGCGTGGCGCACCACGGTTATCGCCAAGAATCTGCGGCAGCCCGCTAAGCTTATTGCCGCTAAGCAGTCGGTGTTCGGTCAATAATGGCGCCAGCATCTCGCGTGAAAACGTTGGAATCGGCTCGCCCTTGTCTTTTATCTCGCCCTGCGGCAATAACGCGCGGTATTCTTTTCGAGTCAGTTGCGGCTTGCCATCAACCCAAATCAGCAATAACCGATCACCTGGATAAATTAAATGCGGGTTTTTGACGTCTTCGTTAATGCGCCAGAGTTCAGGCCAGTACCACGGGTCATTTAAATACAACTCGGAAATATCCCACAGCGTGTCACCCTTTTTGACAACATATTCCTGCGGCGCGTCCTCACGCAACGACAGCACGTCGCCTTTTGTTTGTTCTGCGGTAGTCGACTGCGCCACGGCAACATGCTGTGGTGTGCCTAGCAGAAAACCGATTAGCGCAATCGCCGGTAATTGCCATTTGGTCATCTTAAGCTCCGTTGTAAAACCGTGTGTTCATCCCCAAATTACGTTAAAATCACGCAAGATGAAACTAGCGAATGAAAGGTTATGAGTAAATTAACAATTTTAAAATATCCAGACGAGCGATTACGCACCGTCGCACAACCAATTCAGCAAGTTGACGACGCCCTCAAAGCGGACATCGACAACATGTTTGAAACCATGTACGAGTCCAATGGCGTGGGCCTTGCTGCCACCCAAGTTGATATTCACCGTCGCCTATTCGTTGCTGACTGTAGTGAAGATCAGAACGAACCACTGGTGTTTATTAACCCAGAGATTACAGCACAAGAAGGCCATTTCACCAATGAAGAAGGCTGTTTATCGTTCCCAGGCGTTTACGCAAAAGTAGAACGCGCCGGTAAAGTCACGGTTAAAGCTCTCGATAAAAACGGTGAAGAGTTTTCACTCACTGCTGAAGGTTTACTGGCCATCTGCATTCAACACGAACTCGATCATCTCAATGGTAAGCTGTTCGTCGACTACTTGTCGCCGCTAAAACGCGACCGTATTCGTAAAAAACTCGAAAAAGAAGCGCGTCTGCATGCCGAATAAGCTGAAAGTCGTTTTTGCTGGCACGCCAGATTTTGCGGCGCAGCACTTGGCGGCATTAATCGACGCGACCAACATTGATGTTGTTGCTGTCTATACCCAGCCCGACCGCCCCGCCGGTCGCGGCAAAAAACTACAAGCCAGCCCAGTAAAACAACTCGCGCTGCAGCACGCGCTTCCGGTTGAGCAGCCCGAGTCGTTCAAGCAAGCCGATGCGCAAGCAACGTTAGCCAATTATCGCGCCGATGTGATGGTGGTGGTGGCTTACGGGTTATTGTTGCCACAAGTCGTTTTAGATACGCCAAGACTCGGGTGCGTCAACGTGCACGGTTCATTGCTGCCGCGCTGGCGTGGTGCCGCCCCGATACAACGAGCACTATGGGCCGGTGATCACGAAACTGGCGTGGCTGTCATGCAGATGGAAGCAGGTTTAGATACTGGTCCGGTGTTACTCGAAGCCCGATTGCCTATTTTACCCACCGATACGTCAGAGACGCTTTATAGCAAGCTGGCTGAATTAGGCCCCAAAGCGTTATGCGACGCTCTGCACGATTTAGAGCGCTTACAACAAACTGCTGTTGTGCAAGACGACGCGCAAGCGACTTATGCTAAGAAACTTAGCAAAGAAGAAGCGCAATTAGATTGGCAGCAGCCGGCGGTAGCGCTTGAGCGCTGGGTACGCGCCTTTAATCCTTGGCCGATTTGTTGGCTCGCTTGCGATAACGGTGAAATCGTCAAAGTCTGGCGTACCGATGTCGTCGCTGGCGCAAACGCAGCGCCAGGTACAATCTTGCAAGCGGATAAACATGGTGTCGTGGTACAAACCACCGATAGGGCTTTGCGGCTACTTGAATTACAGCCAGCAGGTAAGAAACCAATGCCGGCCGCCGACTTCCTCAATGGGCGCAGTGATTGGTTTACGCCGGGTACGACGCTCCCTCAGGTAAAATCATGACGCACCGTAACGTGCGCCCCGGAGCCGAGAGTCGCGCTGTTGCTGCGCAGGCCGTGTTTCAAGTTGTGGAACAGGGGCGCTCACTCAGCCAAGCACTACCCAGTTTAAATAAACACTTGGAGCCACGCGATAAAGGCATGGCGCAGGCGCTAGCCTACGGCACACTGCGATATTTACCAGCGCTTAACTTCATGGTGGGCGAGTTAATCAGCAAGCCGTTGAAAGGCGAACTCAAGATTCTGCACAGTTTGCTCCTCGTTGGTGCGTATCAGCTGGTCTACATGGGCTCTGCTGAACATGCTGCAGTTTCGGCAACCGTTGATGCTGCGGTATTACTTAAGCGCGGCAAGCAAAAAGGCTTGGTCAATGGCGTGCTGCGCAATCTGCAACGTCAACTGCCAGAGTTACAGCAACAACTCGCTCGTAAACCAGCGCTCCTGCACAATCATCCGCGTTGGTTGTCTGACCTAATTACACAACATTATCCTGCGCAGGCTGAAGCAATTTTTACCGCTAACAACGGGCAAGCCCCTATGTGGTTGCGAATCAATTCACGCTATACGAATCGTGCCGAATACCTGCAATTACTCAGCGACGCCGGGATAGAAGCAATAACCGAAGCACCACTCGAAACCGCTATCCAGCTTGTTCAGGCAGTTGATGTGCAACAGTTACCGCACTTTCAAGATGGTTGGGTTTCAGTTCAAGATATTGCAGCGCAACATGCCGCTTGGTTGCTCAACGCGCAAGCCGGCGAGCGCATTCTCGATTGCTGTGCGGCGCCAGGTGGTAAAACCGCTCATATTTTAGAGCAACAACCAGAGGCCCAAGTACTTGCGATTGATGCCGATGCGCCACGATTGCAGCGTGTCCATGATAATTTAAAGCGATTAAAGCTTAACGCTGAAGTGCGCCAAGCCGATGCGACGAATACCGAGTGGTGGAATGGTCAGCTGTTTGACCGGATTTTACTCGATGCACCGTGTTCAGCTACCGGTGTTATCCGTCGTCATCCAGATATAAAATGGCTCCGTCGCGATAGCGATATTGCTGAGCTAGTGCATATTCAACAGCAAATTCTTAACGCTTTATGGCCAACGCTGAAGCCGGGCGGCACCCTACTTTATGCGACATGTTCTATACTAGCTGAAGAAAATACATCGCAAATTGAAGCATTTAAACAAGCACATTCGGATGCAATAGCAGTTGCAACGAAACCCGATGGCGCAGTAGAGTGGCAATGGTTACCCGGTGACAATAATGGCGACGGGTTTTATTACGCAAAACTGGAAAAGCGCAAATGAAAATAGTGATTTTAGGCGGTGGACAAGTTGGCGGCACGTTAGCAGAAAACTTGGTCGGCGAAGATAACGATATTACCGTTGTTGATACCGACAAGGGTCGCCTTGAAGCCCTGTCTGAACTTCACGATATTCGTACCATAGAAGGCCATGCTTCGCACCCACGCGTGCTGCGACAAGCGGGATGCGAAGACGCCGACATGCTGATTGCGGTTACGCCAAGTGACGAAACCAACATGTTAGCGTGCCAAATTGCTTACACGCTTTATCGCACACCGAAACGAATTGCTCGGATTCGGTCACAGGAATACAGCGATTACAAAGATAAGCTATTTCACAAAGACGACATCCCCGTCGACCATCTGATTTCGCCTGAGCAACAGGTGACTCACTATATTAAACGTCTCGTCGATTATCCAGGCGCCTTACAAGTGATGGAGTTTGCTAGCGGTCGCGCCAGTCTCGTTGCCGTTCGTGCCTATTATGGCGGTAAACTCGTTGGTCATGCGATATCAACGCTAAAAAGCCACATGCCAAATGTGGAAACGCGGGTTGCGGCAATATTTCGTCAGGGCCAAGCCATTAAACCGATGGGGACAACCATTATCGAGGCCGGCGATGAAATTTTCTTTATTGCCGACACCCGTTACGTGCGGATGGTGATGGAAGAAATGCAAAAGCTTGAGCATCAATATCGCCGCGTGATGATTGCTGGTGGCGGTAATGTTGGTGCTGGCCTTGCCGCACTGTTAGAAGAAAACCATCGCGTCAAACTGATTGAACACAATAAAGAGCGCGCCGAAGCACTCAACGAAAGCTTACAAAACACCACGATTTTGCAAGGCGATGCGTCTGATGAGCGCTTGCTCACGGAAGAACATATTGAAGATATGGATGTGTTTATTGCGGTAACCAACGATGACGAAGCAAACATCATGTCCGCGATGTTAGCAAAAAAACTAGGGGCCAAGAAAACCATGGTGCTGATTCAGCGCCAGGCCTATGTTGATCTTGTGCAAGACAACGTTATCGACATTGCTATTTCGCCGCAACGCGCAACAGTTTCAGCGCTGCTATCGTTGATTCGAAAAGGCGACATAGTAAACGCTTACTCACTTCGCAAGGGCGCTGCAGAGGCGATTGAGGCCATAGCGCACGGTGACGAAAAGACCTCAAAAGTTATCGGTAAAACCATTGATGAAATCAAGCTGCCGCCAGGCACAACCATTGGTGCAATTGTGCGTGGGAATGAAGTACTGATTGCTCACGATGATACGGTATTACAGGCCGATGACCACGTTATTCTGTTCTTGGTTGATAAGAAGTATATTCGCGAAGTGGAGCGCCTGTTCCAACCAAGCGCCCTATTCTTCTAACTACGCCAGAAGGTCGGCGTTAATAACACCAAGATAGTGAACACTTCGAGGCGTCCAAACAACATCGCGACCACGAGCAGCCATTTGGCGGTATCCGAAATACCCGCGTAGTTAGCAGCGACTTCGCCAAGACCAGGGCCTAAGTTATTAAGGCAGGCGGCTGTTGCCGAAAAAGCCGTAATATCGTCAAGGCCCGTTGCCAATAGCCCTAGCATAATCACGACAAACACCAGTGCGTAAGCGGCGAAAAATCCCCAAACCGCCTCTACCACCCGCGGCGGCACAATACGCTGCCCTAGTTTTACCGAGTACATGCCCTGCGGATGCACCAACCGGTTCAGTTCACGTACCCCTTGGCGGAAAAGCAGCAAAACGCGCACTACTTTTAAACCACCAGCTGTTGAACTTGCGCAACCACCTATGAAACTCGCGAAGATTAAAAGAATGGGAAGAAATAGCGGCCAACTGGCAAAATCTGCCGTTGCAAAGCCTGCCGTAGTACTGATGGATACGGCTTGAAACATCGCTTGATTGAAGGCGATTTCGGTATTATCAAAAACTTTGTGCACCAGCACCGTCATGAACACGACGATGATCAAAACCACTTGAATGAATATAAACCCACGCGCTTCCGGGTCTTTAAAGTAGCCCCACAGCGAACGGCCGGTGATTGCCGCATAGTGCACCGCGAAATTAATTGATGACAGGAGTAAAAACACCACACAAATGGTGTTAATCAGCGAGCTATCAAAATACCCCATACTGGCATCGTAAGTGCTGAAGCCGCCGACAGCAATGGTCGAAAAAGCGTGGCCAATGGCATCGAACCACCCCATTCCAGCAAGTTTATAGGCAATCGCGCAAACGGCGGTTAAAGCAACGTAGATATACCAAAGATGCTTCGCGGTATCCGCAATACGCGGTGTCATTTTCGCATCTTTTAGTGGCCCTGGAATTTCTGCCCGATACAGCTGCATGCCGCCAATGCCGAGCATTGGCAGTATTGCCACCGCAAGTACGATAATACCCATACCACCCAACCACTGGAGCTGCTGGCGGTAAAAAAGAATACTGTGTGGGAGGTGTTCAATACCAGTGAGAATAGTTGCGCCGGTTGTCGTGAGCCCTGAAAACGACTCAAACGCAGCATCGGTAATCGACAGCGGCACTTCTGCGGTAAACCATAATGGCAGAATCCCTACCGAGCCAAGTACCGTCCAAAATAATACGGTGAGCAAAAAGCCATCACGAACCTTAAGGTCAGAACGTTCATTGCGATTGGGATACCAGACCAAAAAGCCGACGATAATACTGACAATAAACGCCAGCAAAAAGGCAACGCCACCACCGTCTTCGTAAATTAGCGCGACGATACCAGGTGGGATCAATGTCGCACTAAATAGACAAATCAGTAATCCTAGAATACGAAGTATGCCGCGAAAGCGCACTAGCCGTCCTCATTTTATAATTGTGATGACTACGCGCCCTTGCGTAGCATTTTTTATGTCGGATTGCAGTTCAAGTGCAGTGTTAGCCACAACCGCTAACGTCGCTTCAACATGCGCTGTAAATTGCTGCGCTGTAATCTCTGCATCATATTGTTGCAGCATATGCGAAACCACACTTTGGTCTGCATAATCGTAGTTTATCTGAGCCGCTTTGCGTAGTACTTTTTCATGACAAGTCAAAACTTTAACCACGTCGCTTACCGCTTGACTATAGGCGCGCTGCAAACCGCCGGTGCCCAGCTTTACACCACCGAAATAACGTGTAACGACCACCGAGATTTCGCCGATGCCGCTACTTTGTAGCACGTGAAACATTGGTCTTCCCGCTGTACCTGAAGGCTCACCATCGTCACTCATCGCGTACTTTTGGCTATCAGTTGGCGCTGCATAAAGCGCTGCGGTGCAATAGTGACTTGCGCCAGGCCATTGTTGCTGGCAGTCGCGGATATGCTGCTGATGTTCTGCGGCTGATTCCACATGGCGTGCCGAAGCAATAAAGCGACTATTTTTGATAATCACTTCATGGGTTGCCGGTGCGCTCGGTACCCGATATCCACTCATAGCTTTCCTAACGTTTGAGCTGTGCGCCACTAATTTGCATCGGCACTAACTCACCAAATAATTCGGGTTGCAGCTCGTTCTCACGTAACGTGCGGTAAATTTGCTGATAGGCCAATACATTCTTCACATAATTTCGCGTTTCTGCGTAAGGAATCAGCTCAATCCAACGGTCAACTTCCATAGGTTGTGCCGGAAGCCAATCATAAACGCGATAAATGCCTGCATTATACGCCGCTGTTGCCAAGATCCAATTATCGCCTAGGCGGCGCTGCAAGTCTGCAAGGTATCGTGTACCAAGACGGATATTGTACGACGGATTAAATAGCTCGTGCACGCTAACATCACGACGTTCAACTAAGTTAGCGGTGCTCGGGAGTAATTGCATGAGGCCGTAGGCACCGGCGTGTGATCGTGCATCGTCACGGAACGCACTTTCACGCCGCGACACTGCTAATGCCCAATTCACATCAATATTCGCGGCATCGGAAAACTGCTGATGTTCTTCCAGATAGGCAGTCGGAAAGCGCTGTGCAATCGCATCGTACTCACCCAATGTGCCAAGCGTATAAATCGCTTGATCATGCCAGCCCCAATCACTGGCAATAACAGCCAAAGCCCGCTGATCATCGGGTGGTAAATGTTCAAGTAAGCTATTCCATTCACGTCGCGCATCGAGCCCTCTGTCCAACGCCCGCAACTCGTATGCGCGCTGCACACCCGGCAGCTGCCGTACACGGCTGATTTGTTCTGGAGGCAGTTCGAGCGCCTCGCGACTGAGCGACAACGACTGTTTTAGTTTTGCTGCTGCCAAGAAACCATAATAGCTACGTTGTTGCGCTAGACGTTCAAAAATTTGCTTAGATACCGGCCCAAAACCTTGAGCCTCAAGCGACCGAGCAAACCAATATTGCCACTGATCTGATTCGCGCTGAGTGTCTGGTAAACGTGGAACAAGGCTCATGATCTGTGTCCAAGCGCCCTCCCGCAACCACTCTGCAAGTTGCCAGTGCAACGTCGCATCAGTATGTTCGGTCGCATCCAATCGAGCGAGCCAACGACTCGCTTGGTCATGGTCTTTTAAGCTTAAAGCGACTGCGAACGTTTGCCGTAACAGCAAATATTGCTCAGCGGAGAAGTTAATATGGGCAGGCAAGCTATCCATAAGCTCTAGCGCCACATCTGGGTCACGCCAAATCAGCCGCCCTAAGCCATAGGTTACAATTTGTGTTTCGTGCTTGGGGAAGTCGCCGGATAAGTATTTTCTTTGAGTTAAATTAGCAGGGTTGCGGCGCACCCGATGATAATGCTCGGCTAGATACTGCATGTTTTCTGGCAGTAATTTCTGTAAATAGGGAATCAGAGTATGTTGACCACCCTCTGCAGCAAGCACTATACGCTGCCAAATCATATCGGCAGTGCGCATGCCGGCATTTGTCCAAGCTTCTAAAACTGGGTCGCAGTCTTTCGGCAATGACTCTCCTGTTAGCCAAATATCATTCACCAACCGTAAGATTGGCGCAGTATCGCCCGTACCTGTTGCGAGTTGTGCGTAAACAGCGAAACACTGGTGACGAATGCTTCCTGGATACTCATAGTAACTCAGAAACTGCTCGTAATGATGGTCGTCCATCAGTTTATCTAACCAGACCGAGCGAACTTGCCAGCCTAACGGCGAAAGGTAGTGTTGATCGAGAAATTCACTCACCCGGGCATCATCTTTAGGAGTGGCGAGTAAACGAATATAATCCGCTTCAAGATAAGGTACTAGAGGGTATGCGCCTAAGGCTTCAATGAGGCGCGAATAGTCGTCTAACTGACGATTTTTTAACGCCGCTTCCGCCTCTAAAAATAGTTCGCGTTGTTGTGCGCGCACATCAATAGGGCTTGCAGTAGCCTGAGCAGTTTGCGCTTCACTCGCGTGAATACCGCTAACTAAACTACTCGCACACAGTAAAACCGTACAAAATTGTTGATACCACTTCGACATAATTCAAACGCACGTTTAAAAAATCATTGAAAATTTGCCCCAATAAGGCCAAACTCTAGGGCGACTATAAGAACCACTTTAACCGAAAGCAATCTGATTATCAGTAAACGCTCAAGGAGACCGAATATGATTTATCAGGGTGATAGCATTCGGGTTGAATTTGTAGAAGACGGCATTGCCGAGCTTCAATTCGCAGCCGCAGGCTCTGTGAACAAGTTTGACCAGAAAACCTTGGAAGAATTCAGCCAAGCTTTAACTGAATTGGCCAACAACAAAGATCTGCGCGGTGTGATTGTCACCAGTGCGAAGCCTACATTCATTGTAGGTGCTGACATTACAGAATTCCTCACATTATTTGCCGATGTAGAGCAAACCAAAGTTTGGGTTGCCAAAGCATCTCGCGTTTTTGATCAGCTCGAAGACTTGCCAGTACCAACAGTTGCCGCTGTTGCTGGGTTTGCTTTGGGCGGTGGTTGTGAAGCGACGCTTGCGTGTGATTACCGTGTGGTCGACACCAGCGCCGTTATCGGCTTGCCAGAAGTAAAACTGGGTTTGATTCCGGGCTTCGGTGGCACCATGCGTTTACCGCGCATTATTGGCCCTGACAACGCGCTGGAATTAATTACCACAGGTAAAAATAACAAGCCTGAAGATGCGCTCAAAATTGGCCTCGTTGACGCCGTTGTGATGCCAGAAAAACTGCGTGATGCAGCCCTGAGCATGGTAAAAGCGGCAGTAAGCGGCGACTTAGATTGGCGCGCAAAACGTCAGCCGAAACTCGAGCCGTTAAAAGCGAACGATACTGAACTTACCATGACCTTTGTCACCGCCAAAGCAATGGCAGCGGCACAAGCTGGTAAACACTACCCAGCGCCACACGCAGCGATTAAAGCGGTTGAAGACGGTGCCAAGCATGGTCGTGAAGAAGCATTGAATGCAGAAAACGCTGCATTTGTTGGCTTAACCCAAACCGACGCTTGCCGTGCACAAGTCGGCATCTTCATGGCTGACCAATTAGTGAAAGGCAAAGCTAAGAAAGCTGGCAAGTTAGCAACTAAAGAAATTAAGCGCGCAGCAGTGCTTGGCGCCGGCATTATGGGCGGCGGCATAGCGTACCAATCAGCCTATAAAGGCGTGCCGGTAGTGATGAAAGATATTCGTCAAGAAGCACTTGATTTGGGCATGTCTGAAGCCAGCAAAATTCTTGGTAAATTGGTCGAACGCGGCCGTATGGACCATAAGAAAATGGCCAAAGTATTGTCATCAATTACTCCCACGTTATTAGATGACGGCGTGAAAGGCGTCGACATTGTCGTCGAGGCCGTGGTTGAAAATCCAGATGTGAAAGGCAAAGTACTCGCGCAAATGGAGAGTGTGGTGGATGATGACACGATTATCGTCTCGAACACGTCGACCATTTCAATTGACCGCCTAGCGAAAAACTTGAAAGACCCGTCACGCTTCTGCGGCATGCACTTCTTCAACCCAGTGCACAAAATGCCATTGGTTGAAGTGATTCGCGGCGAAAAAACCTCTGATGAAACGGTTGCTGCGGTGGTTGCCTACGCAACGCGCATGGGTAAAACCGCAATTGTGGTGAACGACTGCCCAGGCTTCTTAGTGAACCGCGTGTTGTTCCCTTACCTTGCAGGCTTCGCAGGTATGGTTGATGAAGGCGTTGATTTTGCTGGCATTGACAAAGTAATGGAACGTCAGTTCGGCTGGCCAATGGGTCCTGCATACTTGTCCGATGTTGTCGGCATCGACACGGCTGATCACTGCACTGTCGTGATGGCAGAGGGCTTCCCAAGTCGTATGCCGCGTGACACCAGTAGTGCGATTGCAAAATTAGCTGCTGCTGAGCGTTTTGGTCAGAAAAACGGCAAAGGCTTTTACAACTACGGCGTTGACAAGAAAGGTCGCCCTGCTAAAGAAAAAGCACCTGAAGTTTACGAGATGCTTTCAATTGGCGACAAGCAATTAGATGCCGATGAAATCATTGCGCGCTGCATGGTGCCTATGGTGAACGAATGCGTACGTTGTTTAGAAGAAGGCATCGTTGCCAGTGCCGCTGAGTGCGATATGGCGCTGCTTTACGGTCTTGGCTTCCCGCCATTCCGTGGTGGACCATTCCGCTACCTTGAAACTGTTGGTCTCGACAAGTTTATTGCATTGGCCGACAAGTACGCGCACTTAGGTGAAATGTATCAAGTAACCGATGGCCTGCGTGACATGGCGAAGTCAGGCAAATCATACCTGGCCGGTTAATCAGTAGCGCAGCGCTAACGGAGGATTTTATGAAAGACGTAGTGATTGTCGATTGTATTCGTACCCCAATGGGTCGTTCGAAAAACGGTGTTTTTCGCAATGTTCGCGCCGAAGATTTATCGGCGCATTTAATGAAAGGTTTGCTGGAGCGCAATCCGCAAGTCGACGTTAACGAATTAGAAGATATTTATTGGGGTTGTGTACAACAGACTCTAGAGCAAGGTTTCAACATTGCGCGTAACGCAGCATTGATTGCCGGTATTCCACACCAGGTATCAGCGGTTACCGTGAACCGTCTGTGCGGTTCATCCATGCAAGCGATCCACGATGCCGCGCGCGCCATTATGCATGGCGACGGTGACATTATGATCGCTGGCGGTGTTGAACACATGGGCCATGTACCGATGACGCACGGGATTGATTTTCATCCAGGTATGAACAAATCAGTCGCACGTGCCGCCGGTAGCATGGGCATGACCGCAGAATTATTGGCTCGCAAGTTCGGTATCGACCGTGCCGCGCAGGATGCATTTGGTGCTCGTTCGCATCAACGTGCTCACGCTGCAACTGTTGAAGGCCGTTTCGCTAAAGAAATCTTGGCGTTAGAAGGTCACGATGCTGACGGCATTTTACACTTAGTGAAAAATGACGAAGTGATTCGCCCAGAAACGACCGTTGAAGGCCTTGCAGCCTTACGTCCGGTATTTGACCCAGCGAACGGCACCGTGACTGCAGGTACCTCGTCAGCCTTGTCTGATGGCGCGGCAGCTTGCCTTGTCATGTCAGCCGATAAAGCGAAAGAACTTGGCTTAACGCCAAGAGTGCGTATTCGCGCGATGGCAGTAGCCGGTTGTGACCCTTCAATTATGGGTTACGGCCCAGTGCCAGCAACACAAAAAGCGCTTAAGCGCGCCGGCCTTGATGTGAAAGACATCGATTTATGGGAGCTCAACGAAGCGTTCGCAGCTCAATCGTTGCCTGTACTCAAAGGTCTTGGTCTGCTTGACGTGATGGACGAGAAAGTTAACTTGAACGGCGGCGCAATTGCCTTGGGTCACCCACTCGGCTGTTCCGGTGCGCGTATCTCGACCACGCTGATCAATTTGATGGAAAGCAAAGATGCGACGCTGGGCGTGGCGACGATGTGTATTGGTTTAGGCCAAGGTATCGCCACCGTCTTCGAACGCGTGTAAGTAAAAAGCGTTGTTCGTGCGCTCGCCGAAAGGCGAGCTGTTCGTCCGTGCTCCGCACTGTTCGTTTTTCGAAGAGTAAGCGGAGCTTACGTACGAACAGTGAACGAAGTGAACGGACGAATAACGAATAACGCTGTTGGTTTTAAGAGCCCTTGCGGATGAGGTAGCGGTAGGGCTGAGATTCCGTTTCCGCTAACAGCAACTCATGATCCATAAAACGGCAGAAGCTCGGGATATCGCGCGTGGTTGCTGGGTCGTCTGCAATCACTTCAAGCGTGTCACCCGGATTCAGTTTGCGCATAGCCACACGCAACATCATCACCGGCTCTGGACACCGAAGTCCCAAAGTATCCAGCTGCGAATTTATCTCATCAGCCATGCGCTCTTTCCTGCTCCACGAATAACCAATAACGATTAACGACTAACGTCGTTACAGGTATTTCTGCCAAAACTCAGCTTTACCCATCGCATCATCGAGCTGATAAGGTTTAAAGCCGAACTTTTCGTAGGCAATTTTTGCAGGCTCGTTACCTTGCAGTACTTCTAAGGTGAGTTTGCAACAACCACGGAATTGCGCCAAGGTTTCCACTTCTTGTAACAAACGTTTCGAGATACCTTGGCCGCGGAATGGTTTAATAACCGCAATATCATGAATATTCATGACCGGTTTTGCGGCGAACGTTGAGAAGCCTTCAACACAGTTGGCTAAGCCAACTGGCTGGTCATCGACATAAGCAAGAATTGAGAAGACGTGATCGCGCTTAGCCATTTCATCAATCAAATTTTCGCGGGTTGCTTCTGGTAGTGCTTCGCCGCCACCCATTGGGTCGCGCGCATAGTCATCTAACATATCGATAACCGCTTGACGGTGCTTCGGATTACTGTAGTCAGCAAGGACAATCTCTAACATGATCAACTCTTATCTATAGTGTGAAACGGCGCATAGCGTCGCAGGTTGGTTCATAGCAATGGCATGACACAACATGGTCATTCACCATGCCTACTGCTTGCATAAACGCATAACAAATGGTGGTACCAACAAAGCTAAAGCCGGCTTTTTTAAGGGCTTTCGCCATAGTATCAGAAACTTCGTCTGATGTGGGAATGTCACCGCCCTGCCGAGCGAAAATTCTCGGCTGTCCATCGCTGAACTGCCATAGAAATTCATTAAATTGAACGCCTTTTTCTTGAAGCGCGAGATATGCTCTGGCGTTTTTAAAAATCGATTCTATTTTTAATCGATTACGTATAATGCCGGCGTTATGCATCAGACTGGCTTGGTATTCAGACGATAACTGCACAATGTCGTGCGGATTAAAGTCGCAAAATGCTTTTTCGTAGTTGGCTTGCTTGCGTAGAATAGTAATCCAACTCAGGCCAGCTTGTTGCCCGTCCAGACACAGCTTCGCAAAGAGCTCTTGGCTATCTTTGACTGGTTGTCCCCATACCGTGTCATGATAATGAACATAGTCAGGGTGGGTGCCACACCAGCTGCAGCGATGAATAGTTTTCGTCATTTCGCACGGTATCCTGTAACCTCGCGTCAACACAGGGTATAATTTACGCCAATTTGGTTTAAAAATCAGCACGAGATATCGCATGGCTAGCTACGATGTAAAAACATTTCAGGGGCTCATTTTAGCCCTTCAAGATTACTGGGCCCAGCAAGGTTGCGCTGTGGTACAACCGCTGGATATGGAAGTTGGCGCCGGCACGTTCCATCCGATGACGTTCTTACGCTCAGTGGGTCCAGAACCGGCTAGCTTCGCCTATGTGCAACCATGTCGCCGTCCAACTGACGGCCGCTATGGCGAAAACCCAAACCGTTTACAACATTATTATCAGTTTCAAGTGTTATTGAAGCCATCGCCTTCTAATATTCAAGAACTTTACTTGGGTTCTCTTGAAATGCTTGGGTTCGACCCACTGGTTCACGACATTCGTTTTGTCGAAGACAACTGGGAGTCACCAACGCTGGGTGCTTGGGGGCTTGGCTGGGAAGTTTGGTTAAACGGTATGGAAGTAACCCAATTCACGTACTTCCAGCAAGTTGGTGGTTTAGAATGCAAGCCAGTAGCTGGCGAGATCACCTATGGCCTTGAGCGTTTAGCAATGTATATTCAAGGCGTAGACAGCATTTATGACCTCGTTTGGACCGACGGCCCTCGCGGAAAAATTCTCTATGGTGATGTGTTCCATCAAAATGAAGTGGAGCAGTCGACCTATAACTTCGAGCATGCCGATGTAGATGTGCTGTTTGCACGATTCGACTCATGCGAGAAGGAATGTGAGCACTTACTATCGGTAAATCTTCCGTTGCCTGCCTATGAACAAGTGATGCGTGCCTCACATGCATTTAACCTATTGGATGCGCGGCATGCGATTTCTGTAACCGAGCGCCAACGCTATATCTTACGTGTTCGCACCATGGCAAAAGGCTGCGCTGAAGCGTACTATGCCGCTCGCGAAGCGCTAGGTTTTCCCCTTGTTCAAGATAAATCAGTTGTAAAAGAAGGAGCTTAATTGTGCGCTACGAGACGTTGTTAGTTGAAATTGGCACCGAAGAGCTTCCTCCAAAAGCATTGAAAGGCTTGAGCGACTCATTTACGGAAAACCTCAGCAATCTATTAAAAGAAAATGATTTTACATTTGCGAAAGTGAAATCCTACGCCTCACCTCGTCGCTTAGCCGTTCAAGTGTTTGAATTGGCATCGCAACAGGCCGATAAAGTCGTGGAAAAGCGTGGTCCAGCGGTTAACGTAGCATTTGATGATGCCGGCAACCCGACAAAAGCAGCCGAAGGCTGGGCACGCGGCAACGGTATTACAGTTGCGGAAGCAGAGCGTTTGGTGACGGATAAAGGTGAATGGCTGCTCTACAAAGCCGAGGTACAAGGACAGCCATTGGCAGAGGTACTGCCTGAGTTGGTGGCAACCGCGCTGAAGAAGCTTCCCATTCCAAAACCAATGCGTTGGGGTAGCGGTAGTGCACAGTTTATTCGCCCAGTGAAGACCATCACCATGCTATATGGCGCCGAGTTAGTGCCAGGAACTATTTTGGATGTTAGCTCAAACACCCATATTCAGGGGCATCGCTTCCATGCGCCGCAAGGCACAACACTAAAGCGCGCAGACGATTATGAAGCCGCTCTGGAATCGGTTTGGGTGATTGGTGACTTTGCCAAGCGCCGCGAGATTATTGTGACCGGCATCAACAAATTAGCCAACGAGCTTGGTGGTCATGTTGTTGAAGATACCGACCTGATTGATGAAGTAACCGCTTTGGTTGAGTGGCCAGTCGCATTATCAGCATCGTTTGATAAAGCCTTCTTGTCAGTGCCAAAAGAACCGCTGATCGTTACCATGAAAGACGACCAACGTTATTTCCCGCTGGAAGACGAACAAGGCCAACTGTTACCTGCGTTTATTTTCATTACCAACATTGAGTCAAAAGATCCGGCGCAAATCATTTCGGGTAACGAAAAAGTTGTACGCCCTCGCCTGGCCGATGCTCAGTTCTTCTTTGAAGCGGACAAGAAAGTTAAATTAGCTGACCGTGTTGATGGTTTAGCTAATATTTTATTCCAGAAGCAACTAGGCTCAATTAAAGATAAGTCAGACCGTATTGCTGCTGTCGCTGGCGCCATTGCAAACGATTTAGGTGCAAACGGTACCGTTGCAGAACGCGCTGGTTACTTATGTAAAGCGGATCTTGCGGCGCAGATGGTCTTGGAATTCCCGGAAACACAGGGGGTTATGGGGATGCATTACGCTCGTCATGACGGCGAAGCGGAAGGCGTTCCACAAGCAATTTATGAGCATTATTTGCCACGCTTCGCCGGTGACGATTTGCCACAGTCACCTGAAGGTGCAGCGGTCGCTATTGCTGACAAACTTGATACGTTAGTGGGTATTTTTGGTATCGGACAAACACCCAAAGGCGACCGTGACCCATTTGCTCTGCGCCGCGCAGCCATTGGTTTGTTGCGTATTATTGTTGAAGGCAATTATCCTTTGGATTTGGAAGCGTTGGTAGCGAAGTCCCGTCAAAGCTTCGGCAGTTTGTTGACCGCTGACAATGTTCAAGAAGATGTGGTGGATTTTCTGCTTGGTCGCTTCCGTACTTGGTATCAAGAACAAGGTATCGCAGTTGATGTGATTCAAGCGGTACTTGCGCGCCGTCCAACCAAACCGGTTGATTTCGATTTGCGTGTTAAGGCTGTCACTGAGTTCCGTAATCTAGCCGCTGCAGATGCGCTTGCCGCCGCCAATAAGCGCGTAAGTAACATCTTAGCGAAAGCTGAAGGCGAGCTTCCAAACGTCGTTAACGCATCGTTGTTGACTGAGGATGCAGAATGCGCCCTTGCCAGTGCGATTAGTAGCGCTCAAAAGGCCTCAGATTCGGCTTTGCAGGCCGGTAACTATACTGAAGCACTATCTTCATTGGCATCGTTACAAGAGCCGGTAGACGCGTTTTTTGATAACGTTATGGTTAATGCTGATGACCACGCGGTGCGTCAGAACCGACTTGCGTTATTACAAAATCTGCGTGAGTTGTTCTTACAAATTGCGGACATTTCGGTTTTAAATTAAACTAAGCAACATAAGATTCAGGTTACTTGATAACTGGCCTTGTTTCTTTGTTTCCAAAATAAGAAAGGGGAGCCAATTGGCTCCCCTTTTTTGTCACTGTTATTCAACTACACGTCAAGGTTCGCAACCTTCAGCGCATTCGTTTCAATAAACGCTCGGCGTGGTTCAACATCATCACCCATTAAAGTAGTGAATAGTTGGTCTGCCGCAATTGCATCTTCGATCGTTACGCGAAGCATACGACGAGTTTCAGGATCCATTGTAGTTTCCCACAATTGCTCTGGATTCATCTCACCCAAACCTTTGTAACGTTGAATATAGATGCCACGCTTGGATTCGCTGATTAGCCATTCAACGGCTTCAACAAAGTCGCTAACCGGCTTTTCTTTCTCGCCACGACGAACGAAGCCACCAGCTTCAACTAAGCCGTTAATCTTCTCACCAATTGAGACAAGTTGATCGTAGTCGCGAGACATTAAGAACTCATAGCTCAATGGGTATGACGTATCAATACCATGACGACGTACGATAACCACTGGTAAATAGAGATTACGTTCTTCATCATGGCTTACTGACAACGTATACGTTGCAGAGTTAACTTCTCGGGTTGTGAGGTCGTTTTGTAACGCCCCAGCCCAATCAGTCATAGCCTGTTGATTTTTAAGCATTTCTTCTGTTAGACGCGGAGCGTAAAGTAGACGTTGCAAGAAAGTTTCTGGCATACGACGTGACAGCCGCTGTTTAATAGAGTTTTGTGCCAACTGGTAGTCGTTCACCAACGTTTCGAGATGCGCACCGCTGATACCCGGAGCATCGCTCGTTACGTGCAATGACGCACCATCAAGTGCAAGACTCGTCAGGTACTGGATAAGACCTGGGTCATCTTTAATATAGGTTTCTTGCTTGCCCTTTTTCACTTTATAAAGTGGTGGCTGCGCAATATACATATAACCGCGTTCAATCAGTTCTGGCATTTGACGGTAGAAGAACGTCAACAGCAACGTACGAATGTGCGAGCCGTCGACGTCAGCATCGGTCATGATGATAATACGGTGATAACGTGTTTTATCTGGGTCATACTCGTCACGCCCAATGCCACAACCTAAAGCCGTAATAAGCGTTGCTACTTCTTGTGAAGACAACATCTTGTCGAAGCGTGCTTTCTCGACGTTTAGGATTTTACCTTTCAAAGGCAGAATCGCTTGGTTTTTGCGGTTACGGCCCTGCTTCGCAGAACCACCCGCAGAGTCACCCTCCACAATGTATAGTTCGGAAAGTGCGGGGTCTTTTTCCTGGCAGTCAGCAAGCTTACCTGGTAAGCCAGCTAAATCTAATGCACCTTTGCGACGTGTCATTTCACGTGCTTTCCGAGCCGCTTCGCGAGCTCGTGCTGCGTCAATAATTTTACCGACAATAATTTTGGCGTCGCTAGGTTGCTCCAACAAGAAGTCAGATAGCTTCTCATTCATCGCTTGTTCAACAGCAGATTTCACCTCAGATGAAACTAATTTATCTTTTGTTTGCGATGAAAACTTTGGATCAGGCACTTTGACAGAAACAACAGCAGTCAAACCTTCGCGCGCATCATCACCGGTCGCGTTGGTTTTGTATTTCTTATTGAGGCCTTCTTTTTCCATATAGGTATTCAGTGTACGCGTTAGCGCCGCACGGAAACCGGCTAAGTGAGTACCACCATCTCGCTGTGGAATATTATTGGTAAAACAGTAGATGCCTTCTTGGAATGAGTCATTCCACTGCATCGAAACTTCAACAGAAATACCGTCTTCTCGTTCACTGGTAAAGTGAAAAACGTTCTGATGAATTGGTGTTTTGTTTTTATTCAAATAAGAAACAAAGGCTGAGATACCACCTTCATATTTAAAGTGGTCTTGACGCTCATTGCGTTCGTCTTTGAGAATGATTGATACACCTGAATTCAAGAACGACAATTCGCGCAAACGCTTGGCGAGAATATCGTAATGGAATTCGATGTCGCTAAAAATTGTTGGACTTGGCCAGAAACGAATCTCTGTTCCGGTCTTATCGGTATCACCGATTTGCTCAAGCGGTGCAACTGGATCACCAAGCTTGTAAGTTTGCTGGTATAAGTGGCCTTGACGTTGAATAGTCAGCAATAACTTATCTGACAACGCGTTAACAACGGACACACCTACCCCGTGCAAACCGCCCGATACTTTATATGAGTTGTCGTCGAATTTACCACCGGCATGCAGAACGGTCATGATGACCTGAGCAGCCGAAACACCTTCTTCCGGATGGATATCAACAGGAATACCACGACCGTCATCTCGAACTGATACTGAGCCGTCGGAATGAATCGTCACGAGAATATCTTTGCAGTGTCCTGCCAACGCTTCATCGATCGAGTTATCGACAACCTCGAAAACCATGTGATGTAAACCAGTGCCGTCATCGGTATCACCGATGTACATGCCTGGGCGTTTGCGAACTGCATCAAGCCCCTTCAGGACTTTAATACTGGACGAATCGTAATTGTTTTCTGCCATAATTAGCTTCTCTATTGTTCCTTGACGGTTCCATGTTCCACGTGGAACATTCTCGTATCTTCGGTTTTGAGGAGCGCACTTACATCGCTACCATCAATCGCCGATACAAAAACCTGTGACTTGGATGCGACAAGCGCACCACAAAACTTCTCCTGACTAACCGAATCCAATTCGGCCGTAATGTCGTCTACCAAGTAGATACATTGTACGCCAGTTTTCTGTTGAAGATACTCACCTTGCACCAATTTAAGCGCGGCGACAAGCAGCTTCAATTGCCCTCGTGAAAGTAAATTTTTTACGTCTTCACCGTTGGCTAAAATTCTTAGTTCCGCCTTGTGCGGTCCGACTGTTGAATGTCCATATCGGATATCTTGCTCGCGGTGTTTAACGAGCGCGTCGCCTAGACGACTGCCCTTTTCCCAACCGGAGCGAAGATGAAACTCAAACTCATAATTCGGTAAGAACTCTGCTAGCCGCTTTTTTAGTACTGGCACAAATGCGTTAACGTAAGTCTCTCGATGCGCCTGAATGCGCTCCCCGAAACTCGCAAACTGTTCATCCCAATAGCGGTGCTCTTGCTCAAACCGTTTCATTTTCAATAGACTGTTTCGCTGTTTTAATAACTTAGCAAAACCAACCCAGTCGTTATAAAAGGAATGTTCCACGTGGAACACTCCCCAATCGATATATTGCCGCCTAACTTTAGGGCCGCCTAAAACAAGCTCTATACTCTCTGGCGTCATCAACTGAACTGGAACCATTCGCGCCAATGAGGAAAAGCGTTTCTCTTTGGCTTGGTCGATTCGAAGTTGAACATCACCAGCATGATTTCGTTGATAACCAACCTGGTGCTTCTCGCCGTTCTGCTCCGTTAACTTGGCGAATACGACAAACTGTTCTTGTTCGTGTCGGATCAGTTGACGATACGTTCCAGGCCGAAAAGAGCGCCCAAATCCAAGACAATAAATCGACTCAATTAAACTTGTTTTACCGCTGCCGTTTGCGCCAGAAATAATATTAACCGTCTTACTTGGCGCCACTGTCGCCGCAGCAAAGTTCCTAAAATTAGTAAGCGACAGTGATTCCAGGTACATAAACGACCACAACGCGCCTACTACAGGCGCATTGGCATAACCACATAAAGCGATGAATCATCATCGTTATCTTCAACTAAACCACTCGCATCTGAACCTGATAGAGTCAATTTTACTTTGCCGCCTTGAATGGTATTCAAAACGTCAATCAAGTAACTCACGTTGAAACCAATTTCTAGTGGTTCGCCTTGGTATTCAACTTCAATCACTTCTTCAGCCGTTTCTTGTTCCGGGTTATTGGCGGTAAGGCACATTTCGCCTTGGCTCAAATTGATGCGAACACCACGGTATTTCTCATTCGATAAAATCGAAGCGCGTGAACACGCCTGCTTCAACACATCACGTTCAGCAACGACGATTTTATCGCCCCCACTCGGCAAAACGCGGCGATAATCAGGGAACCGTCCATCGACAAGCTTACTCGTGAAACCAATACCGTTGGTTTCAATGCGAATGTGGTTATTACCAATGAGCAC
Source organism: Pseudidiomarina tainanensis (assembly GCF_900115255.1). Classification (NCBI taxonomy): domain Bacteria; kingdom Pseudomonadati; phylum Pseudomonadota; class Gammaproteobacteria; order Alteromonadales; family Idiomarinaceae; genus Pseudidiomarina; species Pseudidiomarina tainanensis. The sequence continues at coordinate 226,103 of NZ_FOYU01000003.1, forward strand.
TTTCACTTCGTTCTCAACATCATCGAGCAGTCGTAACAGCTCCATCACACCCTTACGCGGAACGATAACTTGGCGAGCTGCAAGATTCGGCTGCCCAATTTCGCAACTGCTCATAGCTAACCGATGGCCATCCGTTGCTACGGTACGCAATATATTCGCGTCGGTCTCGAACAACATACCATTCAAATAATAACGAACATCCTGGTTCGCCATTGAGAAATGAGTGCGTTCCATCAAGTCCTTAAGCACCGCTTGGCTTGTCACCAACTGAATATCACTGTCCCAATCATCGATATTCGGGAAGTCTTGCGCAGGTAAGGTCGCTAGCGTGAACTTACTGCGCCCCGAACGAATCATTGCCTTATCGGCCGATGCGCTAAACTCAACCGTCGCACCATCCGGTAAACTACGAATGATATCGACAAGCTTTTTCGCAGGAACCGTAACTTCACCGGCTTCGCCATTCTCGATCGCACATGATGATACCAATTCAACTTCCAAATCGGTGCCGGTTAGCTTCACTTGTTCAGTGGAAGCCTGTATCAACACATTGGAAAGAATCGGAATGGTATGTCGGCGCTCGACTGCACCGCTGACAACCTGAAGTGGCTTTAAAAAAGCATCACGACTGATGGAAAATTTCATACCCACATTCCCCTGTTGTTTGTTCCTTGCCGCTTTTATACGTCCCTACTGTACCTTTTGTAACGTCTGTACGTCGACAGTTACGCTGAAAGCGTGCGAATTAAATTACGATAATCTTCTTTTAAATCGTTCTGTTCGTCTTTTAACTTAGCAATCGTACGGCAGGCATGCAGCACCGTTGTATGGTCACGTCCACCAAAAGCATCGCCAATTTCCGGCAAACTATGGTTCGTCAGTTCCTTCGCTAAAGCCATCGCCATCTGGCGCGGCCGTGCGACTGAACGTGAACGACGCTTAGACAGCATATCTGACATTTTAATGTTGTAATACTCAGCTACGGTCTTTTGAATATTATCAACCGTAACGAGTTTTTCCTGTGCAGCAATTAAATCACGCAACGCTTCACGAACAAAATCGATAGTAATCTGGCGGCCGGTCAGGTTAACGTTCGCCACTAAACGGTTTAGCGCGCCTTCAAGCTCACGCACATTTGAGCGTAAACGCTTAGCGATAAAAAACGCGACCTCGTGCGGTAACGTAATGCCGCGTTCTTGCGCCTTACGAATCAAAATCGCAACACGGGTCTCTAACTCTGGCGGCTCAATCGCAATGGTTAAACCCCAACCAAATCGCGACCGTAGGCGATCTTCTAAGCCTTCGATTTCTTTCGGATACAGGTCGCTGGTTAGAATGATTTGCTGGTTGCCTTCAAGTAAAGCATTGAAAGTATGGAAGAATTCTTCTTGCGTGCCCTTCTTATTTGAGAAAAAGTGGATGTCATCAATCAGCAACGCATCAACTGAGCGATAATACCGCTTCATTTCATCGATGGTGCTGTTTTTCAACGCATTCACCATATCCTGAACAAAACGTTCAGCACGAATATAGAAAACCTTTGCATCTTTTTTGTGAGCGCGAATGGCATTACCGACAGCATGCAACAAATGCGTTTTACCAAGCCCAGTACCACCATATACAAAGAGCGGGTTATAAGCGCTCCCCGGGTTTTCCGCGACTTGATGTGCTGCGGCGAGCGCAAGTTGATTCGATTTACCCTCTACGAAATTATCGAAGGTATACTCTTCATCTATATTGCACTCAAATGCGGGTGCCGGAGCATCTGTTGCATTCCAAGGGGTAGCACGTGGTTGGCGTTGCGCTGGAGCTGCCGCTGGCACGGCTGCGGCTGGGCGGTTATCGGCTGAACTCGTCGCCACACCATTACCCTGCGCTTTCTTTTCAACGCCGCCAACGCGAAACGATACACGTGGACTCCTCTCACCGCGCTCAGTCGTTAACTCGGTCAAATAATCATTTATTTGATTCAGGTATTTGTCTTTGATCCAATCGACAACATAAGAATTTGGCGCATACAACGTCAGAACGTTGTCTTCGAGCTCAGATTGCAGAGGACGGATCCAGGTATTGAAATTCTGCGCGGTTAATTCGCTTTGCAGTCTATCTGCGCATAATTGCCAAAGCGATTTATTCACACCTGTCTCCTGTTTTTGTCAGTTATAATTATTGCGCTTGATTGCTTCGTTAAGATCAGTAGCGATCCTTTATTTTTAGCATCAGCTGGATTGATTTGATTGTACTAAAAGCACCTTTAGATCGCTAGCCTTTGCGGCAAATTTACTGTGTTCTCAACTCCTGCTTATCCACAATTGAAATCATTCTCATCTCGCATTTGTGGATAGCTTTTTGCGTTGACTTTGATCCTTTTAACCGTTAGAATTCGCGCTCTAAATTTTTAGGTAACTCGAATACGGAAGTAACGTCATGAAAAGAACATTTCAACCAAGCGTATTGAAGCGCAAGCGCACTCACGGTTTCCGTGCTCGTATGGCAACGAAAAACGGTCGTCAAGTGTTGGCTCGCCGTCGTGCCAAAGGCCGTAAAGTTCTGTCTGCATAATATTGAAGCAGAATTACGCTTACGGGCGGGAGTTAAGACTGTTAACTCCCGCGCACTTTCAAAAAGTCTTCGATAACCCCCCGGTGAAAGCTGTCACGGCTGAACTCACCATGCTTGCTACCCCTAATAATCTCGGTTTTCCTCGAATTGGTGTCACGCTCTCAAAAAAGCGAGCCAAACGCGCTGTTGATCGAAATCGAATAAAACGCAAGATTCGCGAGAGTTTTCGTCTAAAACAGCATAAAATACCGGCATTCGATATTATCGTGATTGGAAAAAACGGTGTTGTTGATCTTTCTCAGGAAGAGTTACAGCAGCGTTTGGATTACTTATGGCGAACCTTAAGCAAGCGTTGCGCGCAATACCTATCGGTTTCATCCGACTCTACCAGCTAATTATTAGTCCGCTGATAGGGCCGCGTTGTCGATTTACGCCAACCTGTTCACAATACGCCATCGAAGCAATCCAAAAGCATGGTATCATTCGAGGCTTCTGGCTTGCCAGTAAGCGTATTCTCAAATGTCACCCAGGACATCCAGGTGGCTTCGACCCGGTTCCAGGTACTGAACCTTGTGAAGCGGAAACAACGAATCAAAGTAAAACAGAGACGAAGGACTTATGAATTCGCCACGTTCTATCTTGTTTATTGCTCTCTTGGTAGTAAGCTTTTTCCTCTACCAAAATTGGCTTATTGATACTGCACCGGGTACACAAAAATCGGCGCAAACCCAACAAACTCAAACAACCGATTCAGGTGTGCCTGAAGCGCGTATGGAACCATCAGCAGCTGAAAGCGCTGTACCAGAGTCAAGTGACAGTGGTTTGCCTGCAACCAGTACCGCATCGAATAACCCACGTGTGACAGTGAAAACTGATGTGCTTGATGTGGTTATCGACACTCACGGCGGTGACGTTGTTAACGCACAACTTCTTGAGTTTGCACGCACACAAAACTCAGAAGAGCGCTTTGAATTGCTTCATGCAAATCCAAACCAGCTTTATATTGCTCAGTCAGGTCTCGTTGGCGCTGACGGTACCGACTCAGCACAAGGTCGCCCAGTGTTCCACGTAGAACAAACTGAGTTCCAACTAACCGGTGACAAACTCGAAGTACCTCTTTACTACACCCTAGAAGATGGTAGCGAAGTGATTAAAACCTTTGTGTTTAGCAAGGGCTCTTACGCTGTCGACGTGGTCTATACCATTCGCAATGCGACGACCACCCATAAGCAGCTCCAATTCTATGCTCAACTTAAGCAAATCATGACTGAAGGTTCAGGCAACATGATGATGCCAACCTATAAAGGTGGTGCTTATTCTTGGGATGAAGACCGTTACGAAAAATATGCGTTTGATGACATGCGCGATCAACGTTTAAGCCGCGAAACTCAAAAAGGTTGGGTTGCAATGCTTGAGCATTACTTCGTATCTGCATGGATTCCACGCGGCGAAGGTACCAAGCAATTATTCTCGCGCATTGTCGGCGGCGACCAAGCGATTATGGGCGTACTTTACCCAACCGCGACTGTTGCACCAGGTGCTGAAGCACAGATTCGCTCAACATTGTTTGTTGGTCCAAAAGACCAAGACGCCATGGCTCTGGTTGCAGAAGATTTGAACCTGACCGTCGATTACGGTTTCCTGTGGTGGTTAGCACAACCAATCTTCAAATTACTGCAATTGGTACAGAGCATCCTCATCAACTGGGGTCTGTCAATCATCGCAATCACCATCATCATCAAGGCCTTGTTGTACCCGCTAACCAAAGCACAGTACGTATCAATGGCTAAAATGCGGATGATTCAGCCGAAGATGCAAGCACTTCGTGAACGCTATGGCGACGACCGTCAGAAAATGTCACAAGCCATGATGAAGATGTATAAAGAAGAAAAAGTAAACCCACTCGGTGGTTGTTTGCCGATGCTTCTCCAATTGCCAATCTTCCTAGCGCTTTACTGGGTACTGCTGGAAAGTGTTGAATTGCGCCATGCACCGTTATTCCTGTGGATTAACGACTTATCAGCAAAAGACCCATACTTTATCTTGCCTATTCTGATGGGTGCATCGATGTTCATTATGCAGAAGTTGCAACCGACCCCTGCAACCGATCCGATGCAGCAGAAGCTACTGCAATATATGCCAGTAATCTTTACGGTATTCTTCCTATGGTTCCCTGCTGGTCTCGTACTTTATTGGTTGAGCAGCAACTTAATTACCATTGGTCAGATGCAGTGGATTTATAGCGGCCTTGAAAAGAAAGGCATGATGGAACGTCGTAAAAAGAAATAAGTGATGGACTTTGAGCTAACGAACGACACTATCGTTGCACAAGCCACGCCTCCTGGGCGTGGCGGTGTCGGCATCGTACGCGTTAGTGGCCCGGCAGCGCGAACCGTTGCTGAACGCATGTTGGGGCATTGCCCAGTTCCACGTAAGGCGGAGTACTTACCGTTTAAAGACCTTGATGGCGCAGTGCTTGACGAAGGCATTGCGCTTTTTTTTCAAGGACCAAACTCGTTTACCGGTGAGGACGTGCTTGAGTTACAAGGCCACGGCGGCCCCATACTCATCGACATGATCATCAAGGCAATTCTGGATTTCCCTGAAGTACGGCCCGCTCGCCCCGGCGAATTCAGTGAGCGCGCATTTTTAAACGATAAACTCGATTTGACTCAGGCTGAAGCGATTGCTGATCTCATCAATACTACCTCAGAACAAGCCGCTAAAGCAGCCCTACAAAGCCTACAGGGCGGTTTCTCACACGAGATAGACCAACTTGTCGACCAAGTGATTCATTTGCGCATGTACGTTGAAGCCGCGATTGACTTCCCCGATGAAGAAATTGACTTCCTGAGTGACGGCAAAGTTGCAGCTGATCTTGAGGCGATTATCGATCGGCTACAACAAGTGATGGTGCAAGCAAAGCAAGGCACGTTATTACGCGAAGGCATGAAAGTGGTGATCGCCGGTCGACCTAATGCCGGAAAATCGTCGTTATTAAACGCCCTCGCCGGCCGTGAATCAGCCATTGTCACGGCGATTGCTGGTACCACGCGTGATGTTCTGCGCGAGCATATTCAAATTGATGGAATGCCGTTACACATCATCGATACCGCCGGTTTAAGGGAAAGCCCCGATGAAGTCGAGCGTATTGGCATTCAACGCGCATGGGATGAAATTCGTGGTGCTGACCGTGTACTATTTATGGTTGATGCGACTGAAACCGACGCGGTTCATCCTGCCGATATTTGGCCTGAGTTTTTCGCGCAGTTGCCGGATGACCTGCCATTTACTGTTATTCGTAACAAGGTCGATTTGAATGAAGAACCGATAATCATCGAAGACATTGGTGGCATTCCCGTACTTCATCTCAGCGCAAAAACCGGACGCGGAATTGATTTGCTACGTGAACACTTAAAACACTGCGTCGGTTATACCGCCACCAGCGAAGGCAGCTTTATGGCGCGTCGCCGTCACCTTGATGCCCTCGAGCATGCCCGTGAGCACCTCATCACAGGACAAGAGCAACTGGAAATGAATTTGGCCGGTGAGCTACTCGCAGAAGAGCTACGCATTACTCAACAGCACTTGAATGAAATCACCGGTGAGTTCACCTCTGACGATTTGCTTGGCAAAATTTTCAGTAGTTTTTGTATCGGTAAATAGCATAAACCAACCCTCTGCACCTATAAAATCATAAGCGAGAACAACGATGGGTTTAATTATTAAACTAGTTTTAGGGATTGTCGTCGGTACTTTGATTGGGCTTTATACGCCTGACTGGATGACCCAACTTCTACTGACCTTCAAAGAGCTATTCGGCCAATTATTATTCTTTACCATTCCATTATTGATTTTGTTTTTTATCACCAGCGGTATTGCCGGTTTACCACAAAACTCTGGAAAACTGCTGGGACGCACCCTAGGTATCGCCTACTTATCAACAATTGTGGCGGGTACTGTCGCTTATTTCGTGGCAAGTATTGTCGTACCTATGCTAACTACTGCAGCAAAAACCGCACAAGCATCTGATACAGCTGTTTTAGAGCCATTTATCACCTTAGACATGCCACCGGTATTTGGCATCATGACAGCGCTGGTTTTGGCCTTTATTTTCGGTTTAGGTATCACCGCCACGCGCGCCGAACAACTGAAACAACTTTCTGATCAAGGCCGCGATATTATTGAGTTACTACTCGGTAAAGTCATTATTCCTTTATTACCATTTTATATTGCTGGTGTATTCGCCGAAATGGCCGCAGCTGGCACCGTATTCGGTACACTTAAAACATTCGGTATCGTACTATTACTAGCCGTGGCATTGCATTGGGTGTACATCATCAGCATGTTTACAGTCGCCGGGTTAAAAGCCGGAATCAGCCCTATCACGCTCATCAAAAACATGTTGCCAGCATACTTTACCGCGTTAGGCACCATGTCGAGCGCTGCAACTATTCCGGTAACGTTACGTAGCGCGAAAGCCAATAATGTTGATGAAGACGTGGCTAACTTCGCTATTCCGTTATGTGCAACCACTCATTTAGCCGGCTCTACAATCACCATCGTCAGCTGCACCATTGCAGTGATGTATCTACATAGCGCATTAGCGATTCCATCATTCCTAACCATTCTGCCTTTCATTTTAATGTTGGGCGTGGTGATGCTGGCGGCACCAGGTGTGCCTGGTGGTGCGGTGATGTCTGCGGTGGGTTTATTGGGCTCAATGCTTGGCTTTGGTGAAACTGCAATTGCCTTAATGATCGCGCTTTACATGGCGCAAGATAGCTTTGGTACCGCCTGTAACGTGACGGGCGATGGCGCCATCGCATTGCTCGTGAACCAAGCGTCGAAACAGAGCTAAGCGTCCATTCGATATCAGACATGATCAAAAAAGCCGCTGATTTCTTTCATGGGAAATCAGCGGCTTTTTCTATTTAATAGCTAAATTAACCTACTAAGCTTCGTTCGGCACGATACGTAATTCAACGCGACGGTTCAGCTGGCGTCCATCAGCAGTGCTGTTGTCCGCAACTGGCATGGTTTCGCCATAACCGACAGTCGTCACGCGACGCTGATCGACACCATTACCCACCAAGTGATTGCGCACCGCCAATGCCCGGTTCTCTGACAAGCGTTGGTTGTAGTTGGCATCACCTGTGCTATCGGTATGACCTTCCACCAACATGGTCGTTTTCTCATAACGATTAAGCACTTTGGCAACATCAACAAGCACCGGATCGAAGCTCGATGCAATCGTCGTGCTATCCACCGCAAATGTGACGTTACTTGGTAACTGCAAACGAATGTTATCGCCGTCGCGAATCACCTGAACACCGCTACCGGCGAGCTCGTCGCGAAACTCTTGCTCTTGCTTATCCATGTACGCGCCAATTGCGCCACCAGCAATAGCACCAGCCACCGCACCCCAAACATAGCGGCTCTTATCGTGATCACCGGTACCTTTACCAATCACCGCGCCAGCAATGGCGCCAATAGTGGCACCTTTTTGGGTATTACTCATATTCGCGCAACCCGTCACAACAAGTGACGATACTGCAACGGCTACAGCTAATTTTTTCATCATGCTGAGATTCCTTTTTTTCCAAATGCAAGTTACATACAATTTAGCACAGTAAAGAAATTCTGCCGTGGCGTTTGCTTGAAATTAACGCTTCGTTATTTGGCGTTACGCACAAATAAGGCCACCACCGCTGAGGTAATCACCCCCATTGCGACAGCACCAATAACCGCTTGAACCATATAGCTTTGTAACGAAAAATAGTCCACAGCTTGAGCTTCGGTCATATTGCCGCTACTTACGGCATACTCAACCATATTGGTGAAAAAGTGAGGGGACACGAAGGTATGCGCAAGCCATTGGGTAAGCGGTGACAAAATGGCAACGACAACAGTCACCCCTACGCCACACATAAAGCCCTGCTTCCAAGTCATGCGACCATTCAGTTCGTGTATTTTTTTCTGACGAAGCGCAAACACGTAAATCGCAATAGCTACTATGGCGAACAAATTGGTCCACATCATATGTTGCGCTATATACGTACTATGCAATCCCACTAAACGCTCTAATAACAACCAGAGCAGCATCGCCACGCTAAAAATAAAGCCCCAACGAATTTCTAATTTATAATTGTTCATCAAGCACCTACTTGTACTTTGAGTACGTTATTTGGGTTAGTCGGTGGCAACCCGTGAACGAATTCGCTTGATCGCTTGGCTATGTAACTGTGATACACGCGATTCGGTAACATCGAGTACTGCGCCAATCTCTTTGAGGTTAAGCTCTTCTTGATAATAGAGCGTCATGACTAATTTTTCACGCTCTGGCAACATATCAAGTGCTTCTACTAATAGCTGTTTTAGTTGTGCATTGCCAATTTGTGCTTCCGGCTCGGCTTCTTCTTCATCATTGGTTTCGTTGCCTGGAGTTTCAGCAACCACTTCGTCGTAGGATAAAACCAAGCCATTATTGGTATCTAACAGCAGTTGATGGTATTCCGCCAGTTCAATATTGAGCTCAGTTGCAATTTCACGCTCTTCGGGCGGCCGCCCTAGACGCTGTTCTAGTTTGCGAATGGTTTGCTCAAGCTCACGCCCATTGCGACGTACGCTGCGCGGTAGCCAATCTCGGCTACGTAACTCATCAATCATCGCGCCGCGAATACGCTGATGCGCATAAGTTGAAAAAGCGACTCCTGAATCTGGGTCAAAGCGGTCAACACAGCTTAATAAGCCTTCAACGCCAGCTTGAATCAGGTCATCCACGTCAACGCCGGCCGGCAGCTTAACTTTCAAGTTAAATGCTTGACGACGAACGAGTGGATAGTACTGTTCGATAATACTGTGCTTGTTGAACTTTCCTTCAGCTGTATACATATTTTTCAGCCCGAAAATACCAATACGTCAATGTTAAAATACTGGCGCGCAACCATTTGTATGTTGGCGAGCAACCCTTGTCGTGCCATCGGTGGGTGCAATGCGACAATACGCCGCGGACCATCTACCTCATGAATGCGTTTGAGTACTCGATACACTCGAGCAAAACTATCTAAATCATCCTCAACCCAAACCGCCCAGCGAGGATAATTGCCCACCAATTTATCAAAATCTGGGTATTCAAGCGATACTGGAATGACACGCCATCGATCGGCGCTACCAACCCACTTCATGCCCTGTTCTTCCCAGCGCTGAAAAACTGCAGCTGCTTTCAACGCATAGCCGTCGCTAAACTTCGGTAATCCCAATACAACCACCTGCTCGAGATTGCGCGACGCATTATCTGCAGAAACCACCTCTGAACACGCTTCAGCGGCTGAATCATCGCCATCACGTTTGGCGGCCCACTGCCGCAAACTCGCTGCCTGATCGCTCATACTACCCTTGTGCCTCTACTTCTCGGCCTGCTACTACTAAGGAATCATAGGCATGTATTACATGCAAAATCGCCGGCAATAACTTATCACCTTGAACACGACCGCGTTTACCACTAATGCTCAACAGTTCACCTCTGAGCCCGGCAAATTGAGCCGCAGCGTGATACTCAACATGTAGCGCAACAGCAGCCAACGCCCCGGCTAGGCCTAACTGAGTACGGCTGTCTAATTCATACTTGCCCAGTGACCGCCAAGCGAGTCGTGTCAATCGCGCAAATTCTTCCAATTGCAACATGGCGCGCGTACGTTCAACCACTTGTTCAGCGGTACAATTACCGTCGGCTAACCAATAGCGTCGCTGCACTGGATTTTTACTCGGTCCGCCATGGAGTTCGCCGTATATGACTTGCACTAACTGCTGGCTTGGCTCGGTTTCAGCCGCCGCAATAGTGAGTTCAAGACGTCGCCGCTCGCCACGGTATAAAATGGTGTGTTTACTTAGCGGAATACCATGCTTTTTGACAAGGCCATTTACCGTGAACGGTTGCCCTTGAAATTGCACTTTATGATTCAGGTTCAGTGTGGCTAACCAACCGGTTTGGTGCTGAGAAAAAATATCCAGTAGCTCAGGTTGGGGTAAATAATCGAATAACTGCACAGGTGCTAACGCCATATCTACCAGCACTGGATTCTCAGCGCTGTGTAAAACGGGTGGTAATAAGGGCAAACCTCGCTTATTCAAACCCAAATGGGGCGTTAAATGACTCCATCCCTGCAATGGTTGCGGTGCCGCCCAGCGAATCATATTCAGCTCATCTGGAAACGCAGTATTCGCCCAATGATCCGGCAACTGCTTGAGTTTTAGCGCCTGCACAAGCTCATCAAAGTGTGGAATCTGTTGCCGTAAGGCCTGCATGTTAGACTGAATCAGGTGACCATGAGCAAATACCTGCGAGGGCTCAAGCGTCTCGCTCGCTTGCTCCCATTCACTTTCAGCTAACTGCGACGAACTCACCTCAGCCGTTAACGAATCGGCCACCAATTGCTCAATATCCGGCACGCGGATGTCTTCTGGTACACGCTGCCCCGACGCCGTTGCTTGCACCGTCAATTTATGACGAATAACGGTGTCCAACACACCACCCATACGAGCGGTTTCATCTAACTTAGTTAAAATGCAGTCGTGAATAATTAAGTCGCTTTCGCGCGCAATACGCTGATAAATCCGAGCGACTTCATCCAGCGTTTCTTGTTGCGCGGCAGCGTTTAATAACAGCACCAAACGAGTTGAATCGCGATGCTCCGCGCTACCTAATGCAGCGATTTTTTGCGCCAAGCGTTGATCACGTTGGCTCATGCCAACAGTGTCCACCAACACCAAACGTTTACCGTGCATCTTTTCCGCTAACGAATCGAGAGTGTCACCATCAGCTAATGCGTGCATTTGTACGTCGAGCAGTTCGGCATATATCGCTAGCTGCTGCTGCGCACCAATTCGATAGCTATCGGTTGTCACTAACAGCAAACTGTCGTTGCCATGTTGCATCACATAATTAGCTGCAAGCTTAGCAGTCGTGGTCGTTTTGCCTACCCCAGTTGGTCCAACAAACGCCATCACGCCTTGATGTTGTAGCAATTCCCAATCATTCACACGCATCTCAGATTGATGAGAAATACGCGCAACAATCTGCTGCTGTAACCACTTAAGCGCTTCCGGATAGGTCTTATTAGAGTGATTCAATGCAGAGGGCAACAACGCTACCAACTGACGACTTAAGGCATCGCTATAGCCTCCAGCGCGTAACTGACGATATAACCGCTTACGATTATCATCAGGCGCCTTCTCGCCTTGCTGTTGATGTAGCATGGCACGCATGTCCTGCATATCGCTTAACAATTGCTGAGCAATACCAGAAAAATCCGGCGATGCAGGGCTTGGTACCTCATCAGCATCTTGCAATTGTGCTAAATCAGCTTCACTAATGGCGAATACTTCAGCACCTTGCGCTGTCTTACGCGAGGACACAATCACCGCATCTTCGCCGAGTGCATCACGCACTTTGCGCATCGCGTCTTTGTGGCTGGCTGCTCGGAAGCGCCTAATGGTCATTGTGACCCTCCAATTACGCTAACAACTTTAATGGTTCGGTCATCCGGAATCTCGGCCTGAGATAATACCACCAAATCACGTAGCTGCCGGCGTAAGAAATGCGACAACAATGGGCGTAATTGATGTGGAACAACAAGTACCGGTGCTAATCCCATTGTTTCGGCATGGTGCAAAGCTTTCTGCGTTTGCTCTTGTAGGGTTACTGCCAACCCAGGTTCCAATGAACTGTTCTGTTGTAGTGCTTGCGATAACATATTTTCTAATGACACATCTAACCCAATAACCTGCAATTCGCGCGCGCCACCGAACCATTTCTGGGTAATGTTGCGACCCAAAGCAATTCGCACTCGCGCCGTCAACTCATGCGCATCGGCCTGTTGCCCTTCGAATTCCGCCAGGGTATCGAAAATAGTTCGTAAGTCGCGAATGGATACATCTTCTTCAAGTAGGTTTTGCAATACCCGTTGTAAGGTGGTCACGGTAACACATTTTGGTACGACATCTTCAACTAACGCTTTGTTTTCTTCAGATAGTTTATCTACCAATTGCTGCACTTCTTGGCGTCCTAGAAGGTCAGAAGCATAGCGTTGCAGCAAGTGATTCAAATGCGTGGCAACCACTGTACTGGCATCCACAACGGTGTAGCCGTATATCTGTGCATGCTCGCGTTGATCCTGGCCAATCCATTTCGCCGGCAAACCAAATGCTGGGTCGGTAGTATCAATTCCTTCTACCTCGCCACTCACCTGACCTGGATTTATTGCTAACCAGCGATCGGGGTGAATCTCCGCCCGTCCAATCTCACCGCCTTTTAAGGTGATGGTATAAGTATTCGGATTGAGTTCGAGATTATCGCGTATATGCACCACCGGCGGCAGAAAACCAACTTCTTGGGCAAATTTTTTGCGCACACTCTTGATGCGACCAAGCAGCTCGCCTTGTTGCGAGTCATCAACTAAGGCAATTAATCGATGTCCCACTTCCATACCCAAGGTGTCAACCAGTTGAACGTCATTCCAGCTTGCTTCAGGTGCGCTAAAAGAAGGCGTTGGTGCGGCTTGCTCAGATTGTGCCACAGCAATTTTTTCAGCCGCTTGCTGTTTATGCAAATACCAAGCGAAACCACCGAGCATGGCGGTGAAGAGTAAAAATACGAAATTAGGCATGCCCGGAACTAAACCCAACATCCCGATGACCCCGGCCGCCAACATCAATACTTTCGGGCTAACAAATAGTTGCTTGATTAACTGCTGGCCAACGTCTTGGTCGGTATTCACCCGCGACACGGTGACGCCGGCAGCGGTTGAAATAATCAATGCTGGAATCTGTGCCACCAAACCATCACCGATAGTTAACAGCACGTAGGTTTCAGCCGCGGCGCCAGCACTCATATCGTGCTGCATGACACCAATTAATAAGCCGCCAATAATATTCACGACCATAATCACCATGCCAGCCACGGCGTCACCGCGAACAAATTTACTGGCACCGTCCATTGAACCGTAAAATTCTGCTTCTTGTGCGACTTCTTGACGACGCCGGCGTGCTTCCTCTTCACCAATCAGTCCGGCATTCAAATCGGCGTCAATTGCCATTTGCTTACCTGGCATTGCGTCGAGAGTGAAGCGAGCGCCCACTTCGGCTATACGCCCCGCGCCTTTGGTGATTACCATAAAGTTAATAATCACTAGAATTAAGAAAACGACCAAGCCGACAGCAAAGTTACCACCGACCAAAAACTGCCCGAATGCCTCAATGACTTTTCCTGCGGCGTCACCGCCATTGTGTCCTTCCATCAGTACGACACGGGTTGAGGCCACGTTGAGCGATAGCCGGAGCAACGTGGAAAACAACAGCACAGCTGGAAACGCCGCGAACTCTAATGGTTTTTCGGTAAACATACTTACCAACAACACCATTAACGACAGCGCGATATTGAAGGTAAATAGGAAATCTAGTGCAAATGGAGGTAACGGCAATACCATCATTGCCAGAATCATGAGAATAAGAACTGGCCCTACAAGCACTTGTAAGCGAGCTGAGCTTAAGCTGCCGGCTAGCGCATTCATGCTTAACTTCATGGTGCAGGTACCTCGTAATCGTCAGGAACTGAAATATTGGTTGGCGTCGGTGGTATTAAAGCCGCGCCATTGCGCGCTCGCTTCAACTGAAATGCCCACGCCAAAACTTCGGCAACTGCCGTATACAACGGCGCAGGAATCTCGTGTCCCAAATCAACATGGGTATGTAATGCTCGAGCTAACGGCGGCGCTTCTAGTCGTGGCACTTTATGTTCATCACCGAGTTCGCGAATGCGTTGCGCCACCAAGTCCGTGCCTTTGGCCACCACGCGCGGGGCGCCCATATTACTATCATCGTATTTCAATGCCACCGCATAATGCGTTGGGTTGGTCACAATCACATCAGCTTTCGGTACTTCGGTCATCATCCGACGGCGCGCCATGGCTTGTTGTTGCTGTCGGATCTTACCCTTTACGTGCGGGTCACCTTCGGTTTCTTTGCTCTCCCGCTTCACTTCTTCTTTCGACATACGCAATTTTTTAGTGTGCGTGAATAGTTGGAACGGTACGTCAAAGGCAACAACGACTAACAAGGTTAGAATCATCAAGAAACAAGCTAATGCGGCCATGCTCATGGCTTCACCTAGTGCTTGTTTGACTTCAAGGCTCATGAGTCGCAGAAAATTCGCTTTCTGATCCCACAAAAACAGCATCAGGACGCTACCGACCAGTACCGACTTTGCAATCGCTTTGCCAAGTTCGGCCAACGCCTGCGTAGAAAATACGCGCTTTAAGCCTTTAATCGGGTTGAGTTTGCTTAGCTTCGGAGCCATCGCTTTGGCGGATATCACCCAACCGCCTAGTAAAGCCGGAGCAACCAGTGCCAGCACCATCATGACGGCGAATAAAGGTAATAACGAAAACAGTGCCGATTGACCGAGCTCCAACACATTCTGCAACATGGGGCCGGGTTCAGAAACCTGCAACCGTTCAAACAAGAAGGCTTGTTCCATCACTAAGCCAAGGTTGTGGTACATGGTGCTACCGAGCGCCCAGAGCATTAACACACCACCAAACAGGATCACAAACGTGGTCAGCTCGCGCGATCGCGCAACCTGACCTTCCTCCCGAGATTTTTCTAACCTTCGGGCCGTGGGGTCTTCTGTTTTTTCTTGGTCACTTGTTTGTTCTTCTGCCATGACACCAATTATTGCGTATAGCAGGCAAGAGCTAAGGGTCGAAAAAAGGGGTTAGAACCCCTTATTTCTGTTTCGTTTGATCGGTTGCGTTGGTCGCGCGCTGAAACTCTTCGTTCAATTGCTGAACATCGGGTTCAAGACTGGCATCGAGTTCAGCTTGATCTTGGGGGAAAAAGCCTTGGCGTTTGATAAACTCAGCTGATTCGAATGTATGCACCACAATCGTAATCCGGCGATTGCGAGGGTCATTGGGTTCGGTGCCATCAAGTGGAATTCTATCGGCTGCGCCCATCACAAGTAATAACCGGTCAGGCTCAAAGCCCCCGTCCAACAGCGCCTTTCGTGATTCATTGGCACGGTCTGCCGAAAGCTCCCAGTTGCTATAGCCTCGCTCGCCACCAGCATACGGCAAACTATCGGTATGGCCACTGATGGTCACTTCATTCGGAATTTCATTTAACAAAGGTGCCAGTGTTCTCAGAAGGCGCTCCATGTAGGGTGCGATCCGATCGCTACCCACCTCAAACATCGGTTTGGTCTCGGTGTCGAGCATCATGATTCGCAAGCCTTCGCGGGTGACATCAAACTGTAATTGCGCCTTCAATGCCCGTAACACAGGGTCGGCTTCGATTGCCGCCTCAACACGGCGGCGAATTTCGTTAAAGTGGCGCCGCACATCCGCTGGGCGCGTTTGGCGACGTAAGTCAATGCGAGCTTGCTCACCATCGGTGTGGATCGGATCAGCTCCACCACCGTTTATGACGCTAGCAGCATTACTCGAACGCTCGCCACCAGCCATAGAAACCAGCAATGGCGTCTGGAAATACTCAGAAATACTTTGCCGCTCTTTCTCACTCGACATCGACAAGATCCACATGACCAAGAACAACGCCATCAACGCCGTCATAAAGTCGGCAAGCGCAATTTTCCAACTGCCGCCATGGTGCTTTTTAACGATTTTTTTGCGTCGAATGATTATCGGGCGATGTTCATCTGCCATGACGACTACTCCGCTTTGGCACCACGAACATGGTCTTCAAGTTCAGTAAAAGTTGGTCGCTCTGAAGTATGTAATGCCTTCCGACCGAACTCTACCGCTAATTGTGGAGCGTATCCGTGCATACTTGCGAGCAATGTCACACGGATAACCTGTAAAGTCTTCACCAGCTCCGCTACTTGGCGCTCCACACGGCTAGCTAACGGGTTAATAAATCCGTAACCCAATAAAATACCTAAGAATGTACCTACCAGTGCGTGAGCGATCATGGTGCCCATAACGTCTGGTGGTACATCAGCTGTACTTAACGCACGTACAACCCCAAGCACTGCGGCTACGATACCAAAAGCTGGCATTGCATCGCCCACTTTATGCAACGCATCGCCTGGGATTTCAGCTTCAGCCTCAAAGGTTTCGATTTCATGCAACATCAATTCGTCAAGCTCTTGCGGATTCATGTTGCCGCTAATCATTAAACGCAAATAATCGGCAATGAAATTCAGCATCATTGAATCTTCAAGAACGTCTGGATGCTCCTGAAAAATAGCACTTTCTTCGGGGTTTTCGATATCACGTTCAACCGCTAACATGCCGTCGCGGCGCATTTTATTGAGTAACTTATAAATAACGGCGAGTAATTCGAGGTAGGTCTCGCTATTGTACTTGGTTGAGCGCTTAAAGCGTTTGACCGATTGCAGTGTGGCTTTGATTGCTTTGCCATTATTGGCGGCAATGAAAGAGCCGATGCCGGCACCACCAATAATTAATAATTCGAGCGGCTGAAAAATAGGCCCCAACGCGCCGCCGGCTAGTACGAAACCGCCAAACACGGACAATAACACCACAACAAAACCGATAGCTATTAACACGGCCGCTTCCTCTATCTAAAAACACATCTAAGAAGTTTATCGGCGCGGTAGCTTGAGACTTAAATATCTTTTCGCAATTTTGCCACTTTTTGTTTAAGTGGCTTACCGGCTCTTGATGGCGGTTGGCATACACCACATACATAATCCGCGTCTGGTGTATGAGCATGATTAACGAACTGCAAACCACAGCAAGTACATTTAGACAACTGGAACATGTCGCTCTCAAAAAAGCGGATTAATGTCCATGCTCTGGTTAAAGCCAGAACCTCTTCTTCGCCGCTTAACTTAATATGCTCTTGGTACAGTTTGTAAGCTTTAATAAACGCCTGCATGCGTTCAAGCTTCTGGCCTTCGCGCAAACGAGAGTAGATGTTGTAGAAGAACGATGAATGCACATTCGGCTGCCACGTCATAAACCAATCAGTTGAAAACGGCAGCATTCCTTTGGGAGGTGACTTACCTGATACTTCCTTATACAACCGAACCAATCGGCCACGGTTTAAACTCACCTCAGATTCTAATACCTGCAATCGAGCACCAAGTTCAATAAGCTCAATTGCAAGCTGCACCTGATTCAGTTCTTCAAGAAGTTTCTTGGCAGTCATTCATGACTCTTTCTTAGGTTATGCAGAAGCCATATGCATTGCTAAATGGGTCGCTTGCATGCCAGTATCCCGCTTATTTGTCAGGATGGCTTTCAACTGACTTACTGGACCCAAATTAGGTTGCAATAGACTTTGAGGTTGGCGGGCCAACATGGTTAATTCTTTCGCAGACATATCAGCAATAAGGTCAGCTAATTCATCGTCGATTTTTAATCGGAAAATTGCAGTATCGCGATCTTCGACGATTAATTTCTGAACCAGCATCAGGTAACTAAGATTGAGTTCCTGAAGTTCAGAAATGGTTTTGCTGTGACTCATGAGCGGAATTCTCCAATACTGCTTATTGTTTTTCTTCGTTATTGCGATCTTTAGCAAATCTTAACACTGTTGGTCAATAGTAAAGGTCATTCTTTACAGTATTTATTTCATAGCCAATTGTTTATTTTATGTAATACAAATAGCCATGAAAAACGGGAAATCAACGATCAGAATCCACCGAATGTGCCCAAATTAACAATTCGGCAACAATCAACCAAAGCGTTTGCGGTACATATTCATCGAGATCAATTTGCGATAAAAGATTGACCAATTCCGGTGAATCGTGCACAAACACATTATGCTCTTTCGCAAGAGCAATGATCTTATCCGCGATCAAGCCTTCGCCCTTTGCGACAATTTTTGGCGCCGGCTCGAACTCTTGATAACGTAACGCCACAGCCTTTTTATTGATTGCTTTATCATCGTTCATTGCGGCAACCTCGACACCGGTATACTGTCAATTTCTACCCCAGCACCCAACCGTAACCGCGCGATAAGTCGCGCCGTAGCACTTTGCAATGAATCCACCAGCACTTCCGCGCATTGTAGCTGCATCGTGAGATGTTTTTGTGACAGCCGCATTTGCGCTCGAATCTCTCCCACATGCGGCAAGGTCAGCTTTAATTCGCTACTCCACGCTGGCGGCTCCGGTTCGTCCCCTTGCTTACGGCGTTGTTCGTCACGCCAACGCTGTACAAGCGGGTTCACATCGGGTTGAATTAACCACTGTAAATGCGCCTGCGGCCACAACTCGGTATCAATATGAATAATACCTGAACTTAATAGCTCAAGTTGCTGACCTAGAATCGCCTGTATCTGTGGTGAGTTTGCTCGGAATAGTCCAAGGTTATGCGGCTGTTGGCGTACCGTTAAGAATGGGACTTTGTTTGCAACCCAGCGCGCTAATAACGCTTCGTAAAATAATCCGGAGTCCTTCACAATTGTCTGCAATCGGCCCATCAACGTGAGAACGTCTAGTTGCGTTGCCCCAGGAAACAAAGGTGCATCGAGTCGAATATGCCCACCGAGAAACTGGCTACCGGAGTGTGCCGTGCTGTTAAATTGTGCGGGAAGTTGCTGCTGGAAAGACTGAATAAGTTGCATTAACCGTGCGACTTGCTGGCCAGCTTGGCTAAACTCTGTGGTGCTGGCTGTCGCTTGCACCGGTGCAACAGGTAACGTATGGCGCGGGAGTAAATCCACCGTTGATCGTTGCTTCGCAACTTGGTGGACCAGTGTATCCAATAACGGCGTTATGCTACTCAATTGCTATAAGTATGCTCGAGCTTTTGCTTTTTCTGCATGCTGAGCAAAGTCTGCTCCAACATGGTACGACGCGCGACTAAGCGTTCCCGAATCTCACGGTCTTGATCCATGATGGTGCTCAAAAGTTGTAATTTGCTAAGTTGCTGGTCCTCAGACAACTCAACTGCGGCTTCGGCGTGGCTTAACTTTTCAACCTCACGAACGTACTCAACTTCCGTTTCAATTAAGGCTTCCCAGTCTTCATTGCGCACACTGGCAAGCATTTTGTTCGAATGCTCCAGAAGCGTCTGGTACGACATAATGACCTCCGTCGGTGACATCAGGTAGTCACGTTTTAATTGTGGTTGCGCGGCCACTTGCCCTACGCCCCTTCAGCCTGTGACTGAATTTCCTTCCAAGCAGAGCCAATTTGATTGAGCAACTCTGCCGCTTCATCTAATTTAGCGGTATCATTTTTCAGGTTTGCTCTGAGCAATAATTCGCTCACATAAAAATAAATCGACTCTAATCGCTCGGCGAGTTCGCCGCCTTTCTCTTTGTCTAGCGCAGCTAACAAGCCCAAATGTACGATATCGGTGGCTTTGCCGATGGCTTTACCTTTCTCCACAACGTTACCGTTTTCCATATGTAATTTGGCGGCTTTAATTTGCTTCTGTACGCCATCAAATAACATTGCGATAAGCTTGTGCGGACTGGCTGAAAGCACATGACTTTCAACATCAACACGACCATAAGCTGCAGCACCACGCATACCGTACATGATAATTACCCCTATTTACCCTTGACCTAATTGCGCATTCAACGATGCAAACTGCTGCTGCAAATAAGCGCTAGTTGAATTCATACTCGCAATCATGCTGTCCATTTGCGCGAATTGCTTGCGATAGATCTCGACAGTTGAAGCTATTCGTTGTTCTTCTCTGAGATAACGGTCATCAAGGCGCTCGAGTGTACTTTCGAATCCCTTGATACGACTATTGATTGGCCCTTCATCAGCCAAAAGATTACCTAAAGTAGCTTTTGTCTTATCCGCAAAACCCTCTATCGCGTCGGAGCCTGCAAAAAACTCCTGCAACATCGGTAGATCGTTTTCGATAGCACTGGCTAAAGCGTTTTCATCGATTTTTAATTTGCCGCCTAATTCGCGCGAGATACCTATATCACCAAGCTTGGTGAACTGGCTATTGACCGTTTCACTTAAGAGGCTTCGAAGACGAGACTCAATCGTTCGTACTCCGCTATCGCCAAGTAATTGACCAGCAACTTGGGAGCCCGTGTCGTACTTGGTCATATCGGTGATTAATTGCTGCAACTCATTAAATGAATCAACGAAATCTGTAACTTGTTTTGTTATGGATTCTGAATCGCGAGTAATATTTACCTGCGCTTGCCCTTGTTGTGCTAGCGACAGTGTGACGCCTTGGATTGCATCTTCAACAACGTTCGATTGGCTCGTAATAGCAATACCATTTACGGTCATTTGCGCATTACTTGCCGCCATTTCGGTAGCGCCATCAGTACTGACATTTCCAGCTAGGGCGCCGCCGAAAGTTAAATTCGAAATGGCGGATTCTGTACCCGGGTTTGACGAAGTTAAGACTAAACGATACGGCGTACCGGAACCGTCATTTACAATGGATGCTTGTACATCTGTTTGTGCGTTATTAATTGCGGCACGCATATCTTCAAGTGAAGTAGCTCCATCAGCTAAATCGATGCTGTGAGATGTGCCATTCGCTAATGTGAAGCTGACATTACCCGCGCCAGTACCAATTTGAGCGGCGCTGTCAGCAACACCTTGCGTTGCGATACTGTAACTACGAGCGAGGCTCGTTACATTAACGTCAAAAGTGCCCGTTGGTGTGTTGTTCGCCGCAGCAACAGACAGTACATCAGAGCTCACTGTACTTTTCGTGGCTTTAAATGTTGGAGTTAAGTTCAATGCACTGTTGGCATCTTGAAATTTGGTTAAAGCGCTCTGTAACTTGCCATATGCCGAAATTCGCGCTTCAAAGCTCTTTTGCTGTAAAGAGATCGGTTGCAGTCGCTGACGCTCAGCCGCTTCAAGCTGATTCAGCAAACCGTTCAGATCTAAACCTGAACCGATACCTAACGCTGCAATTGATGCCATGCCATTAACCCCTATTTCTCATATCAATCAGTTTGCATGAACTCATGCAATTCAAAACCGATAAAAAGCGACGCAAAACCCGTCTATTCACTTTTATCGGCCACTATTAATTCAACTTAAATATTTTTTTATACTAATGTGCGCTAGCTTTCCGGCACCAGAATATCGCGAATGCGCCCAAGCTCGTTAAGCGCAGCGCCTTCTATGGGGGGACCTAACTTATCATCGGGGGCAAGCTTATGAGGTGACACGCGAACACGGCTCACGCGCTTTTTCTCATCTAGACCAACAACCCAAGCAAAAGCGCCTTTTTCAAAGCGCAATAAAGTGCCAATAGGTAACGGCCCAAAATGGCTCAGATAACGTTTCACCCAGGCCTCATCGAATTGCTCAGTTCGGGTTTGCATGGATTTTGTTGCGGCAATTGCGGAAATCGCTGGGCGATCTGGACGATGGCGTTGCATGGCATCGATAACATCTACCACCGCAGCGGCGCGTGCCAGTTGCCCTAACTGCTTGTCCTTTAAGCCGTTCGGATAGCCCGAACCATCCATACGTTCATTAATTTGTGCAATCACATTATCGCGCACAACCGGAGCCAGCCATTTAACGCCCTCTAACTTTTCGAGAATAACCTCCACATGACTTTGCATCTCTTCATAAACGTCTGTACTTAACGTAGTGGCTTTCCAAATTTCCGGCGGCAACGTCCCTTTACCAAGGTCATGAACCATTGCCGCAGCGACAACTGCTTTACGCAGATCGCGCGGCATTTTGGCGGCATTTAATAAATCCGCTAAACGTATCGCGACCGCTAAACCGTGCTTGACCCAGCGCGACTCGCGTTGAATACAATGCACAGCGAACAACGCTTCTTGACGATCGTCCTCAAGCATATCAAGCACACGATCAGCATGTAACGATAGTTGTGCTGAATTGATTTGCTGACCCTGTTTAAGCATCACCATCTGGCTGTCAAGATAACCGGCAATACGAGCCATCCGGCGCGCCATCGGCGTTGCATAAGTATGTGCGTGGCGACGACTCAGCTTAACGTCGTTATCATCACGGACACGGAATAACTCTGATTCGCTGCGGCTATCGCCATTACCTGCACTGCGCGAAGCTTCCCGCTCAATTTCGCGAACATACCCCCAAATTTCACGCTCTTGTGGCTTACTGACATTTTCAAACTCAAAACCAACCGCTAACACTTGACGATCGTTATCCGTTTTCAAATGTCGTACTTTGGCTTTCACTTCAAAGCTTGTGCCATTTGGGAAATACAACTCAATTTCCGTGGCAATATCCGGTAGTACGCGCGATACGCCATCTTGCATAAAAAACTCAGCCAAGCAGCCGGTCGCGGATAAATCTTTGAGATCGCCCTGCAGTTCAACCAATTCTTCTTTGTCGTTGTCTTTGCTGCGAACATGCACACCCACGTTCATGCCGATGCGCAGGCTCGCACGGAAACTAGCACGGCGCTGTTTGACATGAATTTCAGTCGGCCAATCCGCATACGCCAACAAGCGACTGTCGACGGTAGTAAATTCACGAACTGATAATGGGTTGGTGCGGACTAAGCCGCCAGGGGTAAATCCGGACAGAATAAACTTGCCGCCGCGCCGAAGCGGTGGCGCGACATCACGAATCGCTGTGAGATCGAATAACAAGTAGTCTTCTTCAAGCTGTTCAACCAGTACAACAGGATGATCTTTCTCGGCCGGCCCAAGCAACGTCAGCACAGCAACACCTGGTTGACTCAACGCATCGTAATACGTCGCAAGTTCAACCACACTGTTGATGGGCGTAAATTCATTATCGCTCGTTTGAGAATGTTGACTGGCCTCGCTCACGCGATGCTCCTTTCCATAGTTATGTTCTTATTCCATTTATCGGCACGCTTACCATAGCCTTTAATGCGCTCTTCGTTAATATAGCAAGCGTCAGATAGGCTTTCGAAAAAAATTTTCAGGTTTTTCAAAAAAAGTTCTAAAGGTTTTTTTTAACCCACCGATAACCCATAGCGACGGCAGGCCAAACTTGGCAGCCAAATTTGGAAACAGAAGGAATAAGACTATGTCAGTTATCAATACCAACATGACCTCACTGATTGGTCAGCAAAACCTCCAGAAGTCGCAGTCTTCATTGCAAACTTCTATGGAACGTCTGTCTTCAGGCCTGCGTATCAACAGCGCCAAAGACGATGCAGCTGGTCAAGCTATCGCGAACCGTATGACCGCTCAAATTACTGGTATGCGTCAAGCACAACGTAACGCAAACGACGGTATCTCTATGGTGCAAACCATGGAAGGTGGCTTAAACCAAATCAACGACAACTTACAACGTATTCGTGAATTGGCAGTTCAAGCAGCTTCTGATACTAACAGCGCTGATGACCGTACTTCAATTCAAACAGAAATCACCGAGCGTGTTGCTGAAATCGACCGTATCGCTGGCGGAGCAAGCTTCAACGGCACCAATCTATTGAATGGTGCAGCGACGCTTAACATCCAAGTTGGTGCAAACACTACTCTGAATGACTCAATTGCTGTTGCAACTGTCGACGCAACTTCAACAGGTCTGAGTATAGGCGGATTGTCTGTTTCCGACGCTACAACTTCACAAGCAACTATCGACGCAGTTGACGCAGCAATGGCTACAATCGACACCTCACGCAGTACTTTAGGTGCAACGTTGAACCGTTTTGATTCAGTTGTTGAAAACTTAGCAACTACCTCAACTAACTTATCAGCTGCTCGTTCACGTATCGAAGACGCTGACTACGCAGTTGAAGTATCAAACATGACGCGTGCGCAGATTCTTCAGCAAGCTGGTACTTCTGTTCTTGCTCAGGCAAACCAGGTTCCACAATCTGTATTGTCATTGTTGGGCTAATCAACCAACTAGAAGTATTGATGTTAACAGGCTCCTTCGGGAGCCTGTATTGTTTCTAGCCATGTATGTAGGAAAATTAAATGAAAACTGCCGGCGCAACGGTTACGTCACATGAATTGATTAACGACGTGATCCCTAAGCTAAAAACGGTGGAGTTTATATTGGATAGTAAACTCGCTGCCGCGATTGAACATAGCAAGGATGCCCAGCAAAAAGAGAAATATCAGGTTTATCAGCAGGAGTTTCAGTTGGAACTCATGATGATTCAGATGAATCTTGAGCATCTTCTCACTCGATATGCAAACATCATTAAACCCTCTGACGGCGCACGTGGCGAGAATACTTATTTAGAGTTGGATGATAGCGAGCGAGTAGCGCTCTCCGCGATTATCAATTTATACAATAAAGTCAGTACATTAGCATCGACATTATAATGAATTAAAAGCGGTTAAAGTTCGTACGATATCAGCCGATATTCCAATATAAGCGAAAAGACACATTTTCGTATTTTTGGAGATGACAATATGGCTACACCAATTAATGAAGCCACATCAAATTGGCCGGTGACAACTGCTGCGGCAGAAAAACAGCGTTTGGACCGCGTATTACAGCAATTACCTGCTGTGCGCCAAAGCGAAGCGCAACGCGAAATTAAGAAAGATGAACTCGTAAAGCCTGTTCAGCAAATCAATGAAGTCATGAATAACTATGGTATTCATTTTGAGTTTGATGATGGCTCAGGCCGCACAATTGTGAAAGTTGTGAGCCAAGACACTGGTGAAGTGATTCGTCAGATCCCTAACGAAGAGGTTCTTCGCATTGCGCAGCATTTGCATGAAATGATCGGATTATTAGTGCGAGAAGAGGCTTAATCACCTCTTCTCTAACAGCGAAAACTAGATTTGCATATTCATAATATCTTTATAAGCACTGACCAGCTTATTACGCACCTGCACGCCCATTTCAAAAGCTAGACCAGCTTTTTGCTTGTCTACCATCACTTGATTTAGCGATACATTCGGGTCGCCTAATTGAAATGCTGTCGTGGTAGCAGCCGACGTTTGTTGCAACGCGTTAATGCGTTCGATGGAGTTTTTTAACTCGCCCGCAAAGCCACCGCTCTGCGCTTGCTCAACGCCTGGTTGCACATTCAAATTTACTTTTAGCGCGGGGGCAGCAACCTCTGCCTTCATGGTTTGCATTTGCTGTAATGCAGTTTGAATTGCCGGTACGCTCATGAATCATTCCTTCTTATTCACTTCTTTGATTGCAGCAACTATACCCACCAACCACAAAACCGAAGCGTTCAATAAAGCATAAAAAAGTGCGCTTATTGCCACTTTGACTTGCATTGCTCTGGGCATAATGTGCAGTAGATAAATCCGTGCACCAATTGAATTGAGATACCCAATGGAAGCAACGCAAGCACAAACAATGAACAGCCCAACTCCCGCGAACGCGGCGCCGGCGCAGTGGCTGAACAAGCTTAAACAAAGTGGACTGGTACCATTGTTAATTGGTGGTGCGGCATTTATTGGTTTGGTGTTTGCGTTAGTGATGTGGGCTAGCGCTCCAGAATATCGTGTGTTGTATAGCAACTTGAGTGAAGCTGACGGCGGCCGAATTGTCAGTGAACTCGATGCGCGTCAAATTCCATACCAGTTAAACAGTGCGGGTACCATCTTAGTCCCAAGTGAACAAGTTCATAAATTGCGCTTACAAATGGCAGAGCAAGGATTACCGCAAGGTGGTAACGCTGGGTTTTCACTGATGGATAACCAAGCGTTTGGTATTAGCCAGTTTGCCGAGCAGGTGAATTTCCAGCGCGCCTTAGAGGGTGAGCTAGCCAGCTCCATGGAATCACTCGGGCCAGTACAAAAAGCTCGAGTACATCTCGCCATGGCGAAGGCTTCCGTATTTGTGCGTGAGCGTGAGCCTGCAAAAGCATCGGTGATTCTGACCTTACAACCGGGTCGCAAGCTCGGCGATGGTCAAGTTCAAGCCATTATACATATGGTGTCGAGTAGCGTGCCTGAACTCACTCCGGACAACGTCACGGTCGTTGACCAATATGGAGCACTACTTTCGCAGAATAATCGCGATGATGCTTTGAGTGGTTCCAAACTCGATTATATTCAACAAGTTGAACGCTCTTACCAACAACGCATTGAAAACATTCTAATTCCAATTTTAGGCCGCGAAAACATAAAAGCTCAGGTCGTGGCGCAGGTTGACTTTTCCAAACGCGAAGCAACCGCTGAACGTTATAGCCCGAACCAAACGCCTGAAACCGCCGCCATTCGCAGTATTCAGCGTAATACCAATTTACAAGGCAGCGGGGCTGGTGCAATGGGCGTTCCCGGCGCCTTAACCAATACGCCGCCGGGCGTCGAACCATCACCCATTGAAACAACCGCTGAAGGTGATGAAACTGAGACAACCGCGGCAACCGGCACGCGCGCTGTTCAGCAAGACCAAGTAGTGAATTATGAGCTCGATCGCTTTGTGGAGCATGTAGATCATCAACGTGGTCAGCTTGAGCGCCTCTCTGTTGCAGTCGTCATTAACCATCGCACCGTCCTTGATGAGGAAGGCAACCCAGAATTAGTGCCACGCAGTGCCGAAGAACTGGACTATATCAACCGTTTGGTGCGCCAAGCGATGGGCTTTCAAGAAGCACGTGGTGACCAAATTGAAGTGGTCAACAGCCCGTTTGTCAACAACCAAGAAACGCTTGTTGAAGAACCTTGGTACAAGCAGCCTGCAGTGATGCAACTGGCCCAAAACCTCGTGCGTTATGTGTTGGCTGGCATTGGCATTCTGCTGCTTTATCTATTACTCCTGCGCCCAATCATGAAGCGTTACGTACACGCGGCGCCGGTATCTGAAGGCACAACCACCAATGGCAAAGGAACCTTACGCGCTGTTGTCGGTGATGATGATGACATGGAAGAAGTCGTGGTCAAGCGTCGCCGTCAAGCAGGTGATGGTTATGGCGACATGGCCGACGACAACGCTACGACTGAATCGGGCGATAGCTTCCATTGGCCAGAGCAGCGCAACAACAAGAGCTACACCCAAGCGTTAGCGAAAGCGAAAGAGATTGCCCAAACCAATCCACGTCAAGTCGCACGCATTTTACAAAATTGGATGAACGATGATGACCACGTCTAACGCTACCGACAACAAAACGGATAAAAGCGTCGCCAAAGAAATGACTGGCATGCGACGCACGGCATTGCTGTTGTTAATGCTAGAGGAAGAATCAGCGGCTGAGGTGTTTAAACATTTCCCGCCGAATCAGATTCAGAAAATCAGTAAAGAAATGACGAAGCTGTCAGACGTTTCGCATGCAGACATCAAAGCTGTGCTGGAAATGTTCCATAGTGACTTGGCTAATACCCCTTCGTTTGACAAATACGATGATTATGTGCGCTCGGTACTGACCAAAGCACTCGGCTCAGATCGCGCAAATACACTGATTGAAGATGTGCTTGAACACAAAGTTGGGGGTATCGGTATTGATGCCCTGAATATGATGGATGTGCCAGAAGTAGCGGAAATGATCAAAGACGAACATCCGCAAATCATCGCAACCATCCTAATTCACTTAGACCGCGCTCAAGCTGCCGGTGTCTTAGAATTATTTGAAGAGCGCTTACGTAATGATGTGGTATTACGTGTGGCAACGTTTACGGGTGTGCAACCAGCTGCCTTACAAGAACTGACCGAAGTACTCGGCGGTATGCTCGACGGTCAGTCACTCAAACGGAGCAAGATGGGTGGCGTGCGCACTGCCGCCGAAATTCTCAACTTGCTTAGTGCTGGTCAAGAAGACACAGCGTTGGAAAATATTCGTGCGTACAACGACGAGTTGGCGCAAAAAATTGTCGACGAAATGTTCCTCTTCGAAAATCTTATGGACCTCGACGACCGCAGTATTCAGGTGCTCCTGCGTCAAATCGAAACCACTTCGCTGGTGGTGGCACTCAAAGGTACCGACGATGGTTTGGTGGAGAAATTCTTACGCAACATGTCGCAACGAGCAGCGCAACTTATTCGCGAAGAAATGGAAACACGTGGTCCTATTCGAGTTTCACAAGTGGAAAGCGAACAAAAAGCTATTCTGCAAGTAGTGCGTCGATTGGCCGATTCGGGTGAAATTGTCTTGAGTAGTGGTGATGATGCCTTCGTCTAATACCAATCGCCAATGGCGTAGCTGGAATATGGAACCGTTGGCGGCGAAGCAACGGCGCGATGCCGTGCAGCAACAGCAAGCTGATGAGGCTCAGTTTGAGCAGCAAAGTGAACTACGGCAACTGCGTGAACAAGCACGCCAAGAAGCCTATGAAGAAGGTCTTAAAGCGGGTCGAGAAGCGGGCTATCAAGCCGGTCATGAGGAAGGTTTAAAGCTTGGCCGTGAGGCTGGTCTTGCCGAGTACAACGCTCAGTTAAAAGCCGCTTTAACGCCGCTCGGTGAGCTTATAAAAGAAGCCGACGCTGCTGTACAAGGAATGGATGCACACCTTTCTGAGAGCTTGTTGCAACTGGCATTAACGGTTGGCCGTCAGCTTGCTGGCGAGGCGCTCGCCGCAAATCCAGAACAAGTTTTAGAGTTAATTCGTGCCATTTTGCTTGAAGACCCAATGCTTACCGACAAACCAGTACTGCTACTTAATCCAGAGGATTTAGAGCTAGTCAAAGAGCATTTAGAGCAAGAAATTTCCTCCGTCGGCTGGAAGTTACGTGTCGACGATCGGTTGGAGCGCGGAGGTTGTCGTTTAGTCAGTGCAAATGGTGAACTCGATGCCACTATCGAGACCCGTTGGCAACGCATTGTGCATCAATTGCGAGGTCGCCATGGCTAACGCTCAGCATCAATTACACCAATGGCAACTGACGCTCAACAGCGTCAATCAACGTCTACATCAATTACCTCAATGGTATATGTGTGGTCGCTTGATGCGTGCTACGGGTATGGTGCTAGAAGCCGTTGGTTTAAAACTGCCCGTTGGCAGTAGTTGTGTGATTGAAATGCCGCAGCATGGCGAGGCATTGGTTGAGGCTGAAGTGGTTGGCTTTGCCGGCGATGTCACTTATTTAATGCCATTGGATGCCGTTCAGGGTTTAGTGCCGGGCGCGCGGGTCATGCCGCTCAACGATGGTCATAACGATAGCCGTCGGTTCCCATTGGGCGAGAGTTTGCTTGGCCGCGTGCTTGATGGCAGTGGTCGCCCACTTGATAACAAACCCTTACCGAAACAAGCAGAATATGGCTATCTTGCTACAAAAACCATCAACCCAATGTTACGCGCGCCAATTGATACTTCAATTGACGTGGGTATCCGCGCAATCAATGGTTTATTAAGCGTCGGCCGCGGGCAACGCATGGGTTTGTTTGCTGGCTCTGGGGTCGGCAAGTCAGTTTTACTTGGCATGATGGCTCGCTTTACCAAAGCCGATGTGATTGTGGTTGGGCTGATTGGTGAGCGTGGTCGCGAAGTTCAAGAATTTATCGATCACATACTTGGTGAACAGGGCATGGCGCGCTCAGTGGTTGTTGCCGCGCCAGCTGACGCCTCGCCCTTACAACGCTTACAAGGTGCATCGTATGCCACCCGTTTAGCCGAAGATTTTCGTGATAAAGGCAAACATGTGCTGCTTATCATGGACTCATTAACCCGCTTTGCTATGGCGCAGCGTGAAATTGCTTTAGCTATCGGTGAGCCACCAGCAACCAAGGGTTATCCGCCGAGCGTATTTGCAAAAATTCCGGCGCTTGTTGAGCGCACCGGCAATGGCATTCGAGGCGGCGGATCGATTACCGCTTTTTATACCGTTTTAACCGAAGGCGATGATCAACAAGACCCGATTGCCGATGCAACCCGAGCGATTCTCGATGGCCACATTGTCTTGTCACGCAACTTAGCTGAAAGTGGTCATTACCCAGCTATTGATGTTGAAGCTTCAATTAGCCGCGTGATGCCATCCGTGACAACGCTTGGACAACAGCAACAAGCCCAGCGACTGAAGAAGTTATTCTCGGTTTACCAGCGGAACCGTGACCTTATTAGTGTCGGCGCCTATAGCCCCGGTCATGACCCATTGTTGGATCAAGCGGTGCAGAAGTTTCCGCAAATCGAAGCTTACTTACAGCAAAAAATGACCGAACAATCCGCTTTTGCGCAAGCGCAGCAACGGTTGACTGAACTAGTTGGAGGTACCTCGTCATGAACACCGTCGTACTTGCACATTTAACCGAACAGGCCGAGAAAGCGCGTAACGAAGCAGCAAAATTATTAGCTGAAGAGCGTCAGAATAAGCAGAAGATTGCGCTGCAACTGCAAACGCTACAACAGTATCGAAACGACTACGCAGTGCAGCTTCAACAGCAAATGCAAAACGGTATTGCGAGTAATTTACTGAGTAACTACCGACAGTTTTTAGCCAGTTTAGATAGCGCCGTTACACGGGCGCAAAACGCCTTAGTGGATCAAGAAACCAAATTAGATAAAAGCCAACAATTTTGGCAGACCAAGCAACGTAAGTTGGCGTCTTATGAAACCTTAGTTGACCGTAAACAGGCAGCTGAAGTGAAAATCGCGATGAAGCGCGAGCAAAAATTAGCTGACGAATTGTCGTTGGCTATGTACATGCGTCAGCGCGGGCTGCGATAGGAGAAACAAGGTGAGCATGATGGTTAATTTTAATAATTTAATGACGACCACCCAGACTAACGCGAAAGGTGCACCAGCCGCCTCTGATGGTAACGCGCCGGCAACCGGCTTTGCCGCCCTTTTTGCTGCCTTGCAATCACCGACCGCAGAGCTTGACCAAGCACCCTCAGCAGCGCAATTACAGCAACTCGCAGCAAACTTGCAAAACAGTGAGAATCCGCAGCTGCTCGAGGAAATAGGATTAGAACAAGATTTGACGCCAGAAGCTCTCGCGCAAATTTTGTCACAATTACAACAGCTTCAGCCACAAGCTCCTAGCGCTCAGGTCATGCCTGAGGCCACGGCTATTAATGGCGTAGCACCTAATGCCATACAATCGACACAGTCAGTCGTTCAAGCTATGCCGCAAGTCAATCAGCAACAATCCGCTGTCGCCAAGCAATCAACTCAGCAATTGAATCAAGCGATACTGAAAGCAGATAACGTTAAATCAGCAAACGTCATTGCGTCGACATTGTCTACTCCGGCGGGCGTAAATGAGCCGCAACAATTCAATCAACAACAGATTAAACCTGAGACTGCGCAGCAATTATCTGCAGAATTAAAGCAAGTTGATACGAAAGCGACAATTGACACAAGTCGACTAGCGCCAACGAGCGCAACACCAACACCCACTGCCGGAAGTACTCTAACGTCGTCTGCCATGTCTGCCAGTATCGTCATGATTGACGCACCAGTTACGCAAGGCGCACAGGCGCCAGTCGCAACACCAAGCACGACAGCGGCCACCGCAACCATGGCAACACCGGTAGGGAGCCAAGCTTGGGCCAATCAGTTACAACAAAACGTGATGCAAATGGTCATGCACAATCAAAATGAAATGACGTTACGTTTGCATCCGGCAGAGCTAGGCCCGTTACAAGTGCAACTGCGCATGGATGATTCGACTGCACAACTGAATATTCTCACGCATAGTCAGCATGTCCGCGGCGCCCTCGAGCAGGCGATGCCGACATTGCGCGACGCGCTTGCCAACCAAGGTATTCAGCTTGGTGACTCGCAGGTGAGTGATCAGAGCCAACAATTTATGCAACAACACGCACGCCAACAAGCTCAGCAATGGACAGCTAACGCGCAACAAAATGAGCAAAATACCAACAAAAGCACTGTAGAAAATTCAGAATCGGCCGAGAATACTGACATGGGCGTAAATTCTCGGCATACTGCCGCCGCTCATAACGGTCAAGTCGACACCTTTGCGTAAAGGCGTACGTTGGTAACTAATTAAAGGATAAGCAAATGGCGCGTAAAAACGACACACAGGTAGCAAACGGCGGGAATAATTCCTCGCTCATGCTCATTATTCTAGTTTTGATGCTGGTACTTATTGGTCTCAACACTTACTTACTGTGGGATACGCGAAACTTAGCGGCAGCTTCAGCCATGGGCTCTGCACAAGCAGAACCTGAGCCAACTGATCCAGTTTTTGTAGCTATCTCTCCGTTTACAGTGAATCTACAGAGCGATCAGTTCGGTCCGCGCCTGTTGTATGCAGGATTAACACTGGAAGTGCCGAGCGAGAAAGTTAAAGCCGAACTCATGAAAAACATGCCACAAGTTCGCAATCGTTTGTTGGTCTTACTATCGGGTCAAGAAGCCGAGAGCATCACGCAATCGGAAGGCAAAAAAATCTTAGCGAAAAGCATCATGGACTCGCTAAGTGCGCCGTATCAAGGCGAAGAAGCAGTCGCCATTAACGATGTTTTATTTACTGAATTCATTGTTCAGTAATCACTGTAAAAAGCGTGATTGAACACATTTTAAAGAGAGCACATGAGTAACGGACACCAACTGTCACAAGAAGAGCTTGATGCATTATTGGCGGGCATAGCGACCGACGATGATGCTGAAGCTGATGCCTCGAGTACAGCGCCGTTGGGTGTTGATGCTGGTATTGATGCATTGACTCAAAAGCCAAAGCGCAAAAAAGTGAAGCAGCAACCTTTTGACCCAGGTTCGCAAGCACGTATTGTGCGTGAGCGTTTGCATACGCTTGAAGTGATCAACGAGCGCTTCGCTCGACAGTTTCGCATGAACTTGTTCAATTTGTTGCGCCGTAATGCAGACATTTCGGTTGAGTCGGTTAAATACCAACGTTTCAGCGACTTTGCCGACGCAACACCCACGCCAACAAACCTCAATATTATTTCGATGAAGCCGTTGCGTGGCAGTGCGCTCGTAGTATTTCCTCACGCCATGGTGTCGATGATTGTTGAGAATCTATTTGGTGGTGACGGTCGGTTCATGACGCGTAACGAAGCGCGTGAATTTACCGGCACAGAGCAACGCATCATCAATCGTGTATTGAATTTGGCGATTGACGCCTATCAAGAATCTTGGCGTGCCGTGCACCCGCTGGAAATCAGTTATGTGCGCTCAGAGATGCAGCCGAAGTTTGCTGCGATTACCAGTTCACCAAGTGAAATCGTGGTGACCACAACGTTCCATCTTGAAGTGGGTAACCTAGACAGTCATTTCAAGATTTGTATGCCTTACGCCATGGTTGAGCCCTTGCGCGACAAGCTGACGAACTTGCGCGCTGACATTGGCGGCAATAGTAACGACAAAGCTTGGCGCCAGCGCATTACTCATGAGCTACAAGCCTCTAGCGTAGAACTCATTGCTAACTTTGTGGATATTCCCATGCGCATTCCGCAAGTGATGTCACTCAAACCTGGCGATGTTCTGCCAATTGAACTGCCGGATACGGTCACGGCAACGGTAAATGCCCTGCCAATTATGGAATGTGAGTTTGGCAGCTTGAATAATAACCGCGCACTTAAAGTGATGCGATTACTTGAAAATCATCGTTTCCCGCAATCACTGCTACGGGAACGAAATAAAGGCGGTATATTTACCCCTTTGCGTGCGAAGGAGCCCTCTGATGACGAATAACGACAAAGTAAACCCAGATAACGAGCAAGACCCTTGGGCAGATGCACTCGAAGAACAAGCTGATGCAGCGCCTGACGAGAATGCGAATAGTGTGTTTAAACCGCTAGAAAATACCGCACAAGCAGGCTCCATGAATGAGCTGGATATCATCATGGATATTCCGGTGAAATTGAGCGTTGAGCTAGGGCGTACGCGTATCACCATCAAGCAATTACTCGAATTAGCCCAAGGTTCTGTCGTCGAATTAGACGGTTTAGCTGGGGAGCCGATGGATATTCTTATCAATGGCTACCTGATTGCACAGGGCGAAGTCGTTGTTTTAGATGATAAATACGGTATTCGCATTACCGAAATTGTGACGCCTTCTGAACGAGTACAAAAGTTAAATCGATGAACGAACCAACTGCGGTAGAGCTAGATAGCGGCCTTGCACTGCTCGGCCAAGTAACAGTAGTGCTGATTTTAATCATCGGTATTATTTTGCTGTGCGCTTGGTTGTTTCGTAAATTAAATGGCACATCGTTGGGGCATTCGAAACTACTGAGCGTGGTGGGTTCGGTATCGGTCGGGCAACGAGAACGCGTTGTTATTGTCGAGCTGAAAGACACTTGGCTGGTACTTGGCGTGGCTTCCGGCAACATCACCAAACTCCATGAAATGCCGGCCCAAGAGCGCCCTGAACCGCAACTGAATAGCTTTGCCACTCGATTGCAACAGGCTCTCAATAAAAATACCTCAGACACATCGAAAGAGACAAACTAATGCGTCGTGTTTGGTTTCTATCGTTAATCATCGTGACGCTCGGCTTGCCTTTTGAAGCCTTTGCTCAATCCATTCCTGGTGTTTTGGTAGAGCCGACTGAAAACGGTGGACAACAGTGGTCGTTGTCGCTTCAAACCTTACTATTTTTGACGAGTCTGACATTTTTACCGGCCGTCATGCTCATGATGACCTGCTTCGTTCGTTTGATCATCGTCTTTGGTTTATTGCGAACTGCGATGGGAACGCAATCGGCTCCGCCGAATCAAGTATTACTCGGCCTTGCGCTATTTCTCACATTTTTTATTATGGCGCCGGTGTTTAACCAAATATATGACATTGCTTGGTTACCGTTTAGCCAAGACAGTATCGATTTCCCGCAATTTTTAGAGCTCGCCTCCGGCCCACTGCGTGAATTTATGCTTGCGCAAACTCGCGAACCTGATTTAGCTCTGTTCGCTAACTTGGCTAATGTTGGTCCTATTGCAACACCACAGGACGTGCCGTTCCATGTCTTAGTGCCATCGTTTGTGACCAGCGAACTGAAAACCGCGTTTCAAATTGGTTTTACTATTTTTATTCCGTTTTTGATTATCGACTTAGTTGTGGCGAGTGTACTGATGGCTCTCGGTATGATGATGGTGCCGCCAGCGACTATCTCACTGCCGTTCAAACTCATGTTGTTTGTGCTCGTTGATGGTTGGCAGTTGCTCATTGGCTCTCTTGCAGCCAGTTTCTATGTGTAGGAGGCGATAATGACACCCGAAACGGTCATGACCATTGCCTACCAAGCCATGCTATTGTGCGTGTACCTTGCCGGCCCATTGTTGCTCACTGCATTGCTACTGGGCTTGCTCATCAGCTTGTTTCAAGCGGCAACGCAGATTAACGAAATGACCTTGAGTTTTATTCCGAAAATTCTAGGCGTTCTCGCGGTTTTAGTGCTTATTGGCCCCTATTTGCTGCAACTCATTATTGATTTTACAACACGGCTATTCACCAATATTCCGTCGATGATTCAATAGCGGAGTCGCGCATGATTACGGTGACTTTCGCGCAACTGCAAGAATGGATAAGCCTATTTCTGTGGCCGTTTTGCCGCTTTACTGGGCTACTACTTATTGCTCCGGTTTTCAGTCACTCCAGCATCCCCAACCAAGTCAAATTGGGTTTAGCCCTCATTTTTAGTGTGATTATTGCGCCGATATTACCGCCATTACCCGACATTCCCTTATTTTCCTGGGCCAGCTTCGGCATTATCGTTGAGCAAATTATTATTGGTGTCACCATCGGCCTGGTGGTTCAGGTGGTATTTGCCGCCGTACAGGCTGCAGGTGAGTATATCGGCCTACAAATGGGTCTAGCCTTCGCTACCTTCTTTTCGCCTGATAGTGGCGCTAACACGATGATTCTTTCGCGGGTGTTCTATACCTTCGCAATTCTCATGTTTTTAGCGATTGATGGGCATTTAATTATGCTGGAAATTCTTGCGCGTTCATTTGAGTTTTTGCCGATTGGCACACTCGGTTTGAATGCGGGTGCATTTGAACAAGTCGCGCGTTTTGGCATGGTAGTCTTTAGCTCGGGGATTCTGCTCGCATTGCCGGTGTTTGGTGCCCTACTCATTGTGAACCTAACGCTTGGCATCTTGAACCGCTCTGCGCCACAGCTGACCGTATTCTCGGTTGGTTTCCCAATGTCGCTAACACTCGGTCTCATATTAATGACGGTACTAACAACCGAGCTCGGCGGATATCTTCAGCGCCTATTCCGCCTCGGCCTCGACATGGTCGAGCAAGTCCTCCTCGCCATGTAAACTACAAAAGCGATATTAGCTATTAGATATTAGGAAGAGCGCAAAACAACCGTTCTAATATCTAATATCTAATAGCTAATATCGTAGTTGTTTTTAAAGGAACTTAAACAAACTCATGTCTTTCATGTCCACAAACGCCTTTTGTGCCGCCTGCAAACCAACCATCCGCACACTATATTGCGACGCCGCTTCCACATAGTCCAAATCAACCAAATCAGACAATGCCTGTTCGTACGCTAAGGTGCGATTGCCACCAATCGTGTCCAGCGCGTCCAGCTCATTTAAACGAGCGCCCACTTCAGCGCGGGTAGTCAGTACATTATCCATACCGTTATCAAACTCACGCATCACCGTACGCATGGTATTCGTGCGTTGGGCTTTTTCAGCGCCGGTGTTGGCTGGATTATCAAGTACCGCTAAGGCTTTTTCGAAGCTGCGAAAAATATCCATATTGCTGTCTTGCCCGCGCGCCACACGAAGCGTATCACCTGTGGCAGGCATTCCTTCCAACTCCACTTCGATACCGCCTAAACCAATCGCACTTGGGTCATTATAATCCGCCCATGCACCACCGTTTACGCGGTACTGCATTTGCCCAGCGTTGTCGGCAAATTCGATATCATAGGCCAGACCAAAATCCGGGTGATTAGAATCGACGATATTAATCCCGTTAAATTGCATAGTGCCTTGATTCGTCATGCCGGCATCAGCTAGATAAGTGGCGCTGCCATGCACCGAGCGAAAAATTTCATCACCTGAATGACCAATCGCCATCCGTCGGTCACCATCAACTTGTTGCTCACGCACGTTTGGATTGCCGACGTAATCGACATTACCATTCACATCACGCACAAACGGCGCAGTGTCATCTTGATAGCCGCCGAATAAATAGCGCCCATTACCGTCACGTGTATTGGCCAAGCCAACTAACGATTCATACAACCCACGAATTTCGCTCGCAACCGAAGCGCGATCGGCATCAGATAAAGTGTCACTCGACGCCTGTACCATGAGTGTTTTCGCTCGCGAATACACATCATTGACCGAGTTTAATACGCTCTCTTCTTGCGCAAGGGCATTACGAACACCAACGCGCGCATCGCTGAATTGACTGGAAACAGCTTTTGATTGCCCGATGTTAATCGCTTGCGTCATGGCTTGCGGATCATCTGAAATGTTCACGATGCGCTTACCACTGGCAATTTGCTGACCAATTTTCATGAATTCGGTCTGCTGCCGATTCATCGATGACACGCTTTGGTTGTACATAGTGAGAGTGCTAATTCGCATAATCTAAACTCCGCGTTGTCTGGTTAGCGCAATTGCAAAATGGTATCGAGAATCGTTGTTCCGGTCTCAATCACTTTGGCGTTGGCTTGATAATATTGTTGGAAGCGAATCAAATTAGCTGCTTCTTCGTCGAGGTTCACACCTGACTCGGATTGTTGTAGCGCCGTTAATTGCTCAGTCAGACCTTCTTGCGCTGCCAAGTTGGCTTGAACGACGTTTATCTGGTTACCCAGTGTGCTCACCATGGTGCCATAGGCTTGGTTAAAGGTACCCTTGCCTTCCACTAGCATCTGATTCTGCAAATCAAGTAACGCTAAGCCGTTGCGGTTATCACCGCTCGCTGACGACTGCGCCGCCGCTAATTGCGAACCTTCGGATAACAGCAGTTCAAAGCTTTGTGCTTGATTCACCAGAGGTCGTACTCGGAAGCTATCACCTTGACTCACTGCGCCGATCATGGTCACTTCTAACCCGTTAAAGGCCAAAGTACCGGTGGCACCATCAAAGGTGGCATTCACTAATTTCCCATTATCCATACGGCGCACTTCATAGCCGGTATCAGTCAACTTGATATCGTAATCTGCCGCCAACAATGCCGTGGCATCGCTAATTTGTACGGAGGCTGTACCTGTACCCGTATTGCGCGAGTTGCTATAGGCCACTGGATTGCCAGCACCAAACATGGCTTGGCCTGGATCTTGGTTTAAATCAACCCCAGCTTGGTGTTGTTGATTAAACGCATCGGTGAAAACTCGAACCATTTGGCCAAGTTGATTCCGCATGGTGTCGAGGCTTTTTGAACGAAACTCCATTAAGCCGCTCAAGCTGCCCCGATTAAAGGTCGACTCTTTGAGCTGAATTTGATTTCCCGCCACGTCATTATAAAAAACCGCGACGCGGGTCGGATCCGCATTGTCCGTTACTGCATCCAATTGATACGCGGTGTCGCCTGAAACCAATGGCGAACCGTTATTCAATGAAATGGTATACGAGCCTGATTTTTGTTCGTGCACGCGCACATCAATGCGCTGAGATAAATCATGAACCATCTTATCGCGCTGGTTCAATAAACTGTTTGGCGCTTCGCCGTTACCTGAGCGTGCAATCAGAATTTCTTTATTTAACGAGCTAATTTGCTGCGATAGCGTGTTAATCGTGTCCACTTCAAACTTTATTTCGCCATTCACGCTGCTTTCAATATCCTGCAAATAATTATCAAAGGATTTGAATTGGCTCACAAGTGTGCTGGCGGTACCAAGCACGCCGGCACGTGCTGAGGGATCAGCCGGGTTACTGTTCATTTGACCCAGTGCATTAAAGAATTCTTGCATCACCGGCGCTAAGCCGGAGCGATCATCGGAGAGGAGGTTATCAATTTGGCGCACTTGACTGTAATAGGTTTCAAGTGATGCTAACGAGCCACTAGAAGCATTCAAACGCGTTGCGACAAATTGGTTAAATTGGCGCTCAATACCATTGACTAATACACCGCTGGTGCGATTTTCGCCAAGCTGGACAATTTCACGATTGTAGCCCGGTGTATTGACGTTACTGATGTTACCACTGGTGGCATAAAGCCCTGTTTGAGCTGCGCGTAATCCGCTTAAACCAATTGAAAAGATACTCATGCCTGCTCCCTAATACTGTTACCGAAGTTATCGGCACCAGCGCTAATAACTTTATGGCTTTTTGCCTTGCTCTTGGTGCAATTGCTGCAACAGCTGATCCGCAAGACCAATCCCTTTGCCGGCAACCTCGGTCGCGAGTTGTTGATCGAACATGTCGGTGTATGTTCGCATCGCTGAGCTATTAAATAATTCTGACTCGCCACCGGCTTCGCGCATGGTTTTCATCATTTGCTGAATAAACAGGGCTTCAAATTGACGGGCTGCTTCCGCCGCTGCTTGTTGCGGCTGAGCATGACTTTGCTTTTTAAGTTCGTTAAGTTGCTGCGCGTCGATTGCCAACCCAACAGAGCTCACCGAATTCGCCATTAGATAATCTCCAATTCAGCGCGCAGTGCGCCGGAGGCTTGCAACGCCTGCAAAATAGCCATGAGATCACTCGGTGTTGCACCTAAGCTGTTCAGTGCTTGCACAACTTCCATCAGCTCAACGCCTTCAACCATTTGTAGCGACGCTTCTTCTTGCTCGATTGTGATGTCTGCTGCGGTGCCAGTGACTGTATCCCCGCCACTCAGTGCTGGTGGTTGGCTCACAAACGGACGGCTGGCAATGGTGACAGACAAATTACCATGTGCTACTGCAGCCTGACGCAATGTCACTGGGCCACTTAACACGACTGAACCTGTACGTGAATTGAGTACCACACGAGGATCGGCCGCACCTGGGCGCACATCGATATTTTCAACTCGAGCCATAAATCGTACGCGATCGTTGGCGTCTTGAGGGCTTTGCAATTCAATTGAGCCGCCATCAATGGCGCTAGCAACCGAATAACCAAACTCATTGTTAATGCGGTCGACCATATTTAGTGCGGTGGTAAAATCTGCTTCTTTGAGGTTCAGTTGCAGATTCATGCGGGCCAAATCAAGCGCCACCTGACGTTCAACGGTAGCACCATTCGAAATACGACCACCGGCTTGCTGATTAATGACCGCCGATGAACCTTGTGATTCAGCGCTAGCGCCGTTAATCAACAGGTTGCCTTGTGCCAAGGCATACACTTGCCCATCAGCACCTTTAAGTGGCGTCATTAATAACGTTCCGCCACGCAAACTGCGGGCGTTACCAATCGACGAAACCACCACATCAAGCTGTTGTCCCGGACGGGCAAAGGCGGGCAAAGTTGCGGTCACCATCACAGCGGCGACATTGCGCAATTGCATGTTGGTACCAGGCGGAATAGTGACACCAAGCTGCGCCAGCATGTTGGTCATGCTTTGCCCAGTAAATGGCGCTTGCATGGTTTGGTCACCCGAGCCATCAAGGCCAACAACTAAACCATAACCAACCAGACTGTTGCTGCGTACACCTGCAAAATTGGCTAAATCTTTAATTCGCTCAGCGTAAGCAGTACCGCAACTGGTCACCGTAATCACTGCGAGCAAAATAAGCTGTCGCAACATATCAAAATCCCTCGTTAGAACGGCGCGATGTAATTGAAAAACCGCTGCAACCAACCTTGTTGTTGCGCTTGGTTTATATACCCATCGCCAATGTATTCAAGGCGTGCATCGGCTACAGCGCTTGACAGCACGCTATTTTGTCCATTGATGCTGCGCGGGTTCACCACGCCAGAGAAGCGAATGTATTCGGTGCCTTGATTAATCGCGATTTGCTTTTCACCGCGAACGCGTAAATTACCATTCGGTAAAACATGCATGACTTGCACGGTGATAATGCCGGAGAACTGATTCGACGCGCTACTCGCGCCAGAGCCGGCAAAATCATTCGCGCTACCGACGTTAAAACCGTATTCCGCAAGCTGCTCCAACGCATCGGGTAAGCCTTCTAAATCCATCCCGAGATTACTTGCCCGAGATGATTGCGATGAGGCATTTTTGGTCGCGCTAACCTGCTCTTCAAGAACAATCGTAATGATGTCGCCTGAGCGGCGTGGACGTTGGTCTTCAAACAGTGGAATATAACCATTGCTGGCCTGATAAATCGCGCCATTGGGCTCGGCTTCGGCATTTTTTGGAATGACGACTGGGGCATAAGGCTCAACCACCACAGGTTCTGGCG
This sequence comes from Pseudidiomarina tainanensis, assembly GCF_900115255.1. Classification (NCBI taxonomy): domain Bacteria; kingdom Pseudomonadati; phylum Pseudomonadota; class Gammaproteobacteria; order Alteromonadales; family Idiomarinaceae; genus Pseudidiomarina; species Pseudidiomarina tainanensis. The sequence goes on from NZ_FOYU01000003.1 coordinate 267,677, forward strand.
GCGCGCTACTGCACCCCACCAACAACAAACCACCTATTAGAATAAATACCGCGCGCATCACCAATCTACCTCGCTAATTTACAACTGGCTTAAGCGCGCCAGCATCTCGTCACTACTCGAAATAGCTCGGCTATTAATTTCGTAAGCGCGTTGGGTTTGAATCATATTGACCATTTCTTCCACCACGTTCACGTTAGAAGCCTCAACGAAGCCTTGAAATAACGTGCCAGCGCCGTTCATCCCCGGAAGCGATTCGGTAGGTGCGCCTGATGCCTGCGTTTCGACGTACAAGTTACCACCGCGCGCTTCGAGGCCAGCATCATTCATAAACATTGCTAAAGTAATTTGGCCCACTTGCATATTCTGGGTGTTGCCTGGTTGAGTCACGGTGACGATACCGTCTTGACCAATGGTCACACTCATCGCGTTAGCTGGAAGAAAAATAGCTGGCTCTAGAGGAAAACCATTCGCCGTCACCATTTGTCCATCTTGGTTGACTTGAAAGCTACCGTCACGGGTGTACGCAATAGAGCCATCTGGCATCAACACTTGAAAATAGCCTTTACCGCTAATCGCCAAATCACGCGAGTTTTCAGTATTATTTAAGCTACCTTGGGTGTGCAAACGCTCAGTTGCCACAGCGCGCACCCCAGTACCGACCTGCAAACCAGAAGGTAAGCTATCTTGGGCGTTATTCATGGCACCCGGCTGACGCATGTTTTGATACAGCAAGTCTTCAAAAACAGCGCGCGAACGTTTAAAGCCCGACGTATTCACGTTAGCCAAGTTATTGGTGATGACGTCCAACTGTTGTTGTTGTGCCGTCAAACCTGTTTTAGCTGTCCATAACGATTTAATCATGTCTTATCTCCACTTAACTCGGTGCTTAGCCTCGCACCGATAGCAAGCTATTCGCCTGTTGCGCTGATTCATCGGCTGTCGTAATCACACTCATATTGAGGTCATAACGACGCTGGGTATCAATCATCGCCACCATGGCTTCGATGGTATTCACGTTGCTCCCCTCAAGGGCGCCAGACACCAGTTGTGCATTTTCGTCACGTTGCAACGCGGCACCGACCGGAGTTCGAAACCAACCATCGTCGCTGCGTTGAAGCTGATTCGGCTGGTCAACACGAACTAGTTTAATGCGGTCAAGCGGAACCAACTCATTCGCATTACCGCCCATACCGATACCGCTAACCGTACCGTCGTTACCGATTGAAACTTGCGTGCCCAATGGCAATAAAATCGGGCCACCGTCACCTAATACCGGCATGCCGTTAACCATGAGTTGCCCGTCGGCATCAATCTGCAAATCACCACGTTTGGTATAGGCCTCACCAGCAGGCGTTTGCACCGCTAACCAGTTGGCTTGATCAAGCGCCACATCTAAATCACGTTCGGTTGTTTGAATCGCACCAGCTGACGTATCAAACAAACCAGTGGCGGTCACTGCCGCCACCCGCGTGTCCAATACACCAGCACCATTCACTGGTACCGCTCGAGCTGCCGCAAGTTGCGCTCGAAAACCCGTGGTTGATGCGTTACTCAAGTTATGGGTCACCACCGATTGTTCATCGAGTGTTTGGCGTGCCCCATTCATCGCCGTGTATAAAATGGCATCCATCGCTAAAGCCTCTTTCGTTAGCTACCTAAGCTAGCTTTAATTATTTCAACTGCATGGTGGTTTGTAGTGCTTCATCCTGCGATTTAATACTTTGCGCGTTCGCTTGATAGTTACGCTGCGCAATAATCATGGCCACCAACTCTTGGGTTAAATCGACGTTTGATGCTTCAACGGCGCCAGCCATAATGGAGCCAAATTGGCCTTCACTTGGGACTGATAAAATTGGCACACCGGAGTTTTTCGACTCAATCCATGCGTTATTACCGACTGACTTCAAACCTTCAAGGCTCTGGAAGTTTGCCAAAGCGATAGTGCCGAGAGTTACTTGTTGTTCGTTCGAGTAGGTGCCAATGATGCTGCCATCTTCAGCAACCGCAACCTGCATCAAGGTGCCTGACATGTAGCCGTTTTGCTCCATGGAGGTCAGCTCAAACTCGTTCGCGAACTGTGTGGTACCGGTTACGTCCATCGCAATCGACATGTTTGCTGCGCCGTCACCAGGTACAAATGTGAAACCATCCATATTGGTGGTGCCGACCAACAAACCATTGCTGTCAAAATCAATCTGACCAACTTCTGGCGCAAGCTCACCGCCGCGAGACATGCGTACTTCCCACTGATTGTCAGCGGTTTTCGTGAAATACATCATGCTCGGGTGTGCATTTCCGAGTGAATCGTACAGCGTTACTGAGTTTGCATAGGAGTAACTATCAGGATTCGCTTGATCGAAAGGTACCGTCGCGCGGTCAATAAGTGGCACGCTAGTATCTAAGTTAAATACCGACTTCAACTCAGTGGATGCCTGCGCTGGAATGCCACCCGGTGGCACGCGCAACACTTCAGGTTGGCCGCCAAACTCAACGCCTTGTGGGTAACCGGTGAGTTGTGCACCTTGCGCATTCACAATAAAACCGGTTTTATCGATGGTTAATTGACCATTGCGAGAATATTCAATCTGGCCTTGATTTTCGAACCGGAAAAATCCTTTACCGCTGATGGCCAAATCCATATTACGGTTCGTGGTTTCAATGTTACCGTCGCTAAAATCTTGAAAGACACCGGCAACGCGCACACCTAAACCAACCTGAGCATTGGCATAAATGTCTGAGAATTGCGCACGCGCGCTTTTAAAGCCGACTACCTGCGAGTTAGCAACGTTGTTACTAATTACATCAAGATTGGTTGCCGCTGCACGTAAACCTGATAATGCTTGTGAAAAACCCATGGTCGAGCTCCTTAAATAATTTGCCGAATGTCTTCAAGACGAACGGGTTCTAAAATGCCGCCCAAATCTAAGCGAGGACCGCTTTCTGTCATACTTACTGCGATAACTTGTGCATAGTTGAAGCGCTCTGAGGTGACTTGTTCATCACCATTGGTTGCTTCAACGGTAAAGTTGTAGGCACCAGCTGGTGCGGCTGTGCCATCGTCCATTTTGCCGTCCCACGTGAACGATTGCGGACCCGAGCCAACGTTACCTAAATCCATACGACGAACCAGCATGCCACTGGCGTTGAAAATATTAACTTTGACACTTTCAGCAGGCACATTGAGTTCAAGGCCAAATGGTGTCGCGCCAACTTCACCTTCGCCGCCGACTAAAATGCGATCACCCGGCACGAGCACGGCGCGACCTATCAAGGCCGACGCTTGCATGGTTTTCGCGGCTTCCATTTGGCCGTTGATGGTTTGCATGGTGTCGTTGAGCGACTCAATGCCGCTCACGGTATTGATTTGCGCCAACTGCGAGGTCATTTCGTTGTTTTCCATTGGGTTCAATGGATCTTGATTGCGCAACTGGGTCACTAATAAGGTCATGAAGTTATCGCGCATTTCTTGGCTATTCGAAGCAACTTGCCCGTTACCGCCGGGTTGGTTAATCCGATTCAATACATTTGCATCAATCGTACTCATTGCTCTCTCCTTAGCCTTTACCGATGGTTAGTGTGCGCATCAACAGGTCTTTGCTGGTGTTCATCACTTCCACGTTGGCTTGATACGACCGCGATGCAGAAATCATATTGACCATTTCCGCAACAGGATCGACATTCGGCATGGTCACATAGCCTTGCTCATCGGCAAGAGGGTGACCCGGTTGGTACTCGCGACGCGCCGGCGCTTCTGACTCCACAACGTCTTTAACCTTTACACCACCAACACCGTTGGCCTGCAGTTGCTGCTCAAAAATTACCTGCTTGGCTTTATAAGGTTGTCCATCTGGTCCCGCCACACTATTAGCGTTCGCCATGTTGCTGGCGGCCACATTCATGCGTTGCGATTGCGCGGTAAGCGCTGAGCCGGAGATATCTAAAATAGAAAAGATCGCCATAATGTTGCTTCCTTATTGTTCCGGTTGCATGGCTTTACGCAGGCCACTGATGCGATCATCTAAAAACTGAATATCAGCTTGATAGCGCAGCGAGTTATCTAAAAACTGAGCGCGTTCCATATCCATATCCACGGTGTTACCATCCAAGCGACTCTGCGCTGGCACCCGGTATTTCATGTCAACGGCACTGGTACTGGTTGATAGTGGGAGGTGGCCTGCATGCGTTGTCGCCAACTTAACCGCACCCTGTTGATGCGCGGTTGCACGCTTCAACTCTTGGGTAAAATCGAAATCTCGCGCTTTATAGTTCGGCGTATCAGCATTGGCAATATTGCCCGCCAAAGTTTCTTGTCGTTGTTGTCTTAGCGCCAACGTTTGTTGTTGAAATTGCAACGCACTGGTTAACTTGTCGATCATTTTGCAGACCCTCCTGTTCACGTTGCAGAGTACTGCGACTTGTGTAAAGGCAAAGCAACGAATAAGCGCTTTTTTTACCCCCAATTCTGCCGATTCCAACTTGTAGAACTGTCTATAATTCGAGCTGTTGTTGAGAGTGACGATACGGAGCTGCAATGCAAAATAAGGCGCCAATCAGAAGCTGGCTGCTGCTTACGTTCACCCTTATACTGTGGGGCCCACCCGCGGTAGCGGGCAGTGTTTCTGATACACAAAAAGTGCCTGGTCACGCAGCCATTGCGAAACTTGTCGCAGACCATCTACCCGCGACAACAACGAACCACCGCTTCGACATCATTACGCCATTAGCTGTATTAAGCTCGCTGGAAACTTGCACCTCCATTGATGCTCACTTTACGCGCCAACCACAGCGCTTAGCTGGGCGCACTATGGTTGAGTTGCACTGCACAGACTTAGCGCAACCAACGTCTCGCTATGTCCAAATTAATGTCATCGCCACTGGAGAGTATTTGGTCGCTTCACGCGATTTAGCGGCGAATCACACACTGCAACGCACTGATATTTCGATTCAACAAGGCGATTTAAGCCAGTTACCGCGCCACGCACTATTAGCAACGCCCAACGCAATAGCACAGGCGCTTGGACAACAATTACGGCGGTCGTTAACACAACATAGCGTGTTACAGGCCAATCTGTTATCGCGTCCCAACGTCGTGAATTTTGGTGATGAATTGCTGATTGAGGCAAGTGGTAGCGGATTTCAAATAACGCGAACAGGCGAGGCCATGGATACTGGAGCGATTGGTGATATAATTCGCGTTCGATTAAATAACAAACAATTGTTGCGAGTGGAAATCACCGCAGCCGGTCGCGCACGACCAGCGCAGTAACTGTTAAAACTGTGCAAATAATCTTAAAGAAATTAGCGTTGGTGCCGATAACTTAACTAGCAACGCCAATAATAGCGAGGGATTTCCCGTGAAAATCAATGGTTATCAACCACCTAACAGCGTCACTCAATCAGACTCTAGTCGCTCACAAGCAGCGCAGAAAACTGATAAAGCCAACGCTGGTGAAGCCAAACAAGCGGAAGTGGTGACGCATTTAAGTCAGCTCCCGCAAGATGCGTCACAAGACGTCAACATGGCTCGTGTTGAAGAGTTACGCGAAGCCATTCGTGACGGCAAATTGAACATGAATACGGACAATATTGCCGAAGCGTTATTAAAAAGCCTCACGGATGGTATTTAAGCAGTTATGAGTTTACACCAACATTTAACCGATCAAGTTGAACGCTTAGAGCAACTGCAAACGTTGCTAGAACAAGAGCAACGCCTGCTTGGTGATGGTCAAATTGATGGTGAAAAACTGCAATCAATCGCTGAACAGAAACACACAATTCAACAAGCGATTGAGGCGAGCGAAACTAAACGCCATACCGCGCAACAAAAGCTCGGTTTCAGTGATGATGCGGCGGGTGCCCGACTGGCAGCAGAACAAGCCGGCTGTAGCGACATTTGGCAACACTTATTAGAACGTACGCAACGCATTGCCCAACTTAATACCCTCAACGGCGAACTTATCCAACATCGCTTACACCACAATCAGCAAATGCTGAATATTCTGCGCGATGCCGCGGGCACTGGCAGTGCGGCCATGTATGGCGCCGACGGTAGTCAAGGTACCACACCGCAGCGCCTTAATTCCAAAGCTTAATTTTTTGTTTTAGCTGCGTCGCTAAATAATCCATCCAAAATTGCCGCTAAGCGCTCAGCACCTTGTTGCATCCGTTGTTCAAGAACCGGCTCCCACTGTGCTGTATAATCTTCGCCGAGCTCTTGTCCTTCACGATAATTTGAATAGATCCGGCGCGTAATGGCAGCTGATTCATTTGCCCACTTTAAGGTTTGTTCCGGTGTCACCGACAACGCGGCTTCAACCGATAGACCATCAATCAGCTGCTTGGCTTTCGCTGACGTATCTTCGCCGCCACGACGAAGTAGCATGTCGGTATCCCATAACCGATGCAAATTTGTTGGTTGATCAAAATAGGTTAATCGTGCGCGGTTACCACCTAAATCATCCGCAAAACTCACGTGCATTGGTTGATGCAAGTCACCAATGAAATGTGCCAAAAATGCCAACGCTTGCCAATCATCATGGTTATGTTTGAGAACATTGTAGTGATGCTGAATGGCGCTCAGTACACAACCGCCTTGTACTGGGCAATCTTGCTCGGTTACTTTGGCTGCAGAACGCGAAAAATTCACATAATGGTGCGGCTTCGCCCAGTCCCATGTTTTATCGCTTTTAATATCATCGGCCCAACTGCAAAAACTGCCAAAACCACTATAACTTGGGTGTTGTGCAACCAGTCTGTCGATCTGTTGTTGGGTTTGAGATTGCGCGAGTTCATACGCCGCCTGACAGAACGCGCTATGGCCGTGCTTGCCATAAGCGGTCGCAGTGTTTGATACCGCCGCGATGATTATTGCCACGGCGGCGACACCTAAAAATTTGAAGTACATCATACGTTGTCCGCTTCCTTAATCTTCAAAACTAACCTGTAGGAGCTTTCCCTCAGCGCTGTCCGTGAGCACCAAAATACGCCCTGACGGCGCGACATAAACCGCTCGCAAACGAGCATTCAGCTCTTGCAAATAGTCACCTTCTAACTGCCACTGATCATCAATAAGACGCAGCCGCTGTAACCTTTTGCCGGCCAAGTGTGCGACCAATAAGTCGCCTTGATACAACGCCAGCCCAGCCGGCGCTAATGATGGCGTCCATTGATATAACGGGGCCTTAACGCCAGGTAGTTGACTAAAAGGCGATACTTTTGCGCCGGTGTAGTCAATTCCAAACGTAGCAATTGGCCAACCATAATTCCCGCCCTTTACAATTTTATTTAATTCATCGCCGCCTTTGGGCCCATGTTCATGTTGCCAGATCGAATCGCGTGCTTGGTCATAGATCAGACCTTGCACATTGCGGTGACCGTAGCTAAAGATTTCTGGTGCTTGCGAATGGAAAAATGGATTATCTGCTGGCGCCTTACCATTGCGTGTAATGCGAACAATTTTGCCTAAATGATTATCCAGATTTTGTGCTTGCTCACGATAAACAAAGCCATCGCCAAGCGCGACCAACAGCGTGTTATCGGCCAGCCAAGTCATGCGCGCGCCGTAATGGGCGGCGCCTTCCTTTTTCGGTAACGCCGTAAAGATGTTCTGGCTATTAGTGACAATGTATGGAGGCTGTGCACTGAGTTTTGTACGCACAACACAGGTATTATTGGCGTCTTCGGTGCCGCATGAATAGCTAATAACGAGTTCGCGTGAGGTTACAAAATCTGGTGTCAACAACACTTCAAACAAACCCGCCTGAGCCGTCGCATAAAGATCTGGCAGGTCTAATTTGATGACTTGCTTATCACCACTGTCGCTCACATACAGCAACTGCCCCGAACGCTCTGTCACCAAAAACCCACCCTCTGGAAGCTCAGCGACCGACCATGGATAGTTTAACTTATCAGCTATCGCCTCTGTGCGAACGGTTGCTGCTTGCGCAGAAACCGCACTCAAAACAAACGATGATATTGCGAAAATGAGCTGTTTCATGCAGGTAACTCCTCAGCAAGTTCACGCGGCTGAGGATGCCAGAGCCTATCGAAAATCCATCCGGCAAAGGCTCCCGTCGAACTCATCAGTAAAAACCCTACCAGCGTCCGGTTCGCAGCAATTAGCGTTGGCATCGGTGCAAGGCTATCGACCACCCAAAATGTGCAAGCAAGGCCAAGGCCGCCACCAATAATGAACCAACCACGCTCAAACTGCGGACGCCACAGACTCAGTCCGCGCGCGACGATAAAAGCGACTAACAAAGTTGGCGTAAGCATCAACGCAAACACTGGACCGAAGTGAAGCAAATCGTGAATGATGGTATCCATGCGCATAGCCATATCAACATCGACCGTAAGCGCAGTAATTTCGGCGAGATTAAATTGGGTTTGAATAACGGTGCCGACTAATGCGGCACCAACAACAGCAGATAAAAAAGCAACGAACATGCGCACCATGGCATGCCTCCTGACTTAGAAGTGAACTTCCAGCCACTCGTCTTGTTGCCGGAAGGTTACACTTTGAATAGGGCCTAGACCTTCAACATTAACTAAATTTTGCTGACTTGGCCAAAGATCATGCAAGGCTTTGTGTTTAATCCGTAAACCTTTTAAACCATCAACAATCGGCGTTTCTTGATAAATCCAAAAGTTATTGCCATCTACTTCGTAGCCCACTGCTTTTAATGAGAGCGGTTCGCCGTTCAACGTTTGCAATCCAAATCGTTCAAACACATACGAACTAAATTGCGCTTGTGTGCTATCGAGTTGATGAATATCGGCTTTTTTATCAAATAGCTGCTTAACAGCATGTTCTGCATCGTGCAGGAAGAATCGATGCAAGACCTCAATATTGCCCGTACGTTCATTGAACAATACCGTGGTACTCGCGGTATGAAGTTGATGAGCGCTTGCCGCGCTCATCATTCCAATCGTCACCACACTCAACAATGCAAACAACAATCGACGCATTGTTGATTACTCCTGATCTTCCGATTTCTCGTCTGACTTTTCTTGTTCTGATTTCAGTTTCGTTTTCGCATCTTGCATGATGTCGCGCGAAACATGGTCAGTTGAGCGCTGCCATTTGAAGGCTTCAATACGAGATTTCATGATACGACGTGGGTAATAGTTGTTCTCGATATCCACATCCGCAGTTTCCCAGTTTGGATCAACCGCAAACTCACGAACTTCTTTATCGGTAACAATCAATTTACTCACAGATTTCGCATTACGACGCCAAATTTCAGCAGGAATATACATGTCTTCTTTGCTGCCATCCGCATAAGTGACTTGAAGCAAGATAGGCATAACCAAACCGCCCACATTGTTGAAGTCTAAAACATAGTAGTTTTTATCTTCAGCAATGGCGCGATCAAACACACGACGTTCCCATGGCTCAAGTTTCTCTAAGAAGCTCTGGTACGCATTACGTTGTTTGTTCGTTACTGTGAAACGATCGTTTTCATCATGGAAATCACGAATATCTGGATTCTTTTCAACCCAAGTTTTACGGCCTTCTGCTTCATTGCGTTGCACAAATAGTGATACCGGTTTATTCGCTTCTTCTTGACGACGACGTTCCCAATCGATATCAGGATTTTCGGTATCCAGTTGTAATTGATAGACCTTATCGAGGCTGATATCGACATGATCAGTGGAGTAGAACCACCCACGCCAGAACCAATCAAGATCAACGCCTGATGCTTCTTCCATGGTACGGAAAAAGTCAGCCGGGGTTGGACGCTTAAACGCCCAGCGTTGAGCATACTCTTTGAATGCATAATCAAATAATTCACGTCCTAGAATTACTTCACGCAAAATATTCAACGCTGCAGCAGGCTTGGTATAGGCGTTCGGGCCCAAATTAAGGACGCTATCTGATTGCGTCATAATCGGCACTTGGTTAGTTGATTTCATATAATCAACAATTGAACGCGGCTCTACGCCCCATGGAATAGTTGGATCCCATTCACGGCCGGCAACACCATCAAGGAAGCTATTTAAGCCTTCATCCATCCACGTCCACTGACGTTCGTCTGAGTTCACAACCATCGGGAAGTAGATATGACCAATTTCATGAATTACCACGCCAATCAGGAAGCGCTTTTCCGATAACGAGTACGTACGACTACCGTCATCCTGCAAAATTGTGCGCGGCCCATTGAAGGTAATCATCGGATATTCCATACCACCCACAGGCCCATTGACCGATTGCGAGGTTGGATATGGGTAATCAAATGAAAAGCGTGAATAGACTTCCATCGTATGGATGACCGATGCAGTGGAATATTTTTCCCACAGCTCGCCACCTTCTTTTGGATAGAACGACATGGCCATAACCAACGGTTGGACATCACCACCTTGCTCGTAGCCCTGTGCATCCCAAATAAATTTACGCGATGAAGCCCATGCAAAGTCACGCACGTTTTGTGCTTCAAACTTCCACACTTTACGTTTATCTGAACCCGCCTTTTCATTTTCTAACGCTTCTTCTGGCGTCACAATGAATACTGGCTTGTCAGCATCTTTTGCGTCTTCTAAACGCTCACGCTGCGTTGGCGTTAATACCGCACGTTCGTTGGTAAGTACCCCTGTTGAGGCAACGATATGGTCCGCCGGCACATCAATTTCAACGCTGAAATTACCGAATTCTTGTGTAAATTCACCACTTCCTAAGAATTCTTTATTGGTCCATGCTTCATAATCAGTAAAGGCAGCAACACGCGGATACCACTGTGCTAACAAGAAAATATCGTTTCCACCTTCACGAGCATCATCAGGGAAGTGTTCATAACCAGAACGTGCACCTACTGCGTCTTCTTCCACGATGTTGTAACCAAAATCAATCGCTAATTCTGTTTTTTGACCTGGTTTTAGTGGGCTTGGCAAATCAACTCGCATATTGGTACCAACAACCACAAACTCTAAGCCACGGCCGCGACCATCAGCAACCTTATCAATGCTGAAACCTAATTCGTTATCGGCCATAAACTGCTGACGACGCAGTTGGTTCAAGGTAATCCGTGCGGGTTTATCAACGCCACCAAGGTTAACGTCTGGTTTGCTATTAAAAGTGGCAGTACGCTCAGCGATTGAATCGGAGCGGAAGATGTTTTGATCAAGCTGAATCCAGATATATTTCAGCGTGTATGGCGAATTATTGTGATACTGGATGGTTTCTTGCGCATCAATACGGCGCTTTTCTTCATCTAAGCGAACTTTAATCGTGTAATCCGCTTGCTGTTGCCAGTAACTCTCGCCAGGTTCACCAGCGGCACTGCGGTAAACGTTTGGGGTAGGTAAAACTTCATCAAGCTGACGGAATTTGTCGACAAAAGTCCCTTTGGTTTGAGACACAGCCGACGCTTCAGCAATATTTATGAAAAACGAAGCGACAAGTCCTGTCGCAATCAGAATGAGCGATTTATTCATGTTAGTTCTCTTTTAGTTAGCGCGCGTCACGCTACTTTAGCAAGTTCCGATGCATCGCTCCATTGCGTTGACAGGGAAAAATCGGTTATTGGTCGCTTTCTTGTCCACTTAAAACCTTGTCAGTCGAATAAAAATAGTGCAACAATCCCCTTTACATTTGGTATTTCAAAGCACAAATAACAGCGAACTCGAGGATTTTTCCGTGAAACCCAGCGCCTACGTGCTTCTCTTTTTTCTCTGGATCGGCACATTTTACGCTTCAACAATCATGGCTTTTGCGGAATTTATCAGTCTCTGGTATATGCCAGCAGGCATATCTATTGCTGCCTTTTTAATATTTGGAAAACGCGCGTTTATTCCGATTTTCTTAGCCGTCTTTTTCCTTTCATTTAGATTTACTGAGCAACTACAGCAAGGCCTTGATCCGGCACACCTTGCAGCCGCAATATTGTTTGCTCTCGCTCATACCGTTCCCTATGGGTTAGGCGGGTTAGCGGCACGATATTGGTTGAGTCATTTCATCCAGCATGGGCTACCGATTCGAATTATCGGATTACTCGTGATTTACGCCGTATCTGCGTTATGTGCCGCAATAGCTGGCTTATTCGTTTGGGAATTCACCACCGAAACATACGACAACATAATAGAAGAAGGCTGGTTTGCATGGTGGCTTGGCGATCTTGTTGGCGTGATGGTTATCGCACCGCTCATGTGCTTAATTCTGCCTAAATTTACAAACACCAGATTGGCATGGCTAGAAGAGTTCTACGCTCACGACCGTAAATTAAGCGCTAATCTAAAGCCATTTTTATTCAAACTCTGTGTCGCTGCAGCCGCTGTCATTGGCATTCTCCTGCTTGATAGCCAACTCACGCATCCAGGCATCGCCTATTTCGTGTTCTTTGTTACCATACCTCAATTGTGGATTGTGCTTACCGAACGAACGTCGTTTGCGACAACAAGTCTGGTTGTCATTACCGTCATCATGGCTTTTGGCGTGGGCTTATTTAATGTAACCGATCAAGCAATCACCTACCAATTTGCACTCTATATGACAGCCGCAATTTCGTATTTCGCGGTTGCCGTGCCCGCACTGATTCAACGTAATATTCAGTTGCAAGAAATGAGCATGGTGGATCTACTCACGAATCTGCCGACAAAATGGCTGTTTAAAACCTTAGTGAACCAAGTCGTTAAATCATCGCGACCAAATCAAAATCACAGTATTGCGATGTACAATCTCGACCACTTCAAAAAAATTAATGACGACTACGGTGAAGCGATTGGCGATCAAGTGCTGATAGATTCCGCACAGATCATGAAAAACGAATTACGTGACAGTGAGATTCTCTGTCGTTGTGAGCAAGATATCTTTGTTGTCTTTATGCCGAATCTCGATATCGATGCCGCAACCAAGCGCGCCAACGAACTTCGGCATAAATTACCTGTCCTTCATATAGATGATTTAATTTTACCAATACGTGGCAGCTTTGGTGTTGCCCAAGTACAATTTGGTGAAGCAATTGAAGAAACCGTAGAGCGCGCCACGCGAGCCTTACAACAAGCAAAACAAGAGGGTCGCAACAAAGTCGTGGCCATCAGTTAAGAGAGCCATTTATGCAAAACATTGATATCCTTGTTGCTACCACGTCTGGTAATACAGAATACCTTGCTGACCAACTGTCAAACCAACTAAAAGAAGCCGGGTTTAGCACCGCCTTGCACTACGAACCAGATTATTCTGAATTAGTCGAAGGTTTAACCGAGCAATCAGTTTGGCTTTGCTGTGTCGCCAGTCATGGTGCCGGTGAATATGCCGATTCCATGCTCGATTTTGCGGAAGAACTCCACCAGCACAAACCCCAATTAAACGAGCTTCGCTACGGCGTTATAGCAGTTGGCGATAGCTGTTACGATACCTTCTGTGCTGCCGGTCGCGATTGTGATGCCATGCTTGCGATTCTGGGTGCAAAACGTCTGATCAGCCATCTTGAAATTGACATGTCACAAGATGATCCGGACGAAAATTCATCAACATGGCTACAATCTTTTATTCAATCTATGTGAATAATCCTTGTATAAGATCGGTTTAACTCTGTTTATACCCACTGAATAACTCTGTGAATAACTTACCTTGTGGATAACACTACTAGTTATCCACTGTTTGATCACCGGAAGGATCATGATCAAATCACATCTTTGATGATCGTTGTGATCCTTAACACATAACGCCTTGATGCAGTTATCCACACAATTTCTGATCCTAAGAATAAGAGTAATAAAAGATCAAAAAAAAAGATCTTAATTAATTGATTAGATCCTTAGGCTTTTCACGAATAGAATTTAACCGTTTTGATCTTGCTTAAATCAGGTTAAAATAGCCGGCTACGTTTTACATTCATGCAGATTAAATTCTAGGATCGCTCAGTATGCCAAACACCTCTTCTTACCATCAGCATTACGACGTTATTGTCATTGGTGGTGGACACGCAGGCACAGAAGCAGCTCTCGCTTCAGCTCGTATGGGCTGTGCAACGCTGTTACTGACGCACAACATTGACACTTTAGGTCAAATGTCGTGTAACCCAGCTATTGGTGGAATCGGTAAAGGCCATTTAGTGAAAGAAATTGATGCGCTTGGTGGTGCTATGGCACATGCAGCTGATTTAGCTGGCATTCAGTTTCGTACGCTGAATTCATCCAAAGGCCCTGCTGTACGCGCAACTCGAGCACAAGCTGATCGTGCACTTTACAAAGCAGCCATTCGTCACATGTTGGAGAATCAACCAAATTTAAGCTTGTTCCAGCAAGCTTGTGACGATCTGATCGTTGAAAATGATCGCGTTGTTGGTGTGGTCACCCAAATGGGCTTAAAGTTCTCTGCGAAAACAGTTGTTTTAACAGTAGGCACGTTCTTAGGCGGTCAAATTCATATTGGTTTAAATAATTATCAAGGTGGTCGAGCTGGCGATCCTCCAGCAAATAATCTAGCGAAACGATTACGCGAACTACCGTTGCGCGTTGATCGGTTAAAAACCGGTACACCACCGCGTATTGATGCAAAAACCGTTGATTTCAGCGTCATGCAAGAACAACCAGGTGATACGCCAACTCCAGTATTTTCGTTTATGGGATCACAAGCGGATCATCCGCAGCAAATTTCCTGTTACATCACGCACACCAATTTACGCACCCATGAAATTATTCATGGAGGCTTAGACCGTTCACCAATGTACTCTGGCGTTATTGAAGGTGTTGGACCACGATACTGTCCATCGATTGAAGATAAAGTGATGCGCTTTAGCGATAAAGATGCGCACCAAATTTTCGTTGAACCTGAAGGCCTCAATACCAATGAGCTGTATCCAAATGGTATTTCGACCAGTTTGCCTTTTGATGTTCAGGTTGCGTTAGTACGGTCAATAAAAGGCTTTGAAAACGCCCATATCACACGTCCTGGTTACGCCATTGAATATGATTACTTTGATCCACGTGATTTAAAACAAACACTTGAAACGAAGCACATTCATGGTTTGTTCTTTGCCGGCCAAATTAACGGTACAACAGGCTATGAAGAAGCTGGTGCGCAAGGGCTTGTTGCCGGTACCAATGCCGCACTGCAAGTACAAGGCAAAGATGGTTGGGCGCCGCGCCGCGATCAATCGTATATGGGTGTTTTAATCGATGATCTCAGTACACTCGGCACCAAAGAACCGTACCGTATGTTCACCTCGCGTGCTGAATATCGTTTGTTATTGCGCGAAGATAATGCCGATATGCGCTTAACGGAAACCGGCCGTCAGCTTGGCTTAGTTGATGATACGCGTTGGGCGGCATTCAATGCCAAAATGGAAGCGATTGAACAAGAACAGCAGCGCTTGCGCACCACATGGATCCACAAAGATCATCCAGCAGTTGCTGAAGTAAACGCTCTAGTTAAAACACCAATTACTCGTGAAGTGAATGGTGAAGAGTTATTACGCCGTCCGGAAATCACGTACGCTGATCTGATGAAAATTGAGAGTATTGGCCCTGGTTTAAGTGATGAAAAAGCGGCTGAGCAGGTCGAAATTCAAACCAAGTACGCAGGCTATATTGCGCGTCAGCAAGACGAAATTGCGAAGCAACAGCGCCATGAAAACACGCAGCTGCCACATAACTTTGACTATGCAACCATCAAAGGCTTGTCCAACGAGGTGGTGGCGAAACTGAATCAACATCAACCTGAAACCGTGGGTAAAGCATCGCGTATTTCGGGCATTACACCAGCGGCAATTTCAATGCTACTCGTTCATCTTAAGAAACAAGGACTGTTGCGTAAAAGCGCTTAAATCATGCTGTCACAATTACAACAATTACTCGCAAAAACTGCGCTTGAGATAACCGATACGCAACAACAACAGCTGGTCAAACTGGTTGAATTACTGCATAAATGGAATAAAGCGTATAACTTAACGTCGGTTCGTGATCCGCGCCAAATGCTGAGCCGCCACATCATGGATAGCCTTGTTGTATTGCCGCATTTGCAAGGACAGCGATTTATTGATGTGGGTACTGGACCTGGTTTACCTGGCTTACCGTTGGCCATTGCGGCACCAGAAAAAGAATTTGTGTTACTCGACAGTTTGGGTAAACGAATTCGCTTTATTCGTCAGGTTTGTCACGAATTAGGCCTTAAGAATGTAACGGCTGTGCAAAGTCGTGTAGAAGACTATCAACCTGACCTAAAATTTCATGGGGTGATAAGTAGAGCGTTTGCCTCGCTTGATGATATGCTGAATTGGTGTGAACATTTGCCAAACGAACATGGTAAGTTTTATTCCTTGAAGGGCGTCTATCCAGCGGCTGAATTAGAGCATTTACCGCCGCAGTTTCATGTTGAAGATATTATTCGATTACAGGTTCCCGACGCCGATGGCGAACGTCATTTGGTCATAATAACAACGAGAGGTTAGTCCTGTGGGCAGAATTATTGCGATTGCCAACCAAAAAGGCGGCGTGGGCAAAACCACCACGGCGGTAAATTTAGCTGCATCAATGGCGGCAACACGTCGGAAAGTTTTACTCATTGATCTTGATCCGCAAGGCAACGCAACCATGGGTAGCGGCGTTGATAAATATGACGTTGAAAATACCGCGTACGAGTTATTGGTTGAGCAAAAGCCTGCGCAAGACGTCATCATTCGTGAAACCAACGGCAAGTATCACTTGATTGCTGCGAATAGCGACACCACAGCTGCCGATATTAAATTAATGGAAGAGTTTGCACGCGAACAGCGTTTAGCAAATGCGTTGAAGCCCGTTGTTGATCAATACGATTTTATCTTTATCGATTGCCCACCGTCGTTGAGCATGTTGACCGTTAACGCCATGGCGGCAGCTGACTCAGTATTGGTGCCCATGCAGTGCGAATATTTTGCGCTTGAAGGTTTAACGGCGCTGATGGATACCATCGAGCGTTTAGCCGAAGCGGTAAACCCACGCTTAACAATCGAGGGAATTCTGCGTACTATGTATGATCCGCGCAACCGACTTGCCAACGATGTATCAGAGCAGTTGAAAAACCATTTTGGCGAAAAAGTCTATCGCACGGTCATTCCACGCAATGTACGATTAGCAGAAGCCCCGAGTTTTGGCTCGCCTGCAATGTATTACGATAAATCGTCCGCTGGTGCGAAAGCCTACCTAGCACTTGCGGGTGAACTGATACGCCGTGCTGAACAACAAAAAAAGGCCGAAGCAGCGGCTGAAGCTTAAGGAAAAAACGCTTTATGTCTGCAAAAAAACGAGGACTTGGACGCGGTCTTGACGCGTTATTAACCACCAGCAAAACTGCTCGCGATAAAGAGCAACACGACAGTGTACCTGAAGTTGATTACACGAAAGGTGAACTGCAAAAGTTACCGATTGAGTGGTTGCAACCTGGAAAATACCAACCTCGTAAAGACATGACTCCTGAGGCGCTGGAAGATTTAGCTGCGTCGATTAAAGCGCAAGGCATTATCCAGCCGATAGTGGTGCGTGAAGTCGCTCATGAAAAGTATGAAATCATTGCTGGTGAGCGGCGCTGGCGTGCAGCGCAAATGGCGCGTCTGCAAGAAGTTCCGTGTTTAATTAAACCCGTACCTGATGAAGCTGCGGTGGCAATCGCACTGATTGAGAATATTCAGCGTGAAGATCTCAATGCGATGGAAGAAGCGACCGCACTTCAGCGTTTATTAACAGAATTCCAATTAACCCATCAAGAAGTTGCTGACGCCGTGGGTAAATCACGTGCAACGGTGACTAACTTGCTGCGTTTAAATAACTTGCAGCAAGAAACGAAAACCTTGCTCGAGCGCGGTGACATTGAATTAGGTCATGCTAAATTATTGCTTGCTCTTGAGGGCGAACCTCAGGCTGAAATCGCCCGTTTGATTGCGGCTAAAGGCATGACGGTACGTGAGGCTGAGAAAGTGGTTCGTTTGGCGCTTGAGCCAAGTAAAGAGAAACCAGCAAAACCACAGCCTGACGCCGATATCCAGCGTCTTGAAAAGCGCTTAAGTGAGCGCCTTGGTGCCGCCGTTGCGATTAATCATGGTCGCAAAGGAAAAGGCAAAGTTGTCATTAATTACAGTAGCTTAGATGAGCTCGACGGCATACTTACTCACCTTCAATTAGAGCACGATAGCTAACCATCCCAATTTGTTTGCAATTCAACGCCAAATCTTTATACTATCGCGGGCTTTTAACCGAGGTTTTTAGCCCGTGAAACAGACTCTGACAGCAACCGGAAAACAGCTTGCAGCGAAGTTAATTCGCGCCCAAGTCGGCACTATATTTTTGCTGGCCTGTGTGTTTTCCCTCGTACAACCGATTGCTGGATATACATATTTTTGGGGTGTTGTTGGCGGCGGATTAGCCGTGATTATTCCAACAGCACTATTTGCGTGGCGCGCTTTTTCACAAGGCGGCGCCCGCGCGGCGAAACAAATCGTCAGTAACTTTTTTGCTGGCGAAGCTTTGAAAATTAGCTTCGCTGTGGTCTTGCTTATAGGCCTGCTGGTGTTCACCACGCTCCCGCTAAGTGCGGTTTTGAGCGGATACATCGCAGCCCTGATTGTGCAATGGCTAGCACCAATTTTATTTTTAAAATCAACTTAAAATTGTGGGAAACAACATGGCTGCAGAAGAGTTAACGCTCCAAAGCCATATCCAGCACCACTTAACTAACGCCAAAATGTGCTCTACCGAAAACGGTATTGCCTTCAACAAAGCGTGTAGTGAAGCCGGTTTCTGGACATGGCATATTGATACCCTCGCTTGGTCAATTGGACTCGGTATCCTGTTCTTAATGATCTTCCGCTCAGCGGCGAAAAAAGCACACACCGGCGTGCCGGGTAAAATGCAGTGCTTTATCGAAATGATCATTGAATTGGTCGCTACCAACGTTCGTGACACTTTCCATGGTAAGAGCAAACTCATTGCTCCACTCGCTTTGACCATTTTCGTCTGGGTTTTCTTGATGAACCTGATGGATTTGATCCCAGTTGACTTCTTACCTGCATTCGCTGGTTGGGTTGGCGCCACATTCTTCGGTATGGACTCACATGATGTCTATATGAAGATTGTACCAACGACCGATTTGAACATGACGGCAGGTTTGGCTATCGGCGTATTCTTATTAATGATTGGCTATTCAATCCGTATTAAAGGCGTGATGGGCTTCATTAAAGAATTAACGTTACACCCGTTTAGCGCAAGCAACCCGGTTGTTCAGGCTCTGTTAATTCCGTTTAACTTGTTGCTTGAGCTTATCGCATTAGTTGCGAAGCCGTTCTCATTGGCCTTGCGTCTATTTGGTAACTTGTACGCTGGTGAGATGATCTTCATCTTGATTGGTGCCATTGGCCTATTCCAGTTGCCATTGCACTTTGTATGGGCGGTATTCCACATTCTGGTTATCGTGCTGCAAGCGTTCGTATTCATGATGCTGACCATTGTTTACTTAAGCATGGCCAGCTCAGAAAGCCATTAATTTTTGTTTTTATTTAGTTTTACTTTTTAACATTAACCTTTGAAATATTGGAGAAAACAATGGAACTAGCATTAGGTCTTAAATATATCGCTGTAGCTTTATTGATCGGTTTCGGTGCTATCGGTACTGGTCTTGGCTTCGGTAACATGGGTGGTAAATTCTTGGAAGCGTGTGCACGTCAGCCAGAATTAGCACCTTCACTGCAAGTTAAAATGTTCATCCTAGCTGGTCTTATCGATGCCGTGGCTATGATCGGTGTTGGTATCGCCATGTTCTTATTGTTCGCTGCTTAATAAGCCATTCAACTTTCGAACGATAGAACTTATAGGAGGGGGGGGTTAATGAATATAAACATGACCCTGATCGGAGAATTAATCGCGTTCATCGTCTTCGTACTGTTTTGTATGAAGTTCGTATGGCCTCCGCTAAATAATGCGATTGAAGCTCGTCAGAAGAAAATTGCTGATGGTCTTGCAGCCGGCGAACGTGCCGAAAAAGACTTAGAGCTTGCTCAGGCAAAGATTGCTGACGAACTGAAAGAAGCGAAAGCACAAGCTGCCGAAATCATTGCTCAAGCGAAGAAACGCGCTGAGCAAACGGTTGAAGAAGGCAAACAACGTGGTGAGACTGAGCGCGAAGCAATTATCGCAGCTGGTCACGCTGAAGTTGAAGCGGAACGCAATCGCTTACGCGAAGAATTGCGCAAGCAAGTAGCTGTATTAGCTGTTGCGGGTGCAAGCAAAATCATCGAGCGTGAAATTGATAAAGACGCTCACAGTGACATCGTTGAAAAACTGGTCGCTGAACTCTAACCAAAGGGGTTTGTGCAAATGTCAGAATTGACTACGGTTGCTCGCCCCTATGCAAAAGCAGCTTTTGATTTTGCAGTAGAGAACGGCGCTATCGAAAAATGGCACGAAATGTTGGCCTTTGCTGCTGCGGTAGCAAATGATGCCACCATGGCTACGTTTTTGAGCAGCGCCGAAACGCTAGAAAAGAAAGTTGAAGTTTTCATCAACGTATGTGGTGAACAACTGGACGAGAAAGCCCAGAATTTTGTTCGCGTTATGGCCGAAAACGGCCGTTTGAAAGCTTTATCTGCTGTGGTTGCGTTGTTCGCTGAACTACGCGCCGACTACGAAAAGGAAATCGCTGTAGAGGTAACTTCAGCGGTGAAATTGACGAAGAAACAGCAGGACAATCTAGCGAAAACGTTAGAACAACGTTTTTCACGCAAAGTTAAGCTGAATTGCACTGTCGATGCAGCAATTGTCAGTGGCTTATACATTAAAGCTGGTGACACGGTAATCGACGGCACGGTGCGCGGCAAGTTAGATCGACTTGCACACGCACTGCAATCCTAATTGGGGACTTGAGCATGCAACTGAATTCAAATGAAATCGCAGAGCTGATCAAAAAACGAATTGAACAGTTCGAAGTGGTCAGTGAAGCTCGTAACGAAGGTACCATCGTATCTGTAACCGACGGTATTATTCGCATTCACGGCCTTGCAGACTGTATGCAAGGTGAGATGGTTGAGCTTCCTGGCAATCGTTACGCAATCGCATTGAACCTTGAGCGCGACACCGTTGGTGCCGTTGTTATGGGTCCATATGCTGACTTGCAAGAAGGCGTAAAAGTTAAATCTACTGGCCGTATCTTAGAAGTTCCGGTTGGTCGTGCCTTGTTAGGCCGTGTGGTAAACACCTTGGGTGAGCCAATTGACGGTAAAGGCCCGATTGAAGCAGACGGCTTTGAGCCAGTTGAAAAAATCGCACCAGGTGTTATCGAGCGTCAATCAGTTGATCAACCAGTACAAACTGGTTACAAATCAATCGACGCGATGATTCCAGTAGGTCGTGGTCAGCGTGAGTTGATCATCGGTGACCGTCAAACCGGTAAAACGGCTTTGGCAATCGATGCCATCATCAACCAGAAAGACTCAGGCATTAAGTGTGTGTACGTCGCTATCGGTCAGAAAGCATCGACCATTGCGAACGTGGTACGCAAGCTTGAAGAACACGGCGCATTGGAAAACACCATTGTTGTTGCAGCATCTGCTTCTGAATCAGCAGCGTTGCAATACTTGGCAGCCTACTCAGGTTGTACCATGGGTGAATACTTCCGTGACCGCGGTGAAGACGCACTGATCGTGTACGATGACTTGTCGAAGCAAGCAGTTGCTTATCGTCAAATCTCATTGTTGCTTCGTCGTCCGCCGGGTCGTGAAGCATACCCAGGTGACGTATTCTATCTTCACTCACGTCTACTTGAGCGTGCAGCACGTGTCAACGCTGACTACGTTGAAAAGTACACCAACGGTGAAGTGAAAGGTCAAACCGGTTCATTAACGGCGCTACCGATTATCGAAACCCAAGCGGGTGACGTATCAGCGTTCGTACCAACCAACGTGATTTCAATCACCGACGGTCAGATCTTCTTAGAAACTGACTTGTTCAACGCCGGTATCCGTCCAGCTGTTAACGCTGGTATCTCGGTATCGCGTGTTGGTGGTGCAGCACAAACCAAGATCATTAAGAAGCTTGGTGGTGGTATCCGTTTGGCATTGGCACAGTATCGTGAATTGGCAGCGTTTGCTCAGTTCGCTTCAGACTTAGACGAAGCAACTCGCGCGCAGCTTGAGCACGGTCAACGTGTTACTGAACTGATGAAACAGAACCAATATAAGCCAATGAGCGTGGCTGAAATGGCAGTGTCTATCTTCTCTGCAGAAAAGGGTTACCTGAAAGACGTAGAGAAAGACAAAATCCTCGACTTCGAAGGTGCGTTAATTTCGTACATGCGTAGCGAGCACGCTGAACTAATGGCTGATATTGATAAAACTGGCAACTATAACGACGACATCGAAGCGAAGCTGCACGAAGGCCTTAAAGCCTTCAAGAAAACGCAGTCTTGGTAAGCGGAGCGTGGCTACACAATGTGTGGCCACAAGTCGTTGAGTTAACAGGAGAATATCATGGCCGGCGGTAAAGAGATAAAAACCAAGATCGGGAGTATTAACAATACTCAGAAGATCACCAGTGCAATGGAGATGGTTGCTGCGTCTAAAATGAAAAAGGCGCAGGAACGTATGGCTTCAAGCCGTCCGTATGCGGACAGCATTCGCAAGGTGATCGGCCATGTTGCCCATGCCAACTTAGAATATAAGCATCCGTACTTAGAAGAGCGTGATGTGAAACGAGTTGGTTACATTGTGATTTCAACTGACCGCGGTTTGTGCGGCGGCTTAAACACCAACGAATTTAAGGCGGTGGTTAAGCATGCACAGGCACAGAAAGAAAGCGGCGTCGAAGTTGATTTCGCAGCAATTGGTAACAAGGCTACGGGTTTCTTTAAACGCTTTGGAGGCCGTTTACTGGCGCAAAAATCAGGTCTTGGTGATAAGCCAAGCGTGAATGATGTGCTCGGGACTGTACAGGTAATGTTGGATGCCTTTGATGAAGGCAAAATCGACCGCCTGTTTGTGGTGTATAACAAATTTGTGAACACCATGAAGCAAGAACCAACGATAGCGCAATTGCTACCGTTGCCAAAAGCTGAGTCTCGTGACGAAGTTCAATCAGGTAGCTGGGACTACTTGTATGAGCCGAATCCACAGCCAATTTTAGAATTACTGATCCGTCGTTACGTTGAAGCGACTGTGTATCAGGGCGTAGTGGACAACATCGCTAGTGAACAGGCAGCGCGGATGGTGGCAATGAAAGCCGCTACCGACAACGCCGAAGACCTCATTGATCAATTGCAACTGGTGTACAACAAAGCACGCCAAGCAGCGATCACGCAGGAAATTTCGGAAATTGTATCGGGCGCCGAAGCGGTTTAAGGCGAAGCTTGCAAGAATTTTAGAGTTAGAGGAAATGTCATGAGTCAAGGTAAGGTCGTGCAAATTATTGGCGCGGTTGTGGATATCGAATTTCCACAAACAGACGTGCCAAAGGTATACGACGCGCTGCAGGTGACCGACGGTGACCTCAAGGGTCTGACCCTGGAAGTTCAGCAGCAGTTAGGCGGTGGTATCGTGCGTGGTATCGCACTTGGTACTACTGACGGTCTGCGTCGTGGAATTACCGTTCAAAACACCGGCGAGCCAATCATGGTACCAGTGGGTAAACAAACCCTCGGTCGTATCATGAACGTATTGGGCGAGCCAATTGATGAAGCGGGCGATATCGGTGAAGAAGAGCGTATGTCTATTCACCGTGCTGCACCGTCGTACGAAGAGCAGTCAAGCGCAACTGAACTGTTAGAGACCGGTATCAAGGTAATCGACTTGATTTGTCCGTTCGCTAAGGGTGGTAAAGTTGGTCTGTTCGGTGGTGCGGGTGTAGGTAAAACCGTAAACATGATGGAGCTTATCCGTAACATCGCTATCGAGCACAGCGGCTACTCAGTATTTGCTGGTGTTGGTGAGCGTACGCGTGAGGGTAATGACTTCTATCACGAAATGAAAGATTCAAACGTACTCGACAAAGTAGCATTGGTCTACGGTCAGATGAACGAGCCTCCAGGTAACCGTTTGCGCGTTGCGTTAACCGGTTTGACCATGGCAGAGAAGTTCCGTGACGAAGGTCGTGACGTATTGTTCTTCGTAGATAACATCTATCGTTATACCCTAGCCGGTACTGAGGTATCAGCATTGTTAGGTCGTATGCCATCTGCGGTAGGTTATCAGCCAACTCTTGCAGAAGAGATGGGTGTACTACAAGAACGTATTACTTCAACCAAAACTGGTTCAATCACGTCAATCCAGGCCGTATACGTACCTGCGGATGACTTGACCGACCCGTCACCAGCAACCACGTTCGCTCACTTAGACGCGACCGTTGTATTGTCACGTGACATCGCGTCTTTGGGTATCTACCCTGCGGTTGACCCGTTGGATTCAACTTCACGTCAGTTGGACCCGTTGGTTATCGGTAAAGAGCACTACGACACTGCGCGTGGCGTTCAGTCAGTATTGCAGCGTTACAAAGAGCTGAAAGATATCATCGCAATCTTGGGTATGGACGAATTGTCTGAAGAAGACAAAATGACCGTAGCTCGTGCGCGTAAAATTCAGCGTTTCCTGTCACAGCCGTTCTTCGTTGCTGAAGTATTCACCGGCTCACCAGGTAAATATGTATCGTTGAAAGATACCATCGCTGGCTTTAAAGGCATCTTAAACGGTGACTACGACGACCTGCCAGAACAAGCGTTCTACATGGTTGGTAGCATCGAAGAAGCGGTCGAAAAAGCCAAGAAAATGTAATAAACCGGGAGGTTTAAATGGCAGCTAAAACTGTACAGCTTGATGTGGTCAGCGCCGAAGAACGTTTGTTCTCAGGTGCCGTTGAGACCCTGCAAGTGACCGGTAGCGAAGGTGAGCTGGGTATTCACCCAGGTCACGCCCCGTTATTAACTACTATTAAGCCAGGTATGGTGCGAGTGGTTAAAGAAGGTGGCGAAGAAGAAATCATCTACGTTGCTGGTGGTGTGCTTGAAGTGCAGCCGCATAACGTCTCGGTCCTTGCTGACACAGCCATTCGTGGTGAAGAGCTTGACGAACAAAAAGCTCTTGAAGCGATGAAACATGCTGAAGAAGCAATTGCAGATCAAAGTTCTGACTTAAGCTACGCAGAAGCTGCAGCAGAACTGGCTCGAGCGATGGCTCAGTTGCAGATTATTCGCAAACTACGCAAATAATCAGCACGCCAGCTTTAAAAAATCGAAAAGACCCGTAAATCTTGGATTGCGGGTCTTTTTTTCGCCTGTTAATTTGATGTAAACGGCTTTAAAATACCCCATTACATTTATTCGAATACAGAAACGGAAGGATTCATGTCTCTGAGTGTTGTTGTACTTGCCGCAGGCAAAGGTACGCGGATGCGTTCAGCGCTCCCGAAAGTACTGCACCCTGTTGCTCATAAACCGATGGTTCAGCATGTGATTGATACGGCGCGCGCTTTAACGCCGACCCACGTGCATGTGATTTATGGCCACGGTGGCACCGTGTTGATGGATAAACTCGGTGGGCAACAGTTAAATTTTGTCGAACAGGCCGAGCAACTCGGCACTGGGCATGCCGTGCAGCAGGTGGTTCCGCATCTTGGCGATAACGAAACCGTACTGATTTTATATGGTGATGTGCCATTAACCCGTAGCGAAACATTACAGGGATTGTTATCAGCAGCGGCAACGACAGACTTGGCCTTGCTGACCGTTACCCTACCCGATCCGACCGGTTATGGCCGCATTGTGCGTGATGATTCCGGTGCCGTGATTGGTATTGTTGAGCAAAAAGATGCAAACGCTGAGCAATTGACAATTACCGAAGTAAACACCGGCATGATGGCGGTAAATGGCGCAGCATTAAAGCGTTGGTTGGGCAACTTATCCAACAACAACGCCCAAGGCGAATACTACCTCACGGACATCGTCGCCATGGCAGCTGACGAAGGCGTGACTATTGCGACAGCGCAGCCGCAAGCGATTAGCGAAGTGGAAGGCGCGAATAACCGCGTGCAATTAGCTGGATTAGAGCGCGCTTATCAAGCCCGCCAAGCAGAACAACTCATGTTAGATGGCGCCACATTAATGGACCCCGCGCGTGTTGATGTGCGCGGTGAGGTGATCATTGCCAACGACGTTGTGGTTGACGTGAATGTTATTTTTGAAGGCCGTGTGGAACTTGGTGAGGGCGTGGTAATCGAAAGCAATTGCTTACTGCGCAACTGTAAAATTGGCGCCGGTTCACGGGTGAAAGCCAATAGCGTGATTGAAGAAGCCGTGTTGGCTGAAAACTGTGCGGTCGGTCCGTTTGCCCGCTTACGCCCTGGCGCTGACTTGGCCGAAGGTGCCCAGGTTGGTAACTTTGTAGAAATTAAGAAAACCCGCATGGGCAAAGGATCTAAAGCGAGCCACCTGACCTATTTAGGCGATGCGCAGATTGGCGCTGGTGTAAATATTGGTGCAGGTACCATCACGTGTAATTATGATGGCGTGAATAAATTTGTGACCGAAATTGATGACGGTGCTTTTATTGGCTCAAATAGCTCATTAGTTGCTCCAGTGCGCGTCGGTAAAAACGCCACTGTTGGTGCCGGCTCAACGGTAACCAAGAACGTGGAAGACGAAGAGCTTGCCGTAGCACGCGGTAAACAACGGAATATTAGTGGCTGGCAACGCCCAGTGAAAAAAGGATAAGCGATATGTGTGGAATTGTTGGCGCAACATCTGAGCGCCGTATTAGCGAAATTCTCATTGAAGGTTTAAAGCGTCTTGAATACCGCGGTTATGATTCAGCGGGTTTAGCCGTATTAAACGAGCAAGGCGTGATTGAAAGTGTTCGTCGCACCGGTAAAGTTCAGGCGTTAAAAGATGCAGTTGGTGAGCACCCACTATCAGGTACAACCGGCATTGCGCATACCCGCTGGGCAACTCATGGTGGCGTAACCGAAGCCAATGCACATCCACATATTTCAGAAGACTGTATTGCGGTAGTGCATAACGGCATTATCGAAAACCACGAAAAATTGCGCGAGCAGTTGAAAGGTTTAGGTTATACCTTCGCATCAGACACCGACACTGAAGTGATTTGTCACCTCGTGAATCACGAGCGTAAAACCCATAGTGACCTATTTGAAGCGGTGCAAGCAGCAGTTCAACAACTTGAAGGTGCGTATGGCACGGTGGTGATGGATTGCCGTGAACCTGGCCGTTTAGTCGTGGCGCGTTCGGGTAGCCCTTTGGTGATTGGCCTCGGTATTGGCGAAAACTTCGTGGCTTCTGACCAACTGGCGCTATTACCGGTCACCCGTAAGTTCATGTACCTTGAAGAAGGTGACATGGCGGACATTAATCGTACCGAAGTAAAAGTTTACGATGCCAAGGGTGAGCGCGTTGAGCGTGAGGTTCATGAGTCAGATGGTAATTATGACGCCGGTGGTAAAGGCGAGTATCGCCACTTTATGATGAAAGAAATTCACGAGCAGCCAAGCGCAGTGCGTAACGCATTAGAAGGCCGTATTGTGGATGGCCATGTGGCTGACGATGTATTTGGTAATGGCTCACTCGACTTATTAAAAGACATTGAGCATGTGCAAATTGTTGCCTGTGGTACTTCGTATCATGCCGGTATGGTTGCACGCTACTGGCTCGAATCAATGGCGGGCGTGTCATGTAACGTCGAAATTGCCTCAGAGTTCCGTTATCGCCAATCGCACGTACATCGCAATAGCTTACTAGTGACCATTTCACAATCAGGTGAAACCGCCGACACCTTGGCGGCACTGCGGTTGAGCAAAGAGTTAGGCTACAAAGGTAGCTTGACCATCTGTAACGTCAGTACGTCATCAATGGTGCGCGAATCAGACTTGGCATACATGACCCGCGCTGGTACAGAGATTGGTGTGGCATCAACCAAAGCGTTTACTACCCAGTTAGTTGGTTTGTTGATGTTAACCTTGGCCATTGGTCAGTTCCGCGGTATGCCAGCTTCACAACAAGAAGCGGTATTGAAGTCACTGAAAACCTTACCAGCGAAGCTTGAAGAAGCATTGTTATTAAGTGACCGCATTGAAGCCTTGGCGCCTGAGTTTGCCGATAAATTCCATAGCTTATTCTTAGGCCGTGGCACGCAATACCCCATCGCGATGGAAGGTGCGTTAAAGCTCAAAGAAATTTCATATATTCACGCGGAAGCCTATGCGGCGGGTGAATTGAAGCACGGTCCATTAGCGCTGATTGATGCCGACATGCCAGTGATTGTGGTGGCGCCGAACGACGAATTGCTTGAGAAGCTCAAGTCGAATGTTGAAGAAGTGCGTGCTCGTGGCGGCATCATGTACGTGTTTGCCGACAAAGACGCTCACTTCAAGAGCGACGACAGCATGCGCGTCATCAATGTCACTCACTGTGACGAGCTGATTGCCCCGATTGTTTACACCATTCCGTTACAGCTGCTGTCTTACTTCGTTGCCATCATTAAAGGCACCGATGTAGACCAGCCGCGCAACCTTGCTAAATCGGTAACGGTGGAGTAATTCCACCGTTTTATTGGTTGCTGATAAGCCTATCAAGTGGGCTAGCTGTGCCCGCATAATGTTGACCAATGACGTGTGTATAAATTTGAGTTGTACTCACGTCGTTGTGCCCTAGTAGTTCTTGCACTGTTCTAATGTCGCATCCCGCTTGTAATAAGTGGGTGGCAAACGAATGTCGAAACGTATGACAATTCACCTTTTTAAATATTTTCGCTGCCTTCACAGCAGGTTGTAGAGCCTTGCGAACCACGCTGTCATGCAAATGATGACGGCAAAGAACCCCAGAATATGGGTGCTTACATAGGCTCGTTGCCGGAAAGACAAACATCCATCCCGGTTGTTTATAAGCATTTGGATATTTTCTATCGAGCGCATTAGGCATCGATGGGCCAAGTCCATTCTTGTTATCCTCGATCTGAACAGTTAAAGCCGTTTCAATGGCTTGTTGTAATGGTTCAATGAGTCTTTGGCTGAGAAGGGTTTGCCGATCTTTCTTGCCTTTACCGTCACGAATCGTAAGTGCAGAATGACTAAAATTGATATCTTGAACCCGCAAACGAAGCGCCTCACTTACTCTTAAACCACTACCGTATAGGAGTTCAATAATCAGCTTATTTCGACCACTAAGCTGGTTTAAAATGCGCTGAACTTCCTCAGGTGTGAGCACTACAGGCAACTGACGCTGTTTAGTAGCAAGGCTAAAATTAAGATCACCTAGTTCTTGATTCAGCGCTTTGTGATAAAGATACACCAAAGCATTTAGAGCAACTTTTTGCGTATTAACAGCAACATGGCGCTCATTCGCCAACCAACTTAAAAAGGCCTTCACCTCTTCCGCTCCCATATCAATAGGATGTCGTTTTTTATGAAAATAGATAAACTGCCGTATCCAACCTAAATAAGATTTCTCAGTTTTTAAGCTATAGCCACGTAATCGCATATCAGCGCGAAGTTTTTCAATAAAAGGGCTCGCCATCATTAACATCCATGATTTTTGATAATCGTGAGTTAAGCATAATCGATCAATCGGCACGCTTCACGGCTCAAAGTCGTACACTTAAAGCTTGCATGTAGGATAAATATGTCATATTTTCAATTACATAATTTAAACAAAAATAGTGTTACCAGGCGTAGTCGAACAGCAAAGTGTGCGTGCTTACTTTGCTGACAGTAAAAGGCGACTTTTTAGATGGTTTTTGTATTGTTTTTGGTGAGTTACCAATTTAAACGAACGATTACGACATGTGCCAGCACACTATACAAATGTTAGGCATTTCAGTAGGAGGATATGTGCCTGTTTCTCAAACAGTAAGGCGTTCAGTGTGGGTTCGAGACGCAGGATGCTGCGCTATGTGTCGTGAGCGAGTTTATTTGGACCCATCTGACGAGACGCCTGCCCAGTTTCGAGGGGAAGTTGCACACATTGTTGGCGAGCGCCCAGATGGTCCGCGGGGCGAGTCGACCCTCACACAACAGCAGAGAAACCACGAGAATAATCTCGTCCTGCTCTGTTTCAACCACCACAATGAAATAGATGGAAATGTGCAGCAGTATCCTGTTGACCGCCTTCATTCCATTAAGGAGGCGCACAGATCTTGGGTAATGAATCGCCTAACGCTTGAAGCTCCTTGGCAAACTACTCTACACAACTTTTACTATTTAAATGTCCCTCGACTTCAAGTTCTCTCAGCGATTTCTGGCGCCTCTCTGGATCTTTCTCGGTACGGACCGATAGTTGCACTGCATGATCTGGGCTGGGAACTTGGTGGTCTTATGGCAGGTTTCCAACAAGTACTTGAACAGGTCGAGCTCAAGGCAATCCCAATGCGCGAAGCGCTGCTATTGGGCTCCGATGCTCGCGGATTGATCGTTTCATTTGATGATAAATTCCGCACTAAAAATATTGCGATGCCTCAAAGTACAGAAGAGTACCGCGCCGCTGTGCGAGGAGATCTGCAAACTGATCCGCACGTTTACTTGAAAGCAAATGGAAGAAAAATAACTATGGTGGTCGATCCAAGGTGGATTACCACAACTACGGCTTTTGTTCAGTTTCGGCCTTCAGGAGGACAAAACCAATTTGCTGGATTGGGGCTCGTGAATGCTGTATGTGACGACTCGATGAGCATTACACCTTTAGTTATTGGGTTGCCGTCAAACCCATTTATGGAAGCGTTTTACAGTAATGCCTAACAAATGCATCAAATTCGTTACGGCCCCTTGGGCCTCCACCGGACGCCCCTGACGGGTCGCCGTTTATGCAAAGCGTTAAGCATCCTATGAAAATGAGCCACGAAGAATACATCGAGAAACAGCGTAAACGTGCCGCGGAAATTGCAAGCGGTATGCTCAATGGTTCTATTCACTATCTTGAGGGTGCAATTGAGTTGTCTGCTCTAAGATTTGAGGTTGGCGTACCAGAGGACGACAAAGATTTCTTGGTGTTTTCAGGCATAGCTTCAGAAATCGATCACTTGCCGATAGGCGCACCAAAGCAATATTGGTCTCAAGAAGCCCTTAATCGGCATGAGCCAGAAATCCAGGAATCTATTAAGTGGGCAAAGGAGTTCTCTTTGTCAGAATGTAAATCTATCGTAGCAAGGTTCAATGCTTAACAAAGCCAAGCAGCATCGCGCACTTCGTGCGCTGGACCTCGCTATGCTCGGCCGCTGTTGGCGGCGTTAGGCGGCAAGGACCGTTCAATGATTGTCCGCGAAATATTAGACTTCTTGTATACCTACGTACTCACAGCATGGTACTTCTACGCTGCACTGGTCGTTATAGTTCTAGCCATTGCTGTTCTGACGAGGCGTACTAAGCCGTCAATTGCGTCAAGCATTCCCGTTCTCGGAGATCATGTTAGTACTGTTCCATTCTTTATTGCAGATATCTGGCAAGGCCTCGCAAAAGGCCATGGCTTAGTGGCCCTGCATCAAGAAGCTATCAGACTTGAGGTCCAAATCGTTGACTCATTAACCGGACTAATAAAATTTAGGCATCAGATTGTGGAAGTTCCAATCAGAGATGTCGCATCGATTGCCATTAGATCCTACTTGTTTGGAACCTACACACTGCTTTGGTTGCAGGGAACGAGGATGGATACTTTCCAAAGCTTTCCAAGGTTGCGTGGCGGGCGATGCAGACTGCGAATCGCGCGTCGCGACCGACAGAACTGCGCAGCCTTCGTAGAGCACTTCGCAACCGTCAAGGCGTCTGGGCAAGTGGTGGCTCCGCTACACAAGTCGGCTTAACTCGAGCGTTATGCTCTTAAGAATCAGGGATACCAATGTCAAAACTTAATGTAGATCAGAAGGCCATCATCGACCTGCTTTCAGACAAGAACATGAGCGGAATGACAACCGTCGTTTTTAATTCATTCAATAAGTTATTTTGAACGTCCAACAAATATGGATACTCGTGGCGTGTGAGCGGGTTAGGGTTATGGTATGCACAAAATTGACCCATCAAAATTTCCTAACGCTGTCACTAAAAGTACCCTGGCTTTCAACTCGCTCATTGTATGATTCAATTGCTTCTTGGTTTTCTCGACGCCATTGTTCACGCTCATCATCAAGCCCTTTCATTAAGGCGCGATAGTTATAGGTTGCGACACTCTCTTGAAGCTCCTGCGCTTCTTCAAGTTTACGCAATCCGGCACGAATAACTTCGCTTGCGGAAGCGTAGCGACCACTGGCAACGAGCTTATCGACAAACTGATCGAAGTGAGCGCCTAAACTAATACTTGTATTTTTTGCCATAACACCCCCAAATACCAACAAATAATATATTTTGGTATTAACAAGAGTTTAGTCTGAAATGCTATTAAAGCAACACCTCGGCTGATAGTCATCAGCCCAGATACATAGTATTCTGGCTATCAAAGTCTTCAGAATTAAAATGATTTCATGCTAAAAAAAATACTCGACGTTGTACTGGCGACCGTGATTGTAACGGTCGCTTTTGCTATTTTTTGTTTACCAAGTATTGGCCTCACCTATTTGGGTGCGTGGCTCATTAGTTTTGTGGTGGACATTAATTTCGATAGTTGGATCACGCACACCGTCATTCTGGTTTTATCAGCCGTATGGTCGCTGATAACCTTAAATACCGAAACGGGCGATGACATGCTAAAAACACTCATGATGAAGCGCTAATGGAATAACTATGGGCCATCACCACCATCACGATCACAGCAAAGATATGGCATCGGAACGCCTTGGTTGGGCGTTTCTGCTTAACTTTTGTTTCACCATTATCGAGTTTATCGGTGGTGTGCTAACTAATAGTACGGCGATTTTAGCCGATGCCGTGCATGACTTGGGTGATAGTCTCTCGCTGGGCATGGCGTGGATTCTGAACAAGCTGGGCCGTAAGCGTGCGAACAACAAATTCACCTACGGCTATCGTCGATTGAGTTTAGCCGGCGCTTTCATTAACGCCGTGGTACTCATCATCGGCTCGACCTGGGTGTTGCTCGAAGCCATTCCGCGGTTATGGGATCCACAAATGCCCATGGCGGATGGCATGATCGGCTTGGCTATTTTAGGTGTGGCAGTCAATGGCTATGCTGCGTTTAAGTTATCGAAAGGTAAAACATTAAACGAGCGCGTGATTAATTGGCACTTAATGGAAGATGTTCTCGGTTGGGTTGCGGTGCTGATTGTCGGTATTGTGCTGTTATTTGTTGACTGGCCGATTCTCGATCCGTTGTTGTCTATTGCGTTCACTGTATTCATTTTGTTTAACGTGATTCGTAATTTACACGAAACCGCACGGCTTTTTTTCCAAGCAGCACCAGATAGCGATACGGTTGCGGCGGTCACCACCACCTTAAAGCAATTGCCGAATGTCGTGGATGTCCACCACCTGCACTTCTGGTCGCTTGATGGCGAGCATCATGTATTAACTGCGCATTTGGTGCTGGATGAAGATATTGAGAGTGAACAGCGACGCACATTGAAGGAAGCGATAGACAAAGCGCTATTGCCGTATCAGTTAAGTCACACCACCATTGAGCTCGAACTCCCGGGTGAGGTTTGCCGTGATGAAAACTCTCATCACGACCACCATCACAATCATTGAGTAACAGTTTAAAACCCGAACACCAACGGGAATATAAACACCACAATCGCGGCCCAAATGGCATAAACCGAAATGAAACGGGTTTGCCATTGCTCGAGCAAAACAAATGCGCGGCGGCCGCGAATAAATTGCCAATAAAGCCAAGCGTAGCCACTTAAACTGACTAATAAAATCAAGTTCTCGCCGAGTGCTGCAGTACGGTTGGCGGTAAAGCCCATGTCGGCAATGCGGCCACCGATAGCGACTAATGCCAACACATCAACCAAAAGCGCCGATACAATCAATAGCCATTGCAAGCGGTCAAAAACACTCGGGGCCTTCGCAGATTCGCGCGATGACACCGCATACAAGACCAACCCCAGCACCACAATCAATAACGCATCGAGACCAATTAAGAGCTCTCGCTCAACATCAAAACTGCGCCCCGTGACGAGCATGATGATTAAAAATGTCAGCAGCAATAATGTAAATAACGGCGTGAATATGCGGGCAAGTACAGGCGCCATATTCTCAACCGCACCCTGCTTTGCTTCCACCAACCAGCCGACAATGATCACTGCACCCATGGCACCGGAAGGAACCAGCCATTGTTGCGCAAACCATTCAATATTGATGCCAATAAACGAAAACATGCCTATCGTTAATGCAGTTAAAACCCCGCCGCCTAGCGCTAGTAACACAAAATAAATCGCGTACTCACCCGAGTAGCGAATAAAGTCCATGCGGCGTCCGTCGGTTTGCCACCAATTGCCGGTGTACAGCACCCCGACCAAGAACCATAGCAACAAAGGAAGGTGTATCAGACTTAACGATTGCGTGGCCGATTCTGCTTGCCATGGCATGGCGTTGATGACCGTTGCGATTCCCAAAGCGCCGCCAATCAGCCAATACCAGCCGCGTAAACCAAGTTGATGTTTCACCACATAGTAACTGCCGAGTACAGGTAAGCAAAACAACGTGAAATTGCGTGCATACACCCATTCGTGGGTTTCTGGCGTAACGCCAAATAGTTTCGGCAAATGAAACAGCACGGCGGCGCAGCAAGCCAACAGTAAGGCAAGATAAAAGTCGGTGCTCCATGACGGCTTATCGCTGCCCCAAACAATGTTGCGCCAGAGTCGCCCGGCATGTACTTCGGCGTACTCTTTTGACATATCTTCCAGGCTGCCAATACGCTTCGTCGCAATCAGAAATGCTTCATCGGTATGTAATCCGCAATCTAACAGAGCGTCGATTTGGTCGCGCAGATGGCTTTCAAGTTCATCGGCATCTTCTTCCATAATAGCGGCACGACGCAATACAAACTCGCGCCACTGAGCAATGCTTTGCTCAAGTTCAAAAGCTTGATTAGACGAATTGAACGTCATGGTCATCACTCCGTGTCATATCGCGCCAAATTTGGCTGAGCGCATTGTTAATGACTTGCCATTGCTGGCGCTGTTCATTCAAAGTGGCAATTCCTGCGTCGGTAACCGCGTAGTACTTACGCTTTCGATTGGACTCGCCCACATGCCAACGCGAGGTTAAGTAGCCTTGTTTTTCAAGTCGGTGTAGTAGCGGATACAGCATGCCGTCGGTCCATTGCAATGCGCCGCCAGATAGCTCTTCAACGCGCTTGACGATTTCATACCCGTAGGTTTCGCCTTCAGCTATTACGCCCAAAACAATCGGGGTTGAAGAGGCAGCCATGAGATCTTTCGATAGGTTCATAGAACGTTTTCCAATTATACCTAGAACTGTTAGGTATAAATCTTATACCTAGAACTATTAGGTATGCAAGTTTATTTATTTCAAACACCTGCTACTCTTATTAAGAACCTGTTTAAACAAGAAAAAGGAGATCACCATGGGCATTTTATGGTTCTTATTGGTCGGTATTATTGCTGGATGGCTAGCAGGTACCTTAGTCAAAGGCGGTGGTTTTGGTCTTATCGGGAATATGGTGATTGGCGTGATTGGCGCCATGATTGGTGGGTTTTTGTTTAACTTTTTAGGCGTGTCGAGCGGTGGCGGTATTATCTGGAGTATTGTCGTTGCGACGATTGGCGCGGTGGTCTTGCTCTTTATTGTGCGCGCTTTTAAGAAAGCTTAATTTGAACGAAAGCAAGCCGCGCAAGCTCGAACAACGCTGCGCGGCTTTTTTCATGATTATTTCTCTAGTTTATCCTGCGTACGTAATTTAAAGTCACTGGCGTCATGGCGCTCATGCAACTGTTTGTTTAAATCACCCCAAGTTTTATTCACGATTCGACCGCGTTGTACGGCTGGGCGTTTGGCAATCATTTCTGCCCAGCGCAACACGTTCTTGTAAGTATGAGCTTCAATAAACTCAGCCGCGTCATACACCTGGTTGGTCACTAATGCACCATACCAAGGCCAAATGGCCATATCGGCAATGGTGTATTCGTCGCCGGCAATATACTTATGCTCAGCAAGTTGACGGTCTAATACGTCCAGCTGGCGCTTGATTTCCATGGTATACCGATTAATTGGGTATTCGTACTTTTCTGGCGCATAAGCGTAAAAATGACCAAAACCACCGCCGAGTAGCGGTGCACTGCCCATTTGCCAGAACAGCCAGTTCAAGGTTTCAGTTCGCTTCGCTGGGTCTTCAGGTATAAACGCATTAAATTTTTCAGCCAAGTACAGCAAGATAGACCCCGACTCAAATACTCGTGTCGGAGGTTGCGTGCTGACATCCAGCAGCGCAGGAATCTTTGAATTCGGATTGACCGCTACAAAACCACTGCTGAATTGATCACCCTCTAAAATTTGTATCAAATGGGCATCGTATTCGGCGTCGGTGATGCCTAATTCAAGGAGTTCCTCTAACATCACGGTCACTTTCACACCATTGGGTGTGGCTAACGAATAAAGCTGCAAAGGGTGTTTGCCCACTGGCAATTCTTTGTCATGCGTGGCGCCAGCAATGGGCCGATTAATTGAGGCAAATTTACCGCCACTGTCTTGATCCCACTGCCACACCTTGGGCGGGGTATAAGTATTCGACATACGTTGCTCCTTGAGTCAAAACGTTTCTACAAAGAGTGTAACGCAAACCGGCCGTGTTTGGATTATTCGACTTTCACATAAGTCATAATAAAACGGCGCCCGTAGGCGCCGTCAGCAAAAGGAAACTTAGTGGTTACTCTTGCACTTCAATATCATTTTCAACCGACTTCACACCTTCAACGCCTTGCGCAAGTTGCACAGCAAGGTCGGCTTCTTCAGATGTTGCGACAACCCCACTGAGTACCACATGACCATCGATGGTTTCGACATTAATGTTGCCGGCACTGACTTGGTCCGCTTCAAACAATGCTGTTTTCACGCGGGCTGTGATGGCGCTGTCACTTAAAAAGTCGCCTGTACGTTCGGCCGTTTCACGGGTGAACTCTGCCGCATCACTGGCTGCTTGCTTGGTGGCTTCAGTTGCCTGCTCTAATGATGATTGAGCCGCTTTGCGGGTCTCTTCTTGCTCTTGTTGTGAGCAAGCAGACAACGCCACAGCTGCGACAGATGCCAAAATCAAAGTGTTTAAAGTGTTCATAATCAACCTCCTGTTTTGATGTTGCCTCTAAACATAGTAAAGCCAACAAAAATTTCGAGGTGGTTTACAAAGCTTTTGCGATTTACACTGAAGCTATCTGATACATTTTGCGCGAACAAGGACACCCAACATGCGTACATTAGGAAATATTCTGTGGTTTATCTTAGGCGGAGCCATTATGGGCCTTGGCTGGTGGTTAGCTGGTTTAATTGCCTTTATCACCATTGTCGGTATTCCATGGGGACGTTCATGCTTTGTCATTGGGTTGTTCTCGTTTTTCCCATTTGGGCAAGAAGCAATTGATCGTGAAGAACTCACGCAGCGCGGCGATTTAGGAACCGGTAGCCTCGGCTGCTTAGGTAATGTGCTGTGGTTCATTTTCTTCGGTTGGTGGCTGGCGCTGGGTCACTTACTGTCAGCGATAGCCCTGTTTATTACGATTATCGGCATTCCGTTTGGCATTCAACATTTAAAGCTAGCTGGTGTCGCACTATCACCGGTGGGTAAAACCATTGTGAGCAAAGAAGTTGCTGCTGCGGCGCGCATGAATAATGCCGCCAGTGCTGTCTCAAAAATGCGAGAGAAATAATATGAAATGGATGATTTATGGTGCCAATGGTTATACCGGCATGTTAATGGCGAAACACGCCAAGTCACGCGGGCTCCAACCGGTACTCGCCGGACGCAATAGCGAAGCAATTCATCGTCTTGCAAGTGAGCTTGAGCTGCCTTCGGTCATTGTCGATTTAGCCGACACAACAGCGTTACACAAAGCATTGCAAGACATCGATGTGGTGGTGCATTGCGCTGGGCCATTTGAAGTTACCGCTGCGCCAATGATTGAAGCCTGTTTGGCAACAAAAACACACTACACCGACATTACCGGCGAATTAAGTGTATTCGAGTACGCTCATGCGCAGCACCAGCGCGCGGTTGATGCGGGCGTGGTGCTCTGCCCTGGGGTAGGCTTTGATGTTATCCCAACCGATTGTGTAGCGGCCAAGCTTAAGCAAAAACTCCCAGACGCAACCTCGCTCACATTAGGTTTTGATTCCGCATCACGCATGAGTCGCGGTACAGCAAAGACCAGCGTGCGGCGTTTAGGGGAAGGCGGTGCGGTTCGCAATAATGGTAAAATTACGACTGTACCGTTGGCCTATCACACACGAAAAATTGATTTCGGCAATGGCGAAAAGTTTGCTATGACCATTCCTTGGGGCGATGTCTCAACGGCTTACTACACCAGCGGCATTCCCAATATTGAAGTGTACATTCCAGCCTCGCCTAATTTGGTGAAAAAGCTAAAACGCTTGAATTGGTTGCGCTGGCTATTGCGTTTTGAATTCATGAAAAAGTTTCTCGAGAAGAAAATCGATCAGCAGCCTCCGGGCCCGAGTGACAAGCAACTTGAGCAGGCAATCACGTATGTTTGGGGCGAAGCTCGTAACGACAAAGGCACGGTTGAAACCTTACGAATTAAAGTCATGAACGGATATAAACTCACCAGCTTCGGTGGTGTGGATGTGGCTCAGTTTATTTTGGCACAACAGCCTCAAGGGGGTTATTACACGCCATCAATGTTGTGTGGTGCTGAGTTGGTGGAGAAATATTATGTGGAAGCTTAAGCTTGGGTTCGTTGCGTTATTGTTCGCAACACCATTGGCCTATGCGCAAGACGTCAGCGATGCGGAACCTGAGCAAGATCTCGATGCTGAAGCGTTCGTCAAAACTGATTTGATTGGCCGGTTTTGGGAGCTGAGTGAAGAGCAAAAACGCGGCATTTTTGAGCTGCGCACCTTTAATCCCAACTTTATTCTGCCGGTACATCACAGTTCCAATATCAATACCCAACCCAGCTCACCATCGCGC
The DNA here is from genome assembly GCF_900115255.1 of Pseudidiomarina tainanensis. Taxonomy (NCBI): domain Bacteria; kingdom Pseudomonadati; phylum Pseudomonadota; class Gammaproteobacteria; order Alteromonadales; family Idiomarinaceae; genus Pseudidiomarina; species Pseudidiomarina tainanensis. The sequence continues at coordinate 306,666 of NZ_FOYU01000003.1, forward strand.
GGCGCGGGTACGGCGCTGGATAGTTACAAGCCAAATGAGGTAAAGCTGCAAATATCATTGCGTACCAAATTACTCGAAGATCTGTTGTTAGACGGCGATTTATGGGTTGCATACTCGCAAACGTCATTGTGGCAGGCATGGAATTCGGATGATTCGTCACCGTTTCGTAGTACCAATTACAAACCTGAAGTGTTTTATATTCTGCCTTGGAAAGATAAATGGGATTTCCTACCAGGCGATGCCAAAGTGCGTTTCGCAAAAGCCGGGTTAGCTCATGAATCGAACGGTCAGCGTAAACCGGATTCGCGTAGCTGGAACTACATTTATTTTGGTGGCGCTGCGGAGTGGGGGCCGGTTATATGGGAATCAACTTGGAAGCAACGAGTGAATGAGACGAGCGAAGACGATGACAACCCTGATTTGGTGCGTTTTCGCGGCAATTTTGAAAATCGATTGTCATGGCGCAGCTCGTTGAGCACTTATAGTTTGACTCGCATTACGCGTGACTTGTCGTGGGACAAAGGCTCGTGGCAACTGGATTTTACCCATCCGGTTAATTCGAGTAAGCCCGATGGTCTACGCTTTTATATTCAGTTCTTTTCGGGCTATGGCGAGACATTACTTGACTATAATCATCGACAGAACCGAATTGGCTTTGGATTCTTGTTATTGAACATCTAAAGTAAGTACAGCTTGATTTGACAATGGAGTGACCATGAAGCCGGCAACAAAATGGGTGTTACGGATTATTGTGCTAGTTATTGCCGCTTGGTTGGCATGGACTTACTTTGCTGAATTGACCAACGAGCAACCTAGCCATATCGCAAGCGGTAATGGGCGTATCGAAGCCGTTGAAATCAATATTGCGGCAAAAACACCGGGTCGCATCGCCTCCATCGATGTGCGTGAAGGCGAGTTTGTAAAGCGCGGCGATCGTTTAGCTACGTTAGATACTGCTGCTATGCAAGCCCAGTTGCATCAAGCTGAGGCGCAGCATCGCCAAGCGCAAAGTGCCGTGATTGCCGCGCAAAGCCAAGTCACCCTGCGTGAATCAGAGAAAACAGCTGCTGAAGCGGTAATGGTGCAGCGCCAAGCAGAATTAGAGTTAGCCAAAGCTCGTTATGCGCGAACCGAGCAGCTGGCTCAGCAAGGTTCCATGTCACAACAAGATCTTGATAATGCCAAGGCTGCACTGATTGGCGCTGAGGCTGCGATTGCCGCTACCCGCGCGCAAATTGCTGCCGCTGATGCGGCGATTGCTGCAGCCAAGACCAATGTCTCCGGCGCAGAGTCAACCGTTGAAGCCGCGCAAGCCACGATTGAGCGGCTTCAGGTTGAGTTAAGTGATAGTGAATTATTAGCGCCGCGCGACGGCCGTATTCAATTTATTATTGCGCGCCCAGGCGAGATTGTTGGTGCTGGCGGCCGCATTCTCAATATGATGGATTTAAAAGATGTGTATATGACCTTCTTTTTGCCAACCGCCGTTGTCGGGAAGTTAGCACTGGGTAGCGAAGCTCGCATTGTGCTTGATGCCGCGCCAAACTATGTCATTCCCGCAACGATTTCATTTATTGCTGACGAAGCACAATTTACACCTAAAACCGTCGAAACATCGTTAGAGCGCGAAAAGTTGATGTTTCGAGTGCGCGCACAGATTTCTCAGGCCTTACTGGAACAATATATCGAGCAAGTTAAAACAGGGTTACCTGGGGTAGCTTATGTTCGCACTGATAACTCAAAACCATGGCCGGAGTATCTGCAACTCACTGGTCAAAACTAATGTCCGTGCCTGAATTTGTCATTAAGGCGCACGACGTGTGTCATCACTATGGCGACAAACAAGTATTGGCGCAGATTGAGCTGAACATTCCGCCAGCAACAACGGTAGGTATTATCGGGCCCGATGGCGTTGGCAAATCAACGTTACTGTCATTGCTTGCTGGCGCTCGGCAATTACAACACGGCACCATTGAGGTGCTCAATGAATCCATGCGTTCACGGCGCGGTCGCGCCCGCTTGTATCAGCGTATTGCATACATGCCACAGGGATTAGGTAAAAACCTTTATCCCACTTTAAGTGTTTACGAAAATGTCGATTTCTTTGCAGGGTTATTTGGCTTGCAAGGAACCGCGAAACATAAACGCATTATGCAACTGCTGGATGCAACCGGTTTGGCGCCGTTTCAACAACGCCCTGCCGGCAAACTCTCCGGCGGCATGAAGCAAAAGCTGGGGCTATGTTGTGCACTGATACATGACCCCGATTGTTTGATTCTGGATGAGCCGACAACCGGTATTGACCCTTTGTCTCGTCGGCAATTTTGGCAGCTCATTGCGGCTATTCGTAAAGTGCAGCCAAAGCTCAGTATCGTTGTCGCAACCGCATACATGGAAGAGGCTGCCGCATTTGACTGGTTGGTGGCGATGTATGACGGAAAAATTTTGCGCCAAGCGACGCCAACAGATTTATTGGCGCAAACGCAATCCGACCATCTCGAGCAAGCATTTGTTCGGCTACTCCCGCATGAACAGGATTACCAGCCGCTTGAAATCACGCCACGCGCGGACACCAGCGTTGGCGAAATTGCTATTGAAGCCCACCACCTAACCATGCGCTTTGGTGATTTCACCGCAGTCCGCGATGTGAACTTACAGGTTCACAAGGGCGAAATTTTCGGTTTTTTGGGCTCGAACGGGTGCGGCAAAACCACCACCATGAAAATGCTCACCGGCTTACTCGAAGCGAGCGAAGGAGAAGCCTGGCTGTTTGGCGCGCCGGCGCAAAAAAGCTCAGTCGCTATTCGTAAACGGGTGGGTTATATGACGCAGCAATTCTCGTTGTTCAGTGAGCTAACCGTGCGACAAAACCTTGCTCTCCATGCGCGCTTGTTTGGGCTGGCGAGCGACACCATTGATGCACGTATTGCGACAATGGCGGAGCAGTTTGAAATTCAAAGTATTCTCGATTTATTACCCAATGATTTGCCGCTCGGCGAGCGACAGCGTTTGAGCCTCGCAGTGGCGATGATTCACCAGCCGGAATTATTGATTCTTGATGAACCCACCTCGGGAGTTGACCCTGTAGCCCGTGACAAATTTTGGCGTATTATGTTGCGCTTGGCGCGCGAACAACAAGTCACCATTTTTATTTCAACTCACTTTATGAATGAGGCCGAGCGTTGCGATCGCATTTCGTTAATGCATGCGGGCGAAGTATTAGTCACCGACACACCGCTGGCCATCATGCAACAGCAACGTGCTGAATCCCTCGACGATGCATTTGTTGCCTACTTACAACAAGCAATTCAAAAGCAGACTGCACCATCGGCAACAACTCAGCAGGAATTATTTAGTGGTCAGCAAGTGCCACCGCAATCGACCTTATTTAGCTGGCGGCGCTGGTGGAGTCATCTACGCCGCGAAAGTATTGAATTGATGCGTGATCCCATCCGCTTGGTTATGGCCACGCTTGGTAGTGTCATACTCATGGCTGTACTGGGCTATGGCATGAATATGGACATCGAAGACTTGTCGTTCGCCGTACTTGATCGCGACCAAACATCACTGAGTCGTGATTATGTCGGGAGTTTATCCGGTAGTCGCTACTTCGATGCGCATGCCCCAGTGAGTAGTTATGATGAACTCGATGAACGCATGCGTAGCGGTGAGTTAAGCCTTGTTATTGAAATTCCAACAGGGTTTGCGCGCGATCTCTATCGTGGAGAAAGTGTAGAGATTGGCGCTTGGATTGACGGGTCATTACCCATGCGCGGTGAATCGGTGCAAGGCTATGTGCAAGGGATCCATAATCACTGGCTACTTCAACAAGCTCGAGCGCAAGGCATGACGAGTGGTCTCGGGCTTGCCCAGATTGAGTCCCGATTTCGTTATAACCCAGACGTGAAAAGTTTACCGGCCATGATGCCGGCGGTGATTCCATTACTGCTCCTGATGTTTCCGGCAATTCTTACCTCGTTAGCTGTGGTGCGCGAGAAAGAGCTGGGCTCAATGCTGAATTTTTATGTGACACCTACCACCAAGCTTGAATTTTTAATTGGCAAACAAGTGCCGTATGTGGTGCTTGGCATGGCCAATTTTCTGATTTTAATGGTCCTTGCCGTGTACCTGTTTGATGTGCCGGTTACTGGCAGCTGGTTCGCGCTTAGCTTTGCCACGCTCTGCTATGTGATTATTGCGACCACCTTCGGTCTCATTATGTCGGCATTTGTGCGTAGTCAAATCGCAGCATTATTTGGGACCACCTTAGCGACCATACTTCCGGCCGCACAGTTTTCCGGATTAATCACGCCGGTACCGTCATTAGAGGGCGGCGCCCGAGTGTTGGGCGAAATCTTCCCCACGACCTACCACATTATTGTCACTCGTGGCGTGTTCTCCAAGGCGCTCCAACTGAGTGACCTGTGGCCGGCATTGTGGCCACTGATTGCTAGTATCCCGATTCTTTTGACGCTCGGTGCGTTATTATTGCGGAAGCAGGAGCGTTAGCATGCAGATACGTCACATTTTGCATCTTGGCGTGAAGGAGCTCAGAGCTATTTGGCGCGACCCAATCTTGTTGCTGATTATTGTGATGGCGTTTAGTGTTTCAATCTATACTGCCGCCTCAGCGATGCCAGAAACACTGCATAAAACGCCCATTGCGGTGATTGATGATGACCAGTCACAACTCTCGCAACAGCTTATTCAGGCATTTCGTGAGCCTTACTTTTTACCTCCTGAGCCGATTGATAGTCAGCGCGCTGACCAATTAATGGACGAAGGTCGATTTACGTTTATTGTGCATTTGCCCAGTGGGTTGCAGCGTGATGTATTGGCGGGTCATGCGCCAGCAATTCAAGTGATAGTGGATGCCACACGCATGAGCCAAGCATTTACTGGTAACGGCTACATTCAGGCGATTATTCAGCAAGAACTGATGAATTTTGCTCAAGTGGATATAGATATTCCGGTGCAATTGAGTCTTCGCGCTCGCTTCAACCCGCAACTTGATCCGTCTTGGTTTTCAGCAATTAACGAAGTGATTTCGCAAATTACCATGCTGTCGATCATTCTGACCGGCGCCGCGCTATTGCGAGAACGCGAACATGGCACGGTCGAACATTTATTGGTGATGCCGATTACACCGTTTGAAATCATGGCAGCAAAAGTTTGGTCAATGGCGCTCATTGTGCTGGTCGCTGCCAGTTTAAGCCTCATTATTGTGGTGCAAAGTGCGCTACACATACCCATCGCAGGTTCCCTCGGATTGTTCATGCTTGGTATGGCGATTCATCTGTTTGCCACCACGTCGCTGGGCATTTTTCTCGCCAGCTTTGCGCGCACAATGCCACAGTTTGGCTTGCTACTCATTTTGGTCATACTTCCGATGGAAATTTTATCCGGCGGGATGACGCCGCGTGAAAGTTTGCCCGACATGATTCGTTGGATTATGAGCGCCGCCCCGACCACCCATTTTATTGAATTAAGCCAAGCCATTTTGTTCCGTGGTGCAGGGCTAAGCATTATTTGGCCACAGCTTTTCGCATTGATTGTGATAGGCTTGGGGCTGTTTATTATTGCGCTCGCGCGCTTTCGCAAAACTCTGGCAAGTATGGCGTAAATTATGTCTGACAATTATCTGTTGAAGCTCTACCACAAAACGTTGAAGTATCCGTTCGGACGCGCGCTTTTCTCGCGCATGTTTGCGGCCAAGGCGCCCTATTTCAAAACCATTAAGCCCACTATCGAAACATTAGAGCCAAACCATTGCGAGTTAACCTTTAAAAAGCGCAAAGCCGTGGCGAATCACATCGGCACAGTTCATGCGATTGCGCTGTGTAACGGTTTAGAAATGGCGATGGGCGCATTAGCTGAGGCGACTATTCCAAAGCATTTGCGTTGGATACCCAAAGGCATGCAGGTGAATTACACCGCAAAAGCCGATAGTGATATTCGCATTGTAGCAACGAGTGAGCCAGATGCTTGGGTTGAGGGTGATTTGCCGGTTACTGTGCAAGGCTTTCGTGCCGACGGCACCTTAGTTATCGACGGCACCATTACGATTTATATTTCGGCAAAACCGAGTAAGAAGAAAGCTTAACCGAGTTCTTTTAATGCTTCTTCAATGGCGAACACATGGGCATCGTGTTCGCCAAGGTCACGCAGGGCATCGGCTAGTTTTAATAAGTACTCATCGTTGGGGCCACTTGGGCCATGGGAGCGTGCGATGTGAGCCGCAATGTCAGCCTCCGAAGCTTCGCCCAAAAACGCTTCATTGTCAGGCCCCGCCACATAGACTAAGCCAGTCACCGAACCTGAGCCATCTAACCATTCAAACTCGGTGAAAAAGCGTAAGTAGCCGTTCTTTTCGCGGTGATCGAGGTGGGCAAACACATCTGGCGTTACCTCATATGCCATACCAGCACAAACGGCATCAGGCGCTTCAATTAAAGTAGCCACGCGCCCCGGTGCTTCTGGTGTGCCACGATGATCATGTGAGCCTTGCCAGAAACGCCGCAGCCACCCATGAATTTTGGCAGGTCGGCGTTGTATATATGGAAAATCCGCTTTATAAATCAACGAGCCATAGCCGAATAGCCAGACCGACTCAAGGTGGTCTAGTGGCTGACGTTGTTGATTTAAGGCAATGGTATTGTGTGACATAACAGCGGTAATGGTATCAAATCTAAAAACAAATAAGGAGTCGCGGTATGCGTAGTTTAGAGTTAAAAATTCCACCGGTTGTGGTGGTACTTGCCATCGCTGGCTTGATGGCCGCGACATCACACCTATTGCCAATGGATGCGTGGCACTTTACCGACGCTAAAGCACTAGCGTTTGCGCTGGTGACGGCAGGGGCTTTTATTGCTGTAGCAGGCGTCATTGCCTTTCGTCAGGCAAAAACCACGGCAAATCCCATGAATCCCAATGCGAGTAGCGCGCTTGTTGTAAGCGGCATTTATCGCTTCACGCGCAACCCAATGTATCTTGGCTTTTTATTGGCGCTGGCCGGTTGGGGCGTGTGGTTGGCGAGCTTACCGGCGCTGCTGTGGTTAGTTGTCTATATTTTGTTCATTAATCGCTATCAAATTATTCCAGAAGAGCGCATTCTAGAGGAGAAATTTGGTCCATCATTTATTGCATATCGAAAACAGGTGAGACGCTGGTTTTAATTAAAAATCACTGCTATATATTTAACTTAATTCATTAAAAAGGCTATTTGCTTGCGTAGACTATGGGGGCAGCTTGTTCTGGGTCTTGCCGCACTTGTATGGTTACAAGCGGCTTACTCACAACCAACAACATTGCGCGTAGGGGGGTATGAAAACCCGCCGAAAATATTGGTTGAACAGGGCCAATTGTCCGGCATATTTGGTGATTTGATGTTAGAAATGGCCAGCCGCGAGGGCTGGCGTATTGAAGCCGTGCCGTGTAATTGGAATCATTGCTTAGAGCTGCTGCAACGCGGCGAAATCGATTTAATGCCGGATGTCGCATTAAGTACTAAGCGCGGTGAAACTCTGCGGTTTCATGAAACCCCATTTCTCCACTCTTGGTCGCAACTTTACAGTAAGCGAAATCTAAAAGTCACCACGCTACTTGATCTCGATAACGTCCGCATAGCCGTTCTCGAAAACTCCATCCAAGAAAATTATCTTGCCGACATCACCAAGAATTTTGGTCTAAATGTCACGCTAATCCCTGTGAATTCATTTGATGAAGGTTTTCAGGCGGTGCTGGATAATCGCGCAGAGGCGGTGGCGGCTAATCACTTATATGGCGATATTAAAGCCCGCGATCTTGATTTAGAACCCACGCCTGTGATGTTTCAACCGGCGCGACTATTTGTTGCGGCAACGCGTGAAGAGATGCAGCCGGTGCTGAGTAAAATTGATGACTATTTGCAAACGTGGCAGCAAAATCCGCAGTCGCCTCTGTATCAAACCTTAAAAAAATGGCGAGCAAATACCACCGATGTCGAGCCTTTCCCGTGGTCGCTGGTACTTGGGCTGGTGAGCGCATTAATGTTGGTTGTTGGCGTGTCACTATTTTTACGTCGTCGGGTGCAACAACGCACACTCGAACTCGCGCACAGTGAGTTGAAGTTAAATACCATTTTAGATTCAGTTGAAGCCTACATTTTTATCAAAGATCGTGATCTGCGTTATCAGTACGCCAATAAAAAGGTGTGTGATTATTTAGGAACAACGCCGCAGCAGATCATCGGCAAAACCGATATGTCTTTCTTTGATGCAAAAACCTGTGAGCACCTGCGCGAGAATGACTTGCGTGTTATTAAACAAGGGCTACGGGTATCTAATGAAGAAGACAACGCAACGCAAAGTGGTGATGTTCGGCATTTTCTTTCGGTGAAAATTCCGTTGAAAGATACTGAAGGTCAGGTATACGCACTGTGCGGTATTTCAACTGATATTACTGAGCATATTCATATTAAAGAGTCGCTGACGCAGTTGGAGTATTACGACAACATCACCGGGTTGGCGAACCGAAAGCTACTACTGCAAAATCTAGAACATGCCATGACGAGTGCGACCCGCACGGGTTATGAGGGTGCACTCGTCGCGATTGATTTGACCCATTTTACCGTCATCAACGATACCTTTGGGCATGCAGCCGGCGATCAGTTGTTACAAGAGGTCGCCCAGCGTATTCGCGCGCACATTGATGAAACGGATACAGCAGCGCGTTTGGGGTCAGACGATTTTGTCGTGATTTTAGAAGATATCAGTCAAGACACTGACCAAGCCGTTATGGACGTGCGAAACTGGGCACGAGAGATTCTCGATGCGCTTGCCCAACCGTTTGATCTTGGCGGCATTAAACATACAACCTCTGCAAGCATTGGTATTACCATGTTTTCCGATAGCCAAGATAACGTTGCCGGCTTGCTAAAAAATGCTGACTTGGCTATTTCTGAAGCAAAAGCGCAAGGTGGTGGCTCCATTCGCTTTTTCAATCCAGCTATGCAAGAAGCGATTATTCGCCGTATGTTGGTTGAGTCTGCGCTTCGAAAAGCGGTGCAACATCAAGAGCTTGAAGTTTATTTGCAGCCACAAGTAAATACACAAAACGAAGTTGTCGCTGGTGAGTTACTGCTACGCTGGACCGATCCTGATTTGGGTAGTATTAGCCCAGCCGAATTTATTCCGATTGCCGAAGCCAGTGGCTTAATTATTCCAATCGGCACTTGGGTGATTGAACAAGCTTGTCGGACTTTGCGGGATTGGCAGCACATTGATGCGCTAAAAAATATTCCGCTGGCGGTGAATATTAGTCCACGACAATTTCGTCATGGTGGGTTTGTCGCGCAGGTTGAGCACTGTCTGCATGAAGCGGGCATGCCAAGAGGTTTGTTGGAGCTTGAAATCACCGAAGGTATGCTCATCGACAATATTGAAGTGACCGTTAAACGCATGTGTAAATTAGGCGACCTTGGCGTTCGTTTTTCACTCGACGATTTCGGCACTGGCTATGCTTCTTTGGCCTATTTGAAAAAGTTACCGTTACAACAGCTCAAAATCGATCAATCATTTGTGCGCGATATGTTAGCGGATGCGAACGATGAAATTATCATTAAAACAATCATTGGGCTTGGCGAAAACTTGAATTTCTCGGTTATCGCCGAAGGCGTAGAAACCGAGAAACAGTTAGCGCACCTCAAAGCACTCGGCTGCAAAAAATTCCAAGGCTACCTGTTTGGTCAACCCGCACCGATTGCGGAGTGGCAACAACGATTTACTCAAAACCTCAAGCTTGTTTCTGAAAGTTAAACAGTTTTCTTAGTTTGAGAGAACCTTTCTACTCTGCTAGTTTTAAGTTTAAAGAAGCGATTTAGGAAGCGGTGAGCTGATGCCGAGTACCAAACAAATTTTGGTTGTTGAAAATGATCAAACGTTGCGAGAGCTATTAGAGTTCTTGCTGAATCGAGAAGGCTATAAAGTTAAGACGGTTAGTGATGGCGACTTCGCCCAAAAGGAGCTACGCGAGAATCCCTCTTATCATTTAATTATTCTTGATCTGCTGTTACCTATCATCACAGGTCGTCAACTACTTCGCTGGATTCGGCGTTCACCTGAAATCATGCACATTCCTGCGTTAGTCCTAACTGATTTGCAAGACGAAGATGATATTGCCAGTGCGTTGGATGAAGGCGCAAATGATTATGTGATCAAACCTTTCCAACCGAAAGAGTTACAGGCGCGTATTCGCAAGCTGCTGCAAATAAAAAGGAGTTCGCAGGGGTGATTAAATCTGGCTGGTTTAAATTAACTTTCGTGCCTATTGCTGTCCTGATATCAATGTCGGCATTAGCAAACACTGAAAACGAGAGCTCGTTCGAGATTGGGGCTGGCCAAGATTGGCTGAGCGGCAATTACACCGATTGGTCACTTGGCTATCTTAATTACGAAAGGCAAATATCGCCTGATTGGTTGGGTTACGCGCGTTATCAAAGAACAGAGCGATTTTCACAATTTGATAATGAATGGTTTGTTGGTAGTTACTTTCGAATCAATGAGCTCTGGCAAAGCCAGCTTGAGGTGTCTTATTCCTCCACAAAGCGCGTGCGCCCTGAATACAGTGTCAACGGTTATGCATCACGTGAATTAGGCAATGGCTACATCGCCAGTATTGGCGTGCATCGTAACAGTTGGTCGAGTAGTACTAGTCAAGGCTATAGTCTAGGTTTAGAGCGGTATATTAATCGCTGGCGCTGGGCTTATAGAATTCGGTATGAACAGCTCCAAGCTGGCGACGGTGATGGATTGTCGCACCAAGCCAGCTTGAGTTATTACTACCGCGAACGCAGTCACTGGACAGTTGCATTAAATGCGGGTGATGAAATTGAAAAAATCAACGCAAATGAGATTGTTGCAACCAGCGTTAAAGGTATCGCGTTGTACGGTTTACATGAATTGAATCAAAGCTGGGATTGGCGTTGGGCGTTTAACTTCCAACAACAAGGTGATTATTACGATCGTATAGGGACGCAATTTGGTGTTCGCTATCACTTCTGAGCAAATGTTCACCATTATTTCTTCCATTGCGCTGTTCATTCTAGTTGCGGTGCTTTTCACGTTGGTCGTGCTGTTCTATTTACGGCGTCAACATCAACGGCGCCAAGAAGAAATCGAACAACGTAAGCTCTATTGGCAAATGGTGCTATTTCGTGCGTGCGATAAACGCGAAGCAATTGAATTAGATCCCGTTCGAGCGAAAGAATTTAAGACCAATATTGATATCTTTTTGTGGGTGATTCAGAAGTGGTCGCAGATGCATCAATATGTTCGCGGCGATGCGGATGATGGTCTGCAACGCCTTGCCGATACGCTGAAGTTTGAACCGCGGATTCTGGGAGTGATGAAATCTGATAATACGCGGCATTTGATTGCGTGTTGTATCGCGTTGGGCGATTTGCAGCACATGTCAGCCAAAGCGGTCATTCGCTTGGCAGAGTTGACGGATCACCATAGCAGTATGGTTATTCTTACGGCACTGCGAGCGCTGATGCGCTATGACGCAAAAACGGCCCTACCCTTGTTGTTAAAAAACGTTCATTTCATTGCGCCTGAAAGGCTCGTGACCATCTTGCGCGAATGCCCACCGAAACTTCTCAGTGAAGCGACTAGCCAGAGCATTTTGACCAATTCACCGCAACATGCTGGGTATCTACTGAGGGTGATAAAAGGGATGGAGTTGCCGATGTCAGAAGCGTTTATCCGACAAACCCTTGATAAATTTTCGGATAATGTCGACGTGGTCGCTGCTACTTTGGCTCTCATTTCGACTCCCAAACTATTACCGGTAGTACGAGTTTTTACGCGTAGTGATATCAACCCAATACGCATACAAGCAACAGCGGCGCTAGCCCGCTTAGCTGAACCGCAGGATATCGAGCTCTTGTGGACGCTTCTGTGTGATAGCTCATGGTGGGTTCGTTATCGGGCTGCCGAGGGCTTGCTTGAACAGCCAAACGTTGACATTGACGCACTGTTGAAGCGTTCTGAAACTTTAACTGATGAGTACGCGAAAACAATGCTGCAGCAAGTCGCGACGGAGATTCGATATGGTGTCCTATAGTCATTTAACTTGGCTTGAAATCGCTCAGCTTTTATTCATTGTGTACTTTTTAGGGTTAACCGCCATTTATTTTTTGCTCAACGTCATGAGCTATCGGGCGATTCGACGTTATATGGAAGATTACGACAACACGCTTTTACCAGAAAGTTATGGCCCGCTATTGCCGCCAGTCTCGGTATTGGTTCCGGCTTATAATGAATCCGCCAGTATTGTTGCTTCAGTGAAGAGTATCTTGCAGCTAGATTATGCGCGCTATGAGGTCATTGTTGTCAATGATGGGTCAAAGGATGACACCTTAAAACAGCTTCAACAAGCATTTAACCTCCACTTGCATACCGAGGCCTATCGTCAGCAACTGAAAACGCAAGCGATTCAAGGTGTCTATCGCTCCGAGGAATATCCACAGCTACGGGTGATCGATAAACAGAATGGAGGCAAAGCCGATGCTTTAAATGCGGGTATCAATGCCTCAAAGTATCCGCTCTTTTGTGCAGTTGATGCCGATTCGATTTTACAACGAGATAGTTTGCAGCGAATTGTCCGACCTTTTATTGATCGTGTTGAAACGATTGCGGTAGGTGGTTCGATTCGAATCGCGAATGGCTCACAAGTCCGTCATGGCTTGCTAACCAAAGTCGGATTACCCAAGTCGTGGCTTGCGAAATTCCAAGTGATTGAATACTTGCGTGCATTTTTGTTCGGCCGCATGGGATGGTCGCCGCTCAACGGAATGTTGATTATTTCTGGTGCGTTTGGATTATTTCAAAAGCGTGCGGTGTTAGATTGTGGTGGTTATCAAACGGCAACCATTGGTGAAGATATGGAGCTCGTGCTCAGGTTACATCGCCACTTTCAACAAAAGAAAAAGCCGTATCATATTGCTTTCATACCGGATCCGGTTTGTTGGACCGAAGCACCGGAAGATTTACAAACTTTGAAAAATCAGCGTATTCGTTGGCAACGAGGCCTTCTGGAAAGTTTGACTCGCAACAGTCAGTTATTTTTCTCGTTGCGTGGGCGCACCGTTGGCTGGCTCGCCTATCCGTTCATGTTGTTATTTGAGGGGCTCGGACCTTTACTTGAGTTGCTGGCGTATGCGTTATCGGCATACTTTTATATCACCGGCGCAGTGAGTATCAGCTTTACCCTCACCTTTATTGTCGCGGCTTTTGGATTTGGTGTGTTAATGTCTGTTTTTTCGTTGATACTTGAAGAGCTCACCTTCAAAACCTATTCGTCAAATCGCGCGCTCGCACAACTTATCGTTGTCGCTGTTTTGGAAAATTTTGGATACCGACAGCTCAATAGTTGGTGGCGCATGCGCGGTTTTTGGCAATGGGCACGTGGACGAAAACATCATTGGGGCGCAATGAAGCGGGTTGGTAGTATTAATTAGGTGTTTCGCGACGCAATCCCCGCTTACAACCAGCGCTGGTAGTTTCGTCCGATTTGTCCTGCCCAATCTCGTTGTAGTTGTTTGGCTAGCTGCGCCGGTTGATACTTAATCACTTCAGCTCCGGCAGCGGTATGCACAAGAATATCGGCATAACCTAACAAACGTAGCCAGGGCGATTGGTAAACATCAATTTGCTGCACTTTATATAGTGGGTACCAGTTCTCTTTACGCCCAAACACGCCGCGCTTTATGGCCAACCAGCCGTTATCGAAGGTAAAACCGTAGTTACGCCAGCGAGCAATCGCGTAACTTTGCATCATCAGCCAAAGTGCTACGGCACCAAGCAAGCTCCATATCAGTGGCACGTCATTAAAGTAAGCAATAGCCAAAGCGCTGGGGGCAACAAGCGCAATCCAAAATGACGGATTCAGCAACGCAATAAAGTGAATACGTTGCCAATTAAGATTGTCGTGGCGTGGTAACTGCAGCCATTGACAGAGATCGCGAACCAGCGATTGGGTCAGTACTGGTAGAATAAACGAGGCGTTACCTGTTTGTTGCTGGGCATGAGCTGAAGGTTGCAGTTGACTCACACGCAAGCTGAAGCGCTTTAATAACCGCCCGCGCAGGTTTTGCCGCAACTGAACACGTTGCAGTTTCTGATAGCGAAAGCTGACGGTTCGAATGGTAAACAAACCAGCTTTTGCTTGATAACGCTTGTTGAGAATACTGAAGTGTAAATTGTAATAACGCACCAGCGTGACGCCTATGGCTAGCACAAAAAGTAGCGCCAACGCGGCCACAATAAGTGCGACATTTAACCATAAACTTTCTTCCAGAAACGCAATGTTGGCTTCTAACCATGGCACCACAGTTTCTTCTAAAACATCGGTTTGTGAGAGCGGATAAATCAGTACAGCTAGCAGAACAAAAACTTTATTGTCCATGATGCCGGCGCGAATGATTTCTTTCAATGAAAAAACGACTTCAGTTTCCGGAGCCGCTTCGATTGCGCCAGCATCACTGTCTGTTTCAGGTGTAAGTTGAGTGCTTTGCGCTTGTGACAGCATCCGCTGTCGCAGTTGCTGCGCCAAATCGATAGGCAAACCTGGAATTTCGACTTCTTTCCCTGCCGAGCCAGCGCTATCAACGCGCAAAATAACTAAATCGAACGGGCGAAAATACCAGCTCTGATCGAGTTCAGCTTGCTGAATGCGCTCATACTTTAAGGTCAGGCTTTTTTTGCCAAGCACACCGGTGCGCAGATGCACCGCATCATCAGCCAGCGCATACAAAAAGAAATGATGGTTTAAAATAGCGCTGACAATAATAAAAACGAGATAGCCACCAATGACAGCGTAGGGCAACCAGTCGCTATTACTCACGAAAATCGCAGCTAATACCGGAATAAAATTGGTGATATTACGAACTAGATTGCGAACTTCTTTGGCGATAAAGAAGCCAATGGTCAGTAGTGGCGTGCGTTGCCAAACCAAATCAGTCATGCTCAGCCTCTTCGGTTGGCTCAGCCGCAATCGTGCTCACCAGTTCACTTTTCATTTGTTCGGCATCGGCTAACTGCAATCCTGGAATACTTAAATCAGCACCGCCGCTCCCTGCTGTATAAAGCGTCAAATGGGCTAAACCGAGCGTGCGCTCAATGAAACCTTGCCGAACTTCAACATGTTGTATGCGGTTCAAAGGAACGGCGCGGGTGAGTCGCCAGAGTGCGCCGCGGCGTAAATACATCGCCTCAGCGCTACGTGCATAGGCGGTAAACTGGAATCGGCGCGCCGACCAAAACAATCCAAAGAACAGCGTCAACGCTGCCCATGGGATGCCGAACCAAAGCGGATTCGGTAACCAACTCGTGTCTGGGACAAACACATAAATACCGACGCCGATAGCTGCCAGTATTAACATGTCGATAAGCACAATGAGTTGGAGATAGGTTTTGTAACTTTGCTCAACTGGCTTCCACGCGATTGCCATGTGATCTGTTCCTTACTTGAAAAAGTATGTTGTAGCATCCATGTAACTCTAACACGAAGCAACAAAATAGGAGCAAGCTCATGAAAATTTTAATGGTTTTAACTTCGCACGAGCAGCTCGGTGACAGTGGCCACAAAACGGGCTTTTGGGCGGAAGAATTTGCCGCGCCCTACTATGCCTTTAAAGATGCTGGCGCTGAAGTCGTGTTAGCGAGCCCCAAAGGTGGGCAGCCGCCAATCGATCCGAATAGTGAACAGGCCGATGCCCAAACCAATGCAACGGTGCGTTTGTTTGAAGATGAAGCAGCGATGACACAACTTGCCAACACCCTCAAATTGAGTGATGTAACAGCGGATGAATTCGATGCGATTTTCTATCCTGGCGGTCATGGTCCGTTGTGGGATTTAAGCCAAGATCCATTATCAATTGGCCTCATTCAGCAGTTTTGGGAGCAAGACAAGCCAGTGGCAGCAGTTTGCCATGCACCAGCAGTATTGGTAAATGCAAAAACGCCAGCGGGCGACCCTATTGTGAAAGGCCGTAAAGTGAGTGGCTTTACCAACAGTGAAGAAGCCGCGGTTGGTTTAACTGACGTGGTTCCGTTCCTGTTAGAAGATAAGTTAAAAGAGTTGGGCGGCCTTTATGAAAAGGTGGATGATTGGAAGCCGTATGCGGTGGTTGACGGTAACCTGATCACCGGTCAAAACCCAGCGAGTTCAGAGGCAGTTGCCGAGCAACTACTGAAAAAGTTAAAGAATTAAATAACCGCTCATAAGAAAGCCACCGAGAGGTGGCTTTGTTACTGCTGCAAGGTATGTATCGCTGGCTTACCAACGACGATTAAACTGCATGCCGACTTGTAGTTCGCGACCGACACCAGGTTCAAATGCACGGCCGTTACCCTGATTCACCACCACGGAGCCAACGTAAGTTTCATCGGTAAGGTTGTGCAAGTTCAGCCGCGGACTCAATTGCCAGTCGCCCATTGCGTAGGAGCCGCGCCAGTTTAAATGCCAAAGGGTGTGGCTCGGTGCAATCACATCATTGGCATCGGTGGCGGCGACATCACCGCGATACTCGGTAATTAAGCTGAGACGTTGTTGCGGACGATAATTCCAATCGAGTTGGCTGTAAATTTGCTGTTCAGCGACGCCAGGTAAGCGTGCGCCGTTGGCATATTCAGCGCTGAGTAAAGTTGCCGCGCCGCGCCATTGCCACTGTTCATGCACCAGCCAATTTACTTCTAGCTCAACCCCATCACGCTGGGTTAAACCCGCGTTGGTGTAAGTGGTGCGGCCATCAAGACTTTGGTCGACAACAATTTCATCGGTGGTATCAATCACAAATGCGGTCAGTTGCGCCTGCACAGTCGGCGCTTGCCACTTCACACCAATTTCCCACTGTTGATTGTAGGCAGCCCCAAGATCAGTATTTAAACCGGTTTCGGTGTTGCTGTAGGCCATTTCCGTGAGCGTTGCCGTTTCAAAACCATTGCCGCGGGCAGCAAATACCGACCACTGTTCTGACAAGGCATAGTTAGCGCCGAGACTCCAACTCCACGCATGTTGGCGTTGGGCGCCGCTGTCATCAGGGTTTTCTGACACAATAAAATAATCATCGACGGCGAATTCAACTTCACTGTAGCGGAGCCCGCCGAGCAACGTCAGCTGTTCAGTTGGCCGCCAATCCCATAAGGTATAAGCGGCTTGTTGCGTGACCTCACCCAATTCGTTGCGACGTAAATCGCCGCGTTCGCCGAAGTTATTAGTATAGCCAAAACGTCGATCATCCTGCTCGGCATGATGAATACCAAACGTTGTGGTTAGCGGGGTTGCTAGCGCCCACCGGTAATCGTAACTGGCATCAATACCAACAAAACTCCGGCGTAAATCGATCACCGAACCAGACCCACGAATATCGGTTCCGGGGAACGGCAAATACTGTTCAATCTCGCGCCAACCTTTCCAGGTGCTGACATGCCACCCATCTTTGCTGCGCAATGATACAGAGGCCTGCTGATGGTGAATGTTTTTGCGGGTATTAAAACGGGTCGCACCGCTGAAAGTTTGAGTTGGATCGGCCTGCCAATCTTCCGGCGTTAGTGAGCCTGGGTCTTGTAGAAACGGCGCATAGTTATCATCTAAGCGCACAATCATTTCGATCGAATCGGTTAAATCGTGGTACCAACGTAATGCGAGCTGATCGCGCTCAGCACGGTTATGATCACGCGGCCCATCCGTACGTAAACGAGCGCCAGTTAATCGCACCGCATTGCCATCGGTTACCCATTCACCTTGCACCAGCTGGCGCTGGGTTGAGTTTGCCCCAAACATGGCATCGAAACGCAACCCAGAGCTATCAGGACGCGCACTGAACCACTGAATCATGCCACCAGCACTATTGCCGTAAATCGTTGCCAGAGGGCCACGAATGACCTGCACGTTCTCTGGTTCATCTAACAGAATGCTCGAGGTCTGCGCTTGGCCATCGGGCATACTCAGCGGAATACCATCAAGTTGCAAGATAACGCCGCGTACACCAAAGGCGGAACGTGCACCAAAACCACGCAAGGTAATGCGCGTATCTTGCGCATAATTTGCTCGCGAGTCGGCTTGTACACCAGCCAAACCTTTGAGTAGCTCTGCCGCATCAATTCGCAGGCCAGCCGACTGATCATCGACGTCACGGTTGCTTACCGAAGCGGGCGTTTCTTGCGCCGTCAGCGGGCGACTTTGATTCACCACAATGACTTCATCAACAGCAACGCTGGCCGAAGCCAGCGTTGATAAAACCAGTAAGTGACTGCTTACAAACATAGTTATTCCGCAGGTTTAATCTGAATGAGCTGACCAGCGCGGTCATCGGTAATCAAATAAATG
The DNA here is from genome assembly GCF_900115255.1 of Pseudidiomarina tainanensis. Taxonomy (NCBI): domain Bacteria; kingdom Pseudomonadati; phylum Pseudomonadota; class Gammaproteobacteria; order Alteromonadales; family Idiomarinaceae; genus Pseudidiomarina; species Pseudidiomarina tainanensis. The sequence continues at coordinate 325,035 of NZ_FOYU01000003.1, forward strand.
TAGCCATCAGGGCCTTGTTCAATGTCACGAATACGTTGTGTAACAGCTTCCTCGAACAAGGTTTCCTCGTGCATCACGCGATCACCTTCAAGATCAAGACGCGCAACTTGCGAACCCTTCAATGCCGCGACTAGCAAATCACCTTGCCAAGCAGGGAATTTATCGCCGGTGTAGAAAATCATATTTGAAGTAGCAATAGACGGAACCCAGTAATAATGCGGTTGTACAGTACCTTCTACGTGCGTTTTGTCACTGATAATACTGTTATCGTAGTCCACGCCATAGGTCGCAATTGGCCAACCGTAGTTTTTACCTGCATCAGGAATATTGATTTCATCACCACCTTTCGGGCCGTGCTCAACAGTCCATAGCTTACCAGTCATTGGATGAATCGCGGCGCCTTGTACGTTGCGATGACCGTATGACCAAATTTCAGGGAGCGCGTTATCTTGACCAACAAACGGGTTATCGGCAGGAACGCTGCCATCTGGTTTAATGCGAACCACTTTACCGTGATGATTATCGAGTGTTTGGGCGTCATCCATGGCTGAATAACGATCACCGAGGGTAACAAACAGGTGGCCATCTGGCGCAAAGACTAACCGCGAGCCAAAGTGTGCGCCGCTTTTGTACTTCGGTGCACCACGGAAAATGACTTTACCGTCGGTTAAACCATTGCTTGATAGCTTGGCGCGCATCACAGCCGTACTATTGCCTTCGCCGCCAGCTGGGTCGGCTTCAGAATAGCTGAGATAAACGAACTGATTATCGGCAAAGTTAGGATCTACCGCGACATCTAATAAACCACCTTGGCTTTGATCAACCACCGCCGGTACCCCTTGCAATGGTTCGCTAATCGCGCCAGCGCGAGTTACACGACGGAGCGTGCCTGATTTTTCAGTAATTAACAGTTCACCCGATGGCAAAAAGGCCATGCCCCATGGTTTGTTCAATTTGTCCGTAATGGTGTTCACAGAAACCTTGTGACGCTCTGTCGAAACCGTATCTGCAACAGCGCTTGTCGTAGTCATTGCTAACGCCGCTGTGACACTCACGGCCAGTAAATTGCGTAACATAAGGTGCTCCTTTTATTGATCATTTACGAATCTTTACTAGTGTAAATATAGATTAAATTGAATTTTGGATTGCTTTTTTTTCGTTACACTTCAGTTATTACAGGAAATTAACATGCCTAACCAAGGAGGCAGTAATGGTAAATTTCAAGCGTAACACACTCAAAGCAGCGGTTCTGATTTTAACAACTTTGCACCTCAGTGCCTGCGGCACAATCTTGTATCCTGAGCGTAAAGGACAGGTGAGTGGCAAAATCGATCCAGGTGTCGCGGCTCTTAACGGTATTGGATTATTATTCTTTTTGGTTCCTGGTGTAATCGCATTTGCCGTCGACTTCTCAAATGGCACGATATATTTACCAGGTACTGCAGCCACCGGTGATGATTCTGATGTGCGCGTTGTGCACACAGGTAAGAATTTGACTCCAGATCAATTACAAGCGCTCATCTCAGCAGAAGTTGGTGAGCCCGTTGATCTCACCCAAGCGGAAGTTCGTGCGGAAAAGGCACCAAACCAAGCAAGCATTGGTCCGCGTTTAAGCGAATTACGCACTGCCCCTTAATTTTTTCACACCCTGATAAAGAAACAGAGCCGCTATTTCAGTAGCGGCTCTGGCAATAACTGCGCAATACATTCTGCGAGTTTACGAAATGTTGTACGCCGATTCGTGGTCGGCCGGTAAATCAAGCCGATTTCCCGCGATGCCTGCTGTCCACTCGGCTGTAATGCCACCAAGTCAGTCCCGTTCAAAATGCCACGGTCAATCGCCATTTGCGGAATAAAGGTGGCGCCAAGTCCAGCGTCCGCCATTTGAACTAGACTGTGTAAACTTGTCGCAGTAAACGGATTAATTTTACTGGAATCGGCTAATTCGCATGCGGCAACGGCATGACCAGTTAAACAGTGTTCTTTTTCCAGCAAGAAAATCGAATTATCAGGTAACTGATTATACTGCACCGGCTCAGCAAGTTTTTCTGCGAGCGTGTTGTGCATCACTAATTTGAACGGGTCACGACCAAGTACGTAACTTTGGTTGCCTTGCAGGTCAACAGGTAGCGCCAACACTAAGACATCCAGTTCACCGTTACGCAATAAATGCAGTAAGTTCACCGTGGTGTCTTCGCGAACACTCAGTTGTAGCTTGGGGTGATCAACTTTGAGTTTTTTGGTCAAATCGCCGAGCAAAAAAGGTGCAATGGTTGGAATACAGCCGAGACGTAAAGGGCCTTCCATAATTTTGCCTTGGCTTTGAGCAAAATACAGCAACTCTTCCGTTGAAGTCAGAATTTGACGCGCCTGCTCCACCACTTCTTCACCCATCCCTGTGAATAAAAAGGATTTATGGTCGCGCTCAATGAGTTGACAACCCAACTGCTCTTCAAGATTTTGAATACCGCTACTTAACGTTGATTGACTGACATTACACGCCTGCGCTGCGCGGTTGAAATTCTGATGCTGGTGCAGCGCCAGCAAATAGCTCAGATTTTTCAAGCTGGGAAGTTTGCTCATCTCGTGCCCCACTGTTGTTGTGATAGTTATTGTAACGAATGCGACTTTCGTTCAATTAGTATTTTCGATTATGTTAATCCGTTTTATTCGTTTTAACAAATTTATTCGAGCCCCTATTATTATCTCCGAGCTGAGGCGATAGGCCTCAACAACTTTGGTTTTAGCAACTTGGTCTATCCAACAAGGAGACAAACGATATGTTAACAGTAGGCGATAAATTACCAGAATTTGAAGTAGTCGGCGTTAAACCTGGTTTCAACATGCCAGAAGAAAACGGCGAAAGCGCATTTGAAACAATCAACAATGCGAGCTTCGAAGGCAAATGGAAGATCATCTTCTTCTATCCAAAAGATTTCACTTTCGTATGCCCAACTGAAATTGTTGAGTTCGCAAAATTGAACGAAGAATTCGCTGACCGCGATGCAATCGTTTTAGGCGGTAGCACTGATAACGAATTCGTGAAATTGGCATGGCGCCGTGAACACCCAGATCTGAAGAGCTTGAACCAGTGGTCATTCGCTGACAACGGCGTGAAATCTTTAGTTGATGGTTTAGGTGTTCGTGACCAAGTCGAAAACGTCGCGTTACGTGCAACTTTCGTAGTTGACCCGCATGGCGTAATCCAACACGTATCAGTGAACAACCTGAACGTAGGCCGTAACCCTGCAGAAGTACTGCGTATTCTTGACGGCTTGCAAACTGACGAATTGTGTCCATGTAACCGTGCAGTAGGCGGCGACACCCTGTAAGCAGACATCACATCCCCCACACACTAGTGATGTCTTCAGGTGCCGCGTAAGCGGCACCTTTTTAAGCGGAGGAATTTATGAGTATTGCAGATTACAAACAAGGTTTGGGCGACCACGGTAAAGATACCAAACTCAACTTGTCGAATATTTTCGGCAATGTCGATACTTCGGGTATGACCGCGACCCAATTTTACGGCACCGCATTGTCACTGGCCTATTCAATTGGCGATAACGAGCTGATTGATGCCGTGAAAGCAGAAGCTGAAGGCAAGATTGAAGCGAACGTTGATGGCGCAGCTAAATTAGCAGCGACCCTCATGGCTATGAACAACGTGTACTATCGCTTCTTGCATTTATGCACAGACAAGCAGTTCAGCAAATTACCTGCTGGCTTGCGTATGAACGGAATGGCTAACCCAGGCGTTGATAAAGCTGACTTCGAACTCTACTCGCTCGCAGTATCAGCATTAAACGGCTGTGGTATGTGCATCGACTCACACGTTGGTGTATTGCTGAAACACGACATTTCAGCTCAAGTGATTCAAAACTCGATTAAAATGGCAGCGGTATTGAATGCTGCAGCAACTGCAAAACGCATTGCTTAATTTTAATCGCCTGATGTCACTTACTTGTCACACTAGCGTTTTATAGTGTGCGCAACTTCCCTGAGATCTGGTTGTTCTCCTTCCGCCCGGCTTCCGCCGGGCTTTTTTTGTCCAAAACCTCAAAAGCGTTATTCGTTATTCGTGCGCTTCGCTGTTCGTACGCTTCGCTGTTCGAAAAAATACCTTTTGGCTTCTATACTTAAACGAACAAATACGAAAAGTGAGCTTGCGAACGATCGAAAAGCGAAGCGCACGAACAACGAAGAGCGAAGCGGACGGTTTTATGGTTATCAACGGAGAACGACTGAAAGCAAATTTACTCGAACTCGCAAAAATCGGCTACAACGAACAAGACCGCGGCATGTACCGCATTGGCTTTACCGATGCCGATATGGAAGGGCGGCGGTGGTTGCAAGATAAAGCCAAACAAGCAGGCTTAGAAACCTACATGGATGGTGCCGGCAATATATTTTTTGGCCGCGGCAAGCGCGATAAACCCGTTATGTTAATGGGCTCTCACATTGATACAGTTCCCGCTGGTGGTATTTTTGATGGCGCATTGGGTGTCATGGCAGCGTTGGAAGTGATCGAAACCATCAATGAACAACAACCGGAAATAGAAACTCCCATTTGGGGTGTCGCGACCGCCGAGGAAGAAGGTCGTTTTGGCGGTATGCTAGGCGCCCAAGCTATTTCTGGTTGCTTAAACCCAGAATGGCTACTCTCAGCGCATGACGCCGATAATGTGTATTTGAAAGATGCGATGGCCGCACAAGGGCTCGATGCCATGCAGGCACTTGATGCTGCATGGCGCCCTGAACAATTAAAAGGCTTTGTTGAGTTACATATTGAGCAAGGGCCAGTGCTCTTTCAACGCGACCTGCAAATCGGCGTGGTTGAAGGTATCTCTGGCGTATTCAAATGGATTGTGCACCTCAAAGGGAAAGCCGATCATGCCGGCACGGCACCCATGGATATGCGTAGTGATGCATTTATGGGGCTTGCCGATTTCGCCCATGAAATCGAGCGGATCATTGCCGAAAATGGTACCGATAAAACCCGTATTACCGTTGGTAAAGTTGAGCTGAAGCCAGGGCATCCACATACGGTGCCTGGCGAAGCGATTTTCACTATCGTTGGCCGTGACATGGACGAAGATATTATGAAGGAGCTTGCCAATGCCTGTCGTAAAACCTTATCCGCAATCGCCCGGCGACATCGCTTGATGTTCGAATACGAGCAAGTCAGTTGGCTCTCGCCGAAACCTTGTTCTGAACCACTCACAAACCTGATTGAGCAGCAGGTGAAGCAACGTGGCTATAGTTATACTCGAATGCCAAGTGGCGCGGGTCACGACACGCAATTTTTGAGCGAAATTACGCATGCTGGGCTTATTTTTATTCCCTCAATAAATGGGGTGAGTCATGCACCTGACGAATGGTCGCATTGGCATGATGTTGAAGCGGGTACAAACGTATTATTAGACACTATTTTGGCCATGTCTGAGGTTGATCTTGATCAATAAAACATACAGTTAGAATGCTAAAAAAAGCCTCAATAGACCCACTAAAAATGTGTATAATCGGGCTTATTTTCTAGTCTAAAACAGAAGCGGTATGGCTATGGAACAAAAAATCGAAGTGCAGGCGGCCGACAAGGTAAAAATCCATCGTCCTGATTCGGATAAACGCAGTAACGCTTATTCACCGCGTAACCGTATTTATGTGCGTGATGTAAAAGGTACGTTGGAATGGTTTCGTCGTAGTTTTGGCTTCATTTTATTGTTTGTTTTTGCGCTATTACCGTGGCTGCAATGGAATGGCGAGCAAGCCATTTTGCTGGATATTGCTGAACAGCGTTTCCGCATTTTTGGCCTCACCATGTGGCCACAAGATTTCACTATTCTCGCTTGGATTTTCATTGTTTCTGCCTTTGCTTTATTTTTCGTGACCACGTTGTACGGTCGCGTGTGGTGTGGATTTATGTGTCCCCAAACCACGTGGACGTTCATTTTCATGTGGTTTGAGAAAAAGTTTGAAGGTAGCCGTAATCAGCGTATGTCGCTGGATAAACGGCCGTGGGACTTTGATAAATTCTGGCGTAAAACAGCTAAACATACATCATGGGTTATTGTGTCGTTACTGACCGCGATGATTTTTGTCGGTTATTTCATGGATGTACGTGAGCTATTCACGCAATTTTGGACGCTAGACGCCGGTTTCTGGGCAACCTTTTCAGTTGTCTTTTTCGCTTTCTGCACCTACGGTAACGCCGGCTGGATGCGTGAAATCATGTGTACCCATATGTGTCCTTATGCGCGCTTCCAATCAGCGATGTTCGATAAAGACACGGTCACCGTTTCTTATGATCCGAACCGAGGCGAGCCGCGCGGCGGACGTTCACGTAAAAAAGATCCGAAAGAACTCGGCTTAGGCGACTGTATTGATTGCTATATGTGCGTACAGGTATGCCCAACCGGCATTGATATTCGCAACGGTCTGCAATACGAATGTATCAACTGCGGTGCTTGTGTGGATGCCTGTAACGATGTGATGGACAAAATGAATTACCCACGCGGGCTGATTCGTTTCACCACCGAGCGAAACCTACAAGGCGGACGTACGCATAAGCTTCGCTTTAAAGCGGTTGGTTACTTTGTCGTGATGGTAGTAATGACCGCATTACTGATTTGGGATATTTCGACGCGCGTGCCGTTACAAGTTGATGTCTTGCGCGATCGTAATCAACTGTACAGCATTAACATGGATGGCTGGATACAAAACGTATTCACCTTGAAGATTTTGAATAAATCGCAACAAGCGCAAACCTATACCATTACCTCGCAAGGATTTGCGCGTAGCAAGTTAATTGGCGATGCCACTATTACGGTTGGTGCAGGCGAAGTGGCAACCTTGCCTATCACCCTAGCTGTTCACCCTGATGATGTGACTGAACGTGTGCAAGATGTTACTTTTATCGTCACTAATGAAGCCGGTGATGTGAGTGAGCAGCATGTCAGTCGATTCCTCTATGAGTGATCAGCACGACGATTTTAGTTTTCATCATTTAACCCCCGAGCGTATCGCCGATGCGCTCGCGGCGGTTGGTGTTGACCCGCAATCCGGTTTATTAGCGCTCAATAGCTACGAAAATCGTGTTTATCAGTTCATGGCAGATGATAATCGCCGTTATGTCGCGAAGTTTTATCGGCCGGCACGTTGGACCGATGCGCAGATATTAGAAGAGCATCAATTCACCCAAGAATTATTGGATGAAGAGGTTCCTGCGGTAGCCCCCTTAATACTTGCTGGCGCAACGTTGCACCATTATGAAGGCTATCGCTTTGCGGTATTTCCAAGTGTTGGTGGACGCGCTGTTGAGCCTGGCGATCTTGACCAGCTCGAGCGAATCGGTCGACAAATTGGGCGTTTACATGCGGTGGCGAAACAACGTCAGTTCACCACGCGCCCCAATGTTTCCTATCAAGAATACGTAACCGATGCCCTAGCAACGTTAAGCACCTCGTCATTGTTGCCGAATAATCTGCATGATGCCTTTTTTGCGATTGCGGAGCCGTTAGCAAACCATCTCCAACAATTTGATTTGAACGCCTTTACGCAACAACGTTTGCATGGCGACTGTCATTTGGGCAATATGTTGTTGCGTGATGAGCAGCTCATGTTCGTGGATTTCGACGATGCACGCACCGGCCCGGCCATTCAAGATTTATGGATGATGCTAGCGGGTGATGATAGAGCCGAGCGGACATTGCAGCTTGATGTGTTGCTGGAGGGCTACCAAGAGTTCTGCGATTTCGATAATAAAGAAACGCAATTAATTGAACCCTTGCGCAGTTTTCGAATCATACACTACATGGCGTGGTTGGCCCGCCGTTGGGGTGATAGTGCATTTCAACGGGCATTCCCATGGTTTGCTGAGCAGCGGTATTGGGAACAGCAGGTGCTGACACTGAAAGAACAATTTGCAGCGTTGCAAGAACCCCCGATTCAATTGCAACCGCAGTATTAATCTTATTTGTAACAAACAAACTGTAGGACCTTTTAACCATGAAGAAGTTGTTGTTAGTTGTTGTTGCTTTAATGATGTTGCCACTGAGTGCGCAAGAATTTAAAGAAGACGTTCACTATGAGGTGATTGCTGAGCAAGGTACAGCGAAGCCTGAGATTAAAGAATTCTTCTCGTTTTACTGCATTCACTGTTATCGTTTTGAGCCGATTGCAGCAGCGATGAAAGAGGCTTATCCACAAGCTTTTGAGAAGTCGCACATTGTTTCTCATCCAACGCTTGAGCTCATGGCGCGAGGTTTTGCTGCCGCTAAATTATTTAAGAAAGAAGAAGAGATTAGCAAAGCGTTTTATGAGCGTATTCACGCGCAAAAACAGCAAATCACCACAGAAGAACAGCTACAAGCTATTTTCCATGTGAATGGTGTTAGCAAAGACAAATTTGAAAAAGCAATGAAGCACCCATTGGTTGAAAAGCAAGTGAACGATATGGACCGCGATATGCGCGCCTATAACGTCAATGCAACGCCAACATTTATCATCAATGGTAAATATCGCCTGAAAACCGAAGGCTTCCGTGACAGCCAAGATTTTATGGCTGATTTCGTCAAAGCGGCTGGTTACTTACTCGAGAAATAACGCGAGAAGTCATCGTTGTGTGGCTGTGCTTAGTTGAAAAAGTCCGCTCGTACGCGGTTAATAATTTCATCTTTGCGCAGCCAACGCTGATTCATCCAATCTTGAAAGTGTGTTTTGAACGCTTCATCCGCAAAATAATCACCAATTAAATCTTCAGTGACCGGCAACGTCTCGACATTCACGTACACATCGCGTAATTGACCGCTCAATAGTTGCCACACCGCTGGCTTCTTATCGTCAGGGTACACAATCGTGATATCTAAAATAGCATCAAACTGATTGCCCATTATCTGCAATGCGAACGCTGTGCCGCCGGCTTTGGGCGGTAATAAGTGTTGGAATGAACTTTGGCGTTTCGCATGTTTTTCCGGCGTAAAGCGTGTGCCTTCGCAAAAGTTAATGACTGTGGTTGGAATGTGACGAAATTTCTGACACTTCTTGCGCGTGGTTTCAATATCCTTGCCTTGTAACTTCGGATTCTTGGCAATTTGTTCGCGTGAGTAGCGCTTCATAAACGGCATATCTAAAGTCCAGCAACCAAGACCAACAATCGGAATCCAAATTAATTGTTGCTTGAGGAAAAACCGAGGCATGGGCATGTTGCGACAAGCTAAGTGCATGAGTACTAGAATATCGACCCAGCTACGGTGGTTCGCCATGATCATATACCAACGATCACGATGGAGTTCACTGTCACCGTCAATATGCCAGCGCATGGGTTGGGTCAGCCGAAATAATGCAGACATCGCATAACCCCAGAGACGAAACACTGCATTAGCCCAAGTTGATAACAGGCGCTGTACTGCCGGAATCGGCAATAGTAGTTTGGGTAGCCCGACAACAATCACCATGGCGCCAATCACCGCAGTGGAAACCAGAGCAAAAGTAAAATTAATTAATAATCGAAACGGAATTAGCAACGTTGTCAGCATGTTTACGCCAGATTGTACTTATGGTGATAGTTATCCGCCTATGATACGCATTTGCGAAATACTTGCCAGCATCTAAAAAAGCCTCTACAGTATACTGTATATTTATACAGTAATTGTTTTGCCGAGGTGAGCGATGGCGTATCCCGCACAAGTTGAAGCATTAGTGCAAAAAGGCTGGCTATGGCAAGGCCAAGAAGTACCCGCAAATAAAGCAGAACAACAGTTCTTAAGCAGTGGTTGGGCTGAGCTTGATACACGTTTAGGTGGCGGTTGGTTGCGAGGTAGTGTGAATGAGCTACAGGTACGACAGCCGTTTATTGGTGAGTTGGCGCTACTGTTGCCAGTACTGAGCCAAGCGACAACAACAGCGCTTTGGGTGAATCCGCCGGTACAGCCTTACGCTCCGGGACTTTGTTATCAAAAGCTAACGTTATCGCGGCACGTCGTTGTTCATGAAGCCGATGACAAACTAGCATTGTGGACGGCGGAGCAAGCGTTACACAGCGATGCGGTAAACATTGTCTTGATGTGGCATGCCGGGCTTAGTGCAACAGCGGTCCGGCGCTTGCAGCAAGCAGCAGAAACTAAGCAAAAATTAGCTTTTGTGATAACACCATGGCAACAGCAAGAAGAAGCCCGAGCCTATGTGACCCGCTTACAGCTTGAGCGTAGCGACAGTTTGGCGGTGCGCATACTCAAGCGTCGCTTTGGTTGGCCGTTACCGCCTTTCCCTTGTGGGGTGGATGCCCGCTTACCGAGGCGACGCCGTGCTTTATGAATGCCTGGTTGTATCTACACTTTCCGCACTTGTTGCTCGATTATCAGTTGGCATTACAACCACCTGAATTGAGTACGATGCCACAAGCATTGACTCAGAGTCACGCTGCTCGGCGCACTGTGGTGCAAGCCAATAATGCCGCCCTGCAGCAAGGTGTTCAGGTTGATATGGCAGAAGTGTTGGCCAGTACATTAGTGCCACAACTAAAACTGCATGACTACGATGCAACCAAAGAAAGCGCCATGCTCACGCAACTCGCTCAGGTGCTCTATCAAGACATGGCGCAAATCGTATTACAGCCGCCGCAAGGGTTATTATTTGAGGTGCAAAGCTTGCTGCGCTTGCACCAAGGCTTTGCCGGCGTGGTTAAGCGCATGCAAGCGCGTCTGCAACAGTGGCCGTTGCGTTATATTTTAAGTAGTGGTTATAGCCCATTGTCAGCGAAGTTGCTGGCGGCTTCGGGGCATAGCGTACTGAGTACTGAACCGGCAGATGTTAAAGCTGCGATTGCTGAGCTCCCCATTGAATATAGCGGCTTACCAGAGCCTCAAATTGAAAAGCTCCGTAACGTAGGGCTGTTAACGCTCGGTGCTGTACTGCAACTGCCGGCGGCAGAGTTAGGCGCGCGCTTCGGTCGCGCAATCACAACCTATGTAGCCGAACTAAATGGTGATTTTTCAGCACCTCAAAGCTTTTATCACCCGCCTCATCGGTTTGATGAGCAGGTGGAGTTAAATGCCGAGGTGCACAGTTGGCCGCAGTTATTGTTTCCATTAAAGCGGTTATTGCAACAGGTTGAAAGCTTCTTAGAAATTCATCAATGGAGTACGCGAGCGTTATTGATTCGAGCTCATCACCGCACTGGGCCTGCAACGCAAGTGCCCATTCAATTTGCCCATGCCGTCTGGCAACAGCGTGATTTATTGAGTTTAAGCCAGTTACATTTAGAGCGACAAAAATTAAAACAACCGGTATTGGCTTTAAGTGTGCGGGTGCAAAGACCGGAGTCACGACAAGCAAAAGAACAGGCCATGTTTTCAGCACCGCAGGCTCAAACAGATTCATTAAATGCTTTAGTGAGCCGTTTGCAGGCGCGTTTAGGCGAATCAAAAGTGCAAAGCTTGCACGTGCATGATGATTGGCGTCCCGAATATCAGGGCACGCTGAAGCCGTGGCAAAGCGACTCAACCAGTAGCGGATTATTACTACCGCGCCCTGCTTGGTTATTGCCGCAAGCAGAACCGACAGAAAGGCAGCAATGGCAACTGCAATGGGGCCCCGAGCGAATTGTTAGCGGTTGGTGGAATGCTGATACCATTGCCCGCGATTACTACATTGCACTGGACCAATGGCAGCGACAAGGCTGGATTTATCAATGTGACAAAGGGTGGTTTCTGCATGGCTGGTTCAGTTAAGCGCCCTGCCGCTCTACATTGCTTAACCAATTTTAGTTTTTTGCGTGGCGGCTCGCATCCACACGAATTAGTTCAGCGTGCGGTGAGCTGTGGTTATCAAGCCTTAGCGATCACTGACGAGTGCTCGGTTGCCGGTGTTGTACGAGCCTACGTAGCTGCTCGCGAGCAGCCGTTGCGCTTAATTATCGGTAGTGAGTTTCAACTCGAAAATGTTGGCACGCTCATTGTGTTAGTGCGCAATCGGCAAGGCTACGCGCAGCTGTGCCAGTTAATCACCACCGCTCGAAATCGTAGTAAAAAAGGCAGTTACCAAGTCTTTCTTGATGATTTTATGGGCACATTAAACGACTGCCTGTTGTTATGGCGCCCGCAGTTCAAGGTGCCTTCAGCCAATGTTGAGCGTGAGACAATAACGGTCACCGCGCAACAATTGAAACAGCAGTTTGGTGGTGCACTGTGGTTGGCTTATGGCCGACATTATGAAGCCGATGATGCCCAACGTTATAGCGATTATAAGCAACTCAGCGTCGCACACGACATTCCTGTCGCTGCGGTGTGTGAGGTGTGTTATCACGAACCGCAACGGCAATTATTACATGATGTTTTGGTGGCGATTCGCCGTCGTCAGCCATTAGAAACGCAAGTGGGTCAGTTAAAGCCGAATCAAGATTACTGCCTACGAACCCCTGAGCAATTACAGCAGTGTTACCCGTCAGCCTGGTTAGCGCAAAGTGTCGTGATTGCGAAGCAATGCTGCTTTTGTTTAAGCGAATTACGCTATGAATACCCAGCTGAGTTAGTGCCTGCAGGTAAAACCGCAAGTGAACATTTACGAGAGCTAACGTACCTCGGTGCCCAACAACGCTTTCCACATGGTTTGCGTGCAGATGTTAAAGAGAAGCTCGAAAAAGAACTCAAGCTGATTGCGCAGTTACGCTACGAGTATTTCTTTCTAACGATTCATGACTTGGTTCAATTTGCCCAGCAGCGTGGCATTTTGTATCAAGGCCGCGGTTCTGCAGCAAACTCGGTGGTTTGTTATTGTCTGCAAATTACCGCAGTCAATCCCGATCAAATCGACGTCTTATTCGAGCGCTTTATTTCGGCTGAACGTGATGAGCCCCCCGATATTGATGTCGACTTCGAGCACGAGCGCCGTGAAGAAGTCATCCAATATATTTATCAAAAATATGGGCGCCACCGTGCAGCATTAGCTGCTACGGTGATTCGCTATCGGTTACGTAGCGCCTTGCGCGATGTTGGTAAGGCTTTAGGCTTTCATGAGCAAGAGCTGCGTCATTATCTACGTCAAATCGACCGTCGCGATCAGCAGAGTGATTGGCAACAGCAGCTATTAGAAAAAATTCCAGGGCTTGGGCAAACCCACCGAGGCCGCTGTTTGTTTGCTTTGACCGACGCTATATTAGGTTTTCCCCGTCACTTATCGCAACATGTCGGTGGTTTCGTTATTGCCTCGACACAACTCTCCGATTTGGTACCGGTAGAGAATGCCAGCATGCCAGAGCGTACGGTAATCCAATGGGATAAAGATGATTTAGAAACATTACGTTTAATTAAAGTGGATGTGCTGGCGCTTGGGATGCTAACGGCCTTGCGCAAAATGCTACGGTTAATTCAGCAACACCATCAACGGGAGCTTGGGCTCGCGGATATCCCCCAAGAAGATGCCAAGGTGTATCAAATGCTACAACGTGCCGATTCCATTGGTGTATTCCAAATTGAGTCTCGGGCACAAATGAATATGCTCCCCCGACTTCGCCCGCAGACGTTTTATGATTTAGTGGTTCAAATTGCCATAGTTCGGCCAGGCCCCATTCAAGGTGACATGGTGCACCCTTATTTACGCCGGCGCGCAGGGCTAGAGCCCATTACGTTTCCGAGTGAGGCGGTTAAAGAAGTACTTGAGCGCACCTTAGGGGTACCGATTTTCCAAGAACAGGTGATTAAGTTGGCCATGGTTGCGGCTGGCTTTAGTGGTGGTGAAGCCGATCAATTACGTCGCGCCATGGCGAACTGGAAAAGCTCAGGTGAATTACGCCAGTTTGAAAGTAAATTAATAAAAGGTATGCGAGCGCGGGGTTACAGTGAAGAATTTGCGCAGAGAATTTTCCAACAAATATGTGGTTTTGGCGAATACGGCTTTCCTGAGTCGCATTCGGCGAGTTTTGCCAATTTAGCGTATGCGTCGGCATGGCTGAAATGTTATTACCCTGCAGCATTTTATTGTGCGCTATTGAATAGTCTGCCCATGGGCTTTTATTCAGCAAACCAATTAATTCAAGATGCGCGGCGACACCACATAACCATACTGCCCGCAGACATACAGCACAGTAACTGGGACCATCAGCTTGAAGCGGGTGGTCGGGGGATGCAGTTACGTTTGGGCTTAAGGTTAATCAAAGGGTTGTCACAATCACACATGCAAGCCCTGCTAGAACAACGCCCTGCGCAAGGCTTTCAGTCATTACAACAACTTCGCGATTATGGCCTGAGTGGCGCCGACCTGCATAAGCTCGCGAGTGCTGATGTACTTGGTGCGCTGGCTGGACATCGTTACCAAAGTCAGTGGCAAAGTTTGGCACTGCAGGCCGAACAACTCCCTTTATTTGCTGAGCTTACGGCTGTGCCAACCACACAACTCGCTGCGCCCGCAGAATTTCAAGACATCGCAGTTGATTATCGCACTACCGGTGTGTCGATTCGGCGTCATCCATTGGCACTGTTACGAGAGCAACAGCAACTGAAAGGTTATAAACTAGCAAGTGAGTTGGCTCATTGTCGCCACAAGCAACATGTACGTGTTGCCGGTTTAGTCACTTGTCGACAGCGGCCAGGCACGGCATCAGGGGTAACCTTTGTAACGTTAGAGGATGAATCGGGTCTCATTAATATTGTTATCTGGCAAAAAACGGCGCGCGCGTTCCGCCAAGCTTACCTCACCGCCCAACTTTTAAAGATAAAGGGTATTGTCGAGATTCACGGTGAGGTGATTCATGTTATTGCAGGGCAGTTAGAAGATGGCACCGAACAATTAGCCCAACTGGGAGTGTCGGCTAATCGTTCGCGTGATTTTCATTAACGGTTTCTTATATTGGCGTCACGTGCAGTAAATAATCGTCTTTTAAGATCACGTAATTTGCTGCGGACTGTGGCAGAAACTTTAATTCTTGTTCGGTGAGTGGGCGTGCTTCTTTTACAGGGCTACCAACATATAAGTGGCCACTACGTAAAGTTTTACCTGGTGGTACTAAACTACCCGCACCAATAATGACATCATCTTCAACAATGGCGCCATCCATAATCACTGCCGACATACCAATCAATACACGGTTGCCAATCTCGCAGCCATGCAGCATCACATGATGACCGACAGTAACATCATCGCCAATAATTAATGGATGTCCGTCTGGATTACTCTCGCTTGTGCGACTAACATGCAACACACAGTTATCTTGCACATTGGTGCGTGCGCCAATACGAATCCGATTCACATCGCCCCGGGCCGACACTAATGGCCACACACTACTATGTTCACCAATGTGAACATCACCCACAATCACGGCACTACTATCAATATAAACATGTTCGTCCAGTTGCGGTTCAATACCGCGATAACTCCGAATATCGCCACTCATGCTCTATTACCTCTAAAACTAAGCCAAAATGTTATATTTTTGATCTGTTTAAATCATACCTTAAAGACTAGCAGAAACCGTCATTGCTGGCGAATCAAGCAAATCACGTTGGTTTTTGAAGCGCTTCGCTCACAAAATCAGCAGTTGGCAAAAAAACACATAAAAATGTCAAAAAGGCGCTTGACGCGGCGAGTTAAATCTCTAAAATGCGCCCCACGCTTGAGGCAGACAACGAAGTCGCCAA
>NZ_FOYU01000002.1:0-357801 GCF_900115255.1 Pseudidiomarina tainanensis
TGATCAAACTCTTCAGTTTAAAGTGTTTAATCGACCCATTGAATCAATGACTTAATAAATCTAATTTGTTAAGCACTTTTCCAATCAGTCAGGTGTATCCGAAGATACTTTTTTTTGCATCCGAAGATGCTTCTCTGCCTGAATCCGGTAAGTGCCCACACAGTTTGCTTGGCTTGGTATATTGTTAAAGAACGTTCGCTTACTTCGCTGAAGTAGCGGCTTGCATCTCGGCAAGCAAGGCGGCGTATTCTACAGCCTCGAAGTTTTGTGTCAAGCCTTTCGGCGAATTTTTTTCTGACTCAAAACTTATACTTTTGGCGACTTCGTTGTCTGCCTCAAGCGTGGGGCGCATTTTAGAGATTTAACTCGCCGCGTCAAGCGCCTTTTTGACATTTTTATGTGTTTTTTTTGCCAACTGCTGATTTTGTGAGCGAAGCGTATAAAAAAAGCTCGCCGAAGCGAGCTTTTTGACTATCAATAAGCTGTTTTACTTATTTTTGCCTTTACCTTTACCTGGATTACCGCCACCGGTATCACCGCCAGTATTGCCACCGGTATCGCCACCCGTTGATCCACCACAGCCATTCGCTGTTAGGTAATCAACCGCTGCTTTTGCTTGCACAAGGCCATGGCCATAAAGTGTATCGCGACCTGTTGCACCCAAATCTTTGGCAGTAGCTGCTAAAGCGTTACGGATATCGTCGTTACTACAAGCTGTGTGATGCGACCATACTAATGCGGCTACACCAGCAACGTGAGGCGTTGCCATTGATGTTCCGTCGAAGAACGCCCAATCGCTATCTACAACACCTACGGTTGTGTTTGCACCTAATTGGTTAAGTAAGGTAGCACCGTCCGTATCACTAATACCAACTGCAGGGATACTTGACTGGTAAGTTCCTAAGGTACCCAACACCATACCTGGTTCGTTGTTATAAACAATCGCACCAACACCACCGCCGGCTTCACAAGCTTGTACTTTCTCTGCGAACGAAATCACACCACGTTCGATTAAACAAACTTTGCCTACCGCATCATTACAAGTGGTATCGCCGATACCGCAATTCGCTAACGCGCCAGAATTCTCGACGCGAGCCGTTCCTTCCATGCTAGTTGCTTCAACTGCAACGCCACCAACAGAGAGTGAAACTTTTTCACCCATGCCGCGTGGCACTGAAGAAAGAACGCTTACACCAGGACCAGCAAGTTCGACTTGTGCTGTTTGCTGTGAAAATGATGCGTGTTGTTCATTTGCATCAACTGCCGCAACAGAAACAACTGAATCGTAAGAGGCAGGATAAGAATCACGCGTGTTACCGTCGTTACCTGCAGCAGCGATGCTAAGGATACCGGCAGCGTTTAGCTGAGCAAACGCACGTTCTTCTGTACGGTTTGCACGTGTGCCACCTAAGCTCATATTAATAACGTTAGCGCCGTAATCAGCACATTGTTCGGCTGCTGCCATTAACGATGATGAGTATGCCCAACCAGAAGCTGAGAATACTTTCACGATATGTAGGTTGACGTTACCATTCGGCATCACGCCGACAACACCTTCCCCGTTCGATAACGCAGCAATCGTCCCCGCAACGTGGGTACCGTGACCATTTTCATCGGTATACCAGGTACCAGTACCAGCATCGTTTACACCAGTAACACCTGCTGTTTGTAAATCTGGGTGACCCATATCGTAACCTGAGTCGATGATACATACTGTACGTGTACCTGCTGCAGCATCTGATACTAAATCAGCTTGAACCATTTCGATACCATATGGTTTGCCTGGTTCCCACTGTGTGCTCTGCACATAGCGCTTCTCATCAGGCGTGACGCTGATAACGTTCGGGTTATTCATTAAACCATGAACGGCAGAGTGCGGCACTTGAATTGCCATAGCATTGAAGCGGTCGTATCGATGGATAATTTTATTATCTTTGTTGCCGCCTGGATCATCACCATCTTTAGGTGGATCGAGCAAACCGTCATCATCTAAATGTAAAAAAGCTTCAATGGCGTTTTTTGAGCCTGGCTTAAATTCGACAATTACGCGTTCTTTTTCGTTGTTTGCATGAGCTGGCCCATGGGCGTGTACAGCTGTGCTGATAGCAAGCGACAACGCCGCTAAAACT
This sequence comes from Pseudidiomarina tainanensis, assembly GCF_900115255.1. Taxonomy (NCBI): domain Bacteria; kingdom Pseudomonadati; phylum Pseudomonadota; class Gammaproteobacteria; order Alteromonadales; family Idiomarinaceae; genus Pseudidiomarina; species Pseudidiomarina tainanensis. Next base: position 2,130 of record NZ_FOYU01000002.1, read on the forward strand.
AGCGCACTATTTTTAGTAGTGTTCGACATGGATTTGACCTTTTTTTATTATACTTTTTAATGTGTTGTTCGTTTGCGGCTCATTATTTTTTTAACGCCACAACAACTCATAATGTAGTATTTTGCTCGTATGCGCAATGTCATATCGTGAAGAAATTGTAAAGTTACTTGATCGTAAGTTCAGTAGACATTTCGCGTTCTACCGTTACAATTCGCCCTCGTTTGTAGATGTAAGACACACATTTAGGAAGTTTCATGACTCAATTAACCATTAACTCTGACAATTACCAAATGCAACTTGCGGAAAAGGTCGCGCGTTTGGAATCAATGCTTACACCATTTAACGTTTCAGAGATTGCGGTTTATGAATCACCAAAAACTTACTATCGCATGCGTGCGGAATTTCGGGTTTGGCATGATGGCGACGACTTGTTCTACATTATGTTTGATCCGGATACCCGAGAAAAAATACGCACCGATTCCTTTCCAGTCGCCAATCGTCTTATAAATCGCCTAATGCCAGAAATACTCGACTATGTGCGAGGGCGTCCAAACTTAAGACAACGACTGTTTCAAGTTGAATTTCTAACAACGACAACAAACGAAGCTTTAGTCTCATTAATCTATCACCGCCAGTTAGATGAACACTGGCAGAGTGAAGCGCGAGAAATGCGTCAACACTTAAGTCAGTTTGGCGAAATAGAAATTGTTGGACGAGCAAAGAAACAGAAACTCCGCATTGATAAAGACTGGGTCACCGAAACACTCGTGATTAACGATAAACCATATCGCTTCCAGCAAGTTGAGAACAGTTTCACCCAACCCAATGCTGCCGTGAACCAGCATATGGTCAGTTGGGCACTTAATGCGACGCAAGGTAGTGAAGGTGACCTACTGGAGCTTTACTGTGGCAACGGTAACTTCAGTCTCCCCTTGGCGCAAAATTTCAAGCGTGTTCTGGCAACCGAAATTAGTAAAACCTCTGTTCACTCAGCTCGATACAATTGCGAACTTAATAACATCGATAATGTGACTGTAGTGCGTATGTCTGCTGAGGAATTTAGTGCAGTTATGGCAGGTGAGCGTGAGTCTCGACGAGCCAATGAAGCTGAATTGGAGCGCTTTGACTGTCAAACCGTTTTAGTCGATCCACCGCGAGCAGGTTTAGATGTTGATACGATTGAGCTCGTTCGGAATTATGATTCAATTGTATATATCTCGTGTAACCCTGAAACTCTGGTGGAAAATCTAGCGGCACTGCAGACAACTCACGAGGTGAAACAAGCCGCATTGTTTGATCAATTTCCGTATACCCACCACATGGAAGCTGGGGTACTATTAAAAAGAAAGCGTTAAAATTTTAGAGTTAAGCTGTGGTGAGAAGACTGGTTGAGCGAACCAAACGTAAGTTAACCCAATGCGCAGCGATAATAAGGCTTGCTCCCAGTAAAATAATAACCGGTTCGCCCATTTCACCTAGACTATCTTTGTGCCAATAGATGAAGCCGCCGGCGATTAATAATACCAACGGGTAGAAGCGAGCATGCTGGCGAATACCACTAATCAGCGCAACTAAGCCAAGCAAAATACTGGTACCTAGAATAACGCGCTCGAGCAGTTCTTCACCGATAAACGATAAACCAATTAACGATAGCATTGGTAAAATGACAGGTAGCAACAAGCAGTGCAAAGCGCACAAGGTGGTAACCCACATGCCTGTTTTGTCTAATGAACGCTGCGTCATTTTTCACTTACTCCAATGAATACCAACTACTCTAAACAAGAGTGTTATAGTATAACATTACTTATTTTAAGCGCAAGCGATGCTGTACGGTAAAACTTGACGAATATCAGAAACACCAGTAACCAGCATTAATAAGCGATCAAAGCCAAGCGCAACTCCAGCGCACTCAGGCATTTCTGAATTAAGAGCATCTATTAACCGAAAGTCAGCCGGCTTCTCACTCTTTCCAAATTGTTGGCGCAGCCGATTATCGTGCTCGAATCTCATCTGTTGCTGCGTTGCATCAGTTAACTCTTGATAACCATTCGCGAGCTCGATACCACCGACATACACTTCAAAACGCAGTGCAACCCGCGGATCTTCAACATCGAGTTGAGCTAATGCCGCTTGGCTAGCAGGAAACCGATGCACAATTGTGATCTGTGATTTATCTAACTGGGGTTCAATGACAAGCGCCATGGCCAACTGTAGCAAGGTATCTTTATCAGTTTCTCGCTCGACCAAATCGGCAATTCGCTCATCGTGCATCAATCGCGCTTGAAGGTCTTTTACTGAAATTGTCAGCGGGTCAATGTTCAAATGCTTTTCAAAAAGCGCTTGATAGGTCGACTGCTGAACGATTAAATCACCAAGCACCGAATGGAGTAAGCAGACGACTTCATCAATTAAATCATGCATTGTGAAACCTACTCGGTACCACTCCAACATCGTAAACTCTGGATTGTGAAAGCGACCAGCCTCGTCGTCACGGAATACTTTACCAAGCTGATAAATCGACTGCCCATGTGCGGCAAGTAGCCGTTTCATGGCATATTCGGGCGAGGTTTGCAGTTGAAACCGTTGGTGTGGGAAATGGCTCAGCGAAGTTTCAAGATTCTCAAGATGTAAATCCGTTACGCCGAATCGGCCAAGGATTGGTGTATCAACTTCGAGAACACATCGGTGCTGAAAAAAACTTCGGATAGTTTGAAACAATGCAGCTCGCTGTTGCAGAACATCAAGCGATGCGCTTGGTTGCCAATCATCAGTGAGCTGCATATAGATTCGGGAAACTTATTTCTGGACGCGCGAAACGTACTCGCCAGAGCGCGTATCCACTTTGACGACTTCGCCCGTTTGCACGAAAAGCGGTACTCGCACTACGGCGCCAGTGCTTAACGTTGCTGGTTTACCGCCGGTACCTGCGGTATCACCTTTTAAGCCCGGATCCGTTTCTACGATTTCGAGTTCAACGAAATTCGGTGGTGTAACAGCAATTGGGTTACCGTTCCACAATGTCAGGGTACAAGTATCTTGCTCCACTAACCATTTGGTTGAATCGCCAACCGCTTTTGCATCGGCGGCCAATTGCTCAAATGACTCATTGTTCATGAAGTGCCAAAACTCACCGTCGTTGTATAGGTACGATAGTTCCATATCAACCACGTCTGCGCCTTCAACTGAGTCACCTGATTTAAAGGTTTTCTCAACCACTTTCCCGCTGATGAGTTTACGGATTTTAACGCGGTTAAAAGCTTGCCCTTTACCTGGTTTTACAACTTCATTGTCGATGATGTTACATGGTTCACCATCTTGCATGATTTTTAAACCAGCTTTGAATTCATTCGTGCTGTAATTCGCCATAGCTTCCTCATATGCTTTCAAATTAAGCGATTTCGCGGGCAATAATAAACCATAACGACGCAATTTTCAGGTAAAATAATTGCAGTCATTAAACAAATTTACAGGAAGCTTGTGTCGAATCTGAATGTTATCTCTGTGCGGCCGCAGTGGCAGCAAGAGCTTGCACAATCTATTTCAGACCCGCGTGAACTCGGTGCGTTGTTGCGTCTACCAGAAGACTGGATTACTCAGAATCAATCTGCACGTGAGTTATTCCCATTGCGGGTAACGCGCTATTTCGCTGGATTGATGACACCCGGTGATCGATTCGATCCGCTGCTCCTACAAGTGATGCCGAAGCAAGAAGAATTTGCAACCAAAGAAGGCTTTGTTACAGACCCACTCGAGGAGCAAAGCAGCAATCACTCGGGCATTTTGCACAAATATAAATCACGCGTGCTCGTGATTCTTCGCGGTGGTTGCGCAATTAACTGCCGTTACTGCTTCCGTCGGCATTTCCCGTATGAGGACCATCACTTTGGTCGCGCACAATTACAACAGCTGGTTGAGTTGGTCCAAGCTGATGCAGCAATCAATGAAGTGATTTTAAGTGGCGGCGACCCATTGATGGCTAACGATGACCAGCTTGAGAGAGTGATAACCGAACTGGAGGGTCTGCCGCAATTAAAGCGAGTGCGCATTCACAGTCGACTTCCGGTCGTATTACCTTCACGCCTTACCGAGAAGCTTGCTAAGCGATTACAGTCGAGTCGGTTGCAGGCAATTTTAGTCATTCACGCAAACCACCCTCGAGAAATCACCAGTACCTTAAAGAGTGCTCTAGCGATGTGGGCCAAGCACAATGTCACGTTGTTCAATCAAAGTGTGTTGCTCGCCGGCATTAATGACTCGGCAGACGTTCTCGAAGCCTTAAGCGAAGCTCTATTTGATGCGCGGGTTATTCCATATTACTTGCACCAATTAGATAAAGTAGCTGGAGCAAGTCATTTCGCTGTGAGTGATGAGCGAGCTCGACAACTTGAACATGAGTTACGAGCCCGCCTACCTGGCTTCTTGGTTCCTAAACTGGTGCGCGAAATTGCTGGTGAAGCCAGCAAGACACCGCTTTAGATGTCAGCGCGCACAGAGAAGCAATTACTTGGCTGTTTCAGGAAAGGTTTCTCGGAACCATTCTTGTAACAGCTCTTTCTCAAAATAAAGACTATCCCGACTTGAGCCCATGATATTTCTAATATTGCGCGGTGGCGCGAGCGACTTTAACTCAATATGGTCAGCTTCACTCAAAACGTTACCTTGCGCATCAGTATATCGATATGAAATCACGAGATACGGATAAGAAACATCATCGAGGATGCGCTGAAATGCACTGCTGGTTGCACCGAACGTCGGCTCCACTCGACCGGCAAGATCAACGTCGTTAAAAGTAACCTCTAGCTTATTCTGCTCGGGTAAGCGCTCACCTAGCTTTGTTACATACTCAGCAAAATCAGCTTTAGTTCGTTCCTCAAAACGGCTTTTTAACTCGTTAACGGCTTCGAAATCTGTAAACGATTTCACGTCATCCCATTTTACCGAAACTTCCGCTGCGCTTGACGCACCAGCAAACAGACTAGCGACAACAGCAAGACTTAAAACGGACGCTTTCATGGTTAACCTCCATTACAAACACTGAGTATCTATTTTCAGATATTGCTTCTGAAATTTTGTTTTCAATAGTATAGACGCTGAAACGCTGAGTTTCGTGACAGCCCAGAAAACAAAAAGGGAAGCACAAACGCTTCCCTTTTTAACTCAGCGACGAATGCGCCGGCTTACATCATGCCGCCCATTCCGCCCATGCCGCCCATATCTGGAGCAGCTGGTTCATCTTTTGGTAACTCAGCAACCATCGCTTCGGTGGTAATCATTAACGCAGCTACCGATGCCGCGAATTGCAATGCTGAACGAGTTACTTTGGTTGGATCCAAAATACCCATTTCTAACATGTCACCGTAAACGTCTTGGCCAGCGTTGTAACCGTAGTTACCTTCACCGTTTTTCACGTTGTTTGCAACCACTGAAGCTTCAGCGCCAGCGTTGGTTGAGATTTGACGCAGTGGCGCTTCCATCGCGCGCAACGCCAATTTAATACCAACGTTTTGGTCTTCGTTGTCGCCACGTAAGTCAGCAAGTTTGCTTGCTGCGCGTACCAACGCAACACCACCACCAGGCACCACACCTTCTTCAACAGCCGCGCGAGTTGCATGCAACGCATCTTCAACGCGAGCTTTCTTCTCTTTCATTTCCATTTCGGTGGCAGCACCGACTTTAATCACGGCAACACCGCCAGCTAATTTAGCCAAACGTTCTTGCAGTTTCTCGCGATCGTAGTCTGAAGAAGTCTCTTCGATTTGCTGACGAATTTGCGTGACACGACCTTCAATCGCCGTTTGGTCACCGCTACCGTCAACAATGGTGGTGTTATCTTTGTTAATCACCACACGCTTCGCTGTACCGAGGTCGTCAAGCTGTGCCTTCTCGAGCTCCATACCGATTTCTTCAGAAATCACGTTACCGCCCGTCAATACCGCGATATCTTGCAACATCGCTTTACGACGGTCACCGAAACCAGGCGCTTTTACAGCTGCAACTTTCACGATGCCGCGCATGTTGTTCACGACCAACGTTGCTAAGGCTTCACCTTCAACGTCTTCAGCGATGATCAACAATGGTTTGCCTGACTTCGCAACGCCTTCCAATACTGGCAACAATTCGCGAATGTTTGAGATTTTCTTGTCAACAAGCAAAATGAACGGGCTATCGAGTTCAACAGTGCCGTTCTCTTGATTGTTAATGAAATATGGTGACAGATAGCCACGGTCAAACTGCATCCCTTCAACAACGTCAAGCTCATCTTGCAATGCTTGGCCCTCTTCAACGGTGATCACACCTTCTTGGCCTACTTTGTCCATTGCTTGAGCAATGATTTCACCGATGGTGCTATCAGAGTTAGCTGAAATAGTACCAACCTGTGCAATGGCTTTTGAGTTGTTGCAAGGCTGAGATAATTCTTTCAACTCTGCTACTGCAGCGATTACAGCTTTGTCGATACCGCGCTTCAAATCCATCGGATTCATGCCCGCGGCAACAGCTTTCAAGCCTTCGTTGACGATAGCTTGAGCTAATACGGTTGCCGTAGTAGTACCGTCACCAGCTTCATCATTTGCTTTAGACGCAACTTCTTTAACCATTTGTGCGCCCATATTCTCGAACTTATCTTCTAGTTCGATTTCTTTCGCAACAGATACACCGTCTTTGGTGATCAATGGTGCGCCAAATGATTTTTCTAAAACCACGTTACGACCTTTCGGGCCCAACGTAACTTTAACTGCGTCGGCTAGGATGTTGACGCCTTTTAACATGCGCTGACGCGCTGTATTACCAAACTTAACTTCTTTAGCTGCCATGTTCGTTTCCCTCTTAAGCTTCGATAATCGCTAGAATGTCTGACTCAGACATAATCAGGTATTCTTCACCGTCAATCTTTTGCGTTTTCACGCCATAGCTTTCGTTGAATAATACGCTGTCGCCGACTTTGACATCCAAAGCTTTCACGTCACCGTTATCCAAGATGCGACCATTGCCCACAGCAACAACCTCACCGCGCGTCGATTTCTCTGCTGCTGAACCAGTCAGCACGATACCGCCTGCAGATTTAGTTTCTGCTTCTGAGCGTTTGATGATCACACGATCATGTAAAGGACGAAGTTTCATCGTTGATAACTCCTAAACCTAAGGTTTGTGGTTGATAACTCTGCTTCAGGGATGAGCTGAAGCTGTTAAAAAATTTGTTGTGCCCCCTGTTATGGGGGATAAAAAATTGATATCAAGGTTTTCTGATAAATTTTTTTTGTTTTCGTATACTGACCAAAATTTAACGAATGGGTGTATGTATGACGACAGAATATCGTCTAGTGATTTGTAGTTGTCCTGATAAACATGTAGCCAAAGCTTTAGCAGATAAGATACTTCGCGCACGACATGCGGCATGCATCAATATTTCAGCACCCTGCACATCCATGTACTGGTGGGATGATCACATTCATGCCGAAGAAGAAGTTTTGCTACAAATCAAGACAACCGTCGGTTCACTTGATGCACTATTTGAACTCATTCAAACTGCGCATCCGTACGATGTTCCAGAAATTGTTGCTCTCGCTATTACCGAAGGCTCAGAAAGCTATTTAAATTGGATTACACAGGTCACCCAATCATGAAGTCAATGTGGTTTCGAAGCTTACTTGTTCTGTTGTCGCTGTGGCTGGTATTGCCATCTATTGCTGTTGCCCAGGCCCAGTTTGAATTGGGACAAGATGACCCGTTTGCTCAACAAAACCAGTTTTTACCGGTTGATGAAGCATTTCAATTCGACTTTCGCCAGCAAGGCGACGTACTCACTCTGAATTGGGAGATTGCGGATAGCTACTATATGTATCAGCACCGGTTCGTCATCAAAACACCGGTTCAGTTGAAGCAAGAGCCACAGTTACCAGAGGGTGAAGCCCACTTTGATGAATTCTTCGGCGAGACCATTGTCTATCGCGACTTCGTTGAGTTGACCTATCACTTAAGCCAAGCTAGCCCTGATCAAGCGTTTACTATTTCATATCAAGGTTGTGCTGATGCTGGCTTATGTTATCCGCCCACTGAAAAGACCATTTATCTCAACGCTGTGAAAGGCGATGGTTCAGTCGCCATTGATTTCCAGCAGGTCACCGAAAATTCGCAACAAACCACTTCATCGACATTTTTTGATGCGATCATCGAGAAGCCCTTATGGCTAGTTTTATTGCTCTTTGTAGTGCTGGGTATTGGTTTGGCGTTTACCCCATGTGTATTGCCGATGTATCCGATTATTTCCGCGATCATTATGGGACAGACTGGCGCCGGCACTAGCCAACCAAAGCAACTAAGTACCCACCGCGCTTTCACCTTAAGCCTTGCGTACGTGCAAGGCATGGCCATTACCTATTCGGTATTAGGAGTGGTCGTTGCACTGGCAGGATTACGCTACCAAGCGATGCTACAACATCCTGCAATACTCATTACCTTAGCAGTCGTGTTTGTGCTGCTTGCGCTAAGTATGCTTGGCGCCTACACATTACAATTACCACAACGATGGCAAAATTACCTCAATCAGCTCAGCCAATCACAACGCGGTGGCGCGCATCGTAGCGTGTTCACCATGGGAGCAATTTCTGGGTTAATCGCTTCACCATGTACTACCGCGCCGCTATCAGGCGTACTTTTGTTTATTGCGCAATCGGGTGACCTCACCATTGGCGCCGCCGTTCTCTACGCCTTAAGTGTGGGTATGGGACTCCCGTTACTGGCTTTCGGTGTTACTGGCGGCAAGCTGCTGCCAAAAGCTGGTGCGTGGATGAATACCATCAAACGGGTGTTCGGAGTGGTGTTGTTGGGCGTTGCCATTGTGCTAGTCGAGCGACTAATTCCCTACGTTGTTGCTGATTGGCTCTGGGTTATCTTTATTGCAGCAAGTGCGGCTTATTTAATTCAAGCCGATGTCCGTGAGCTTTCTCGGAAAGTCGCAGCTCGTTTCGTCGCTATTTGGATTATCATCGGTGGCGTACTTTTATATAGCTGGTGGCCACAGTCACACCACACGCTGCCGTTTGTTCAAGTGTCATCGGTTGCTGAAATTCAACAGCAATTAGCAACGGCAGCTCGTAATGATCAGGTTGTGATGCTGGATCTTTATGCCGATTGGTGCGTTGCGTGTAAAGAATTTGAACGGGACACGTTCTCTGCCGAACAGGTAGCCAATGCAACAGCGGATGTTGTGCTATTGCAGGCCGATGTAACCGCTAATACAGCATCAAACAATGCCATTTTAAGCGAATATCAAGTGCTCGGCTTGCCGACAATTCTGTTCTTTAAAGCAGAACAGGAAATAAATCGCTCGCGGGTGACTGGGTTTATGTCGGCAGAAAACTTCGCTGAACACATCGAAGAGTTAAAAACACGTTAAAACTTGCAGCGAACGGCGGTGATAAGACCAGTATTTTGCTGCTTATTTTCATTTTTTCACTATAATGCTGAATTAGGTGTTGAATTAGAGGCCGAACTTGGCCTCTAATATCAATCTTGATACGTTCGCAGCAGATCGCAGCATTATGACAGCAAATAACGATAAAAAATTCAGAGTGCTTCTACTCAACGGCCCTAACTTGAACTTGTTAGGTACGCGTGAGCCAGAAATCTATGGCAGCGACACCCTCGATAAGATTGAGCATCGCTTACGCGAACACGCTGAGTCAATGGGCATCACCCTTGATTGCCGGCAATCCAATGCCGAGCACCAGTTGATTGACTGGGTTCATGAAGCGCGCACATCACACGTCGATTACATCATTATTAACCCTGGCGCCTACACACACACTAGCATCGCTTTGCGTGATGCATTGGCTGGGGTAGCAATACCATTTACTGAAATACATCTTTCCAATATTCACGCTCGCGAAGAATTTCGTCAGCATTCCTTTTTAGCCGATGTTGCTGTTGGTGTGATTTGTGGTTTCGGTGCGCAAGGTTATGACTTTGCGTTACAAGCCGCCAAGCACTTTTTAAGCAAGCAATAACGAACACAAACCATTGGGGTCATAACAGATCATGGATATTCGTAAAATTAAAAAACTGATCGAACTGGTCGAAGAATCAGGCATTGCCGAGTTAGAAATCACTGAAGGTGAAGAGTCAGTACGTATTCACCGCGGCGGTAGCCACAGTGCTCCGATGCACTATCAACTGCCACCACAACAAATGATGGCAGCGCCAGCTCCTGCTCCGGCTTCTGCACCAGCTGCGGCTGAAGCGCCTGCGGCACCTGAGTTATCAGGTCACGTAGTGAAATCACCAATGGTTGGTACCTTCTATGCGGCCCCAGCACCAGGTGCAGCAGACTTCGTTAGCGTTGGTCAACAAGTAAAAGCTGGCGATACGCTATGTATTGTTGAAGCCATGAAGATGATGAACCAAATTGAAGCCGATAAAGGCGGAGTGGTGAAGCAAATTCTTGTTGAGAACGGCGAGCCGGTCGAATTCGACCAACCTCTGTTTGTCATCGAATAAATATATCGACACAGGACATCGTCATGTTAGATAAGGTAGTGATTGCAAACCGAGGCGAGATCGCGCTGCGTATTCTGCGCGCTTGTAAAGAACTCGGTATCAAGACGGTCGCAGTGCATTCCACTGTCGATCGCAATTTGAAGCATGTGTTGTTGGCGGATGAATCGATTTGTATCGGCAACGGTCCATCAACGGATAGCTATTTGAATATTCCGCGCATTATCAGTGCAGCAGAAATCACCGATGCAGCAGCGATTCACCCAGGCTACGGCTTTTTGGCCGAAAACGCTGATTTTGCTGAGCAGGTGGAAAACTCTGGATTTATCTTTGTTGGCCCAACCGCTGATGTAATTCGCCTGATGGGTGATAAAGTATCCGCGATTGAAGCAATGAAGAAAGCTGGCGTTCCATGCGTACCAGGTTCTGGTGGCCCGCTTGGTGATGACGATGCGACAAATATTAAGATTGCTAAACGCATTGGTTATCCAGTGATTGTAAAAGCAGCTGGTGGTGGTGGTGGCCGCGGTATGCGCGTTGTTCGTAAAGAAGACGAGTTACTGCGCGCAATTAGCACAACCAAAGCTGAAGCTGGTGCAGCCTTTGGTAATTCGATGGTGTACATGGAAAAATTCCTAGAGAATCCTCGTCACATCGAAATTCAAGTACTTGCTGATGGTCAGGGCAACGCCGTTTATTTAGGTGAGCGCGACTGTTCAATGCAGCGTCGCCACCAGAAAGTCGTTGAAGAAGCCCCAGCACCAGGTGTCACACCTGAAATGCGTAAGTTCATTGGTGAGCGCTGTGTGAAGGCTTGTATTGAGATCGGTTACCGCGGTGCCGGTACCTTCGAATTCTTGTACGAAAACGGTGAGTTCTATTTCATTGAAATGAATACCCGTATTCAGGTAGAGCATCCGGTGACTGAAATGATCACGGGCATCGACCTAATTAAAGAGCAACTGCGTGTTGCTGCCGGTCGTCAATTGTCTATCTCACAAGAAGATATCGTGATTCGTGGGCATGCGATTGAATGTCGTATCAACGCTGAAGATCCAAACACGTTCGTACCGTCGCCCGGTTTGATCTCACGCTTCCATCCGCCAGGTGGTCTTGGTGTGCGTTGGGATTCACATGTTTACGCAGACTACAAAGTGCCGCCAAACTACGACTCTATGATTGGTAAGCTCATTACTTACGGTGAAAACCGTGATGTTGCGATTGCTCGTATGCGTAATGCACTCAGTGAGTTAATCATTGAAGGTATTAAAACCAACGTGCCGTTGCAAAAAAATATTATGGCTGACGAGAACTTCCAGCATGGTGGCACGAATATCCACTATCTGGAGAAGAAACTTGGTATGGGTGGTCACTAAACCCGATGCCTTGGATTCAATTAACTGTTTCAGCGCCTGAAAAGCATGCCCCCAACATTGGGGACATGCTTGAAGGCAACGGCGCTATGGCCGTAACCTACCGCGATGCACAAGATAATCCGATTTTTGAACCACCTCTTGGCGAGCTCGTTTATTGGCAAGAAACCTTGGTCACTGGCTTGTTCCCAGCTGAAACGAATTTAGCACCAGTCATCGCAAATTTGAAAAAGTCGAGTTACTTCAAGGAAGGATTTAACTACAAAACTGACCAATTAGAAGATAAAGATTGGGAACGCGAGTGGATGGATAACTTCCACCCAATTCAATTTGGCAAACGCTTATGGGTTTGCCCAACTTGGCGTGAAATTCCCGACCCGGCGGCTGTTAATATCATGCTCGACCCCGGTATGGCATTTGGCACGGGCACACACCCAACAACCGCACTATGTTTAGGATGGTTAGATGGACAAGACCTTGCTGATAAGACTGTGGTCGACTTTGGCTGTGGTTCCGGTATTTTAGCCATTGGTGCGTTATTACTCGGTGCTAAACGAGCCGTTGGTATTGATATTGATAAACAAGCTTTGCTAGCGAGCATGGAAAATGCAGAACGCAACGGTGTCGCCGAGCAACTTGAAGTTTATCTACCAAGTAACCAACCAACGCTCAAAGCCGACGTAGTCGTCGCCAATATTCTTGCCGGACCATTACAGGAACTTGCTCAAGTTATTACAGATTATGTCGCCGAAGGTGGTGAACTCGTCATGTCTGGTATACTCGAACGACAGATCCCTGCCGTGCAGGCAGCGTATCAAGAACATTTTGAATTCAGCCCGCCACAGGTCAAAGATGGCTGGGTAATGCTCCACGCCAAGCGCAGACTGTAATATTCCTGCAATTTGTCAAGAGCAAAAAGTACAAAAAAGGCGGCTTTTGTACAAATTACAGCCTTTTCTTTAGCCGCCAAATTCCCTAAAATTTCCCACCCTTGAGTTGCACAGTTTTTAACCGATGCGGATCGGACCATATCAATTAGACAATCCAGTAATACTTGCGCCAATGGCGGGAGTAACCGACCTTCCCTTTCGACGTTTGTGCCGAGAGTTGGGAGCAGGGTTAACGGTGTCTGAAATGTTATCGAGCAATCCGTTGGTGTGGGATACCAAGAAATCACGTGACCGCATGGAGCACGCAGATGAGCCAGGTATTCGAGCAGTGCAAATTGCAGGTTCTGAGCCAGAGTTGATGGCAGCTGCGGCAATTCACAACGTGAATAATGGCGCACAGATTATTGATATCAACATGGGTTGCCCTGCAAAAAAGGTAAACAAAAAGTTAGCGGGCTCTGCCTTGCTGCAATATCCACAGCTGGTTGAAGAAATTATATCAGCGGTGGTGGCAGCAGTTGATGTGCCCGTTACGCTAAAAATACGTACGGGCTGGGATCCAGACAATCGCAACGGTGTAGCAATAGCTAAGATTGCTGAGCGACTTGGTATTCAATCGCTAGCCGTTCATGGCAGAACTCGCGCATGTATGTACAAAGGCAACGCAGAATACGACACCATTCGAGCTATTAAAGAGTCGGTTCGTATTCCAGTGGTTGCTAATGGTGATATCACCACGCCTGAGAAGGCGAAACAGGTTCTTGAGTATACCGGCGCCGATGCCATCATGATTGGCCGCGGTGCACAGGGGAATCCGTGGTTGTTTCGCGAAATTGCGCACTACTTGGCAACTGGTGAACAACTGCCGCCACCAAGTGCAGATGAAGTTTGTGATGTGGTCATTCGCCATGTTCGCAACCTTCACAACCACTATGGTGACTATAGCGGTGTTCGGATTGCCCGAAAACATGTGGGTTGGTACTTACAACAGCAACAACCTGCGTCAGCTTTTCGTCGGGAGTTTGTCAGCATTGAAGATGCTAACGAACAACTAAATGCCCTGACGAAGTTTTTTGCAACAGTAAACTAGAAGAGATAGAGCGCACCTATGTTTGATCAAAACGCAAATCGTGATCCGATTTCTCCATTTACCACAATTGGTAACAATGCTCAGCCGAAACCACTGCGTGATTCGGTAAAGCAGGCGTTGAATTCATTTTTGAAGCAGCTTGACGGACACGATCCTGAAGAGCTATATGAATTAGTGCTCGCTGAAGTAGAAGCTCCATTATTGGAAGAGGTCATGACCTACACGCGTGGTAATCAAACCCGCGCCGCAACGATGCTCGGCATCAACCGCGGTACTTTGCGTAAGAAGCTGAAAAAATACGGCATGAACTAAGTGCCCCCGGAAAAAGAGCGCCTTGTGTGCTCTTTTTTTCTTTGTAAGACATCAGAAAGGTAGAGCAACCATGCAACATCGTCCTATTCAACGCGCCCTTTTAAGTGTTTCCGACAAAACTGGAATCGTCGCTTTTGCACAAGCGCTCGTGCAACGCGGCGTCGCTATCTTATCAACCGGCGGCACAGCAAAATTACTTCGTGAGCATCAAGTACCGGTAACCGACGTCTCGGAGCACACGGGACAACCTGAAATTATGGACGGTCGCGTGAAGACCCTGCATCCGAAGATTCATGGCGGCATTTTGGCGCGTCGCGACGTGGACCAGCAGGTTATGGCTGAACAAAATATTGCGCCAATCGATTTGGTTGCGGTGAATCTCTATCCATTTGCTGAAACCGTTGCGGATGAAAATTGCTCACACGAAGATGCCGTTGAAAATATCGATATCGGCGGTCCTACGATGGTTCGCGCCGCGGCTAAAAATCATCGCGATGTGACCATTGTTGTGAATGCAAACGATTATGACCGTGTGATTGCCGAGATGGATGCAAACCAAAACAGTCTGACATTTGATACGCGTTTTGACCTCGCAATTAAAGCCTTTGAGCATACGGCACAGTATGATGGCATGATTGCCAATTACTTCGGTGCTCGTCTGCCGCAACAAGAAAGCAAGTTTCCAAGAACCTTTAATGTTCAGTTTGAGAAGAAACAAGATTTGCGTTATGGCGAAAATAGCCATCAACAAGCGGCTTTCTATGTCGAATCGAAGCCAACAGAAGCTTCTGTTGCAACCGCCGTGCAATTGCAAGGAAAGGAACTATCGTTCAACAATATCGCTGACACTGATGCGGCGCTTGAATGTGTGAAATCATTTGAGCAACCGGCTTGTGTGATTGTGAAACACGCGAACCCATGTGGTGTTGCGATTGGTGATACACCGTTGGCCGCATATGAGCGGGCTTTTAAAACGGACCCGACATCAGCATTCGGTGGCATTATTGCCTTTAACCGTGAGCTCGACGTTGATACAGCTAAAGCAATTGTTGATCGCCAGTTCGTTGAAGTGATTATTGCCCCAGTCGTCAGCCCAGCGGCGCGCGATGTAGTGGCGACTAAAGCGAATGTGCGCCTATTGGAGTGCGGTCAGTGGCCAGCCAAGCGCAGCGCTAGTCTTGATTACAAACGGGTGAATGGCGGCTTATTGGTGCAAGATAATGATCAAGGTGAAATTACGCTTGATGATCTGAAAGTTGTGACCGAGAAGCAGCCGACTGAAGCGCAATTACAAGATTTGTTGTTCTGCTGGAAAGTTGCCAAATTTGTTAAATCAAACGCGATTGTGTACGCCCGTGATGGCATGACAATTGGTGTTGGTGCCGGCCAAATGAGCCGTGTATACAGTGCCAAGATTGCTGGTATTAAAGCCGCCGATGAAAACTTAGAAGTACCTGGTTCAGTAATGGCTTCAGATGCGTTTTTCCCATTCCGCGATGGTATTGATGCAGCAGCCGCTGCGGGTATTACCGCAATTATTCAACCTGGCGGTTCAATTCGTGATGACGAAATCATTGCGGCCGCGAACGAACACGGTATTGCCATGGTGTTTACCGGCATGCGCCACTTCCGTCACTAACGGATTCGTTTGCCGAAATGGCTAGCACGGTTTAGGATGAAGCTATCTTACAGCTAAGGAGCAAGATAATGACTGCACGTACTCGTCTGTTAAATCTGTTGTTCATTCCTCTTACCGTGCTGAGCCTGAACGCCTGTTCAGAATCAGCGCAAGCAAATTCAGCAAATGCGGATGCATTGCAACAAGCGATTAACTCTGAAGCTCGCTCAGAGCGTAATAAAGCCCGCGATGAATTTCGTCATCCCGCTGAAACGTTAGCGTTTTTTGGTGTTGAGCCAACCTCTACCGTGGTTGAGATTTCTCCTGGTGGCGGGTGGTATACCGAAATCCTAGCACCGTATTTGAAAGACAAAGGGTTACTTTACGCAGCGCATTTCCCAGCAAACAGTAGCAGTGAATATTATCAGCGTTCACGCCAAGCATTTATAGATCGCGTCGCTAACGACGCTGCATTTAATGCAGTCGTTGTAACCGAATTCGCCCCCATGGGCGACAGTGTTATTGCGCCACCAGCAAGCGCTGATATGGTGCTGACGTTCCGTAACCTGCACAACTGGTATATGGGCGGTGGCGAAGAGGCGGTTAAGAATGCGTTTACGCAGTTTTATAACGCGTTAAAGCCAGGTGGTGTGTTAGGCGTTGTTGATCATCGCTTGCCAGAGTCACGCTCAGACGAAGATATGGCGAGCTCCGGCTACATGAAAGAAAGCTTTGCAGTTGCCATGGCGGAGGCAGCGGGTTTTGAACTAGTAGAGAGCAGCGCTATCAACAGCAACCCGAAAGATACTGCCGATCATCCTCGCGGAGTCTGGACATTACCACCTACCTTGCGCTTAGGCGACGAAGAGCGAGAGAAATATACTGCAATTGGTGAAAGCGATCGCTTCACTCTGAAATTTATAAAACCTAAATCGTAACGAGAGAGTTCATGAACGTATTGGTAATTGGCGGCGGTGGTCGCGAACATGCATTAGCTTGGAAAGCAGCACAGTCAAACGCTGTTGAGATGGTTTATGTTGCGCCTGGAAATGCGGGCACAGCAGCTGAATCAGGCATCGAAAATGTAGCGATTGCCGCTGATGACATTGATGCTTTACTCGCTTTCGCACAAGACAAGAATATCGGTTTGACGATTGTGGGCCCAGAAGCTCCGCTTGTACTTGGTGTAGTCGATAAGTTTACCGCCGCTGGTTTATCAATATTTGGCCCAACGCAAGCAGCTGCTCAATTGGAAGGCTCAAAAGCGTTTAGTAAAGATTTTTTAGCGCGTCACAATATTCCGACAGCTGCTTACGGTAATTTCACCGATATTGATGCGGCGAAAAATTATGTCCGTGAACACGGTACACCTATTGTGATTAAGGCCGACGGTCTGGCTGCAGGCAAAGGCGTTATTATTGCAGAGACTGAAGCTGAAGCGTTCGCCGCAATTGACGATATGCTCGCCGGTAATCGCTTTGGTGAAGCTGGTAGCCGAGTTGTTATAGAAGAGTTTTTAGTAGGTGAAGAGGCTAGCTTTATTGTCATGGTTGATGGCAAAACAGCGTTACCATTTGCGTCAAGCCAAGACCATAAAGCCCGTGATAATGGTGATAAAGGCCCAAATACCGGTGGTATGGGTGCCTATTCACCTGCCCCAGTGGTTACGCCTGTGGTACATGACTGGGTGATGCAGCACGTCATTCAACCAACCGTTGAGGGTATGGCGGCAGAAGGGAATCCTTATACGGGCTTCCTTTACGCAGGATTGATGATCGCACCAGATGGCACAGCTAAAGTACTTGAGTTTAATTGTCGTTTCGGTGATCCGGAAACACAACCGATTATGTTGCGCTTACGTTCAGATTTAGTCGAACTTTGTCAATTAGCTTGTGCTGGCGAGCTCGCGGGTCACAGTATCGATTTTGATCCACGTGCAACGGTCGGTGTTGTGATGGCCGCCGGTGGTTACCCTGATAGCTACGCCAAGGGCGATGTCATTACTGGCATTGAAGCAGCTGAGGCAAACGGCGCTAAAGTTTTCCACGCTGGTACCAAGCGAAACGAGCATGGTGAGCTGGTGACTGCCGGTGGGCGTGTTCTATGCGTCACCGCAATTGGTGACAGCGTCACCGACGCGCAACAGCAAGCTTATGCAGCACTTCACAAAATAAACTGGAATAACGTTTATTTCCGCACCGATATTGCACATCGTGCAATTAGACGCGAACAAGCCTAAAAAAAAAGCGCCGTAACGGCGCTTTTTTAATCTTCCACAACGATATCGTCGTCATCACTACCACTGATTTCAAATGCTTCATCAGTGTAGCGACTGCGGCCGTACATACTGCCTACTTTCGGACGATTGATACGCGCTTGATATTTCGACCAAGCTTTTTCAATTGCCGTATCCGCTGCTTTTTCGCCGCGCGCTACGGCTAACATTGATTGTTCTTCGGCTGATTCAGGTTCAAGCTCACCACTCATCAACGCCGCAATCAAACTGCCGTGTTTTGCTAACAGCTCACTTTCGCGAATTGAAAAATCGCCCGAACGAGCAAAGCCGTACGGGTAGTTTTTGAAGTCGTTAAACGGCTTCTTCATAATTTGATCACGGTTCATTGTTGCCATTGTGTGCCCATCCTCCAGACCAACAACTACAGGTAAACGGTAACGCCTCTTTGCGTCACTGACGATATAGAGGCGAAACCGTAAGTTGTCAACAATTTTCGAATTTTTTTACGTATTTAATTTAGAACCGATAATAAACGGATGCGCCGAAACTACGCCCCGCTTCAGCTAATACCGGTAATGATGGATCATCGATTGGCATTCCACTAACCCGGGCATTTCGCCAGTAACGCTTATCTGTCAGGTTAAATAGGCCTGCCGTTATGTTCAGATCGGGCGTGACGTACCAACGTGAAAGCCAATCGAAGGTTGCATAGCCAGGTGCTGAGAATAATGGGCTGTCTGCCTCATCGAGTAATGCGCGCTGACCTCGCACAGCGGTTAGCACCAATCGCGTATCCCAATCTTGGGCTTCATATTGAAGTTCGGCGATGATACGAGGCGGTGTTACATCAGCCAAATCACGACCACTTTCACGGTCTTCTCCACGGCTATATTCAGCGCTTATCGCGCTTGACCATGCCGCTGACCACTGTTGTTCCCAATTTGCTTCTATACCCTCAATCACGACCTTGTCGCGGTTAATCGACTGGAAAATCAATAGTTGACGGGCAGGGTCGAATCCCAATGATGCTCGGCTTTGAATAAAGTCACTATAGCGGTTGTGATAAGCCGTTATTGACCACTGAGTATCGCTATCTCGACCGCGGAAACCGGTTTCAAAAGCGTAGCCACGCTCTGCTTTCAAATCAGGGTTGGCAATCGCCAGCACTCTAAATTGCGGATAATACAGACCGATATTGACGTCAGAAAACGGCGGCGCACGATAGCCACGAGCATACTGAGCAAACCATTCGGAGTTATCCGATACTGACCAAATCATACCGAGCTTGGGCAGCCAGGCGTCATGTGTCAGATCAGTCACTTCCGAGTCTGGATAACGCTCCGAAAACAGAGCATCGTCACGCGTTCGTAATTTGTAATGCTCGTAGCGTATACCCGGACTAACAGTCGGTCCGTTATCCCATAATTCGAATTCATCGTGCAGATAAACACCGAGTTCCGTCACTCGGCTTCGAGGGAAGTCTCGCAGCGGAAACGTTTCACCTAACAATGTTTTCGTTGTTTCGTTCGTTACCAAATTCGTTTGCGCTGCATCTCGCTGATCTTCTAGAGTTGAACTCATCAATTCAAAACCATAGCCGATTCGGTGACGCGTATTGGCCAACTCAGTATCAGTTTCAAGATCGGCTCCGATCCCCGTTGTTGTTTGCTCAAAATCAAACAACCGCTCGATATCCAAAGGCTCGGGTAAAAGCATTCGTTGCTCAAAAGAGTCTTGCTCAATTTCCGTCGCTTGATGGTATAAGCGCCAGCTACCGCGATCAATCCATGCCATCGGATCAAGATTGAGTTCTGCCAATAAGCGGTACTGTTGACGACTATCTTCACCAAGCAAACTTGTGGTTGCGCTGAGTCGTCCGGTTCCAATAATTGATTGAACGTCTGTGTCTCGCGATTCATTCATCGCATCGAGCGTAAACTGCCATTCACCCAAATAAGTATCAGTTTCAGCACTAACCAACAATGCTTGCTGACGTCTTTGTTGCTCGTCGCGTAAAGCATCTGCTAAATCAGCCGAGCGAACATCTTCGCCGTATTGAATAGCTCCAGCTAATAGCAATCGAGTACCACCATCACCGAATGCTGTTGCTCCCATCAGGTTGGCACGATGACTGTCGGTGTTAAAGCCGGCTTGTAATCGTGAACCTCGCTTACCATTAAGTAATACGTCTTCCGCATCTAGCAAATGAACGGCGACCACACCACCTAAGGCTTTGCTACCATACATTGTGGATGCCGGACCGCGTAAAATTTCAACGCGACTAGCTAACCCTAATTCGAGCAAACCGCGCCCGGTATCTGAATAACTTCCAACTGCAAAGTAATCGGCTACCGGAACTTGATCGATTACGACTGCGGTGCGGTTACCGCCAATACCACGTATACGAAAACCGCTGTTACCAAACCGGCTACTATCGTCATCGAGCTCTACTCCTGGTTGATACCGAACTAAGTCGGCAGCGCTAATAACGAGATCGCGTTGTAAGTCATCTTCGTCAATGATCGTTACTGTACCCGCCACCTCGGAAAGTTGGCGTGGTTGCCGATGGGCAACCACGGTAATCACTTCCATGCCAGCGTTTTGCTGAGTTGTTGCTGCTTCATTCACATCTTGTGGTAAAGCCAGTGTTAACTGGGGCATTAACCCTAATGCCCCAGCCACAACACCAGCAAGTGCTGTATATTTCACGCTTAGTACACCTCGTTCCGTGTGTTGTAGTTATTGAACTTGCCAGTAGGAGTGACCATTTTCTCTCCTTTAATGACATGTTTCAGCTTGCGTGTTTTATCGTCGACGATAACAATCGCTGATTCTTCTTCTTGACCACTCCATACCGAGAACCAAACTTCGTCACCAGCCATATTGTACTCTGGCTGAACGATACGTTTCGGGCCTGGACCTAAATCCGCCCATTCGGCAATCGGTAACGTTTTATAACCAGCGTCTAGGTTGTTGATATCAAATACAGCAACGGATTGGGCAACTTTGGCATCAGGGTTAAATGGTGTATCAACCCATAAGTTACTTGATTTCGGGTGAGTTTTAATGAATAACGAACCACCGCCTTGCCCCTCTAACACACGTACCACTTTAAACGCATGGTCTTTATGCTTCTCAGGGTCGGTACCAATTAATGTGATATCGGCGTTACCTAAGGCGCTTGTCGCCCAGACCGGACCATACTTCGGATCAACAAAGTTGGCGCCACGACCAGGGTGCGGAATACGCTTCACCGGAATTAATGCCTCCAGCTCACGATCTTGAGCATCCACAACGGCGATGGTGTCATTTTCATTGGCTGCGGTCATAAAATAGCGACCTGAACGATCCCAACCACCATCATGTAAGAACGGGGCTGCGTCGATAGTAGTGACCTGTAAGTTATCGATATCGGAATAATTCACCAGCTTAATTTGGCCAGTTTCTTTCACGTTAACGATAAACTCAGGATGCTTATGCGAACCCACAATGGCGGCAACACGAGGTTCTGGATGATACTCTTGCGTATCAACAGTCATACCACGCGTTGAAACGATTTTATGTGGTTCTAACGATTCGCCATCCATCAACACGTAATGTGGTGGCCAGTAGGCGCCAGCGATTGCAATTTTATCTTCATAGCCTTTGTAGCGAGAGTTCTCAACCGAACGCGCCTCAAGACCAATCTTGATTTCAGCAACAACTTGCGGTGGATTCATATACAAATCGATTAGGTCAATTTTGCCATCTCGACCAATTGTCGTGAAATAACGACCAGAACTTGAAGCACGGGAAATATGAACCGCATAGCCGGTTTTCACATAATTCAGCACCTTCTTGCTCGCCCCGTCAATAATGGCAACTTCACCAGCATCACGGAGCGTTACCGCGAACATGTTATCGACATCATATTTATGTTGTGGCTTTTTCGGACGATCTTCTGGCTTAACATGCACTACCCATGAATCTTTCATTTCTTTCATGCCCCACTCAGGCGGGGTTGGTGGCTCATGTTGTAAGAACCGCGCCATCATATCGATGTCTTTTTCGCTCAGTTCTCCGGACGTGCCCCAGTTCGGCATACCACCTGGCGAACCAAAGTTGATTAACGCTTTAAGGTAATCGGTGCCTTTCTTCTGGGTGATATCGGTGGTTAACGGCAAACCTGTTGCCCCTTTACGCAACACACCGTGACACCCAGCACACCGCTGGAAATAAATTTCCTGTGCCTTAGCAAATTCCTCTTCGCTGATATCCGGCGCGCCTGGGGTTTTCACCATTTTGCCGCCAGAAACAGCCGAAGGAGCGCCTTTATAAGCAACCTCTGCAACGGTAGAGCCTTGGTGTGGCTGACCTTCCGCACGATCTTTTAAACCCAGATCAACGCGAACTTGCTCCACTTCATCTTCGGTTACTTCACCACCTTTATTGCCCCAACTTGATAAAACATAGTTGGCAATATCAGCAATATCTTCATCGCTAATATGTTGCATGGGCGGCATGACAGCATTGTATTTCTGACCATTTACTTCCAGCGGACCGGACATGCCTTTTAAAATAGTTCGCACCACGTGCAGCTTATCATCAACGACATGTGGGTTACCGGCAAGCGGAGGGAAAGCGCCCGGCAAACCTTGCCCATTGGGTTGATGACAAGCCTGGCAGTTCGCCTCATAGGCTTTTTTACCATCATCCGATGCAACGGCAACTGAGCTTCCTGCTGTTAGTAGCAGCCCTGTTACTACTGCAAGCGTAGACAGTTTCGGGTAAAACTTAGTTATCGTACTAGGTTTCATTAGATGTCCTCCTTATGGATCATCGAGAAATGAGACTACCTTGTCTGATAGTAAGCCTAGTACATGATTTAATTTTGATCTATGTCACTGAAGAGAGTAGGGTTATTGTGCTTTCGTGAGTACCTCTTACGAGGTACGTACACGTAAACCCCAATCTTCCCATGCTTGTTTTGCTAGCTGTTCACGAAACTGCGGCGCAGCAATATGGATGAGTGCTTCAGCTCGTTCTGTCAGACTCTTCGCGCGTAAATTAGCGACACCAAATTCAGTTACCACATAGTGTACATGGGCACGAGTTGTTACCACACCAGCGCCAGGATTCAGCATGCTACTGATACGAGAAACCTGACCACCGCAAGCTGTTGCTGGTAGAGCAATCACTGAGCGACCGCCTTCCGATAAACTGGCGCCGCGCACAAAATCCATTTGTCCGCCCACGCCGGAATAGATTTTGGTTCCCATTGAATCAGCGCAAACTTGCCCACTCAAATCTATTTGCAACGCGCTGTTAATGGCCATGACTTGTTTGTTTTGGCGAATCACCGAAGTGTCATTGGTATATTCAACGTCTAAAAACGCAACTAATGGATTATCGTCAACAAAATCATAAAGTTGCTGACTACCCATGGCGAACGTGGTGACAATACGTCCGCGATGTTTGCGTTTACGTGAATTGTTGATCACACCACTCTCGACCAACGGCAACACACCATCAGAGAACATTTCGGTGTGAATTCCTAAATCCTTATGATTGCCCAAACAACGCAACGTCGCATCTGGTATCGCACCGATACCCATCTGCAAACAATCGCCATCATTAATGAGACTAGCAACACGCTCGCCAATTTGCGTGGTTACTGCTGATTGCTGCGGTTGTGCATGCAGCGGTAAGCTCGCTTCGGCTTCAAAATAGCGATCGATTTGCTTTAGCGAAATAAAGGAATCGCCATGGGTGCGTGGCATCCGCGGATTAATCCAGGCAATCACTTTTCGTGCCACCTGCAAGGCCGCTCGCGTCGCTTCAACGGAAATGCCCAGACTGCAGTTACCATGGGCATCGGGTGGCGACACCTGAATTAGCACGGCGTCCAAAGGCTGTTCACCCGAGCGAAATAATTTAGGAATTTCAGACAAGAACATTGGCACATAATCAGCCAAACCTTCATTCACAGCAGCGCGCGTTGACTTACCGACAAAGAACGCGCGTTGACGAAGATGCCCTTTCAGGTTTGGGTCACTTAAAATCTCACTATGTTCAGTATGCAACTGTAATAACGTTAAATTTTTACGAGAAAGGGCAACCTCGGCTAGCCCTTCAAGAAGCTTATATGGTGTTGCGGCCATGGATTGGCACCAGATCACATCATTATCTTCCAGAATATGTAGCGCTTCTTGTGCATTTTGAACGAGCATAGTGATTCCTTTTCAGTTACATTTTAAACGTCATTCATCAACGTAAGTCATAAACATAGTATGAAAGTATTCGTTATGCTCGGTGCAATCAATATGGCGTTAGGGGTAATTCTTGGCGCATTTGGGGCACATGGTTTGGAAAAATTAATTAGCCCAGAAATGCTCGATGTTTTCCAAACGGGCGTTCAGTATCAAATTTATCACGCACTTGGTCTGCTGATGGTTGCCGTACTGCTAATTCCATATCCTCACGCTGGTGGGTTACGAACCGGAGGATGGATCATGCTGGCTGGCATCATCTTGTTCTCTGGTAGTCTATACTTGTTGGCGTTAACAGGAATTAAATTCTTTGGCCCAATAACACCCATCGGCGGTGTTTGCTTTATTGTGGCGTGGATTTGGATTTTTTGGGCCATGCTCAAGGAGTTCTAATGAATAAAATGGTCGCAGCTATCTTCATTTTTCTACTAGTGCCTACAGCTGTTGCATGCGACACCCCTTGGCAACCGTGTTGGTATGGGCAAGCTTCGGCCGCTAATACGTGTAGCGGTGATATTGTTCTGTTGTCTGCATATGATGCGAAACAAGTGTTATCAGCACGCCCAGAGTTGCGCTTGCCAACCCAAGCAGAACTGGAAAGTTTCTTGTTGACTGAGCATGCCGCGAAGCTCAGAGCACTTGCCGAAAATGTTGAAACCTTTCAGGTGCTCACCAGCGGTTTTGTTCAACACGGCAACGAATTCTTAGCAACAACGGTTGATATTCGACACGGCCGTGTTGAGTTATCAGCTTGGCGTAAACCAACTCTGGTTATTTTACGGCAAGCGACAATGAACTAGCAGTTCGCGTTAGTTGCCTAAATGCCAGTACGTTGCGGCAACTGCCGAACGACCAGTGTCGACAATGCCACCAATAGACCTGAGATGAGCAAGCACGCCACCAATCCGCTGTGCTGATACACCCAACCTGATAGTACAGTCCCTAACAAGCGACCCGCAGCGTTCGCCATATAGTAAAAGCCCACGTCAAGAGACACCCCATCGGTTCGTGAATATGACACGATGAGATAGCTATGAAGCGATGAGTTAATCGCAAATAAGAGGCCAAAGAGTGCCAAACCTACAATAATGACTAAGGTCACGGAAAGTTGTAGCCAAAGAGCTCCAGCAATTAGTAATGGCGTAAAGGTTAGTAATGCCCCCCATAGCGTGGCTTGATGCGAGGCACGGTCAGTTATTGTCGTTGCGGTTAATTTTGGGGCAAAGCTTTGTACCAAGCCGTAGCCAATGATCCATAAGGCCAAAAAACTACCAACCTGCCAGTGATCCCACTGCAACTCACTGGCAAGAAATACCGGAAGCGCAACCACAAACCAAACGTCACGCGCTCCAAACAACAAAAATCGAGCCGCTGAAAGAACATTAATAGGGCGACTTTTAGAGAATAACTCCTTAAATTTCGGCTTAAATGTGGCTTTCCCGGTTTCTCGGTTTAAGAAAATTAAACTGAAAATCCACACTAGCGTTAGCATGCAGGCCATACTTAATACTGCGCCCGCAAAGCCAAGCCAAGTGAGCAATACGCCACCAAGAAAAAAGCCGATCCCTTTCAAGGTGTTTTTCGATCCGGTGAGCAGTGCCACCCACTTGTAAAGTTGCCCTTGCGCGCTTTCAGGTACCAGCAACTTGATGGTACTTTTTGCGCTCATTTTGTTGAGGTCTTTGGCAATACCAGAGAGCGCCTGGGCTAACATCACCCATAGAATGGTCAACCAGCTACTCGGCACTAAAAGCATTGCGAGCGCAATAATTTGCAGGCCGAGACCAATATTCATGGTGCGATTCAAGCCCCAACGTGCCCCCAAATAGCCACCGACTAAATTCGTCACCACTCCAAAAAACTCATAGAACAAAAACAGCATCGCGACTTCAAATGCACTATAACCAAGCTGATGAAAATGAAGCACCACCAACATGCGTAGCGCGCCGTCGGTCAGGGTAAAAGCCCAGTAATTGCCAGTGACCAGTATGTACTGACGAATCGCCGGTGACAGTTGCGCTAGCATTGCCCTACTTTCTCCATCAACTCAACAGTGCGATTCGCATAGCCCCATTCGTTGTCATACCAAGCGTAAAGCTTCACATGCGTGCCGTTAATGACTTTGGTTGAGAGCGCATCAACAATGCTCGAACGTGGGTCCGTTTTATAATCAATCGACACCAAAGGGCGTGCTTCATAACCAAGAATTCCTTGTAACTGCCCCCGCGCGGCTTCTTGCATCCAGCCGTTAATTTCTTCTACAGAGGTTGGCCGTTCGACTTCAAATACGCAGTCTGTTAATGAGGCATTGGCTAATGGGACACGCACGGCATGGCCGTCGATTTTACCTTTTAGCTCTGGGAAGATTTCAATAATCGCGGTGGCAGAGCCGGTTGAGGTTGGGATAAGACTCATGCCACAAGCGCGGGCACGCCGTAAATCTTTATGTGGTGCATCGAGAATGCTTTGCGTATTGGTTAAGTCATGGATGGTGGTAATCGAACCGTGCTTAATACCTATTTTTTCTTGCAATACTTTCACTACCGGCGCTAGACAGTTTGTAGTGCACGAAGCGGCTGTCACAATACGGTGCTGGCTTGGCTCAAACAGGTGGTCGTTAACGCCCATCACAACATTCAAAGCCCCAGTTTCTTTCACTGGTGCCGAAACCACCACGCGTTTTACCGCCTGTTGCAGATAATCATTCAAGACAGCAACCGTTTTCATTTTGCCGGATGCTTCTAACACGATGTCACAATCACCCCAATTATTCTCAGCAATTGTTCTAAAGCGAGTAAATGGAACGGATTTGCCTTGAATAACGAGCGCTTCATCAGACGCAGACGCCTCATATTGCCAGCGCCCGTGCACAGAGTCGAAGTTAAGTAAATGTGCAAAAGTTGCAGCGTCTGCGCCCGGATCGTTCACCCGGATAAGCTCAAATGCCGGATTTTGCACAATCAAACGCAGTGCAAGTCGGCCAATTCGACCTAAACCGTTAATTCCAACTTTGATCGTCATAAGTTACTCCTTGATATTCTTTAAGTTTTGCCCGAGTTGAGGGTTATGTTCGGCAGCTAACGCAATTGATTGTCGCATCCAGTCAGGTAAAGCAGGGTTCAACCGGTAGTGCACCCACCGATGATCTCTTCGATCTAACAACAGACCATATTCGCGTAACTGAGCTAAATGACGCGAAATCTTTGGCTGCGACATGCCTGTAATCTCGACAAAATCACACACGCATAACTCTTCTTGGCGCGCTAGCATCAGAATCATAGATAATCGCAGCGGGTCCGCCATGATTTTGAAAAAGTCTTGTGGGCTATTAAATAGGTGCGGTCTTTCAATTCGCTTGCGAATAACCAATAAGAACATTCGAATTCGTTCGCTGAGCTCTTTTGCAGTAAGCAAGAAAGCATCGGTTTTTTTGCTCGAAACCGGATCAGAAAAATCCCATGCGATAAAGTTAATACCTTGAAACTCGGTCTGGCATTCAAGTCGAGCGCGGTCGCATAAGCTAATCACATAGTCGAACTGAATATTCGGAAGGTTATCAATCGACTTTGAGTGTAGTCCTTGGGTATCTACATTGAGTGCTGATAGCGCCACCAGAGCTTCTGGTTCAACATGTGATGGATGGGTGCCCGCACTAAACACCTCAATATCAGCAACGGCAAACTGTCGCATAATCGCTTCAGCCATAATCGATCGAGCTGAGTTGGCTGAACAAAGGAATAGAACTTTCATCTATCATCTCATATCTGAAAAATCATATATATGGTAAATCAGATATGAAGAAAAAGACAATAAAAAACCCGAAAGTTTTGACGCTTTCGGGTTTTTCGAATTTGGAGCGAGAAACGAGATTCGAACTCGCGACCCCAACCTTGGCAAGGTTGTGCTCTACCAGCTGAGCTATTCTCGCATGTGTTAACGAGGGCGTATTTTACGGATTCGTCTGTCGCCGTCAACCACTTTTTTCAGCTGAATTGTTTGTTCGCTCGGTTTTTGAACATCCTGCGGCTTTTTTCCACAAAATCGGTTGTGGCGGCTCCCGTATCGCACCCTGTTGATCCACAAACACTAATTTATTTTGCTCAACTCGATTTAACCAATGACGAACAATATCGGTTTGTTCAATCCAGGTATGCAATTCACAGCGAAATTTTTGTAACTGCGACTCACTCGGTTCCTGTGCGCTCACTGAGGCACTCATCATCAATGTCATTAACGCAACAATCAGGCGCATCAGGATTTCTCCTTGGTCTTGTTAAGTTGCGAAATTTTTCGCTCAAGTTCTTTCAAACGTTGCGGTTCTTCACCCGGCATCTTCAAATAGAATGCGCTACTCAACATCGGCATGCCATCTGGTAGTACTTTGTTTTCAAATATTAATTCAATAGTCAACGTCCCCATATGACTGTCCTGTCGAAATGACGGATTCAAAAACAAGTCAGGGCGCACATTGTTGGTGGTCACTTCCTGTGGGAAATAGCTGGAGAATACGGTTGCGATGCGTTTACCAATCAGCTTTTTGTAATCTTGTTCATACGCACTAAGCTGGTTATCAACCGGTAAGTAACGGTATACAGAATAGGTCAGGTAGGCTTCAGCAAAACGCGCAAGCTCATCACGATTGCGTTGAATGTTGGCCTTACCAAGAATACGGAACAGGGTATCTTTAGCAAAATCGCGGAAGCTTTCACGTAAATCAGTCAGCGGTCGCCATTGCTTCGAAGTCAGAATTGCTTTCGCACAATTGCGGGCTCGCGCATCCCAGTCGTCATATAACTCCGACATACTCGACACACCTGAACCATGAGTTTCTAGCAACCATTGCTTCGCGGATTGGTTCATGCGCTCTTCAAAATAGCCTTCAAACTTTGCAAAGTAACGATACTCACCTCGAGTTAGTGCTTTGAAGCCCGGCGCCATACTCAACTGTAACGGCAGATAACGCTGATTATGTTCGCGGTTAAACATCAAGGCTTTTGCGACTAGGCCATTTAATATTCTTTCGTCATCATCGCTAGCGGCACGCGTTAATGATTGCATGTAATCATCATAAAGTTGTTCGCGAGCTTGTTTGGCCTTGCGTCTCAATCGGAAGGGTTTATTGGGAGCGTCTTTGGTTAACTTTAAAAACGTTTCGTAAGCAATGATGGTGTTGCGGCGTTCAGCTAAGAAGAAGTTACGCTGATGTGAACGTACCTGTCGCCAAGCAAAGAATGCCAAGCCAAATACCCTATTAAAGCCCCATAGAAGTGGTGGCAATAGCCACCAAATATAGGTTGAAAACCAATGCCCGGGAATGACAAATGTTTGCTTAAACTGCGCTAACTCGAGCTCCGTAAGTGGTTGCTTACTGTCAGTAGCAGGCGCATACCAAACCAGCTCGGCAAACATTTCTAAAGGTAGCCAACGGTTGACGTGCCAACTTAAAAACGCATCTTGCTCACCATATACAGTCTCAATTTGCTTCTGGTAATCAGCAAATGCGACATACTTGGGTGGGCCATAGGTGAGCCCCATGAATATAATGAAAACTGCAGCAACGAGCCATTTAATCACGTGCTTAGCCTTCCTTGTTGTTGTTATTATTATTTAAATAAATTCGCTCGATAATATTTCAATTCTTCAATCGATTCACGAATATCTGCTAATGCGGTATGCGCACCTTGCTTCGTTAAGCCATTTGCAACATCCGGTGCCCAATACTTCGCAAGTTGCTTCAATGTACTGACATCCAGATTGCGATAATGAAAGTACGCTTCAAGTTCTGGCATATGTTTCGCTAAAAACCGACGATCTTGGCAAATGCTATTTCCACACATTGGCGAACTGCCTGCGGTTACCCATTGCTGTAAAAATTCGATCGTCGCATCGCTCGCTTGTTGCTCGTTTACTTTACTGGCTTTAACCCGTTCAACCAGGCCTGATTGGCTGTGCGTACGCACGTTCCAATCATCCATTTTGTCTAAATTGGCCTGCGATTGATGCACCGCAATAACAGGCCCCTCGGCCAATACGTTCAGTTCATAATCAGTCACTATCGTCGCAATCTCAATAATGTGATCGTAATCCGGCGTTAATCCTGTCATTTCCAAATCGATCCAAATGAGACGTTCTGCGCTCGCTGTCATGCAATTTACCTTATTTGATTACAATTAAGTTCAGGCACTCTGGTGCTGAATAATGTATGATTGCCCCTAGTATGTACTGGAATTAATTTGATGGCAAAACAACGACGTCTGAACAAAGGGCAACTACGCCGAATAAAGTCAAATCAAGAGAAGCGTATTCAACGTGCTGAATTAGAAATCGAAGTTGAAGATGCAGCTTTGGATGCT
Source organism: Pseudidiomarina tainanensis (assembly GCF_900115255.1). Lineage (NCBI taxonomy): Bacteria > Pseudomonadati > Pseudomonadota > Gammaproteobacteria > Alteromonadales > Idiomarinaceae > Pseudidiomarina > Pseudidiomarina tainanensis. The sequence continues at coordinate 32,741 of NZ_FOYU01000002.1, forward strand.
TCTGAATCAGGCATTGTCGTAAGCCGTTTCGGCCAACAAGCAATTATCTGCACCCAATCTGATCCAGCTCTACGTTGTCATATTCGTCGCGCTGTCGATTCATTAGTTTGTGGCGACGAAGTTATCTGGCGACGTTTCAAACAACGTTCAGAAGACGTAGCAGGAGTGATTGAGGCTGTGCAACCACGGCGTTCGTTACTGAGCCGTCCAGATTATTACGATGGTGTTAAGCCGGTCGCAGCCAATGTCGATCAAATTCTCATCGTCTCAAGCGTCTTACCTGCGTTTTCGAGTCAAATTATCGACCGCTATTTGGTGGCATGCGAGGATATTGGGGTCACCCCAGTTATTATTCTCAACAAGGCCGATCTTCTTGCTGAGCTTGAAACCGAGCAACGCGAAGAGATTGATCACGCACTGGCAGTATATCGCGATGTCGGTTATCAGGTGCTCGAAGTGAGTGCCAAACAGCCCGATTCTCTGCATGCTTTGCAAGAACTATTAAGCGCACATGTCTCGATTGTTGTTGGTCAGTCAGGGGTTGGTAAATCATCGTTGGTCAATGCGTTGTTACCTGATATCGATGCTGATGTTGGCGCTATCTCGGATAATTCAGGGCTTGGTCAGCACACAACCACTGTGGCGACGCGGTATGTCGTGCCAACTGGTGGTGTGTTAATTGACTCGCCAGGCATTCGTGAGTTCGCACTGTGGCATTTAGAGCCTGAGCGCGTCGCTTGGTGCTATATCGATTTTCGACCATACTTAGGACAGTGCAAGTTTCGCGACTGCAAACACCAGGATGATCCAGGTTGTGCACTTCGCGAAGCATTAGAAGCAGGTGACCTACACCCGCTACGCCTGTACAATTTCCACAAAATTATTGAATCGATGGCCATCAAAAAGCCATCCAGAGCTACTACTCGAGGTAAAAAAACGTGAATTGGGATCGCGTAAAAATTCAAATGCAACACTGGCTACCTAAGCATGCCGTATCGCGTCTGGTCGGTAAATTTGCAGCCGCACGCGCTGGCTGGTTTACGCAGCTCTTTATTCGCTGGTTTATTCGTCAGTATAAAATCGACATGAGTGAGGCCATTCATGAAGATCCAAAGGCATTTAAAACCTTCAACGAGTTTTTTACTCGTTATTTGAAGCCAGAGTTGCGCCCGTTAACAGCTGCAGATGATAATCAATTCGCTCATCCTGTTGATGGTGCAATCAGCCAACTTGGTGATATCGAAGAAGGTCGTGTGTTTCAAGCGAAAGGCCATGATTACAGCTTAACCGAGCTTCTTGGGGGCGACCCGCGCGATGCGCATGCATTTCGCGATGGCGATTTCGCAACCATTTATTTAGCACCAAAAGATTATCACCGTATTCACATGCCATGTGATGGCGTGCTGAAAAAAATGATCTACGTGCCCGGCGACTTGTATTCAGTCAATCCGCTAACAGTGGCTAACGTGCCCAATTTATTCGCGCGTAATGAACGAGTCGTTGCAATATTTGAAGCTGATTTTGGGCAATTTGCGATGGTGTTGGTTGGCGCAACTATTGTAGCTAGTATTGGCACCGTTTGGTCCGAAACTGTGACACCGCCGCGCGGCAGTGATGTGCACACTTGGGAATATCCAACCGCCGGCGACCAGGCGCTTCGACTGAAAAAAGGCGAAGAGATGGGCCACTTCAAATTAGGCTCAACCGTCATTTTGGTATTCCCAGATGACGTCATCGATTTTGCCGACGAATTGAAACCAGGCACTGTTACTCGTATGGGTACTGTATTGGGTGAGCGTGACGACTAGTTATGCTCATCTTTGCGCATCGTGGAGCAAGCTTTGAAGCACCGGAAAACACCATCGCGGCGTTTAGTAGAGCTCTCGATGCGCAAGCCGACGGCATTGAAATTGATGTCTATCCAATTGAAGATGAATGGCTCGTCTTTCATGATCGCTATTTAGCTCGGTTAACCGCTCAAACTGGGCGCTTACATGATTTAACTCTAGCCCAAGTTCGCACCTTAAAGGTTTTCGGACAACAGCCGATACCCACCCTAGATGAAACGCTCGACTTTATCCAAGGGCGTTGTCAGGTCAATATCGAGCTGAAAGGCGCCGATATTAAACGCGGCTTAACCCGCCATTTGCGGCGCGCGGTTGAACACGCCAATTTCCAACCGGAACAGCTCTTAGTTTCCAGTTTTAACCATCATTGGCTAGCACAGCTGAAGCAGGATCATCCGCACCAGCGCATTGGTGCGCTTACCACCAGTTGTCCACTTAATTACGCCTACTTTGCCGAACAACTTGATGCCTGGTCTGTACACATCGATGTCGATTTTGTGACTCAGGAATTTGTGGATGATGCCCATCAACGTGGTCTAAAGGTTTTTGTGTTTACGGTTGATGAGCCCGATGATATGCGTGATTTAAACGAGATGGGGGTGGATGGCATCTTCACCAATCACCCTACACTTGCGAGAAACGTGCTTCACGGGCTATTTGTTGATGCCCGTGAAGCCAATCGATGGGATTAGATTCCTAACTTCCTTTACTATCCGGATGCTGTTGTTCAAGTGCTGTTAGCTCATGCGCAACGGCTTCTGGTGAAGTGGTATTGCGAGCAAGCAAGGCATATAACGATGGAATAATGAAAATCGTTAAGAATGCAGACAATGCCACCCCAGCGAAGATAACCGTACCAATGACCATTCGACTTTCAGCACCTGGACCAGAACCAAGAATTAATGGCACAGAGCTCATTAGCGTTGTGAACGCAGTCATGACAATGGGGCGCAAGCGTTGCTGCGAGCCTTTAACAATCGCCTCATCAAACTTCATGCCAGCGTCACGTAATTGGTTGGTGAATTCGACAATCAAGATGCCGTTTTTAGCAGCCAGACCAATGAGCATGACAATACCAATTTGACTGTAAATATTAATCGTCATACCAGTCGCATAAAGCCCAATAATCGCTCCTAAGAACGCAATCGGCACCATTAGCATGATGACTAACGGGTGCACAAAGCTTTCAAACTGTGCCGCTAAAACCAAGTAGGCAACAAGCAAAGCGAGTACAAACACAAAGATTACCGAGCTTCCGCTCTCTTTGTACATTTGCGATTCGCCTTTATAGTCAATCGACACGTCGTCAGGTAACTCGTTACGAACGATATCTTCAAGATAAGCCAAGGCTTCACCGAGCGAATACCCTTCAGCTAAGTTCGCCTCAATAGTAATACTACGCATCCGGTTGTAGCGATTCAGTGAACCTGAAGTGGCTTGTTCTTCAACTGTCACTAAGTTTGACAGCGGGATGAGTTGATTCGAACTATTTGAGCGCACATAAATATTATCGATGGCGGTCGGGCTACGATAATCCGATCGTTCACCTTCGATAATCACGTCGTACTCTTCACCTCTATCGAGATAGGTGGTTGCACGACGTTGCCCTAACATGGTCTCGAGCGTTCGGCCAATATCACCAACTGACACACCAAGATCTGAAGCTCGCTCTTGATCGATACGAATCAACAATTGTGGCAGTGTGGCTTTATAGTCGCTGTCGAGATCCATCAAGTTCGGATTCTGACTCGCTTTCTCAATCACAATATCGCGATACGCCGCCAGTTGATCGTAGGTATTACCTTGCAGAACGAACTGCACTGGGCGTCCATTACCACCGCTTATACCGCTGCGCATAAATGCGAACGCGCGCACGCCAGTCACATTGTTAAGCTGCTGCGAAACTTCATCCATCAGCTCGAAAGTTGACCATTCGCGCTCTTCAAACGGCACTGCACCAACAATGGCAACACCAGCTGAGTTACCCCAACCTGGTGAGCGAATAATCAAGCGGTCGATTTTGCCTTGATCAATATATGGCATGAGGATGCTTTCGATTTCACGCATGTTGGCAGAGTTTGACTCAAAGCTTGCGCCTTCCTCGCTTCGCACCATGACATAGAATGTGCCGCGATCTTCTGGTGGCACAAATTCTTGCTCAACAAATTGCATCATGCCATACGACAACACGCCCGATAATACGATAAGTGCAGCCGCCATCCATGGGTACGCTAGAGTTCGTTTAAGTACACGCACATAGCCCGATTCAACCCAGGCGAAAACTCTATCTATAATTTGACCGAATTTACTCGAGCGCTCTTTTTTATGCAGAATTTTTGAGCTCAGCATTGGTGATAAAGTCAGCGCAGCGATGCTCGAAAAGGCAACTGCGGCGGCTATTGCTAACGCAAACTCGGTGAATAGCTGTCCGATATTGCCATCAAGAAACGCTAACGGTACGAAGACTGAAATCAGCACCAAGGTTGTTGCAACGACTGCAAAGCCAACTTCGCGAGCGCCGCGATAAGCGGCCAGCAATGGCGGCTCACCTGACTCAATGCGGCGATAAATGTTTTCGAGTACAACAATGGAGTCATCCACCACCAGACCGATAGCGAGTACCAACGCCAGCAAGGTCAGTAGGTTTATCGAGAAACCCATTGCAAATAGCGCAATGTATGATGCGATGATGGCCACCGGTACTGTCAACGCAGGAATTAAAGTAGCCCGAATATTACCGAGGAACATATAAATCACGATAACAACCAAGGCCATCGCAATACCCAGCGTGTTATAAACTTCGTCGATGGAGCCTTTGATGAATATCGATGAATCATAACTTGGCACAATGAACATGGTTTCAGGTAGCGTCTGAGCGATGGTATCAATTTCTTTTTTGACGTTTTCCACCACTTCTAATGTGTTGGCCTTAGATTGCTTAACGATACCGACACCAACCATGTTGATACCATTACCGCGGAAATCGGTTTTATCGTTTTCCGATCCCATTTCAATACGAGCCACTTCAGCCAATCGCACTAATTGACCGTTGTCACCACGCTTAATCGTCAACCGCTCAAAATGCTTCGGTGTCAAATAAGTACGGGCGACGCGAACGGTAAATTCGCGGTCAATTGATTCAACTTCACCGGCCGGTAATTCAACGTTCTCGGAACGTAGCCGATTCTCAATATCGGTCACCGTAATGTTACGGGCAGCCATTGCGTCGCGATCGAGCCAAATTCGCATGGCATAACGGCGTTCACCACCAAGTTGCACACGCGCAACGCCATCAACCACCGATAACCGGTCGGCAATGTAGCGATCAGCGTAGTCGGTTAGTTCCAACACCGACATGGTTTCACTGCGTAGGTTGTACCAAACGATGGTACTTTCATCCGAGTTTGCTTTTGAAACTTCAGGTGGGTCAACCTGCTCGGGTAGGTTATCCAGAACGCGCGAAACGCGGTCGCGAACGTCATTTGCCGCGGCATCAATATCTCGCGTCAGTTCAAACTCGATACTAATACGTGAGCGTCCATTACGACTGCTTGAGTTAATATTTTTAATCCCTTCAATACCACTTATGCGGTCCTCGATGACCTGCGTGATCTGAGTCTCAACAATATCTGCTGAAGCACCGGTATAGTTCGTATCAATTGAGACAACTGGCGGATCAATATCAGGGTACTCGCGTAACGGGAGCATCGTAAACGCGACGATACCGAAAACGATAAGCAGTATATTAACAACAGAAGCAAAAACCGGGCGTTTAACCGAAACATCTGAGAGCAACATCTGCGTTAGCCCTCCCGAACGGTTACAGCAACGCCATCACGTAGGCGCACCATTCCTTCGGTCACGACTTTATCACCAGGTTTGATGCCATCAATAATTTCAACAATCCCTGGCTTGCGGCGGCCCAATGTTACTGGCGTTTGGTGCGCAATGTTGTTCTCATCAATCACATAGACAAAGGTTTGATCATTGATTGGCACAATGGCTTTTTCAGGCAAGATCATTGTCTCATCCACGCTGCGTAATAAATTAACGCGCAGCAACATGCCTGGGCGTAATTTATTATCGTTATTTGGCAACGTTGCTCGCACCAAAATAGAGCGGGTTAGTGGGTCGACACGTGAGTCGATACTACGAATTTCACCACGAAACTCTTCACCCGGATAAGCACCGCTACGTGCAGCAACTTCTTGCCCAACTTTTAAACTGGCAAAAAAGAGTTCTGGAACATTGAAATCGAGTTTGATCGGAGTGACATCATCTAAAGTCGTAATTTGTTCACCCGGAGAGACTAACGAGCCAACGCTGACATGACGGATACCAAGACGTCCGGCAAATGGCGCAACAATACGCTTTTGAGCCAAGCGTGTTTCGGCAACCTCTAACTCAGCAATAATTTCTTTGACCAATACGTCTTGTGCTTCTAATTGCTGCTGTGAGGCGGCATTTTGGCGGCGCAAATCAACTAAACGTTGATACTGGCGATTCGCTTCGGCGAGACGAAATTTTAGTTCTTGTACAACCGCGGTTTCCTCGCGAGAGTCAAGTTCCACTAAGACATCACCAGCTTCTACGACATCACCATCGTCAAAGTGGACAGCCATCACGATATCTTGCGCTTGTGCGGTAACCACGATTGATTCATTTGCCTGAGCCGTACCTAGCGCTTCAATGACATCGCGAAATTCACTTATTTGAGCAGATTGAATACGTACCGGTACAGCGTTTTGTGGGCGCTCTTCTTTACCCGCATTCGGGTCTGCAAATCCAAAGAAGTACGCTGTGGCGACTGCCACGAGAACGAGTATGATGGTGATCGGATTAAATAAATTTCTTGCTGCCATAAATCCCTCAGGTTACCACTTTGGCTTCATGTCATGTTCTGACACTATTGTAACCTAGGGATTCCGTGCGACATCCCCGCTCATCGGACAATAAGCGGGGTTTACCGCAAATAGCAATTACTTATGAAAGGCGGGACTTAATTTGTGCACGGCTTCGATAAACGCTGCTGCATGGTCTGGATTCACCTCTGGGTGAATGCCGTGGCCTAAGTTAAAGACGTGACCGTGGCCATGACCGTAACTTTCTAATATGGTTGCAACTTCGGCTTCGATACGAGCTGGCGGGGCATATAATACGCTCGGATCCATATTCCCCTGCAGCGCCACTTTGTCGTTCACGGCTGCACGAGCAGTGCCCAAATCATTGGTCCAATCCACACCCAATGCATCACATCCAGTAGCGGCCATATCCCCCAGCCAAGCACCACCATTTTTGGTGAACAAGGTGACTGGCACTTGTCGACCGTCGGCATGACGCGTTAGGCCATTGACGATTTTTTGCATGTAATTTAACGAGAATTCACGATAATCGCGCGGGCTCAATACACCACCCCACGTATCAAATATCATCACAGCTTGGGCACCGGCGGCAATTTGCGCGTTGAGATAACTGGTCACCGACTGTGCTAATTTGTCGAGTAATAAATGCATGGCTTTCGGCTCACTGAACATCAGCTTTTTGACTTCACTGAAATTCTTCGTGCTACCACCTTCAACCATATACGTTGCTAGCGTCCAAGGGCTACCTGAGAAACCGATAAGCGGAACTTGTCCGTTTAATTCGCGGCGAATCGTTCGCACCGCATCCATCACATAACGAAGCTCTTGCTCTGGATCAGGTACGCCGAGCTTTTCAATACTCGCAATATCACGCACCGGGCGCTCAAATTTAGGTCCTTCTCCGGCTTCGAAATATAATCCAAGACCCATGGCATCAGGAATCGTCAGAATGTCTGAGAATAAAATGGCTGCATCCAGCGGGAAACGACGTAACGGCTGTAACGTCACTTCACACGCAAGTTCGGCATTTTTGCACAAAGCCATAAAGTCGCCGGCCTGTTTACGCACTTCGCGATACTCAGGTAAATAGCGCCCAGCTTGACGCATCATCCAAATCGGCGTGCGTTCGGTTGGCTGACGTAGCAACGCGCGGAGATACAGATCGTTTTTTAATTCCGACTTAAGTTCAGACATTTTATCTATCCAAGTTACCCTTTAAATTTTGCCGCATATTTTACCAGTATTAGGAATTTCTTTCCTGATCAATTTCAGCTTTTAAGCGCATAATCAATTTATTGGCGATGGTTCCTTGCTGCGGGATTTTTGGTAAATCGTTGATGTCATACCAACCGCCTTCTTCAAGCTCAAATGGGTCAATACGAATGTCACCACTTTCCCAATCAGCAAGAAAACCCATCATCAGAGAGTTCGGGAACGGCCATGATTGGCTGGTGACATAACGCGGGTTTTTGATACGAACCCCAGCTTCTTCCATCACTTCACGCATTAAGGTTTGCTCCAACGGCTCACCGGCTTCAACAAAGCCGGCCAAGACCGAATATAGCCCTTCGGGGTGGCGCTTACCGCGGGCTAACAGAATCTGATTACCTTTGCGAATCGCGACGATAATACAGGGAGAAATACGCGGATAACAGCGATGCTGACAGCTATGACAGTGCATGGCGATTTCCCAATCCACAGCCTGCATGCGCGCTCCGCACCGACCGCAAAACCGGTGCGTCGCAAGAAAATCAGCAATCTGTTTGGCTCGCGCCGCCATCGCGAATAGTTCATCGTCAGAGCCGATGATGAGCTCTCTCACACTCAAAAATTCACCAACGGCAGTGAAATTTGAATCCCCGTAATCGGCTATAACCAAATAACAATGGCGTTCACGTAACTCACCAATAAATACAGTTTTATATTCGGTTAAATCAGGAAACGGCAAATCCTCAAGCAATCCGTGTGGTATTTGCTTGGCTTCGGTCATGAGTAACTCACCACCTGAAATCACAAACCACCAAACAGGTTCGTCTGGTGCGGGGCGTTGGTATGGTTTTGTCATGTAAAATAACCTGAAAGTCAGCGAAAATAGTTGACGCTAGCTTAGCATCATCAGTAGATTGGTGGCTATTCATCAAACGGAGAAACACATGTTAAAGCGTAACGAGCAAGCCAAGCAACGCTGGGGAGGCGCCCACGCTGCAGTGGATACTTGGTTACAAGAGCGACAAGCAATGCTGATTGAATATTTTAAGCTTGCTGGGTTACCACCTTATGAACGTGAAGCACATGCGTTACCTGCGACAGCAGATATTACGCATTTTTGCGAATTGCTCATGGATTATATTTCAGCGGGGCATTTTGAAGTTTTCGATACGATTATTCGTAATAGCCAAAAGGCACCGGAATCGACCCGCGAGCTGGCTGATGAACTATTTCCATTAATAGGCGATACCACAGAGATTGCGCTTGATTTCAATGATAGCTATGGCGATGTCACGCCTGAATCTGAACTGAATGGGTTTGATCGAGATCTATCAAACTTAGGTGAGGCACTCGAACTGCGAATGGAGTTTGAAGACCGCTTATTAAACACGCTAGAGCAGCACGAGCTACTCTAGCGATGTTATCAATCAGCGAAGTAATGGTTATTGCTTCGCTTCAATCTCTACTGTTTCTTCTTCAGTCGCTTCTGGATCAACAATGTTGAGCAGTTCAACTTCAAAGATAAGAGTTGAGTTTGGTGGGATTTGACCGTTACCGGCGCCACGCTCACCATAAGCAAGATCTGAAGGGATAACAAAGCGATATTTGTCGCCTACGCTCATCAATTGAACCCCTTCAGTCCAGCCAGCAATAACACGGTTCAATGGTAATACTAATGGCTCGCCACGATCGACCGAGCTATCAAAGACTTCACCATTAACCAAAGTGCCGTGATAATGAACTTCAACTAAATCAGTTGCTGATGGTTGCGCACCGTCTTCTGGACCTTCTTGCAGCACTTCGTACTGGAGGCCTGACTCAGTGACTGTTACGCCTTCTTTCTTGGCATTTTCTGCTTGATACGCTTCGCCTTCAGCCTGCGCTTTACCACCGATTACAGTTGCCGTTTGCTCAGCAATCTGGGTTTGCATGGTTGTGATTAGTTCTTCCGCTTCAGCTTGCGAAATTTTCGCATCACCTTTGATTGCATCGACAAAGCCAGCAATCACAATTTCACGATCTAAAACAAACTCGGCTTGCTCTTGGCGGTTCAATGTTTCACCAACATATTCACCTAAGGTTGAACCGAAGGCATAAGCCATTTTGTCTTGCTCAGCCTCTGGTGCAGCTTCGCTTACCGGAAATTTTTCCTGTTGCTGCATACAACCGGTTACTGCAAGCGCGATTACTGCCAGCGCCAAAGGCTTTTTAAATTGCTTCATTTATTGTCTCCAGGATTGAATTCTCTGTCAGAGTAAGTTGTAATTCGTCGCGCTGAATATACTACACACAATTAGGGGTGTTTGCCTATGGCTGCGCAACACGAACATGATTTATCACGACGTATCGCCGATTTAGAAAGCCAATTGGCGTTCCAAGAAGATACCATTGAAACATTGAATCAATTGGTGACGCAACAAGCGGGAGAATTACAACTTCTGCAACGTAAGATGCAATTAATGGTGGAAAAGTTCCAACAAATAAGCGATCGAGAAGGTGGCAATTCCACCAACCCTGAGGATGACATCCCGCCCCATTACTAACCTGAACAAAACTTGACCGCGTGTAACTGACCCCGTATAACATTCTTTCTACGTTTTTGGAGGTTTCATGTCGGTTCAACATCCTATCATTGCAGTAACTGGCTCATCAGGCGCCGGTACTACCACAACCAGCCAAGCTCTGCGACATATTTTCCGTTCGCTGAATGTTGAGGCTGCGTGTGTAGAAGGTGATAGTTTTCATCGTTACTCCCGACCTGAAATGGAATTGGCGATTCGTAAAGCACAGGAGCAAGGTCGGCATATTAGCTACTTCGGTGCTGAAGCGAACGATTTTACTCGACTGGAGGCGCTGTTTCGCGAATACGGGGCAACCGGTAATGGTGAAGTGCGTCGTTATTTACATAGTTTTGATGATGCCGTGCCCTACAATCAGGTACCGGGCACTTTTACTCCATGGGAACCGTTGCCAAAGGCCACCGATTTACTCTTCTACGAAGGCTTACATGGCGGTGTGGTAGGTGAAGGATATGATGTTGCCCAGTATGTCGATTTGTTAATCGGCATGGTGCCTATCGTTAACCTTGAATGGATCCAAAAGCTCCTGCGAGATACCTCAGAGCGCGGCCATTCACGCGAGGCTGTCACGCAAAGTATTGTGCGAAGTATGGAAGATTATATTCACCACATTGTGCCACAATTTTCGCGGACACATATCAACTTCCAGCGTGTGCCAACCGTCGATACTTCAAATCCGTTTAGTGCCAAAGACATCCCTTCGCTGGATGAAAGCTTCGTTGTGATTCGTTTCCGTGGCATTAAGAATGTCGACTATCCCTACTACCTGCGAATGATCGACGGTTCGTTTATGTCGCGTATGAATACGCTCGTGGTACCTGGCGGTAAAATGGTGTTTGCGATGGAACTAATCTTAGCCCCGCTGATAGAAGAAATCTTAGAGAAACAGCGCAGCAACAGCCGCGCTTAGAGCCAAATGCTTTGATATTCTGCACCGCGGTCTTGCGCCAATAGCGGTGTTAAATAATCCATAATGTCATGAATTTGTTCCGTTAAACCAAACGGTGGATTGATAAATAGCATGCCACAGCCGTTGAGTTTACTGCGGTCAGTGGCTGTGCGGATGAGTAAATCGACCGCAAACACCTTTTCGACACCGGCAATACGTTTCACCTTTTGATGAAAGTCGCCAATGGTCAACGGATCTTTAATCGGATACCACACCGCATAAATCCCTGTTGCCCAGCGCCGCACACCATCAGTAAGCGCACGCACGACTTGTTCAAACTCATCACGCTGTTCAAATGGCGGATCAATCAGCACCATGCCGCGCTTTTGTGGGGGTGGCAATAAGGCTTTGAGCGCGCCATAACCATTGGTTTGTTCTAATACTTTAATTTGCTTTGCTGCGGGAAACTCGCTGCGCACATTTTCAGCCAACGCACCGCTGTCTTGTGGGTGCATTTCACACAGCGTCAGACTATCTTGTGGTCGCAAATGTTGTGCGCTGAACCAAGGCGAGCCCGGGTACCAGCGCAGTTGTTCTGGGCTATTAACCTGTTTCACCCACTCAACGTAGCGCTGAATAGCGGGCGGTAAATCGTCGCGAGCCAGTAACCGCGCGATTCCGTCGGTTGCCTCACCAGTTTTTTGCGCCTGCTCCCCTTGAAGGTCATACATACCAATGCCGGCATGCGTATCAAGCAACCAAAATGGTTTATCTTTTTGCTGAAGATATTCTAGGGCAACACATTGCAAAACGTGTTTGAGGACATCGGCAAAGTTGCCGGCATGGTAACTATGCCGATAGTTCATCTACGCATTCTCACCCGTGTCTACGATTGCATAGCTATGCGTAACTTTTACCGAGGCTTCCAGCATCTTCGCAACTGAACAGTACTTGTCTGCTGATAAAGCAACCGCACGTTCAACATGCTTTTCAGCAACGTCAGTACCGGTGATAATAAAGTGCAGGTGAACGTGGGTAAACACAGCAGGCACTGCATCGGCACGCTCACCCTTCACTTCGCACTGCACACCAGTAACCTGCTGACGTGCCTTTTCTAAAATACTCACCACGTCAACTGAGGAGCATCCACCAGCAGCCATTAACACCAACTCCATTGGGCTTGCGGCTTCGGCTTTATTGCCATCCATTGCCACCGTATGACCCGAGCCTGACTTCGCCTCGAATACTAAACCGTCACGCCAATTCACTGTTGCATGCATGGTCGCTGCCATCGATAACTCCTTTTCGTTGTGTCTATTAGAATTTAAGGCCAGGTGCAAGCTTCTCTGGCAAGCTTACATGCTCAGCTTCTACCGAAGCTACTGGGTAAGCACAATAGTCAGCCGCATAATAGGCGCTAGCGCGATGGTTACCACTCGCACCAATGCCGCCAAACGGTGCAGCGCTACTTGCGCCAGTAATTGGCTTGTTCCAATTCACGATACCTGCGCGAATACGCTTGAAGAAATAACGATAGGTATCTTCACTATCACACAAAATACCAGCAGAAAGGCCGTACTTCGTATTGTTCGCTTCTGCAATCGCTGCATCTAGATCAGTGTAACGATATATCTTCAATAGCGGTCCGAAATGCTCAATATCCGGCATTTCTGTGACATTGGTCACGTCCAGAATACCTGGGGTGACGAAACCAAGATTGTGGTCTTTTTGCAACATTTTCAACAGTACTTTGGCGCCCGCGTCAATCAAATCGTTCTGCGCTTTGACCATATCCGAAGCGGCTTTCGCTGAAATCATTGCACCCATGAATGGCTGCGGATCGGCTTCGTAATCACCAACCTGAATATTTTCAGTCACTTCAATTAGACGCTTCAAAATCGCATCGCCTTGCGCACTTTTCTCAATAAATAAGCGACGTGCACAGGTGCAACGCTGACCTGAGGTAACAAATGCTGATTGCACAATATCATGCACCGCAGCGTCGATATCTGCGACATCTTTCACGATGAGCGGGTTATTACCGCCCATTTCTAGCGCTAAGATCTTATCAGGACGCCCTGCAAATAATTTATGAAGCACGTGCCCAGTATTTGATGAGCCAGTGAAGAAAAGGCCATCGATTTGAGGATGAGCTGACAGCGCTTTACCAGTATCAACCAAACCTTGAACTAAGTTCAAAACACCATTTGGTAACCCAGCTTTTTCCCACATTTTTACTGTGAACTCAGCCACTTTAGGTGTCATCTCACTTGGTTTAAATATTACCGTATTACCCGCCAACAACGACGGCACAATGTGACCATTTGGTAAGTGACCCGGGAAATTATATGGCCCATATACGGCAACAACACCATGCGGTTTATGACGTACAAATGCTTTTGCACCTGGCATCGCATTTTCTACCGTGCCCGTGCGTTCATGATAAGCCCGCTCAGAAATAGCGACTTTACCAATCATTGCAGCAACTTCGGTTAGCGTTTCCCAAACCGGCTTACCGGTTTCTTCAGCAATAATATGAGCGAATTTTTGCTTATTTTCTTCGAGAAGTTCAGCAAAACGTTTACAGATTGCAAGACGCTCTTCGAAACTTTTATCCGCCCACTCAACAAACGCAGCTCGTGCTGCCATGACTGCAGCATCAACCTGTTCGTCAGTCGCGGCTTTCGCTTCCCAAATAACTTCATCGCGAGATGGATTAATTGATTTAAACAACTCGCCTTCTCCGGCAACCCAATTGCCGTTGATAAATAAATTCTGTTCAGACATTAGTTTGCTCCTGTCAATGTGACAAATCGAACGTAGTCGCCGTCTTGTACACGCAGCGCAGCGGCCGCTTCGGCATCGATAATGACGTGATCGTGCTCATCACTCAGCTGTGCTTGAATGGCACGAAACTCAGCAACTTTGGTATTACAAACAATGAAGCGTGGTTTATCTTTAGCCACTTCTCCGATAACTACAGGTAAGCGCTTACTCTCTCTCACGCTCTTGATATTTGACACTTCTGCCTCAACCGTTGGTCCCGCATCAAAGATATCGATATACCCGCGACAGCGGAAACCTTCACTTTGCAACATGCGCAAAGCAGGCCGCGTATTGTCATGCACTTGGCCAATGACTGCTTGCGCTTCCGGCGGCAAAAGCTGCACATAAATAGGTAGTTTTGGCATCAATTCATAAACAAACGTTTTCTCACCAATGCCCGTTAGATAATCGGCTTGGGTGAAATCCATCGAGAAAAAGTTTTGTTGTAACCAACCCCAAAATGGTGATTCACCGTTCTCGTCAGAGACTCCGCGCATCTCGGCAATCGCAATATCGCTAAAGCGATTGCGAAACTCAGCCATAAACAACATGCGGAAACGCGACAAGACACGGCCGTTCATGTTCTTGCGAAAGGGTTCGCGTAAAAACAACGTACAGAGTTCGCTGACGCCCGTGTAGTCATTACACAGCGTGAGCGTTCCAAGTGCATTGTAGATATCGAGCTCTTTCGAATGATGAACAACCTTACCGATATGGTAATGATAAAAAGCGTCGGTAAGCCCTACCGCCGCTTCGATACCACTGCAACCAACAACCTCACCGGTGTCCGTATCTTCCATGACAAATAGGTAGCCTTCTTCACCCGGCTCACTCACTTGTTCACGCGCAAAGGCTTCTTGCGCGCGAGCGATACGACGACGCAATAACGCCTCGTCGACCGGTAGCGAGGTGAAACCATGCCCAGATTCAACTGCGCAGGTGTAAAGCGCCGCATAATCCTGCGGCGTAATCGGACGCACCACTAACATAGCGTGTCTCCGCTTTGGTTAACCAGCGAGCTTAGCTACAGCTCGTTCAAATCGCGCTAAACCTTCCACAATATCTTGCTCAGGAATGATTAACGACGGGGTAAAGCGAATCACGCTTGGTCCAGCAACCAATACCATTGCACCTTCATCTGCTGCAGCGTTTAAGAAATCGCGCGCTTTACCTTCAAACTGCTCGGTTAATTCAGCGCCAAGCAACAAACCTTTACCACGAATATCTTTAAACACATGGTATTTTTCATTGATTTTATGCAGTGTATCTTTGAACAATTGTTCGCGTTTTTTAACGCCTTCAAGCACTTCGCTGGTGTTTACAACATCAAATACCGCTTCTGAAACCGCACAAGCCAGTGGGTTACCACCGTAAGTGCTACCATGGGTACCTGGCTTTAAATGTTGCGCAATTTCATTGGTGGTTAACATTGCACCGATAGGGAAACCGCCACCAAGCGCTTTTGCCGTCGATAAAATGTCTGGCGCCACGCCAAGTTGTTGGTATGCGTACAAGCTACCAGTGCGGCCAAAACCAGTTTGCACTTCATCAAAAACCAACAGCGCGTTGTATTTATCACACAGTTCGCGTACACCCTTCACGAATTCGACGTCTGGGCTAATCACACCGCCTTCACCTTGCAGTGGTTCCATCATGACCGCACAAGTCTGCTCTGACATCAGCTTCTCAAGCGCCGCTAAATCGTTGTAATCAACGTGCTCAACAGCACCCGGTTTTGGACCAAAACCATCAGAGTAAGCTGGCTGACCACCAACGGTTACGGTGAAGAAAGTACGACCGTGGAAACCTTTATTGAAGGCAATAATTTGATTTTTCTCAGCACCAAACTTATCCAAAGCCCAACGACGTGCTAATTTCAGCGCAGCTTCGTTTGCCTCTGCACCGGAGTTGGCGAAGTACACACGATCGGCAAATGTCGCGTCGGTCAATTTTTTCGCTAATCGGATAGCCGGCTCATTGGTGAATACGTTACTGAGGTGCCAAAGCTTGTTGCCTTGCTCGGTTAAAGCTTTGACCATAGCAGGATGACAATGACCTAAACAGTTCACGGCAATACCGCCCGCGAAGTCGACGTACTCTTTACCTTTTTGATCCCAAACTCGTGAACCTTCACCTTTTACCGGAATCATTTTCGCCGGATTATAGTTCGGTACCATTACGTCATCAAAAAGCGCGCGATCGACTTTATTCGTGGTAGTCATAAGTATTCCTCATGCCGTTCAAATTAGTTCAAATTGACCTTCTGAAGAGGTCGCGTAAAGTGGCTACATTATTGCAGAAAAAAGCAACGCTGTCGTGCTTGAAGCATACAAAAAGTGGGGGGTTTTAGGGAACTTAGCTTGATTTGCAGGCGCACTGCATAAGTATGCAGAAGCACCTATTTTCGTTGAATATCTATTGCTTAAATTTTATTCAGGTGGGCTGGCAAAATTCCAGAAACCGCTGAAAAATCGCGTGGCCATGTTCCGTCTCTATGGCTTCTGGATGGTATTGAACCCCCCACACCGGCAAATCAGCATGGCGAATTGCCATAATCTCTCGCTCACCCGCGGAGTTCGTCACCCAAGCGTCGACCAAAAGTTCTTCAGGTAGATGCTCATTGGCTAAAACCAAGGAATGATAGCGGGCAACTTTAAATGGCGATGGTAAGCCTTGAAATAGGCCGAGGTTATGATGATGAAGTTCGGAGGTTTTGCCATGCATGACTTGTCTAGCGCGCACTACTTGCGCGCCAAATACTTGTCCGATGGCTTGGTGACCCAAACACACCCCAAGTAGCGGGATTTGCCCCGCAAACTTTTCAATCACGGCCAGCGAAATGCCAGCTTCATTGGGGGTGCAAGGCCCCGGCGATATCACAATACCGCTGAGCGGTAACTGCTGAATTTCTGCAAGGCTAATTTGATCGTTACGCACAACTTTGACGGTGGCGTTCAACTCGCGAAAGTAGCGCACAACATTGTGCGTGAACGAGTCATAATTATCGATCATCAGCAGCATAAGTTATGGCCGAGGTACAAACCCAATCACGTCATACACCTTGCGCAAGGTTTCTGCGGCATGTGCACTAGCAGCCTCAGCACCTTTCGCCATCACTTGATCGAGATATGCACGATCATGGCGCAATTCGTTGTAGCTCTGCTGAATAGGTTCGAGCATAGCCACGACGGCGTCGGCGGTATCACCTTTCAAGTGACCGTACATTTTGTCTTCGTACTCTGGCACCAAATCCGCAATGGCACGACCTGTTGCTGCCGACAGGATTGACAGCAAGTTCGATACACCTGGCTTTTCTTCGGTATCAAAATAAATACGTGCTTGCTCATCTGAATCGGTGACAGCACGTTTCAGCTTTTTAGTAATCTTCTTCGGGTCTTCTAACAAGCCAATAAAGTTATTTGCATTTTCATCCGACTTCGACATTTTTTTGGTTGGATCTTGCAAGCTCATGACGCGCGCACCAACCTCTGGAATAAACGGGTCAGGAATGGTAAATACGTCACCGTAAATGTTATTAAAGCGAGTCGCGACATCACGAGCGAGCTCAAGATGCTGCTTTTGATCGTTGCCCACCGGCACTTCATTGGCTTGGTATAACAAAATATCTGCCGCCATCAGTGCTGGATACGTGAACAAACCAGCATTGATATTATTTGCGTGGCGATCGGATTTATCTTTAAACTGAGTCATCCGATTCAATTCGCCCATTTGAGTGTAGCAATTTAATACCCAAGCCAATTGCGCATGTTCTGGTACATGTGACTGCACAAAAATCACGCTCTTCTCGGGATCCAGCCCACACGCCATGTACAAGGCTAAGCCATCTAACGTCGCTTCACGCAACTTTTCTGGTTCTTGGCGAACCGTAATCGCGTGTAAATCAACCAACATAAAACGACAGTCATGAGTGTCTTGCATCTTGACCCATTGACGCAACGCGCCAATGTAATTACCAATTGAAAGTTGTCCTGATGGCTGACAGCCGCTTAGTACAATGGGTTTACTCATAATCTGTTGATTCCGTTTTTAAACTACTGTTGCAAGTTGTTGACGCATAGTCGCAATCACTTGCGCATAATCGGGTTGATTGAAAATCGCTGACCCAGCCACAAACATATCAGCGCCAGCAGCGGCTATTTCGGCAATATTGTCAACTTTCACGCCACCATCGATTTCTAAACGAATATCACGACCACTTGCATCAATGATTTGTCGTGCTTGACGTAACTTGTCCAACGTTGCAGGAATAAATGCTTGACCGCCGAAGCCTGGGTTGACTGACATCAATAGGATGACGTCAACTTTATCCAAAACGTAATCCAAATAATGTAATGGTGTGGCTGGGTTAAATACTAAACCAGCCTGGCAACCCGCTGCCTTAATTTGTTGCAATGAACGGTCGATGTGCGTTGACGCTTCTGGATGAAAGGTGATGATTGACGCGCCAGCTGCAGCGAAGTCATCAATCATACGATCCACCGGCTGCACCATTAAATGTACGTCAATTGGTGCAGTAATTCCGTAATCGCGCAACGCTTTGCAAACCATCGGGCCGATGGTCAAATTAGGTACAAAGTGATTATCCATTACATCAAAATGCACAACGTCTGCGCCAGCCGCTAAAACGTTTTCAACTTCTTCACCGAGTCGAGCAAAATCGGCTGACAATATCGATGGTGCAATTAGAAAGTCACGCATAAACACCTCACCTGTATAAAATTCGCCATAGTGTACCAAAGGTTAGTGCGCTTAGCAGTCAAAAAAATGCGGGAATTTGCTTGGCAGTTTGCGTTATTTCCTGCTATTTTAGTAGCTCATTTATTAACCGGAGGTTCCCATGAAACTGTCAGCAATGTCAGTCTTAGTGGCTACAAGCATTGTGCTTACTAGCGCAGTGGGTGCTTCTGCGTGGCATACACAAAACAGCAAAACGCTCGAAGAGTGCCAAGCACTCATGCAAAATAGTGAGCAACCTAATGCACAACAAGTGTGTGAAGCACATCAGCAAAGTGTGACTTGGGGAAGCTGGTTTAGTGGGAAAAGCCGTTCAACACAATTTCATTTCTTAGATTTATTCGAGTTGCTGTTTGGCTCCTCTGAAGCCAGCAAGCGCGACTACAATCATCCAATCAGTGGTTAAGTGGTTATGTCTTTACTGAAGACAGATGCCGAGCCGGCAAAAAAGCCCTCTTTTCTAGACATTATCATCAGTGTATTAGCAGCGTTGTTTGGTGTTCAATCTGACCGCAACCGACAGCGCGATTTCAATCATGGTAATCCAGTGATTTACGTCGCGGTCGGTGCAGTGTTTGTCATCTTGTTTGTGCTAACGCTGGTGCTGATCGTTAGCTGGGTTGTTCCAGACTAGTGATGCCAGAGTGGCGCAATAGTGCATCAACCTGAGGTTCACGGCCACGAAACTCTTTGAATAGCGCCATGGCTTCGCGCGAACCACCCCGCTCTAGAATTGCCCGCAAGAAATCTTGTCCAGTTTCACGATTGAAAATACCCTCGTCTTCAAAACGTGAGTAGGCGTCTGCCGATAATACTTCCGCCCACTTGTAACTGTAGTAACCAGCCGCATAGCCTCCAGCAAAAATATGCCCGAAACTGTGCTGGAAGCGGTTATAAGCGGGTGGCTTGCGCACTGCAACTTCATCACGAACTGAATCTAAGATGGCTTGAATGGTATCACCCTGTGCTGGGTCGTAATCGCGATGAATGCGTAAATCAAACAAACTAAACTCTAATTGCCGGACCATTTGCATCGCCGACTGAAAGTTGCGCGCCGCTAACATGTTGTCGAGCAGTTGTTGAGGCAACGGTTCGCCGGTTTCATAGTGCCCAGAAATCATGGCTAAGGCCTCTGGTTCCCAGCACCAGTTTTCTAAGAACTGCGATGGAAGCTCTACTGCGTCCCATGCCACACCGTTAATCCCTGAAACTCCAGCAACATCAACTTTGGTCAACATGTGATGCAGGCCATGTCCAAATTCATGGAACAAGGTCAGTACTTCGTCATGCGTAAACAGCGCCGGCTTATCACCGACTGGTTTATTAAAGTTACAGGTGAGATAAGCAACCGGCAGTTGTAGTGTGTGATTCGCCGTGATCCGTCGCACCGCACATTCGGCCATCCACGCACCACCGCGCTTCCCTGAACGTGCATATAAATCTAAGAAGAAGCTACCACGTACATCACCGTTATTGTCGGTGATCACAAAGTAACGGACGTTCGGGTGCCACGCAGCGACATTATCTTGTTCTTCAATGCGAATGCCAAAGAGGGTTTGGACAACGCTAAACAATCCCTTCACAACCTGGTTTTCAGGAAAGTACGGGCGCAGTTGCTCGTCGGAAATGGCATAGCGCTGTTGTTTCAGTTTCTCACTGTAATATGCAACATCCCACGCTTCGAGCTCATTGACTTGGTAATGATCACGCGCAAAATCGAGTACTTCTTGATAATCAGCCCGTGCTTGCGGCAAAGAACGTTGCGCTAAATCTTGTAGAAATTGTTCAACTTGCGACGTTGACTCCGCCATTTTCGTTGCCAGTGACAAGTCGGCATAGTTTTTAAAGCCGAGTAACACGGCTAGCTCATGTCGTAAAGCAAGCGTCTCCGACATAATTTGCGAGTTATCAAATTCGCCTGCTTGCGGCCCTTGATCGGATGCTCGGGTCGTGAACGCTTCATACATCGTGCGTCTGAATTCAGAATTATCCGCATAGGTCATTACCGGCAAATAACTCGGAAAATCCAAGCCAAACCGCCAGCCTTGCTGGTCGTGTTCGGCGGCAGCCGCCTGTGCGGCAGCAATAGCACTTTCCGGTAAGCCGGCCAATTCACTCTCGTCGGT
Source organism: Pseudidiomarina tainanensis (assembly GCF_900115255.1). NCBI lineage: Bacteria > Pseudomonadati > Pseudomonadota > Gammaproteobacteria > Alteromonadales > Idiomarinaceae > Pseudidiomarina > Pseudidiomarina tainanensis. The sequence continues at coordinate 53,834 of NZ_FOYU01000002.1, forward strand.
CACCAAGTAGTACCAACTGTCGGTTGCGTCGAGTAAATGATTGCTAAATTGCGACGACAGCTCTGATAACTTCGTTTGAATTTCTGCATAACGTTGCTTTTTATCTTCAGGCAACGCGATGCCAGATAATTCGAAGTCGCGCAGCGTGTCGGTAATCACTTTGCGCTGTGCTTCAGTCAGTTGATTAAATTCCGCGCTTTCTTTTAACCATTTAAAAGCTAGATAAAGACCTTCGTGTTGGCCAACAAAAGTGCCATACTCAGACAGTAATGGGAGACATTGGTCATGCGCTTCGCGCAGCTCCTTTGAGCTCACCACAGCATTTAAATGCGAAACCGGTGACCAACTTCTTTCCAGTAAGTCGTCGACTTGCTCGAGCGGCTCAACAAGACCGTTCCAAGTAAAATCACCTTTGTTGATAACCTCAGCAATCGTCGTTTTACAATCACGAATACGCTGCTCGATTGCCGGCACAATATGCTCTGGTTGAATCGCTTCGAAGGGTGGTAAATGGTAATCACCGAGCAAAGGGTTTTGACTCATGGAACTTCCTCTTGAATAATGCGTAAATATTTTACTATCGCGTTTCTAATGATGAGATATGGGTGCTCGGTCTAATATCAAGGGCTGCACTTCACAACAGGGAATAACAATGACACAAAATACCTCCTATTGGCTACGCCAAACTTTCACTGCAGTGACTGCAGCGTTGCTGATCAGCGGCTGTAGTTCGTTACCCGGTGGCAGTAACACCGATACAGTTGCGTCGGCACAGGGTTCTGAAGCTGTTCAATTTGACGAACTGTATGGCGAAGGCAAATTTAATGCGCGGGGCGTCGGCCCAACGCGTTGGTTGGCAAATGGTAGCGGTTATACCGTTCTAGAGAGCACCGAAAACGGTGGCCACGACCTCGTTAGATACCATCCTGAAACTCAGCAACGTACCGTACTTGTCGAAGCTGAAAACCTGCGCCCAAGTGCAACTGAAGAACCACTTGAAGTTGCCGACTACAGTTGGTCCGAAGATGGTAAAAAATTACTTATTTTCACCAACACGAAGCGCTCTTGGCGTACCCATACCTTAGGTGATTACTGGGTTTATAATCTGTCGACCAAGCGTTTACAGCAACTCGGTGGCAATGCCGAGCCGTCGACACTGCAATTTGCAAAGTTTGACCCGCAAGCAACTCGTGTTGCTTACGTGATGAAAAACAATATTTATGTAGAAGACCTAAGTACGCAGAAAATCACGCAGCTGACAGATGACGGTAACGACACTATCGTCAACGGTACTTTCGATTGGGTTAACGAAGAAGAGTTTTTCTTACGCGATGGTTTCCGTTGGAGCCCTGATGGCCGCTCAATTGCCTATTGGCAATTGGATACCGAAGGCACTCCACTGTTTACGATGATCAATAACACCGATGCGCTATACCCAACGCTGAAGCAATTTCCGTACCCGAAGGTCGGTGAAACCAATGCCGCCATGCGAATTGGCGTCATGCCGGCGAGCGGCGGCGACACAAAATGGATGAAAATACCAGGCGACCCACGTCAAAACTATTTGGTGCGCATGCAGTGGGCTGGCAATAGCTCGCAGCTATTAATTCAGCAACTGACCCGCTCGCAAGCAGTGAATACTGCTTATTTAGCTGATGCAAAATCTGGTGCAGTCCGCGAATTATTGCAAGAAGTCACAGAGAGTTGGGCAGAATACGTTGATGATTTGCAATTTATCGACAACGGTAAATCATTTACTTGGTTGAGTGAGCGCAGCGGATTTCGCCATATTTACGTAGTACAGCGCGATACTGGGCGCCTCAGCACAATTACTCGCGGCAATTGGGATGTCATCGAGGTTTTGCAAATTAACGAAAATGATGGCTGGGTATACTTTATTGCCTCTCCAGAAACGCCGTTAGAGCGTTATTTATTCCGTGCCAGCCTTGATGGTAGCGGCAAACTTGAACGCTTGACACCAGACCAGCCAGGCACACATAGTTATCAACTTTCGGCTGATGCCAAGTATGCCGTGCATACCTTTTCTGACGTGAATAACATGCCTGTTGTCGACATGATTTCGCTGCCGGAACATCGTCGTATTCGCGTCATTAAAGATAACGAAAACGCGCAGGACGCCTTTGATAAACTCAAACGTGGCGCTTTTGAATTCTTTCAAGTCGAAGCGCAAGATGGTCTAAAGCTTGATGGTTTTTTAATGAAACCAACCGATTTTGATCCAAGCAAAAAATATCCGATTTTGTTTTACGTTTACGGCGAACCATGGGGGCAAACGGTTTCAAACAGCTGGGGCGGTGAGCGCTTTTTATTCCATACCTACTTAACGCAACAAGGCTACATCGTTGCATCAGTTGATAACCGCGGTACGCGTTCACCACGCGGTTTTGAATGGCGTCGCTCAATTTACAAAAATCTGGGTGATATCACCGTTCGTGATCAGCATGACGCCCTGCAGGCGATGTTAAAGCGCTGGGATTTCATTGACGGTGATCGCGTCGGCATCTGGGGGCACAGTGGCGGTGGTTCACAAACGCTGAATGCACTATTTCGCTATCCAGAAGCTTACCATGTCGGCATGGCGTTAGCGCCAGTTCCTGATCTCACACTTTACGACACCATTTACCAAGAGCGTTACTCTGGTTTACTGCCTGAAGCTGCAGAGCGTTACCGTGAAACGTCAGCCATCACTCATGCCGAAAACTTACAAGGGGACTTGTTGTTAGTGCATGGCACCGGTGATGATAACGTGCATTTTCAGGGTTCTGAGCGCTTAGTCAATGAGTTGATTAAGCATGGCAAGCAGTTCGATTATTTTGCCTATCCGAACCGTACGCATGGCATTAGCGAAGGCAAAGGCACCACGCAGCATTTGCGTACCATGATGGTTGAGTTTTTGAAACAAAACCTTCCAGTCAGTGCGCCTTAGTCGTCGGTAAAATCAAGATATTGGTTGTTCAGCACGGTTACGCCGTGCTGACGCAACCACTGTTCAGCTGCTTCATAGTCAGGTGAGTGTTGTGCAACTAACTGCCAGAACGCTTTGCTGTGATTGAATTCTTGTAAGTGACAGAGTTCATGAATCACAACGTTACGTACCACCCACTCCGGCGCCAGCCACAATTTCCAGCTAAAACGTAATTCACGCTTACGCGTACAATGCCCCCACTTACTGGTGAAGTCACCAATCGACCAACTGGTCGGATTAAGTTGATGCGCTGTGGACCAGGCCGAAAAAAACTGATCGAGCCATTGCATAGCTTGTTCTTTATACCAATTCACAATCGTCTGTTTGGGCTCGCGCTCGCTATTACTGCGCGCGGTAGTGGTTACAAATAATTCGTTACCGTAACGCTCGATGGTTTTTCGCGTTGCCACCGATACCTTTAATTTTAATGGCTGTCCAAGCCAACGTAATCGCTCGCCGGAGCGCCATTTTCTCGGCATTAAGTTATCGAGCTGCTGACGTTGCCGATTTAGGTGCTTATTAATCCAGTCTTGTTTTTGCTCAACGAATTGAGCAATGACGGCCTCCGACATATGCCAAGGTGCTTGAACTTCTAAATTGCCGCGGGCAACTTTTAGCGCCAAGTTACGTCGTTTTTTACTGCGATTGATTTGGTAGATAAGGCTCATCGGTTTTTTCGTTGCTTTATTCGTGTCCTCAGCCGGCTGTTGCATTGCACCTGCTGGCATTTTCGGCGATCATAGTCGAATTCTTATTATGAACTATTACTCTAGCATGTCACAGGAGTTGAGCACATGACCCGACATTACGATTATCTAGCCATTGGCGCCGGTAGCGGCGGCATTGCATCAGCTAACCGAGCAGCAATTCGCGGAGCTAAAGCGGCCGTTATTGAAGCCAAAGCAGTTGGCGGAACCTGTGTTAACGTCGGGTGCGTTCCCAAAAAGGTAATGTGGTACGGCGCACACATTGCCGAAGCCATTAAATACAGTTCAGCATACGGGTTTGACCTTGAGCAAAAAGGTTTTGACTGGAGCACCCTAGTCAAAAACCGCGAAGCTTACATTGAACGCATTCATGGCGGTTACAAACGTGGCTTTGAGAATAATGGCGTTGACTATATTGAAGGTTTTGCCCGTTTCGTCGATTCGCGCACGGTTGAAGTTAATGGTGAGCGAATTACCGCTGATCATATCACCATCGCTGTTGGTGGACGCGCTATGATTCCAGATGTACCGGGTGCGGAATATGGTATCGATTCGGATGGCTTTTTTGCGCTAACGGAACGTCCTAATAAAGCCGTTGTGATTGGTGCTGGCTATATCGCCGTCGAAATTGCTGGTGTCTTACATGCACTGGGTTCAGACGCTCACTTGTTAGTTCGCGGCGACCGCCCACTGCGTTACTTTGATCACGACATCACCGATGCTTTATTGGAACGTCTTAAGCAAGATGGCCCAGAATTACATACTGGTTGTGTGGTTGAGCGCGTTGAAAAAAGCGACGACGGCTTGCTCACAATCCATTGCGATAACGGTGAATCAATCGGCGGTGTTGATTGCTTAATTTGGGCTATCGGCCGTGAACCGGCGACCGACAAAATTAACCTAGAAGCTGCTGGCGTGACCGCTGATGCGCACGGATTTATTCGTACCGATAAATATCAGAATACGAACGTCAAAGGCATCTATGCAGTCGGTGATATCACTGGCGAAGCGCAATTAACACCGGTCGCCATTAAAGCTGGGCGTTTATTAGCTGAACGTCTATTCAATAAAGACATGCCGGACGCGCATATGGATTACAGTCAGATTCCAACTATCGTGTTCAGCCATCCAACCATTGGCACCGTTGGCTTAACTGAAACCGAAGCGCGTGAAGTGCACGGTGATAACGTGAAAGTATATCGTTCACAATTTGCTGCTATGTATAACGCTGTGACGCCACACCGTGCGCTGAGCACATTTAAGCTGGTGTGTGTAGGCCCTGAAGAGCGTGTCATCGGTCTGCACGGCATTGGCGAAGGCATGGACGAAATTCTGCAAGGGTTTGCCGTGGCGATGAAAATGGGCGCAACGAAAGCCGATTTTGATGCCACAGTCGCACTGCACCCAACCAGTGCTGAAGAGTTCGTCACCCTGCGTTAACCCTTCACATCAAGCGTCATCGATAAAATGCGAGACAGATGGCTGTATGGCAGCCCTGTCTCGCTATGCCACTGATTAAACGTATCCTGAATTTGCTTTGCGCCGCGTCGACTATACGGCGAAGCGTCAAGTAAGTTGTGATTGCGTAATGCGGTTAAATTATCAGGCGTTAGGAGATAACCGTCCCAACCTAATCGGCGCAAAACATGTTGCGCTGCCGTTCCGCCGAGGCGCGCTCCGTGCTTTTTAAAATATCGTAGTAACTCAGCTTGCTCTGCTGATGGCCATTGCGCTAAAAACTTGCCAAAGCTACCGTATCCTTCGGCCACTTCAACAATCATCCGTGCATTTATTGGCACCGTCGCAATTTTTTGCAAATTTCGCACAATTCGTTCATCACGCGCCAATTCATCAAGACGTTCGGGCGGTACTTGTTGCCAATACAGCGGCAAAAATCCGGCAAAAGCCGCTTCGAACCCAGCCCATTTATTTTCTATTACTCGCCAAGCAAATCCAGCTCGAAACACGCAGCGCGTCATTTCAGCCAGTACTTGGTTATCAGTGATCTTCTGTAATTCAGCTGCTGTTGCTATGCGTGGCATGCGCTCATGCACAGCTGGTTCGCCACCATGACGCTCACAAGCACGTTGGTAAAAGTAATCAAATTTCATCGTTTACTCTGCGGTTTTTTGATCGGATATCAAAGTTTTATCTTCATGGTTAAATACCATAAACTGTATCGATTGTCGTTTCACCCATTCAATAAAGAGTAGCCAATGTCTACCTCGAGCAAACCCGTGCAACAAAGTTTAAGTCGTTGGCGTACTTGGCACCGCTGGCTATCCCTGGTATTCGGGGTGCAATTAGTTATTTGGAGTATCAGCGGCGCGTATATGGTGTTTTTCGAACTCAGTTTTATTCACGGTGATCACTTAGTTAAAACAAACCATCCGTCATTACCAAATAGCGCTCAGATACGTCCAGTTGAACATGTTATTCGGGCATTTCCACGCGCTCGTGAAGTCACGTTGCAGCCCACTCTTGTTGGCGGCAAATGGATTGCTACCTATGAAGTTTTCGCTCACCGAGATACCTTTTTAGTTGACGCTCAATCTCTGCAACCGGTGGTATTTACCGAGGCCGATATTGTAGCCATCGCTAAGCGACTCTATGCACCAAGCGACTCCGCACCCATAACCAGAGCTACATTACTCGAGCACCGAGCACCAGCAGAGATTAGCCCAAGTTTATTACCGATTTGGCAGGTCAACTTCGATGATTTCGGTAATTCCAGCTTTTATATTTCACCAACCACCGGCGAATTAGTTACTAAGCGACATAGTTTCTGGCGTGGCTTCGACTTCCTCTGGATGTTGCACATTATGGATTATGAAACGCGAGAAGATATTACCAACTGGCTTCTACGAAGCTTCATTCTCGGCACCGGTTTACTTAGTATCACGGGTATTATGTTGTTAATCTTCACCATCGGTCGCAGTCGTGGTCAAGGAGCGCATTCATGATGCGCTTCGCACAATGGTTACATCGTTGGCTCGGTCTGATTTTGCTACTTCAGGTGGTATTGTGGCTTGTGAGTGGCTTATATTTCTCTCTGCAAGGCCATCATGCGATGTCCGGTCATCAATATAAACAGAATCCGACTGGATTGGTGCTTCGTCAAGCAATGCCCAACATCGGTATTGAAGAGATCTGGCGGCGTTATCCTGAGGCTCTTTCAATTCAGTTATATCGCATTGGCGAAACGCCGCAATACGTTGTCGAACTCGCCGATGAAGATGTGTACTTACACGGTCATACTGGACAGTTATGGCACACAAATGCTAAGCAAGCACAACAATTGGCACTCGCTACCTACAGTGGTCCTGGCAACATTCTCTCGACCTCACCGTTAACCAAAACTAAAGAGCTCGTTGGCTGGCAAGGTCAGGGTTACAAAATCTTGTTTTCTGATGAACTCAATACACGTATTTACGTTGATGCCGCCAATGGCCAAGTGCTGGATCATCGCAATACGCCGTGGCTGCTTGCTGATTGGGCATTTAAACTGCACTTTATGGATTACTCCGGTGCACGGAGTTTTAATCACTTACTGATATATACGGCGGCATTGTTGGCACTCTGGTTTACCTTGTCGGGTGTGTTGTTATTAGTGCAAAATCTACGTCGTGGCGATTTCAATCCACGTCGTCAACCAACCATATTAGAGTCTTTGCAGCGACAACATAAGCCGATCGCAAGCGGCTGTGGCGGTGGTGGTACTTGTGGCTTGTGTAAAGTGAAACTGACTGAGCCGACGGTGGCAACGCAAGCAGAGCAATTATTACTGACTACCATTGAAATTAATTCGGGTATTCGCCTCGCTTGTCAACATCGCGATCACGGTCAAACAATCATCTTACTTGATGAACATGTCACCCATTTCAAGCTCGCATTAGTTGCTAAAACTAAGTTGTCAGAAGCAATAACCAAACTAACGTTTAAAAGCGAACCCAGCTGTGAATACAGTGCTGGGCAGTTCATGCAATTTAAGATTCCTGACGGTAATAACGTACTGTTACGACATTACTCTTTTGCAACCAAATCACTGACAACAGCGCCAACTGATACACCATTACTGCACTTTCTTATTCGGCATGTTCCTGCTGTTGCAAACGTTACCCCTGCCGGTATCGGCTCATCTTACTTGCTTGGTCTTCAGGTGGGTGACACGGTTGATGCTGCTGGACCATTCGGTAACTTTGTCGCCACCGACACGAATCGCGAACAGGTTTACATTGCCGGAGGTGTCGGTATCGCCCCTATCCATGCGCTAGTTGAAAGTGAGAGTCAGCGACAACGTCATTTATTCCATGGTGCCCGCAGCGAAGCTGAGCTTATTTTTGCCGATGAATTTAAATTGATGCCAACGCTCGACTACCACCCAGTCGTCGATAAATTTGTGCATGAAGAGGTGGCTCATTGGTTAAATCAAAATCCCGGCGATTACGATTTTTATGTTTGCGGCCCACCAGCGATGCTGGCGGCAACATTACAGTTACTAGCAGATAAAAAAATACCGAAGTCTCGAATTCGTTACGATGACTTCGGTATTTAAGCGCTGTGATATCTTAAAAATCTTGCATGCGATTTTGTTTTGCACGAGGGTTTGCAGTCGTTGGGCGATTTATCTGCCCGCGCGGCGTTGCTTTGACTGGCGCCTGATAGGACGGCGCAGGCTTCACTGTTGGCCGCGGCGTTTGATAACTTGGTTGCGGTTTAGGCGCCGCCTGTGGTGATACTCTTACGCTACGCTGACTGACTTGCGGCTGCTTCGGTGCGTTCATGTAAGGCTGACGTACATCACGATTATTTACCTTTGGCTGAACTCGAACATTTCGCTCACGCACCACCGCATCACCCCATTGTGGCGCTTTGTTGCGTGGTGTCACTGTAACATCGCGGCGCTGGATAACTTCTTTCCGCGCTGTTTCTCTACTCGGCGTCCGCACTACCGCACGCGCCGGCTTGTTGTCACGTAACGTGCGCACAATCCGATCTTGTTCTGGGCGTTTGTTACGCTGAACTGCAACATTTCGCGTCGTAACTGTCGGTTGCGGCGATTGCGCGCGATTAGCCGTCATCACGCGCTCATTATTCACTGCTCGCTGAGAAACCGCTGGTCGCACAATTTCACCTCGACCATTTGCACCACCGTTGACCATGTAATATTTCGGCCGCTCCGGCTGCAAATCGCGGTGACGGTAATCCACACCACGGCGATGGCGTGGGTTATGGTACCAACGTTTACTATCTTTACCGGTCATGTAGTAATCACGACGCTTTTTCGGCGGCTCACGATAATAGTGATGGTTAATCACGACATAACGTTGTGGCCAATAGAAGTGGCTAAAATAGAAGTGGCTCGGGATACTGTAACTAATCCCCCAATAAATACCGGAACCGATACTCACTGTTAATGACGGACGCGTCCAAAATACCGGCTGGTAGTCATGCCAACGCCATGAACCATAAACCACACGCGGATCATAATAAGGCACATACACGACCTCGCGACGCACATTCTCGATCACAATGGTACGGTCTTCGCGTTCGACATTCACGTGCTTGTTAGAACGCAAATTACCAGCAACATAAGCGTCATCACGAAGCACTTGTACGCGCTCTAACACTTCGTCTTGCTGAGCTAAAAATGCTTCACCAATGGCTTGAGTCCACTGTAAATCGTCGCTCATTTGCTTTAATACATCAGGCGTGCCAACCAAAGCTTTTACACTAGCATCCCAGGTTTCAGCGGCAGCACGTTCCAGTGCTTGTTGCGGCGACAAATGTTCATGGCGACGCACCCAACGCTCTGCCTCTACCACTTCTAATGGATAGGTCGCAGCAATCAGAACATGTGACAAAAGACTGTCTGGATAAAGTGCAATCGGTGCAAGCAAGCGATCCAGTTCAGCTGTTGAATAATAGACAACTTGTTGCTGTGTCGTTTCCGCTTGCGCCACTGCCGGCACCAAAGCAATGCTTGTGGTACCCATTGCGCATAACATTGCGACGGCACTGAGACCGTGTTTAAACTGGCGAATTTGCATAAATATGCCTCCAATCGGCAAATAGCGAAAAGCTATTAGTTACTAGTTTAGTCGCAATTTTGTGCATTTTAGTTTCATCTAAACAATTATTTTTTGTAAAGATTCAGTTAACTAACTGATTATACAAGTCCTTGTTCGAGCATTGCGTCAGCGACTCGCTTGAAACCTGTAATGTTTGCGCCGAGTACTAGATTACGTGGTTTTCCATACTTATCAGCCGTTTGAGAAATATCCGTATAGATATTCTTCATCACCTGCTTTAAGCGCTCATCCACTTGTTCAAAGGTCCAGCGTTGCATACTAGCGTTCTGCGCCATTTCCAGTTGACTGGTCGCGACGCCTCCGGCATTAGCGGCCTTGCCTGGTCCATAAGCAATCGAACTCTGTTGCACTGCGTCAAAGGCCGCCTCAGTAAGTGGCATATTGGCGCCCTCCGCAATGCCTAAACAGCCGTTCTCCAACAAGCATTCGATATCTTCTCGCGTCACTTCATTTTGGGTCGCGCAAGGAAATGCTAAATCAACTTGATAACGCCAAACTTGATGGCCATTTTGGGGATAATCTTCGCGCGGTGTGTAGCTTGCCTCTGAGTGTGTCTCTAGATATTTCTCGAGGCGTTCATGTTGCTGCTCTTTTAAACGTTTGACTAAGTCGAGATCGATTCCCGCCTCGTGATAAATCGTGCCTGATGAATCACTGCACGTCACAGGTTTGGCGCCGAGCTCATAAAGCTTCTCCATGGTATAAATAGCGACATTACCCGATCCGGAAACCGCGCAACGTTTACCATCGAGCTCTTCTTCTCGGTCAGCCATCATGTAATTAGCAAAATAAACACAACCGAAACCGGTGGCCTCTTTACGAACAAAAGAACCACCCCAACCGAGGCCTTTGCCGGTAAGCACACCGTCAAAAGCATTGGCAAGACGCTTATATTGGCCGAATAAATAGCCTAACTCACGGGTGCCCACACCAATGTCTCCGGCGGGAACATCTGTGGTAGGCCCGATATGACGAAATAACTCCGACATAAAGGATTGGCAAAAGCGCATAATTTCGGCATCAGATTTCCCTTTCGGATCAAAATTGGCGCCACCTTTACCGCCGCCAATTGGTAAGCCAGTTAACGCATTTTTGAAAATCTGCTCAAACCCTAAAAATTTGATGATTGAACCATTGACACTCGGGTGAAAGCGTAAGCCCCCTTTGTAGGGCCCAAGTGCGGAATTAAACTCGATGCGGTACCCCTTGTTCACTTGCACTTGGCCGTTATCATCCAGCCAGGGTACGCGGAACATGATTTGCCGTTCCGGCTCTACTAAACGCGCAATAATCGCTTGCTCACGATACTTTGGATGTTGCTCTAGAATCGGCTCTAAACTCTCAAGTACGTCTTCTACGGCTTGGTAAAACTCAGATTGAGCTGGGCTGGTCTGTTGCAATTGTTCAATGGTATCGTGAATATAGCTCATACGCAGTTCCTATGGTTTGAATTTGAAAATCTCAATTAACACTAGTCTGTTACAACGGCTAAAAAAAGAAAAAAGCCCAAATTTAAGCCAATACAGATTATGAACAGCATTTATACAGGTGAGGCATGACAGCTACTTACACCATACACTTTAAGCGTGTTTATGACGCAATTGACGACACCGATGGTGCCCGAGTACTGGTTGACCGACTATGGCCACGCGGCGTTAAGAAAGAATCACTAAAGCACCGCGATTGGTGCAAAGAGGCTTGTCCTTCAAATGATTTGCGCAAGGCGTATCACGCAGAAGAAATTGATTATAAAACGTTTGCCGAACGCTATTTTGAGGAGCTCAGTGCACACCCAGACCATTTAACGCCACTGTTGCGCTACGCACGGCAATCAAAACTCACGCTTTTAAGCGCGGTCAAAAACTTTGAACGGTCGCACCTGCCCATTCTAAAGCATGCGATTTTAGAGGCGCTCAACTTAGAAGATCAGCAAGCTGACGACAACGAATTAAGCTCCGCCGTATGTTTCGGCAAAGATTTCAATTATTGGGGATAATCGTGACAACAGATTTTATTGAAGTTTATGACGACGCTTTACCAGCCGAATTTTGTGAGCGTTTTATTCAGCGTTTTGAGCAAAGTCCGCACAAACAACAAGGGCGCACCGGTGGCGGTATTGATACAGAAAAAAAGCGCAGTGAGGACCTTTACCTCAATCAACACCAAGAGTATGCCGACGACTTGCGGACTATCTGTGATATTACCACACGCTACGCTTTGGATTATTTCAAAAAGTATCATTTTGCGCTGATTGCACCGGTTGCTTTAAAAGTGAAGCATCCACGAACTGGCGAAGCCGTTAACCTAACCCATGAGAACTTTGACGAGGTTGTTGCCGGTAATGAGCAGGCTTATATGCAATTACTCTATCGATTAGGGCCGATTCAAGCGCAGAAATACTTGAAGAACCAAGGCAACTACAATTATTGGCATTGCGAAGTGTTCCCTGAAAAAAACAGTGTTGAAGCATTACACCGGAGTTTGTTGTTTATGTTTTATTTAAACGACGTTGAGGAAGGTGGCACCACTGATTTTTATTATCAGCAGCGCAGCATAAAACCGCGGCGTGGGCGGATGGTCATCGCACCAGGCTATTTCACCCATACACACCGCGGAACTATCCCGGTTTCGAATGACAAATACATTCTAACTAGCTGGATTTTAATGAATTCCGGGCAACAATTATTCGGGTGATTTCAACACCTGCCCGTCGTCGTCTAGCACTGTTACGTCAACATGAATGCCGTTACGAACGCTTTGTGTGACCACACAGAAGTTTTCGAACTGCTCGAGCACTCGGTCAAGTTTATCGATTTGATCCGCCGCTTGGCCGAGATTTAACTCAACTTGCATCGAACTGATGCGCAGGCGTCCGTCTACGCGCTCCATGTCGCCTTGTACTTTGGCGGTAACTTTACCTGGGTCACCCTTATACTTGCGAATGGCAAACATCAAACTTGCCGCCAAACAATTGGCGACAGCGGCCGCCAATAACTGGCTCGGGCCAGGCCCTTCACCGTGACCAACAGGCTCATGCTCATCGGTGATCAGCTGTCCAAATTCGCCGAAGTCAACTTCAAACTTGTAGTGATCAATCAACGCAAGTTTTACTTCAAACGCCGGATTTTCCATGTCTTCCTCCAGTTTTTCTGCAATAATTACTGATTCACCCATGTCATCATGTCGCGCGAGGAGAATGATTCATGAAGAATCCGCTGTATATTCCTTATGCAGGCCCTAATTTGCTTGAAACGCCGCTACTCAATAAAGGTAGCGCGTTCACTCGAGAAGAGCGAGCAGCATTTAATCTGACCGGTTTATTACCGCCACGGTATGAAACCATCGAAGAACAAGTAAAACGCTGTTACATGCAGTATTCAAGCTTTGATACGGCTATCAATAAACATATTTATCTGCGCGCTATTCAAGACAATAACGAAACCTTGTTTTACCGCTTAGTACAGCAGCATCTCGAAGAAATGATGCCAATTATCTATACCCCAACTGTAGGGGATGCGTGCGAACAATTCTCTGATATTTATCGCAGTTCACGTGGATTATTTATTTCCTACGAAGATCGCGATCAAATGGAAGATATTTTGCGCAATGCGACGAAGCGTAAAGTAAAAGTGATTGTTGTTACCGATGGCGAGCGGATTCTTGGTCTGGGTGACCAAGGTATTGGCGGTATGGGTATTCCAATCGGTAAGTTAAGCCTTTACACCGCTTGCGGTGGTATTAGCCCAGCTTACACATTGCCAGTGTGTTTAGATGTTGGCACCAATAACGAAAAGTTGTTAAACGACCCAATGTATATGGGCGCGCGCCATAAACGTATTGATCAGCGCGAATATAACGCCTTTGTGGATCGCTTTATGAAGGCAGCTAAACGGCGCTGGCCAGAAGCGATGATTCAGTTTGAAGACTTTGCGCAACCAAATGCGATGCCTTTACTGCGTAAATATCGTGATGAGTACTGTTGCTTTAATGATGATATTCAAGGCACCGCGGCGGTTACCGTTGGCACACTTTTGGCCGCTTGCCGGAGCAAAGGCGTGCAGTTGAAAGATCAAAAGGTTGCGTTTGTGGGCGCTGGTTCTGCTGGTTGCGGTATTGCTGAGCAAATTATTCAACAAATGGTGGCCGAAGGCCTTACCGATACGCAAGCACGTCGCAATATCTACATGGTTGACCGGTTTGGCTTACTTACGGAGGGCATGAGTGATCTGCGTGATTTTCAGCAAGCTTTAGCACAACCATTAGAAAACCTAAATGATTGGCAACACAGTGGCGACTATGCGTCACTGTTAGATGTAATGCATTGCGCTAACCCGGGTATTTTGATTGGCGTCTCTGGTCAGCCAGGTCTCTTCACTGAGCAAGTGATTCGGACGATGCACCAATACACCCAAAAACCAATTATTTTCCCACTCTCAAATCCGTCGCGGCAAATTGAAGCACACCCGGCGCACGTCATTGAATGGACTGAGGGTGAAGCCATCATCGCAACAGGTAGTCCATTCGACGCGATTAAATACAAAGGGACTGATTATCCAGTTGCCCAATGCAATAACAGTTATATTTTCCCGGGCATTGGCTTGGGTGTCATTGCGGTAAAAGCGCGTATTATCTCCGATGAAATGCTGATGGCGGCGAGCAATACTTTGGCTGATGAATCGCCGCGTGTGCGCGGTACCGGCGATAATCTATTGCCAGGCATCCCCGAGATTGCAGAGCTGAGTAAAAAGATTGCGTTTAACGTTGGTAAAGTTGCTCAGCAACAAGGCCTTGCGCTTGAGGTGAGTGATGAAACCTTACGTGATCGTATTGAAGCAAACTTTTGGCGTCCAGAATATCGTCGTTACAAGCGTGTAAGCATTTAGTCAAAGTCACTGGCGATTCGACCTATTTCCTTGTATGTTCAATACATAGCGACGCAAGGAGGTCGAATGCGCAGGGTGATTATGAGCCTGATATTGCTGTTGGTATCACCAACCGTTCAGGGTCAATCAAAAGAGACGGAAAAGCCCACCGACGAAGATAAACCAATGATCGATTCGTTTCGGGAGGGTTTAACAAGCTCAGTGAATGCCACTGCGGCGTGGCTCGACTCTTTTTTTGCCGATGAGATAGATCCTGATGCCTATGATACAGCTTCAGGTAGTCTCCGCGTCACTCCTGAATGGGATGAATATGGCGGATTTAAGCTGGATTCAAGCTTCCGTGCAACCGTCATTTTCCCGCAAGCTGAAAGAAAATTCTCTGCCATAATCGGTCGTGGCGACTTCGACGATTTTATTAATGATACGCAACAATCCCGCCCCTCTGTCATTCGACGCGATCAATCTGATGAGGAATGGATGCTGGGCTTAGGATTTGACCCGCAAGTTAGTAACAACCACAATTTATCATTTGGCGCTGGTATTCGCGGCGGTTTAGCACTCGACCCCTACTTTCGAGTGCGATATAAATATGAGTCGATCATCGGCGAAAATGTAGAATTTTTCACACAAAGTGTTGGATTTTGGCGCGACAGCGATGGCTTTGGTGTGGCACAAACATTTGCGTTTGATGCTGCGCTTTCAGATAACTGGTTCTCCAAAAGCTGGGTTAAAGGAACCTTTGCAGAGCGTACAGAAGGCGTGCGCTGGCATGCCTCTCAGAAAATTTATTATATGTATCACTTTGAGCGAGCCATTGCCGGTGAAGTATGGTGGTACGGTGAAACCGAGCTTGCGGTCCCGATGCAAGACTACGGCATACGCGCACTGCATCGGAGTCGATTCAAACGCGAGTGGTTATTCTTAGAAGGCTGGGTTGGTTTGCATTGGCCTCGTGAAACTTTTGAGGAACAACGCAAACCGAGATGGATGGTTGGTTTAGAATTAGAGCTTCTCTTTGGCAAGTAGAACTATAGCCAACCAAATGCCGCTGCGATACTTCGCATTCCCAACCCTGTCGCAATAAAGCAAACGATTATGCCTAAGATATTTTGCGCTCGTGAATTACGATGTAGTCCTAGTCGCGGTTGATTACAGACCCAGACCAAAAATATCGCAATAAAAGGTAGCAGTAGACCGTTGGCAACTTGCGCAAACAATATCACTTCAATGGGCTTTAATCCTAATGACGCAACCAAAATACCAATGGTCAAAATGGTGCCCCAAATCGCACGAAACTTTTTATCCTTGAGATTATTGGCATAACCTAGCACTCCACTTAAGGCGTATGCTGAGGCCAACGGTGCAGTCAATGATGACGAAAGACCCGCAGCGAATAAGCCGAGCGCCATAAAGGTTGTCGCCGCATCGCCAAATAACGGTTGCAGTGCTTGGC
Organism: Pseudidiomarina tainanensis; assembly: GCF_900115255.1. Classification (NCBI taxonomy): domain Bacteria; kingdom Pseudomonadati; phylum Pseudomonadota; class Gammaproteobacteria; order Alteromonadales; family Idiomarinaceae; genus Pseudidiomarina; species Pseudidiomarina tainanensis. The sequence continues at coordinate 69,955 of NZ_FOYU01000002.1, forward strand.
CTAAATCGGCAGCACCCTCGATTGTTAACGCTTTGCCAAAAAATGCTGACGCCGCTGTAGCAACAATCGCCAACGAAATAAGACCACCGAGCGGAATCGAGATATAAATATCCTGCCGCGCTTCATTGAGCTGATCCGCAGAGCGCCATTTTTCTGCACAGCTAGAAGCATGGAGAAATAAATTATAAGGCACCACTGTAGTCCCAATAAGCGCCACAACCATCAAAATACTACCGGTTGGCACTGATGGAATCAGCAAACCAGATATCAACGCAGACCAATCCGGCTGAGTTAAGATAAATGTGGCGAGAAAGGCGACGCTCATTAATAGCACCAGAGCGATTAATACCTTTTCGACCAACTTATAACTGCCCTGCCATAAAATAAAGCCAGCTAAGGCGCCAAGAATAACGGGTATATATTGGCCATCGAACGGCACTAAGTCGGCGAGCCCCATGCGGGCCCCACTAATATTACCGCCCTGATAAACGCTATTCCCAATGATTACGGCGGCGAAAATAAGTAACACGACGACTTTCCGTAACCCTGGCTGTTGAATCGCTGCACGAATATTCTCGCCCAACCCTTGTTGGGTCACAACGCCGAGGCGCGCCGACATTTCCTGCAAAATCATCGTCGCCAACACTGAGAAAACGAGTGCCCACATCAGCGCGTAACCATAGTTGGCGCCAGCTAATGAAGCCGTTACCACAGTTCCTGGACCAATAAACGCTGCGGCAACCAATGCGGCCGGCCCCATACTTAAACGTGGCTGTTTTGTCATTCTTCACCCATTTTTGGTTATTGTTATTATCGTATTTTCCTGGTCTCTTGCAGTTCCCAGTTGGCAGCGTTGTGAGTAGCATGCTAAATAATAATAACAGCCCAGGACACACTTTAGGATAGTCATGTATCAAGACAGTTTTGAAAGCCCCATCGGCCCCGTTACTATTAGTAGCCAAGACGGCGAGTCTATCTGTGAAATTGCGTTTGCGGAACCTGACGGTTACCCGTCCTGTAATGTCACCAGCAAAGGTAAGCAGCAACTGATTGAGTATTTTAATCGCCAACGGCAACAGTTCGATTTACCGTTAACACCTGCAGGTACTGAGTTTCAACAGCGTGTTTGGAAGCAATTAGCAACACTCGAGTATGGGCAATTAGCTAGCTACAAAGATATCGCGGTGGCTATTGGTAACCCGAAGGGTAATCGCGCAGTCGGCATGGCGAATGGTCGTAATCCTATCGCAATTGTCGTTCCGTGCCATCGGGTTATTGGCGCCGATGGAAGTATCACCGGCTACACCGGTGGTATTGAGAAAAAGGCGTTCTTACTCCGCCATGAAGGAGCGGCATTTTTTGAGTAATTTAACTTTTGCCGTTGTAACTTGAAAACATCCGCGCGACGTGCGCCTCAATTTCGTTACGCAACGACATCGGTTCAAGCACTTCAATATGTTCGCCGCAGCTCAAAATCCATGCGACGAGATCTTTGCTGACGGGCTGTACAAAGGTAAGAAAAAAGCTCAGCCCATTGCGTTCAATATGTTGTTCTGGATGCAGTGGATTGTTCGTCACTAGATTCAGCAACCCATTCGTACATTTCAGCTTGATACGCGCCAGTACACCGTGAGTATTACTATCTGGCAAATTAGGGAATGGTAAGTGCGGCGCAGTTTTCGCCAAACTCCAGCCAAATGGTCTTGAGCGATCATCAGCAATTAATGGGAATACTTCCGACAATTCATTTAGGTTTCTCTGGATAGTACGTACGCTTACTTCGACTCCATGCTCTGAGAGTCTTTTCCGTAGCGATTGCACATCCACTTTTTGCGGCTCACGCGGAATATGTTGAAGTAGCATTAAATATCGTAAAACACTTTGCACTGACGAGCTCCTTGTCTTTGGCGCTATATGACATCCATCATACCCCGAGTATGCGTCAGGACCTGTCGCACCAGTTACATTTTTGTAAAACTACAGCAAAACCAACCTATACCACATTGTATATAAGTCGAATAAGCGCTTTACTTAGCATCGCTGGCTAACCAGACTAGCCTTCGCAAAATGCCTGATAGGAGGTTCAAATGATTCGATTTGCACTCATGGTGTTGCTCGCATTAAGCGTTGTGAACGTTGCGACAGCACAAGATCAAAATGCACAAAAAGGTCAGCAAACAGCTGAAGAAGCGAAAGATAAGGCTGCTAAAGCTCAAGCTGAACGAGAAGCCTTACGCGCTCAAATGAAGGCTGAAAAAGAAGCCCTACAAAAAGAGCGTAATGAACAAAGCGACAAGCTTAAAGCTAAGAAAAAGAAGAAAGATGATAATGGTGATAATGGCGATAACCGCTAAGCGTTGATCACCAACGTCAATAATTATCCCCAAGGGTCGCTTATAAGCGGCCCTTTTTTGCTGTGGTAAGGTCTGTTATCACCCAACTGGTGTGTATAATAGTCGCCTAATTGTGCTATACATAAACAACGTCGCTGCACATTGCGTAGATATATTTAAGGATGAAGTTGTAATGCAAGTCGAGCAACCGGTTACATTGCCAAACCTGCCTGGAATGTTTTTTCGCTCATTATTTACTGTCGCGCGAAACGACCAGGAAGAGGCAGAGCCACAAACTTTAGACGCAGAATTTACTGCGCCTGCATTTTCGGCTACTCAATTAAAGCGGTATCACGAAGCATTTAATGGTTTTGTCAGCGAAGTTCCACTAACCCTCATTTATTGCTTGGCGCAACGCGTTCATTTGGCTCAAATGCTCGGCGAGCACTTCCCATGGCCAGCGCCTGGTTTAGTTCATGTTAGTAATAGCATTGAGCAACACGAAACCATTGTTGCGGATGAAGGTTTTCTATTAAAAGCGTCCATTCAGTTACCGGCTCGCGGCCCCAAAGTTTCAGCTCGCCGTTTACGTCCGTTATTTCAGGTTGAGTTTTGGCAGAACGACAAGCACGTCGCTACCTGTGTCAGCGAATATCAGGTGATGCCGAAACAAACCGATAAGCCGCGCCGTAGTAAAGAGAATAAAATAGCGGAACCACCAAGCGACGATTGGCAACGCATTGATACATGGAAATTAGCCGGCAAAGTTGCACGTGATTATGCGCGGTTATCGGGCGACTTTAATCCCATTCATTTGCATCCGTTGCTATCGCGATGGTTCGGCTTCGACCAGCCGATTATTCATGGCATGTACATGTCAGGTCGCGCTCAAGCTGAAGTTGAGCGCGCCGCCAAACGACCTGTGACTAAAATTGACGTCGCTTTTAAACGTCCAGTGCCGTTACCTGCGAAAGTTTCATTATGGCAGCAGCTCGATGACAATAACGACGGCGGTCAATATCAAGTATGCGGCGCTGAAGATCACCTCCAACGCCTTGAGGGTCGTTTTATTTTCGCCAAAGATTAATTACTTTTTCGGCTTTAACCGTTCGACACCCATAAAACGCAACGACAACTTTTCGTAAATGGGCTCTGACGCACCACGGCGAATTTTGTACATAAAGTATTTTTCGAATGCGACTTTCGCCCAATGCACCCAACGACCGCTACCAGTCCAGTTCCGATTTCGTGGTGGGTTTTGCGGAATAGCTAAAAACGCCGTTCCGGTATTACCCATATCAGCTAAACACAGTGCGCTTAACGTTGGCTCAACCAACGCATCGGAGCCGGCTTCCATCGCTTCAATATTCGACACAATCGCAGAGGTCATCGACTCAATCATTAATCCGGTTTTCGGTGCACCTACCGGCACGGGTGTTGCTTCAATCGGGGGAATCGCAACACAAACACCAGCCGCAAAAATATTGGGATACTTAGGTGAGCGTTGATATTTATCGGTAATCACAAACCCTTTGGGATTACATAGCTCTGCAACTGCAGCAACAGCTGGAGAGCCTTTGAATGGTGGTAAAAACATGGAGTGCTTATAAGCCAATTCGTGCTGCTTAATGACTTCTCCTGCGTCATTAAGCTCATCAAAGTAGCAGGTTCCATCAGCTAGTTTTGTCACTTTGGCATTACAAATCCACTTGATACCATGCTCTCGGAATTTATGCTCCATTAAGCCTTTTGAGTCGCCAACACCACCTAGGCCCATGTGGCCAATATACGGCTCTGGAGTAACAAAGGTAATCGGAACTTGATCACGAATTTTCTTTTTACGCAGCTCATATTCGAGCGATAGCACATATTCATAGGCTGGACCGAAACAACTTGCTCCAGGCAATGCGCCAATAATTACAGGGCCGGGGTTTTCGCATAACTGCTGATAATCGTGAAACGATGTTACGGCGTGGTCAACAGTACAAATCGACTGTGAGCCTCCGGCCTCAGGACCTGCTCCAGAAACCGCAGCAAAGTCTAATTTTGGTCCAGTACACAAAACTAAATAGTCATAGGCCATTTCATGACCGTCGTTAAGAACCAAAGTATTTTGAGTCGCTTTAATTTCTTTTACACCAGAGGGGGAAAATGCAATATCGCGCTTACTAAAGAAGTCGCCAATAGGCATCACCACATCGTCACGCTTGCGCGTACCTAAAGCAACCCATGGATTCGAAGGGACAAAGTTAAATTCTGCGCCTTCACCAATAACAGTAATTTTAGAATGCTTGCCTAATTTCTCGCGCAGTTCAAATGCGACAGAAACACCACCTAAGCCTGCACCAACAACAGCCACATGAGTCATGATTTAACGCCCTTTTTGTACACTATTTATACTATGACTATGTGCAACAGTTTGTATTTCGTCAATAGCTAAAATAAAAAACATACAAATAAACTGGCAATAAAAAAGGGCAGTTGAGAATTTTCAACTGCCCTTTCGGTCTTCCGTAATAGTGATTAGCGCAAGCTAGAACCACTTAACGTCGCGGTGGTCGCCGCATTTGCCTCAATGTCCGCTTGTTGGAAATGCAGTGAACGTAATTGTGGTTGCTCAGAATACAACAAGGTTTGATCAAGATAATGATCAGACAATACGTTCGAACTTTGCGAGTAAGTTAACAGCCCCTCAGCTACCGGACCTTCAGGCGTGAACTCCATCGCAAACATCCAGCTTGAGCCGTAGGTGATGTGGTATCCACCCGCTTCAGCACTCAAATCTGAACCAGGCAATAACGGATAACGATGACGAGGTAAAATCGTTCCGTCATTACTCATGTTGCTACGGAACACATTGAAGCCACCTTCAATGTTGTTCGCGCCACCCCATGGTAACTTCTGTCCTGACGGCGTGCCATCTGGATTACTACGTTCAACGAACTGCACACTGCCTAACGTGGCCGCAGGGTTCAGCCCAGCATCAACAATGCGCTGTTGCGCAGTTGCTAATTGCTGTAAGACAGTATTATTGGCTGCCAAGGTATTCGGCGTTGTCGTTGGTTGTTCAGCGTTATAAACAACTTGCCATTGAGGATTGCGGTTAAACTCAAAAGCAAACTCACGGAACATCATCGCGCCCTGACTCTCAAGGTTCATCTTACCGTCCCACAAGGCCAAGGCGTCACAAGCTGGAGTCACAACAACTGTAGTGGAATCGGCCATGGTTACCGGCGTTGCCCCTTGCGTTTGGCACAGTGCCAGCAGATCACTCAGTACCGCTTCACCAAGATAATTGCGATTACCGATAAGGCGATCAACTAAGTCTTCGCGAGTAAAACGACCGTCGACCGAACCACCTTCCGCAAGCATCTTCTGACCTAAACGCGAACGCAGAGATTGCTGATTACCGACCGGCCCCCACAATGGTGATACCCCTTCAATCGGGGCTGCCGGGTTGGTTAACCAGAAGCTATCATTGGAGTTCTGCACAAAGTCATTACGTTCCAGTTGTGGTGCTTGCTCAAACGGCACTGTGCCTTGTGGCATAAATGCACTGTCATCACCTGGGAAAATAAATAGCCCAGCTTGCTCAGTCAGCGTCTGATACAGTGGATTCTCAGCCCACATTGCCAACGCTTCTGGCAGAATATTGGGTACCGATGAACCATCCGTAAAGAATGCATTGCCCTGCGAATCAACCGCCATGGCATTGTTAAATACGGTACCCGTGTAATCAACGAATGTTTGTTTATAGGCATCAATGCTGTCGGCCATATTCATACCTAACCAGTGATCAAACAAATCATAGTTTGGTAGGTTCGCATCATGCAGTGCGTAGGCAACGTTCTGCCCAGTTGCGTCGGTGCCCCACGGCAGTGCGTTTGGAATCACAATGACGGGACCAAATTCACTGTAATAACTGGTTTTGCGCAACGTCATATAACTGTCTGCACCAGTTGCTACACGAATATCGTGTGTCTTGGTCGTCATCGGTACGCTTTCGCCATCAAGCATATAACTGGTACCTGATGCGTCGTTTGGGTCCAATGTTAACCGATGAATCGTGAAGCGCGACGCGGTTGAAAACGTATGGGTCCACGCCACATTTTCGTTAAAGCCAATATTGACGATACCTGGCATACCTGAAAGCGAACCACCAACTACTTTCAAATGCCCCGGCACTTCAATACCAAACTGCCAAAAACGCTGGTTTCCGGTATGTGGGAAGTGTGGATTCGCAATTAGCATGCCCTGCTCAGTCGCACTGAGGTCGCTACCGATTGCCCAGCCATTTGAACCTGATTCAGTCGGGTTGGTATCAGGAATGCCGACCTTGCTGATATCAAAGTTTAGAGCAACTGGCTCACCTGAATCGGTGGTCACAAAGGTTTGGTTATTTGGGACGCCTAAGAACAATGGCCCGGTAAAGTTTGCCGCGCCTGGCAACAATGCGACGCCCTGTGCATAGGTCATCAGGTCAATTGGCGTGATATCTTGAACCCAAGGCTGGCCGGCACAAGTCGGATCCATATCTGCTTCAGACGTTTCATTAATATACTTGTTGTAACCGGCCGCGTAACCGGTCAGAAGCGCTTGCGCATTTTCGCTAATTTGCTCGAAACCAACTTCAGCGTTGGCACGAATACCGAGCGTCAAAAAGCCAAAGTCGGTGAGTAAATTCTCAGAGTCACCAGAACCAAGCACCGCGTCAGGACCAAAATAGAATGCACGCTTTGAGTTAAACTTCACAATTTGATCGGCGAGGATACATAAATTATCTTGCGCAAACGCATAGCCAACACCGAAGCCTAGGCTTTCCATATTGTCAGCTTTTACATACGGCACGCCGTAATTTGTCCACGTGATATCCGCACTGAGATTGCCACTCGGAGCAAAAGCGACTAACCCCGTCGGTGGGGGCGATACTGGATCAATAGGTTCTTCATTGGTACTTGAGCTATCGCCACAAGCCGAGAGTAATAAAACACCACTGGCTAACACCAAAGGCGTGAGTAAGTTTAGCTTTTTAGTTTTAATTTTCATGAGCTTGCCTGGTTGTTCTGAGAAAATACGTTTGTATAAATCATGTAAACAACAGCAGTATGGCTTGAACTGGTCGGAGCTGCAAGTTCAAAAATTAGTCAACTTTTCCGCGCATTGCTTTAATCGATGCACGCTTTTTCTTCGCATCCACGCGGCGTTGCTGCGCCGCCTTCGAGGGCTTGGTAGGAATGCGCTTTTTGCGGGTTGCGCTGACACTACGAACTAATGCGACGAATTGCTCGAGAGCCAGTTCTCGGTTGGTTAACTGGCTGCGGGTTTCTTGGCATTTAATAATAATTTTGCCACTTTGCGTGATGCGATGGTCACGCAATGCCAGTAAGCGCTCTTTGTACATATCTGGTAGTGACGAGGCATTGATATCAAAGATAAGCTGTGCTGCCGTGGATACTTTATTCACGTTTTGCCCGCCAGCACCTGACGACCGAATAAATTGCCATTCGATTTCACGCTCAGGAATCTTCACACGCTGGGATATTTGAATCTCACCCATTAGCTAAACCTCCGCTGCGCTGAATACGACGTTCTACCGCTTTTAACACCAGCTGCGGCTGTGCGCATAGCAGCGTAAATTGTTCTTTGGCACGCGTAATCCCAGTGTATAACAGCTCTTTGGTTAAAATCGGGACATCATGATCCGGTAAAATCATTACCGTATGCGTAAACTCCGACCCTTGCGATTTATGAATGGTCATAGCGAAGGCGGTATCAACTTGTGTCAGACGACTCGGGAGTAGCCAACGGATTCCACCTTCGGCGGTTGGGAAAGCTACCCGTAATGGTTCATCCGACGTGCGGCGTAAAGCAATACCAATATCACCATTGCGCAAATCAAGGCTGTAATCATTGTGTGTCACCATTACCGGGCGCCCCTCAAACCAACCATGTTCAGCCGCTTGATCACCAAACAACCAATAGCTAATGCGTTGATTAAACTGATGCATGCCCCAGTCACCTTCACGCACAGCTGTTAGCAATTGAAATTGCTCCAATTGTTTGAGTATGCCCTTCGCCCAAGTATCGATGGCGACTTCGTCAGCGCTATCAGGTCGTTGTTGCAGCAGTTGTAGTAACGGCGCATAGCCTTGCTCCACTAACTGCTGAACCGCTGGATGATTCGCCCGCGGCACGGCACGCATGCGAATGTTATCAAATTCGACATGAGCGGCTGCCATCGCATCGCTATCGTGCAACCATTGCGCTAACCAGCCACATTGTTGGCGATTCACTTCATCTGCTAACTTACCAATGCCCTTATTCGGGTCAAAGCGTCGGCTCTCGTGAAACATGGTGGTGTGCTGTAGATACCGCCAACTTTCTCCGTTTGGATCGGTTTTATCGAACGGCAATGCAACTTCAGTGGTTTGATTCAACCATGCAGTCAACTCTGGCGTGTAATGGCCTTGTTCGGCTTGTTCACATAACTGCCCCAAGATAGCGCCAGCTTCAACCGAGGCGAGCTGATCTTTGTCACCTAGTAAAATGAGTCGTGACCGCGCCGGCAAAGCATTCACAACCGCAGCCATCATCTCAATATCGACCATGGAGGCCTCATCAATAATCAGTACATCGGCATGCAGTGGGTTGTCTTGGTGATGACGAAAGCCGCGACTATTCGGCACTGTGCCGAGCAGTCGGTGTAGCGTGACAGCCTCGGTTGGAATATCCGCTTTGACATCGTTTATCGTCTTGAGCGTATTCAACTCGTTACTTATTGACTCACTCATTCGCGCAGCGGCCTTACCGGTTGGTGCTGCTAAGCGAATGCGCAACGGCTGTTGGTGCCCACGCAGCTTTTGTAACGTGGCTAGAAGTCGCACGACCGTATAGGTTTTTCCAGTACCAGGGCCACCGGTTACAATAGTAAATCGACTACGCATCGCCATCGCACACGCGGTGCGTTGCCAACTTATCGACTGTTGCCTCCCAAACAACTCGTCTAAAACCTGTTTCAACTGGTGCTCATCAACTGGCTGAATTGACGCCATTCGGGCGGCTAGGTCAGCTTTAATTTGTTGTTCATAACGATAATAACGGCGCAAATACAAACGCTGTTGTTCAAGTACTAGCGGACTATTGGTTTGATTCACCGCCACCGAGCTGATTAATGCCTGCATAGCGCTATCTTGGTTCGCCAACGCTGGCACACTGGCTAACAGTTGCTGTGGCGTTTGACACTCTTGCAGACTTTCCAAGGTTGCATGTTCAGCTGGCAGATCAAGCGTCTGTTCGGGGGTAACATAGAGTTGATTTAGATCAAGGCATGGATGCCCGCGCCCTAATTGATAACTGGTTAGTGCCGCCAATAACACGGTCGCTTGGTCATCATCACCGAGTTGTTGCGCCAACTGTTGCGCCAAACTTAAATCAATGGCTCGTATCCAGCCATGCCGATACCACAGTTGCAGTTGCTCTAGCATTACTGCACCTCCGCTTCGGTGAATAACTCAGCTAATTGCATAATCAATTGCCGTGGCGGCTTGTCAAAAAATACGCCAGCTGAAGGCGCCTCGATTCCACGTAAGAATAGGTAGACTGCCCCACCAATATGGTCATCATAATCATAATCTTCGCCCAACCGCACCGTTAACAGCTTATGGAGCGCAACCAAATAAATGACATATTGCAGGTCATAACGGCTACTGAGAATTTTATCGCGCATTGCCTTCTCAGTATAAGCGGCTTCATTTGGTCCCAGATAATTCGATTTGTAGTCAGCGACGTAATACTTACCGTCATGCTCAAATACCAAATCAATAAAGCCTTTTAACATACCGTTGAGTTGCATCGGCAAAACTTTCGGACGATCGTGATCGGCAAGTACATGTTGTCGCACCAGCGCATCAATTGATTGTGCATCAAGGTGCGGCGCCGGAAACCAAAACTCGGGTTCGGCTTTCACTTGTTGTAAATTGACTAACGCCAGTTGGGTATCAGCAACCTGCATTGGCGTGGCAAGCATGGCGACTAACCAACGTATCAACACGGTTTGGTGACTTGCCCAAGGCTCGAGTTGCGTGCGCTCATGCACGAATTCACGCAACCGATCCGTGTCAGTATGCAACGCCGCAAACCCTTCATCCGCAGCGTCTTCCAATAAATTGTGCAGAAATGTACCGGCGTCAGCCCCTTTCGGAAAACTGTGTATGGTCTCGCGCTTTGGTGCTGCTTCCTGCTCAGGGATTCGGTCGTACTGCTCCTCCAAGGCATTCGCGCTATCAACATCATCCACCGCAACCCAATCACCATATTTCAATGCGCTATAGCTTGCAACCCACCAGTTTTCAAACCGAAAACCCTCGGGCATCTGGCAATAATCAATTGCCGGTTCAGTTGATTGCGGTGGCTCATAAAGTGTTTGCGGCACGTCGTCATGAATATCCTGACGCTGACAATGCGGCGGTGGTGTCCAGTCGCTCAAGTTCAACTTGTCACCACCACTGAGAACATAATTTATCGCAGTGTCGGGAAGAGTATTAAAAGGCGCTAACCCGACATAGGTTGCGAATTGCGCACGAGTAACAGCTACATAGAGCTTACGAATGTCTTCTTCAAGGCGCTCTTGATCAAGTTTTGCAGTAATCGTGTCATCGTCACCTGCCAGTGCAACCTGTATGTTGCCGTCACTGTCATGGTAGACGGCTGGGAACTTAATCCGTTTATCCTTAGTTTTGGTACATGCAATAAAAGGCAGATAAACCAGTGGATACTGCAACCCTTTGGATTTGTGGATAGTAATCACTTGTACCAGTTGACTATCACTTTCCAACCGCACTTGCTGCTCTTTCGCGTCAGTGCTATTGCCTTCTCGTGCCATTTCAATATGCTCGGCTAAATAGCGCAAAATGCCCGACATCCCTTCACTAACTGCCGCATGCTGCTGTAATAGCTCGGTCATGTGTAGAAGGTCGGTAAGTTGTCGCTCACCATCTACTTCGCGAAGCAATCGCGCTGGTACATCATAGTCGTGCAACAACCGCTGAATAAGCGCCAAAATACCATGCTGTTGCCAGCGCTGATGATAGCTCCAGAAACGCTCAGCAAAGCTATCCCAAAGTAATTCATTATTCAGTGTTTGGTCGATTTCATGTAGTGATAACGCAAATAATTGACTCACCAGTGCTGCCCGCAGTAACCGTGGATCACGCGGTTGCGCACAAGCTTGCAGCACCCGTAACAACTCCACCGCCAGTGGACTACTAAATACCGAATCGCGGTCAGACAAATAAACACTCTGAACCCCACGTTCGCGCAAGGCTTGGCGAATGATTTTGGCCTCGGTGCCACTATTGACCAGAACCGCGATGTCACTCGGTTTCACCCGCTCTAATTTGTCGTTTTCAACAAACCCAGCTTGCGGATTATTCAGTAACTGCACGATATGTTCGGCGTGCCAATTGGCCATAATCGTATTGAGATTCGCGTTATTTTGCTTGGCCTCGCTGGCAAAACAATCAAACTGTAGCGCCTCAGGTGAAACACCGTTAATTTCAAAACGCTGTTTTAAGCCATTCGCCGCAACTGGCACAAACGGTAAGGGGTCATCGCCGGAATTAGGGTCACGGAAATGAAATGGCCCATGCGGCGTATCCTGCGCTTCTAAAAATAACGCATTGCTGGCATCCACCATTGCTTGAGTCGAGCGATAGTTTGTGGCCAAGGTGTAGTGACGCCCGGCTGTCGCTACACGAGCTTTTAAATAAGTGTGAATGTCGGCATCACGAAAAGAATAAATGGCCTGTTTGGGGTCACCAATCAAAAATATACCCGTTTCATTGTGCGGATGCTCCAACTGATAGACTTTATCGAAAATCGCATACTGAACTGGATCGGTATCCTGAAATTCATCCACCATCGCAATCGGAAATTGCTGCCGAATCGTCGTCGCAAGCGCGTCACCAAACTCACCATGTAGCGCGAATCGTAACCGCGTGAGCATATCGTTAAAACCCATTTCGGCGCGCTGCTGTTGCAACATCGCAAAGCGTTTCTGAAGCCACCTTGCAGCGTGTTGTAATAATCCTGAACGCGGCGTGGGAATTTGTTCATAGGCTGAGCGAAGCTCGGTAAAGTGTTGCCATAATAAATGTTCTGGCAACTCGCCTTTCACACACTCCTGTAGCCCTTCAACTGTCAAACGGTCCCATCCGGATACAGGTTCCAACGTCGGCACCAGCGGCGCGTTCGGTTGTGAGAGAGAGTTAGCCCATTCGCGCAACTGAACCAACCATTTCGCAATGGAGTCGGCACGCATCTTCTGACCATTGAGACGTTTTTCATCGCGCAACCTTGCAAGCATTAATTCGCCATCATCAATCCATTGGTGCCAGTTCAACTGATGAAACTTATCGCGAATGTGCTGTTGCGCCTGCACGGTATTCTGTAACACAACCGCCGGTTCTGGTATTCCTTCAGGTTGGCCGTGATTCAAAATAGGTTTCACCGCCTTTAATAAGGCTTCGGGATCAGCAAATTCTTTGGTCACTAGCTGATATTGTGTGATTTCAGTTTCCGAGAACGTACTGATATAAGTGCGCCAATAATCTTCACTCACTTGCTGCCAGAGTGCTTGCGTATCGGTGTTTAATTGCTGGGTAAATAGGCTACCGCTGGCAAATGCATGTTCTCGAAGCATACGGTTACACCAGCCGTGAATGGTATGCACCGCCGCTTCATCCATTGCCTGAGCCGCTAAATCAAGTAACCGCGCATAGCGCGCTAAATCATGCTCGGCGTAACTCTTTTTCAACGCCCGCAGAAACTCATCACCTGAATCTATCTCGTCACGAAAGAAGGCTGCCGCTTGACTCAGGTTGGCGCGAATACGGTTGCGTAGTTCTTCTGTCGCCGCATCCGTAAACGTCACAACCAGAATTTCATCTGGGGTATAACAACGCGAACATTCATGTCCCAATATTAAGCGTAAATAAAGCGCGGCAATCGTGTAGGTTTTACCGGTACCGGCACTGGCCTCAATCAATCGACTCCCGACTAATGGAAAAGTCAGCGGTACCAGTTTATTGATTGCACTCATGCGTGTTCCTCCGCTGTTGGCAAGCTCTCAAATACATGCTGCAACATCGGTTGATAAAGCGCTTGTACCATCGCATTGAAAGTTTCCGCTGCAGTTAAACTCGCATAATCCGGAAAATAACGTGCGGTATATACCGCCACAAATTTCTGCGCAGTTTGGTTATAACCACCGTTGTCATAAAACTCTTGTGCTTTAGAATTCAAGGCGTCGAAGACTTCGTTTACGGCGGCTTGCTGCCAGTCTTTGTGGTTTTCTTTAATCCCCTCAAACGCAGTCTTTATTTCTAGTGGTAGTGGCTCCTGCAGTCCGCGATACACCCACTGCATCAATGTTTCCAAAAGCGTTAACGCTGATGCTTGCGGTAGTGGTGCAAATTGAATGCTACCTTCGCGCCCGAGCAGACAGCTACGGGTTGCTTGACGGCTATTCAGCAACAAATGTTCCACCCACAACTGCACCGTATGCTCAGCCCGTGGGCGGTAAACTTTACGTTTATTATCGACAACCACCGATGGCGTGACTTGAAGCCAGAGATGCTCGCCCAAACGATTTTTTTGCAAGGTAGAAAAAGTCGCTTCAAGAACAAGACCCTGATCAAATTGTTGGATAATTTGAAGGGTATCCACCGGCTCTGGGAAGGCGATTAAGAGTTCATTTGCACGTTCCAACAGACCTTGAGTATCGGCAACTAAATCTTCTTGCATTAATCGACCAGAAGCACCTATGGGCAATTCACCGGCGCGTTGATAGCGCGCGAGCATGGCGATAATTGTGGCTTCAGCACTGCTCACATCGTGCTCATCACGTAACTGGCGTAATACTTGATGCAACGTTGGCTGTAGCAACTGCCAACGTTCTAAACCGGTCAAGGCAAAGCGTTCCTCGTCACGAAGCGTATGCGTTTGTTCTTGCAAATAGGTATTCAGGCGAACCTGCGTGAACAATTTGGCTGACTCTTTCAGGAAGTCGCTCACCTGTTTCACGGTCAGTGCACGCGGCGGCAACCATGCACTTAATTCGCCAACAGCGGGCGCTGCCGTTGGCTCACCATGATGCACCACATGCCACTCTTCAGCGAAACTAAATAAACCGTTTGATTGTGGTTGTGACGCTTGGAAATAGGCGCGATGAAATGGTTGCAATCGATGCTCAATAATCCACGGCGATTGATCGCGTCGCTTTCCATAAACTTGTTGAATATGTTCAAGCAATTGACTGACGAGAACTGACGGTGGCTTTTCGCTATTGTCACGAATATTGCGCCCTTGCCAGCTGATATAAAGCAACTGTTGCGCGGCTAAAATAGCTTCAAGGAATAAATAACGGTCATCTTCGCGACGCGATCGATCGCCTGGACGATAATCGTGCGCCATCAGGTCAAAATCGAACGGCTTTTGTGTGCGCGGATAATCGCCGTCATTCATGCCCAACAAACAAACATATTTAAATGGAATAGCGCGCATTGGCATTAACGTAGCGAAGTTCACTCGCCCCGCTAAAAAACGTTGATTCAAGCTTGGTTCATCAACCTGACTCAGCCAACTCTCAAGGACCACGGTGATACTAACAGGTATCTCCAGGGCGGCGCTTTGGGTAGCATCAAGCCATTGCTGCAACCGCTGCTGCAGTTTATTCAACAACACCACATCGGCGTCAGCTTCAGGCAAAAACAGACGCCCTAGCAAATCATTCAAATAACTCGCCCACTGTGCTGGGGTACGCGGCTGACTGGCTTGTTCAAAGTGTTCATTTATTACCATCAAAAATTGTTGTAATGCACCGACAATGTCAGCATCGAGCCCGCCGACGTCGACCAGCGGCTCAATATTTTGCCAACCTGGTGTAAACCCTTCAGTGGCTCCGACTGCATAGCCAAATAGCATGCGTTGCAAGCCAAACAACCACGTATTTTGCCGCACAGGTGGCAACCCCAATTGCTGACGGTGTTGTTCATCGAGTGCCCAACGCACGCCTGATGCGTCAATCCAGCGTTGTAACGTCGCTAGTTGGTCTTCGCGTAATCCAAAACGTCGCTGAATTGCGCTGACTTGCAGTAAATCGAAGAGTTCACTGGCGCTGGCACGTTGCTGGCTTATGGTTAATACATATTCGAGCGCAATGAGCATCGGGTGCTGATGTCGCGCACCTTGATCGGCCAGACTATAGGGAATGCAGCGTGCATCGCTGCGCTCGTAACGACCAAATACCGCATCGATGTGCGGCGCGTACTGATCAATGTCTGGCACCATGACCATCACATCGCGAGGCTTGAGGTCTGGGTCAGCAGCAAATCGCGCTAACAGCTGATCATGCAAAATTTCGACCTCACGCTGCGGGCTGTGGGCACAATGAAATTGTATGGCGCCGTCATCTAAGCTCACGTTCTGCCATTGTGTCTGCGCTTCACTGGGTGAATTGAGGTGCAAGATATCGTAACGAATGGCATCTAAAATAGATGGCTGGTCAGGCACTGGTTGCTCAAATAAATCAAGTTTTAGCGCGGGAAACTCAGGGCGCAATTGATCGGTTTCATCAAAGGAATCTAATAAACGAATATAGTCACGCCCTTGCTTGCCCCACGACGCCAACAACGGGTGACTGTATGCGTGTAATTCATCGGGATTAATTGACTGCTGATGACGACGCTGCTGGCGCGCTTTGACTTCTTTATCGTAAATATCTTTGCCGTCAATAATATCAGCCCAGTAATACTGACATGGGTTGTGGACACAGAGAACCACTTGAGTGAAGCGACTCAATGCCTGTAAAACTTCAAGCGTTTGCTTCGGTAAACTTGAAATGCCAAATACGATAACTCGCGGCGGCAAGGTGTGTGGACGTTGCTGCGCACTACGTTGACGACAACTTTCAATAAATTGTTGATGCAAATACGCGCGGTTGTTCCAGCGCGAATCACCGACATCAGCTAAGAGGTAACGCCACAGCTTGGGTTGCCAAGCTTGTTCATCAGTTGCCGCCATGGCGCCGCCGTTAGCCCAATCACTCAGCCAATCAGCACGATAGATTTGGTATTGGTCATATAAATCGGCGAGGCGTTCGCTGAGCTGAAAACACTTACGTTGGTCCTGATCATCAGCCATATAACGGCGTAGCGGGGCGAATTCAGGTTCATCTAAATGCTCTGGAAGCAGGCGCAAAATTCGCCATGTTAGTCGGTCTTTATCAAATGGCGAGTGCCGTGGCAGATCGTGTCCCAAAATTGCCCGATAGGCTTGCCATTGAAAGCGAGCCGGCAACGTCACATCAACCATCGCGGCTATACCCAAGTCACGCGCTAAGTGTTGTTTGAGCCACTGTGCAATACCATTCGATTGCACCAAAATCGTTTCGTTGTCTAATGCTCCGATAGGATATTGTCGATTAATTGAAATCACCAGATCAGTTAAATCCTGTAACCGATGGCTATGGGCGACAATAAATCCTGGGGTAAGCTGACTCATGACTGTTCCTCTGCATGTGTAGTTGTCATCCTATCGAAATACCGCATCTGAAACCAGCCAAATCAAAAGTGATCTTCTGCTGTAATGTCGCTATATTTACAGCAATTCAAACCTGCGTATGGAGTCTTATCATGCAACGCGTTTATCTCTTCGTAATATCGCTTATATGTGTCCTGTTTTTATCCGCTTGTGACGAACAACAACCGGTAAATAAGATTCCTGTGGGCGTGGCTGATGTTCCCAATATTCATCACCCGAACGAGCAACACTTCACCTCCGGTAAACCTTCAAAAGATGATTTGGTGAAATTAAAAGAACAAGGTGTAACTGCTGTCATTAATCTGTTGACTGACGATGACATGAACAACGACGATCAAGAGGCGCGCTGGGCACAAGAGCTCGGCCTTGATTATTATCGCGTCCCGGTTGGTGGCCCTAGTGATCTCACTCGCGCTAGCGTCGCAGATTTTGATCGAGCCTTGGCCGCCACGGCAAACCAAACGACCCTCATCCACTGCGCCAGTAGCAACCGGGTTGGCGCCATGATGGCGTTACATGCAGCTTGGTACGACAACGCCTCGAACGAAGCAGCGTTGCAAACCGGTCGTGACTATGGGCTCAAGAGTCTCGAGACACCCGTACAAAAACTGCTTAACGAATAAAATTGTGGTAGAATGCGTGCGCAAATTTTGACCTCGGATTTACGATCCGAATCGCCAAAGAAGGAAATAACAGATGTATATTTGCGCCGCACTCTACAAGTTTGTGGAATTTAATGAATTTGAAGCTTTTCGTGAGCCACTTTATAACTGCATGATCAACAACGATGTGAAAGGCACGTTGTTGTTAGCTCGAGAGGGCATCAACGGTACCATTTGTGGCACCCGCAAAGGTATCGATAATGTGTTAGCGTTTATTCGCAGCCAAGAAGCATTTGCGGATACCGAGCACAAAGAGTCTCCGAGCGATAAACAAGCGTTTTATCGCACCAAAGTGAAACTCAAAAAAGAAATCGTCACCATGGGTATCGATTGGGTTGACCCGAAAAACGTTGTGGGCACCTATGTTGAGCCAAAAGATTGGAACGATTTGATTCGTGACCCAGAAGTTCTTCTGATTGATACGCGCAACGATTACGAGTATGCCGTGGGTACCTTTGAAGGTGCAATCAATCCCAAAACGGACTCTTTCCGCGAATTTCCACAGTACGTTAAAGACCATCTCGATCCGGAAAAACACAAAAAAGTCGCAATGTTCTGTACCGGTGGTATTCGCTGCGAAAAATCGACAGCTTATTTGAGATCCATTGGTTTCGACGAGGTATATCACCTCAAAGGTGGCATTCTGAAGTACTTAGAAGAAGTACCAGAAGAAGACACCAGTTGGAATGGTGATTGCTTTGTTTTTGATCAGCGCGTCACTGTGCGTCATGGCTTACAGCAAGGTGATTACGATCAATGTTACGCCTGCCGTATGCCGATCACTGATGAAGAAAAGCAGTCAGAACACTACGTGAAAGGTGTGAGCTGTCCACATTGTCATGACAAAACCACTCCGGAGCAAAAGGAGCGGTTTGCTGAGCGCGAAAAGCAAATTCAACTAGCGAAAAAACGTGGTGAGCAACACATCCGCGATGGCAAAGTCGATGAGCTCAATCGGGTTTAATTGTTGTTCGTTGTGGCTTGAAATAGTCTATACTCGTTCATAGATACAACTTATAAATTAAATCCAAACAAGGAGTTAATCATGCAACAGTTGAATGTAATTGGTATTGACCAACATCACGCGGAACAACTTGCCGAGCGTTTAAACCAACTTTTGGCGAACTATCAGGTGATGTACATGAATGTTCGTGGCTTTCATTGGAACATCAAAGGTCAGGAATTTTTCGAGCTGCACGTCAAGTTTGAAGAAACCTACAATGACTTGTTGCTGAAAGTTGATGAAATTGCTGAACGTATTCTGACACTAGGTCAGCGTCCGTTGCATGCTTACTCGACTTACATCAAGGCGAGTGAGATTCAAGAAGCGAAAGATATTCACGACGGTAAAGCTTGTGTACGCGAAATTCTCGACAGCTACCGTGTGATCATTCGCTTGCAGCGCGAAATTCTTGAGATTGCTGGTGAAGCCAGTGATGAAGGGACTGCGTCATTAATGAGCGATTACATTAAAGAGCAAGAGAAAACGTCGTGGATGTTAACCTCTTACTTAGGTTAATCCTCCGCTAAATGAAACGACCGCGCTTTATGCGCGGTTTTTTTATACCTTTCGCAAAGTTTATTATTTTTGCTATGCTGAATCAGTAGTACCTTAATCCATGAAAATAAAAAGGAAAAATTCGATGAACAAAGTCATTGGAATCGTTCTATTAGTGGTAGGTGTTATTTTGCTTTATTTTGGTTGGGAAGCTTATAACTCAGTTGCCTCTGAAGCGACTCAAGCGCTTACTGGCGAAACAACCGATGAAGCGATGTGGTATTTAATTGGCGGCGCGGTTGCCGTGATTGTCGGTTTGTATGGCGTCATTCGCGGCAAGTAAATCGCGGAAATTAACACGTCGTTAAGCACAAAAATGAAGCGAGCCAAATTGGCTCGCTTTTTTAATTCTGTT
This sequence comes from Pseudidiomarina tainanensis, assembly GCF_900115255.1. Taxonomy (NCBI): domain Bacteria; kingdom Pseudomonadati; phylum Pseudomonadota; class Gammaproteobacteria; order Alteromonadales; family Idiomarinaceae; genus Pseudidiomarina; species Pseudidiomarina tainanensis. Next base: position 89,461 of record NZ_FOYU01000002.1, read on the forward strand.
GCACATTCGGCAAACTTAAAGCGCGCAATGCCGCAATAATGCCAAGCAAAACCAATAAGCTGATAACCGCCTCAACCCCTGCAAAGCTCTCAAGCACACCGAGTAAAATACCTAGCAATAGCACAATGCCAATCACCGTATTCGAAACGGCGGTAAATTGTGCGCGATTTTCTTGCGTCGCCATATCCACTAAATAGGTTTTACGGCCAACACGCGCACCGTGGTGCGCCACAGCGGCACTAAAAATGAGTAATCCAGCAAGCCACTGCTGCGCCAATAGCTCTGGCATCATCATATAAAGCGCTAGAGCCACCGCCATAACGAATGAGGCCATTGCTGCGGCAGCCGCCATAACATGATGACTGGCGCTATCAGACCATCGACCCCAAAACCGTCCCGCAAGCATTCCCGCTAACCCACTTGCTAACATCAGGCCACCCAGACTCGTTAAACTACCTTCGCCGCTACGTTGAATCATCACCACGATATATGGAATAGCAAAGGCTGACGCAACTAATAAAGCTCGGGTTAAAACAAATTGCCCAAAGTTTTTGTCTTGCCACAGCAAACGAATTGATTTCAGAGCTTCAACCAGCGCATTACCGCCGCCTTCAGTGGCGCCGGGTACTTCTGGAACACTGGCGTAAATAAGCGCTGCGGTAAACCATAGCAGTGCAGCAAAGCTCAATAACAGGATAAATAACCAAGCATCCCCTTCGCGTCCAATGTCGGTTACCTGCGGCGCGAAAATAATCACCAAAGCAGTGACCAACGAAAGCAATCCAGCCACTGAGGCAGCTAAGCCTGAGAGACGTCCACGCCGAGTTTTTGAAATGGTTTTACCTTGCACATCTTTAATAGCTACCGAACAGACGCCGCGCGACAAGCTAAACAAAGCCAACAAGATGACAATAGCCCAGCCTAATACGGTGCCTTCGGTCACAACAATTGCAACGACCATACCTATGAGCGTCGCAGCTTGACCAACGCTACCTACCACCCAGAACCATTTTCGAATCGGGGTTTGTCGCATTTGTTGCGCAATAAATAGTTGCGGTAGCAACGCCAAAGATTCCCGTAACGGCACTAACGCGCTAATGAATATGCTAGGTGCGCCCAGTGCTGTGAGCATCCAAGGCAAAACGAGGCGTGCGCTGACTAAAGAGTCGCCCAACTTCGTGAGTGTCAGTGACCATAAATGCGCCATAAACGCTTGCGGTTGATCGTTACAAGCGCTCTCTGGGATATCTTTACAAACCCGAGCATCTTCATCCTCAGCTAACAATCCGTACATGCGGTCAGTAAGCTTAGACATAGACTCTCCTCGGGTGTGACACCGTTATAAATGATGATGTTGCAAATGATGATGTAATTCGTACCACAAGCGACTAATGGTTTGAGACAGTTCTAACCAATTGGCGAGATGCTGCATATCAATGCGTTCACCCGATGCACCTTCGTAAGCATTGATGAACGCGCGCTGTTCGCCGTGTTCTAATTGATTCACCTGAATACAATTGGCGAGATCAAAATAGCGTTCTCCAAGCCCCGAATATTCCCAATCAATCACTTGTGGCGGCTGGCTCAAGAATACGTGATGAAAAGCGAGATCATTGTGACAGAACACTGGATTGTTGCCAAAGCTATCCAAGAGCTTGCGCTGTTGTTGCAATAACTTTTGAAACTGTCGAGCACGTTCCGGTTCATATTGTGCCAAATTGTCGCAATATCGTTGCACGCGGCAACGCAGCGACCACACTGGAACATCAACCGGTAAACGATGAATATGAGCACAAATTTCGCCTAAGCGTTGAATCTTCGTGCCCATCGATTTTTTGTCATGTGCTAAATCCGGCGTTTCTATAAACGCCTGTAGCATCAGCCCTTGTACCGGATCGTAATGCAAAACTTCTGGTGCTAGACCGTGATTGAATAAGATTTGCTGAACCGTCACTTCTTGATCGCGATCGAGACCGTAGGGGTGATCAAAGCGAAAGTGTTTGAGGACATAAACGCCGCTGGTTGCAGTAATTTTATACACATCGTTGGCGACTCCGCGTAACAACGGTTCGGTTTTCATCACGCCGTGTATTGGTAAATTTGTTAACCAGTGTTGTTGCATAATTCCTTTTGACTCCGACGCCAATTCCACATGGCATATAGTATCAGTACGATATAAATCGCAAAAAGCCCACTCGTTTTTTCAAAACCTTTGATGGCATATAAGTATATATACACACTATCAATCACCAACCAATATAACCAGTTAGAAAATAATTTCCGTGTGAGTAGCCATGTCGCAAACAAACTATACACCGTAGTAAAACTGTCTAACCACACTTGATCGGCGTTGGTATAGCGCCCCAACAACCAAGCACATGCGCTAGCTATCAGCGCCAGCAGAATAACAGCACGGGCATGCCACCACCACGAATACTCGGTGATGTCTTGCGCGGCAACCCGCGCCTGACCAAATCGCCATTGCCACCAGCCATACCCCGATAAAGCAACATAAATGGCTTGCAACCCTGCCTCCATGTACAGCTGCACTTGGAACATGAGCAAGGTATAAATTGCGCAACTTATAGCGCCTGCTAGCCAACACCAAACAGACTGGCGTGCTGCAAGCAATAAGTACAACAACGCAAAAGCAATGGCGATACTTTCCAATTTTCGCTCCCAATTACATTGCGTAGTTAAAAGTTATACCAACTCGACGTGGCTCACCCCACTGGACATAAGTCGTAGGCTGATATTCATCACGTGGGTCATTACCAAAATAAAATCCGCGTGTGGCGTAATCTTCATTCGTCAGGTTACGTCCCCAAAGCTTGATGTGCCAAGCATTCAATTGCCACTGCAAACTTGCATGTAATAGGCTAAAAGCATCGCTTTGGCTATTGTGCGAGTCAGAAAAGTAAAAACTATCTTTGCTGTCTATCTGCACGGTAGCGCTGATATCGTTATTGAACTGCCAATGAATACCGGTATTCACCTGATAGTTTGGTGCTTGAGCCTGATCGCGACCTTCCATATCAACGCCGTCTTCAGTCACAAAACCTTCAATTTTGGTATCTAATAAACCAACGTTGGTAAACCATGAAAGCTGTGGCGTCAGCTTCAAATTAAGCTCAGCTTCAAGCCCCTGAACTTTGCCTCCCGCCGCATTTTCAATGTAACCAATAAAGGTTTGGGCGCGATTAATCCAACTTTTCAGTTGCACATCGTCGCGATTTTGCGCAAACAGCGCGACATTTAATGACAGCGTATCATCGGCGTTAATGTACTTATAACCCGCTTCTAAGCTAGTCAGGTATTCCGGTGCAAAGCTCGAGCGCTGCAACAAAAACTCTTCGAGTTCCGGGTTATCTGTTGCTTTACCCAATGCTTCAGCGTTCACGCCGCCGGTTTTATAACCACGTGACCACGTGATATAGGCCATATGCCCTAGTGCTGGTTTATAGTTAAGACTAATTCGACCACCAACCATGGTGTCTTTGGGGTTTACCGCCACCGCGTTGGAATCTTGATAAGCGTTGCGATAACGCTCTAGGCGCAATCCGGTGATCAATTGCCACTGCTCAGAGAGGTTTTGCGTGACCTCTGCATAGAGTGCGTTACGTTTGCTCGCATAATCACTGACGAACATATCATCCATGTATGTATCCCAGTTCATAAATTCGCGTTTTAAGTTCTCAGTTCGATCGAGATAGTACCAGCCCACCACCCAATCGGTAGGTACGCCAAACATCGTTGCCGGCTGTGTACTGAGCCAACGAGCCTCAAAGGTTTGATCTTGACGGTCGCGCCAATACGCGTCGGTCGATGAATATTCCCAACCTGGGGCGATACCGACATAACTCCAATCTTCATCGTAGCTATAGACCGTGTCGGCGCTCATGATGCTGTAACTGAGTACAGTTTCATGGGTATCCGCACCGGTATACGACAACGCCATGCGCGCCGCTTTCATGGTCGCATCGTCTTGACCTGGCTCATCCGAGAGCGTCTGACGGGTATTGTCGAGTGAAAACGCATCATAGCCATTATCTTGACGGTACAAATGCGCAGTTGAGCGCAATTGCCATGTATCGGCTAGCTCGGTCCACAAATTGAAACGAGCGATTCGCTCTGAACGTGATTGGGTGTCGTCACGCTGCAAATAAGTATTTTCGGTAAAGCCATCGTCAGCTTGCTGATACACACTCAGCCGAGCCCGTCCTAAAACGCCAAGTTCACCGCCAGCAGCAAAACCGCCTTCAACCGCACCATAGTTCGCTGCGCCGAGTTGCCAAAACCCATCAAACTGAGTGCCTGCTTGCGTGCTTTCGAGCACGAGCATACCGGCCATCCCATCCGCTCCGAAGCGCCCACTTTGTGGCCCACGATACACTTCCACTTGGCTGATATCGAATAACTGTGCAGCCTGACCTAAGCCGCTATAGTTGATGCCATCAATCAAGATGCCGACTGATGGATTAATCGGATCAACAAACTGACTACGTTCACCAATGCCGCGGATTTGTAAGAATCGCGCGCGTGAGCTGCCACTGGAAAAGTTAAGGTTTGGAATAATATTCAGCACCTCTTCCATGTGGGTGCCATGGCGTTGGCCAATCACATCAGAAGTAAGCACTGACACACTTGTTGGCGCTTCATTCACGTAAACAGATCGATATTGACCTTGAACCGCTATCCGTTCAATGGGGTCTTCGGAAGCAACGCTTGCAAGTAATAGTAAAGCAGGTGATAACATGGATTATTTCCTCAAAACTTAGTCAGAAACAATCCGGTCGGGCAGGTTTTATAATGGAGTAAATTGCTACCATCCCTACGCCAGTATTAACCGGATCAGGTGCAAAGGGTTTGCAAATTGCATCTCAGCCCAACCGATTATGCTGGCGGGCACCCCTTGGTAAATTGCGCGGCGAGTATAACAGACCTGGCTAGATAAACGCCAGTGCATCACCGTAAAGTTGTGACAACGGTAAACCTTGCGCATGAAACGCATCGCGGATAACGCGTACCATCTCAAAGCGCCCCGCTACGTAAATATCCGCTTCGTTAAGATCAGTTTGATCAGCCATCACCGCGTGATGCACAAGCCCCTGAGCTCCGTGCCATGTATCCGGTGCGTGCTCAACGACGGGGCAATAATGCATATTTTCGTGCTGCTCAGCGAGCTCTTGTAGTCGCTTATCTAAATATAAATCTTCCGGCTTGCGACCCCCCCAGTACAAAGTTACTGGGCGTGACGACTGGCTCCGTAAATGAGCTTGCAAGATAGACCAGGTGTAAGAAAAGCCAGTACCGCCAGCAATAAGAATGAGAGGTCGCTCGCTATCCTGACGCAACCACGCTTCACCTAATGGAGCTTCAATCGTAATTGAACCGGTATCACGCATTTTTTGCAAAACTTCCATCGCATACGGGTTATCTGCGGTCGCCCCAACATGCAGTTCAAGCTCGGAGGTCTTCGATGGGCAGGAAGCAATCGAAAACGGTCGTTTGTCCCGCTCACCCATAACCACTTGAATATATTGCCCAGCTTGGAATTCAATCGGCTCTGGTAGTGCTAACACAATGCGATACACGTTGGGCGTCAAATTTTCTATGGTCGCAACACGACACACGAGTTGTTTCATAACAGCGTTGTTTCCTTAAAGAATATCGAGTTCGTCCCACAACGCATCAACACGTTGCTTCACTTCAGCATCCATGACAATAGGTACACCCCATTCACGGTCAGTCTCGCCAGGCCATTTATTGGTCGCATCCATGCCCATTTTCGAGCCAAGACCAGATACCGGCGACGCAAAATCGAGGTAGTCAATTGGTGTATTTTCTACCAGAACCGTATCGCGTGATGGGTCCATGCGCGTCGTCATTGCCCAAATCACATCTTTCCAGTCACGAGCATTCACATCATCGTCGCAAACAATCACAAACTTGGTGTACATAAACTGGCGCAAGAAGCTCCATACGCCCATCATCACGCGCTTCGCATGGCCGGCATATTGCTTCTTCATGGTCACCACCGCGACCCGATAGGAACAGCCCTCGGGTGGCAGGTAGAAATCAACAATTTCTGGAAATTGCTTTTGTAGTAGCGGCACAAACACTTCATTTAGGGCGACGCCAAGTACCGCCGGCTCATCCGGTGGCCGTCCGGTATACGTGCTATGGTAAATAGGCTTTTCGCGCATGGTCACGTGAGTCACCGTAAACACGGGGAACTCATCAACTTCGTTATAGTAACCCGTGTGGTCACCATAAGGCCCTTCCGGCGCCATTTCATTCGGCGCAATGTAACCTTCTAGAATAATTTCAGCATGCGCCGGCACTTGTAGGTCATTGCTAATACATTTGGCCACTTCTGTTTTTCCATCGCGCAGCAGGCCAGCAAATGCGTACTCCGATAAACTATCTGGCACTGGTGTTACCGCGCCAAGAATCGTTGCCGGGTCAGCACCTAAAGCAACCGCTACGGGAAAATTTTCGCCTGGATGTGCGCGTTTCCACTCTTGGAAATCTAGCGCACCACCGCGATGCGATAACCAGCGCATAATCACTTTATTCTTGCCGAGTAATTGTTGGCGATAAATGCCCAAGTTTTGGCGTTCTTTGTGTGGCCCACGAGTCACTGTGAGTCCCCAAGTAATCAGCGGGGCTACATCACCCGGCCAGCAATGCTGAATCGGTAGTTGGGTTAAATCGACGTCATCACCTTCAAGCACAACCGATTGGCATGGAGCCTTTTTCAGTTGTTTGGGTGACATGCTGAGTACTTTTTTGTACATCGGCAACATGTTAATCGCATCACGAAAACCCTTTGGTGGCTCCGGTTCTTTTAAGAACGCTAAGAGTTTGCCGACATCACGCAAAGCCTCGACCGATTCTTGCCCCATACCCAAAGCAACACGCTCTGGCGTACCAAATAAGTTGGCCAGTACCGGAATATCATGCCCTTTCACGTTTTCAAATAGCAGCGCAGGGCCACCTGCCTTCAACGTCCGGTCGGCAATCTCAGTCATTTCAAGATAGGGATCAATTTCATGCTGTATGCGCTTTAACTCACCGCGCTTCTCTAACAACGCCATGAAATCGCGTAGGTCTTGATATTTCACTCGGGCTCTCGCTGTGGTTTATGTTTTACCAATAAGTCAGGGCGCAGTATAAATGTTTTTGTTATAGTTTTCAGCGCTGACTCGACGAACTCATAGGGATATCGAAATGCTGGCTTTTTGGATCATTACCTGCGTGACTGGCTTACTGATACTAACCAGTTTATTGCCGCGGTTGAACAAAACAATTTGGTGGGTCCGGGTATGGGACTTCCCGCGTTTGCAGCAAACTGCTGTTGCGTTGTTCCTATTAATGGCCAGTGCTATTTTTCTTCCTGCTGATCAACTGAGCACCTGGCTATTGATCGCGGCGCAATTAGCTTGCGGGGCTTGGCAATTTTGGTGGATTTTCCCATATACGCCATTTGCCCAACGCACGGTGAAACGATACAAGCGAAAGCGTGACGAAGCCAACGTAGACGAACACATTCGATTGTTAACCGTGAATGTGCTTGAGCCCAATCGTCGAGCCGTTGAACTCACTCAAATCATTAATAACCATCGCCCCGACGTTATTGTTGCGGTTGAAACCGACGAATGGTGGGAACAGCAGTTTCGGGATATTGAAGACGACCTACCTCACGTTATACGCAAGCCACAGAATAATTTATACGGCATGATGGTGTATTCAAAATGGCCCATGAGTAACATTGAAGTCACCGACTTAGTTCAAGCAGGCGTGCCTTCAATGCATTTTGATTTGCAATTACCGACGCGGGTCATACGAATGCACTGCGTGCATCCTGCCCCGCCAAGCCCAACCGAAAATGAGAAATCTAAACAGCGCGATAACGAATTAATGCTCGTTGCTGGCCAAGCGAAACGCGAGAATGGTCCGGTGATTGTTACCGGTGACCTTAACGATGTCGCTTGGTCCAAATCAACGCGTGCATTTATCGAAGAAAGTCAGTTACTTGATCCGCGAATGGGACGAGGAATATACAACACGTTTCACGCCAAAATACCGATCATGCGCTGGCCGCTTGATCACGTATTTCACAGCAATCACTTCATGTTGGTTGAGCTCAAACGGTTACCGCCGTTTGGCTCAGACCATTTTGCTTTACTGACCGAGTTGGCTTTAAAAAGCGAAAACTAACGCTATTCAGCGGTGCGAACAAAACGGATAAACCGCGAGACTGCCGGATTATCATTGAATTCGCTACCGTCATAAAAATCGATATAGCGGCCCAACGCTAATGGTGCAGGGTCGATATCTTCGGCATCAGGCGTATTCGTCCAAAACGGTGAGCTTGGTGTTTCCGGAAATACTTCGGTACGAATGGCTGGGTCGAAACACGCATACTCAACCAACGTTGCTAGCTCTTTAATATTCGGTAATCGCCAATCGGTGACATCACCATGGTTAAAGTCATCTTGTGCATTGAGCGCTTCACTCCAGTCGGTTACCGCTGTCGGCGAACCGGTGCAACTGTTATTGCTGGCTTCATAGGCTTGACCGTACAAGCATAAAGACCAAGTAAGACCGGTGCGAACATCCAGAACGGTGCCATCACGGTTATCATAGAATTGATCAGGTGCAGTATTCGGTTGAATCGATTCATATTTGCACGACGCTTCAACGATGCTTGATGCACTCAATACACAGGCCATTAGCGAAAGATAAGTTAACTTTTTCATCATGAGTCTCCTTTTTACTCGCGAACAGCTGGATTACGGGCGGCACGAATACTGATGTAATCATTCTTGTTACACAGCATACGGCGCGCATTCTGGATGTCCCAACACCAAGCTGCACCGGCATTATCTGCGGCTGGCGATGAGGTCATAATTTTAGTCGAGCTAAATTGCGCGACATCTGGGAAATAATTCGCGTCGTAGGAAAGTAGTTGCCCAAACAATGAGCTACTTTGCGCTTCGTTGACGGTAGGTAAACGCCAATCACTGAAGCCGCAATAACCCAACACATTCAAATAATTGAGATAGTTTTCGCTGGTACAGCCTGCTTCATAGTCAATCTCACCACCTTCGATGCCAGGGAATTCACAAGTTGGCGCGGTATAATAGGTTTCATCAAGATTCGGCTCTAATTCATTCGGACTATAAGTACCCGCATTGCCAGCATTATTTGCTGGATCTGAATTATACCAACGATAGAGATTTGCTGGATTATTCCAACCATCGATATAGGTCGGACTGCCCCAAACCGCATACACTGTCCCAGACAAATTATCACGTACACATTCGAACGCTGTAGCTGTGCGGGGTAGCGCGTTACCGTTAAAATCAAGCTTGGTGAAATTTAAATTGCCCTGACCGTCATCATCGAAGGTGCCTTCCGCACCTGTGTCTCGCCCATAATCGGCATCTTGATTTTCGTAACCAGCTGCTGCTGTCGCTGCGTTGTAGTTGCCGGCATTGTAGTACCCCACATAGCCGGTATCCGCTAACACCGCATCGCCGGATATCATGACCGTCAACATACTTCTGGCGCTATTAATTGATGCACCATCAGCATTGTTGAGGCCTAGCACAATGGTTTCGCCGCCCTCTTTGAGATCATCGCTTAGCATCACTAAAGGAATCTCAACCTGTGTCGTAAATGCAGGTATTGAAAACGCTTGTTCCGCGATCGTGTAATCGCTATCTCGGGTTGCTGTACCGGCCAAGCTAACGGCAAACGTGACGGGTGTTTCTGAGGCATGACTCAAACGCGCCAATACTTCAATTTCGCCAGCCTGTTCAGAGGTTTTAAATTGCGGCTGACTAAATTGTAGCGACGGAATTGCATCGTTGTTCTTTATCGTTACTTCAATGGCGGAAACGCCCAGCTCAAGGCCGCTAGCGCCAGAAAAGTTAACGGTGAACGATTTATCGCTACCATAATAGTTGTTCGAGATAATCGGTACGGAAAATGATTTGGATGTTTGCCCGGCAGCAAACTCTAAGGTTCCAGTGGTCGAACGATAATGTTCGGTAGCAAGCGCAGTGCCATTTGTTGTGGCATAGCTCAACGATGCCGCTGACCCAGATGCCTCCGAAAGCGTCACAACCACTTCTGCCTGCACGGCATCGTTGGGCGTCAATTCGGTTACCGTGAGACTACTTGCTGAGGCTACCGGCGTCGTTTGTGAACCGCCGTCATCGCCGCCACCATCACCGGTTGGATCACCTGGTGGTTGGCCGTTTTGGAATACTTCACCATCACCGCAAGCGGCGAGAGATAGTACCAACAAAGAGGAAATTAAAAACCGATGCTTGAACGCCATCTCAACAAATCCTTTTTATCGTTTTAATTTTTATTCAACAAGTAATAACGATAAATAAGATATAGCGCAAGCGAATTCACAAATTAAAGGGAAAATTGGAGATAAAACTGCGGCCCCTCCCATGAAAAGAGAGGCCGCTGATTCATTCTAGCTCTTTTGGCGTTTCATCGCTTCGAAGAACTCATCGTTGGTTTTCGTCATCTGCAATTTATCAATGAGGAATTCCATGGCTTCGGTTTCGCCCATTGGGTGAACGATTTTGCGAAGAATCCACATTTTCTGCAGTTCATCTTGCGAGGTGAGCAACTCTTCACGACGCGTACCTGAACGATTGAAATCAATGGCTGGGAAGACACGCTTTTCAGCAATCTTACGGTTGAGGTGCAGTTCCATATTACCGGTACCTTTAAACTCTTCGTAGATGACTTCGTCCATCTTCGAGCCGGTATCGATTAACGCTGTGGCGATAATAGTTAAGCTACCACCCTCTTCAACATTACGCGCAGCACCAAAGAAGCGCTTCGGTTTGTGTAACGCATTGGCATCCACACCACCCGTCAAAACTTTACCTGAGCTTGGAATCACCGTGTTGTAGGCGCGTGCTAAACGAGTAATTGAATCCAGCAAGATAACCACGTCTTTCTTGTGCTCAACAAGACGTTTCGCCTTCTCAATAACCATCTCAGCAACTTGCACGTGACGACTTGCTGGCTCATCAAAGGTTGACGCAACCACTTCGCCTTTCACCAAACGATGCATTTCGGTCACTTCTTCTGGACGCTCGTCAATAAGAAGTACCATCAATACGCACTCAGGATGGTTGGCAGCAATTGACTGGGCAATATTCTGGAGCAATAAGGTTTTACCCGCTTTCGGTGGCGCGACAATCAAGCCACGCTGACCTTTACCAATTGGCGATGCTAAATCGAGAACTCGCGCAGTAATGTCTTCGGTTGAACCGTTACCACGCTCCATACGCATACGTTCGTCAGCATGCAGTGGCGTTAAGTTTTCGAATAAAATTTTGTTGCGGGAATTTTCTGGTTTGTCGAAGTTAACTTCGCGGATTTTCAGGAGGGCAAAATAGCGTTCGCCTTCTTTCGGCGGTCGAATCTTTCCTGATACGGTATCGCCGGTACGCAAGTTGAAGCGTCGAATTTGGCTTGGTGAGACGTAAATATCGTCTGGGCCGGCCAAGTAAGACGAGTCTGCAGACCGCAAAAAGCCAAAGCCATCTTGCAAAATCTCGAGCACACCGTCGCCGTAAATATCTTCACCGCTTTTCGCATGTGCTTTCAAAATGGCGAAAATAATATCTTGTTTGCGCATGCGCGCCATGGACTCAAGGCCCATTGTGTCTGCGAGCTGAACAAGCTCGTTCACAGGTTTATTTTTTAATTCTGTTAGATTCATAGGGGGGTTATGACTTTTTTGGCCAATGGAAATAGTTACACGTTTATTCAGTTAAACCAGTTTATTAAATCAGTTCGGGATTTGACTGCTCGGTTGCCGGAAGGCTGGCATCCTGAAGAATTGTTATGCCAGAAAAGTAACACTTAAATGAAAAAACGTCCAGTTTTTCAGCTCATTTTGTGCAAAAGCTCGGCAAAGGTTGCTGAAGATCAGTTTCAACAACCCGCCGAATCTGTCTAGCAATTACAGGTTTTGTTCAATGAACTCAGCCAGTTGCGCTTTAGACAACGCACCTACTTTAGTACCTGCGACTTCACCGTTTTTGAACAACAACAAAGTAGGAATACCACGGATGTTGTACTTCGGTGGGGTTTGATTGTTGTGGTCAACGTTCAGTTTACCGACAGTGATGCGGTCGCCGTATTCGTTGGCAATATCGTCCAAGATTGGTGCGATCATTTTGCATGGACCACACCACTCGGCCCAAAAATCTACTAATACTGGCTTGTCAGAATTAAGAACATCGCTCTCAAAACTTTCATCACTTAGCTGAACAATTTTGTCACTCATGATAATCTCCGCTGCTGAATTCGCGTGAAATAATAAAACACTATTATTTCTGTTTTTGAATGTTAGCGCAAACTGATATGCTTACGCCATGAGTAAAACACACTTAACAGAGACACGCTTCGCCGATCTCGACCTGCATCCGCAGGTATTGTCCGCACTGGAAAGTGCAGGATTTGAATATTGTACACCGATACAAGCATTGAGCTTACCGATTGCGTTAATCGGAAAAGACGTTGCAGGCCAGGCCCAAACAGGCACTGGTAAAACGATGGCGTTTTTAATTGCAACGTTTACCACGTTGCTTAATAACCCTCGTGACGGTGAGAAACGCTATCCGCGTGCCATTATTATGGCGCCAACGCGTGAGCTTGCCATTCAGATTGCCAATGACGCCGAACAACTTGCGAAGCATTGTGATATGCGCCTTGGTATTGTGTATGGGGGCGAGGGTTACGATTCTCAACGGCAACAGCTCGAAGAAGGCGTTGATATCCTCATTGGTACGACAGGTCGCTTGATTGATTATTACAAGCAAGGCATTTATCAACTCGATAAAATCCAAACCGTGGTGCTTGATGAAGCCGATCGCATGTTCGATTTAGGCTTCATTAAAGATATTCGCTACATGTTCAACAAAATGCCAGCACCGGGCCAACGCCAAAGTTTACTGTTCTCTGCTACCTTGTCGCAGCGCGTACAGGAACTTGCCTATGAACACATGGACTCACCAACCAAAGTTGAAGTTGAGCCATTGCGTAAAACCGGTGAGCGTATTAGCGAAGAGCTGTTTTATCCGTCCAAGCAAGACAAAATCAAGCTATTGCTGACTCTTATCGAAGAAGATTGGCCAGATAAAGCGATTATTTTCGCCAACACCAAGCATACCTGCGAGAAAGTTTTCAATTGGCTTGAAGCTGATGGCCATCGCGTTGGTTTGTTAACCGGTGACGTGCCACAGCGCAAACGCCTCAAAATTCTCGAGCAGTTTACCGATGGTGAACTCGACTTTTTGGTCGCTACCGATGTTGCTGCGCGTGGCCTTCACATACCTGAAGTCAGTCATGTTTATAACTACGACTTACCCGATGATTTTGAAGATTATGTCCACCGTATTGGCCGCACTGGCCGTGCCGGTGCCAGCGGCAAAGCGGTTAACCTAGCCTGCGAAGAATATGTTTATAATCTGCCAGCCATTGAGGAATATATTGGTCACAGTATTCCGGTGACAAAATATGACCCAACGGCATTATTAACTGATTTGAAAACACCGCGCTCGAATCAGCGTCGCCCTCGCGGAGGTCGCCGTAGTGGCGGCAACCAACAGCGACGAAGTGGCGGTCGTAAACCGACTCGGTAACACAGCATGACGCAGGACGCACGCTTCGCCGCCATAGATTTAGGCTCCAATAGTTTTCATTTAATTATTGCCACGGTGAAGCGTAACGGCCACTACCGCATTTTAGGTCGCTATCGGCAAAAAGTTCGTCTAGCCGATGGATTTAATGAGCAGCTTGTTGTCAGTGATGCCGCAATTACTCGCGGCGTCGATTGCCTACTCGGCTTTGCCAATCTCCTTAAAGATATTCCCACCGAACGCATTCGTTGCGTCGCAACGGCCACGTTAAGAAAAGCCAGCAACAGTGATGCGATGCTTACACAATTCAAGCAAGCATTAGGGCACGCAATTGAAGTGATTAGTGGCGAGGCTGAAGCAAGACTTATTTATCAAGGTGCTACGCAGCATTTGCTCCACTCTCAAAAAGCTGTTTTAGTTTTAGATATTGGAGGAGCAAGTACTGAGGTTATCGTTGGCGAAGGCGTTGCGCCGAAACACTTGGTGAGTCTCGATATGGGTTGCGTGACCTGGCAAAATCAATATTTCCCCGAGCAAGTGATTACCGATAACGCATGTCAACGCGCAATTGCAGCAGCCTGCGCGCTCATTGAACCGCACGCGGCACGTTTTAAGCAAAGTGGTTGGCAGCATGTCAGTGGTGCTTCGGGAACGTTTCGTGCGCTATACGACATGAACGAACGCGGTGAACAGTTGCCCATGTGTCAACAATGGTTGCGTGAAGTTCTGACCAAGGCGTGCGCTATCGGTCACGTCAGCGGATTAGGTAAATTAGGTATTCGCCGCGATCGCCAAGCTGTATTCGTTGGCGGACTGTGTATCTTGATTGCATTAGTGGAGCAGTTAGATATTCAGCGTGTTGAAATTGCCGAGGGCGCGCTACGAGAGGGCCTGCTAATCGACATGCTGACCCACTCGATGCCGCAATAAATTATTTCTGCTGTAATTGCTGTGCTGCGTACTTGGCAAAATACGTCAAGATACCGTCGGCACCGGCACGCTTAAAGCCTAATAGCGACTCCATAATTACCGCTTCGCTCAGCCACCCATTCGCAATAGCAGCCTGCATCATGGCGTATTCACCGCTAACTTGATAAGCAAACGTCGGTACCTTGAAGGTATCTTTTACACGGCGCACGATATCAATATACGGCATGCCTGGCTTTACCATAACCATGTCAGCACCCTCGTCAATATCCAACGCAACTTCATGTAGGGCTTCATCTGAATTAGCAGGGTCCATCTGATAGGTTTTCTTATCACCACCTTTCAAGTTACCCGCTGAGCCGACTGCATCGCGAAATGGCCCGTAAAACGCCGATGCATACTTGGCCGAGTACGCCATAATCTGCACGTTGATAAAGCCATGCTCTTCGAGTGCTTCACGAATGGCGCCAATACGCCCATCCATCATATCTGACGGAGCCACCACATCGGCGCCTGCGCGTGCATGCGATAACGCCTGGCGTACCAGTGCCTCAGTGGTGATATCGTTTTGCACGTAGCCTTGCTCGTCAATAATGCCGTCTTGACCATGCGTGGTGAACGGGTCGAGAGCCACGTCGGTAATTACACCAAGTTCAGGAACCGTCGCTTTAATCGCTCGCACAGCACGTTGCGCTAAACCATTATCATCCCAAGCAGCTTCAGCTGTAAGTGATTTATCTTCAACTGGAGTTACCGGGAACAAAGCCACGGCCGGAATACCTAGCGCTGCAATTTCCTGACACTCCGCAACTAGCAAATCAATCGACAAACGCTCGACCCCTGGCATGGATGCAACTTTTTCGCGCTGTTGTTCACCGGGCAATACAAATACCGGATAAATGAAATCAGCTGGGCTGAGTTGGTTTTCGGCAACCATACGCCGGCTGAAGTCATGGCGACGTAAACGACGCATACGCCGGAATGGAAATTGACTGACATGCTGCATAAATTGTCCTTCGCTTATTCAGTTGAGGTTGACTCGGAGCGCTCTCTTTCCACAATGACACGAATTTGATCGCGGCCCGCGGCTTTGGCGCGATATAGCGCGTCATCTGCCGTTGCAAGTAATTGTGTGGGCTGATCATAGACCCCCGCCGCAGCAACCGCAACACCAATACTGACGGTAATATGCATTGGACCATGATCCGTATCAAATGGGTGTTCCCGTACAAGTGTGGCAAGCTTCACGGCGAGTTCTCGCGCACCTACTTCATCTGTATCTGGCAGTAATAAAGTAAACTCTTCACCACCATAACGATACAAGGTATCACTTGCACGACGTAAGTTACGCTTCAGCAAATGCGCCAAATCAATCAATATTTGGTCGCCGAGTAAATGCCCGTACCTATCATTTAGCGCTTTAAAATGGTCTATATCGAGCATAATCACGGTTAAACTGGTGCCGTTGCGGCGACACCGACGAAATTCACGCTTGAATTCCTGATTTAAGAACCGGCGGTTATAAAGACCTGTTAAGCCATCCTCATTGCTGCGCTGTTCAAGTTCTTGGTTCGCCTTTTGCAAGCGCATCATCACCCGTTCCAACTCTTCAGTACGTTGCGATACCATGTCTTCCAGCTGATGGTTCATTTGTTCTTTGAGCACCAATTGTTCTTTACGGCCATCGTTAAAACGTATTGCCAACGCCCACGACAACAACAGCACTTCGAATGCCGAAGCTCCCATAATTGCGTAGCGTTGCACGAACACTGATTCAAATAGGCCTAAATAACCCAGGGCATTGACACACAGCGCCGCTAACAACGCGCTTAATGCCAACGTATAAATGCGTGCATAAATAAGCCCACGACGCCACAGGACAATCCCACTGGCGAGCAGGAAACTACAACTGACAACCGCCAATATCAGTACAAATGGAATAAGTACCGCGTACGGCAAAAAGATACTCAACACAAATGTGGTCGCAAACACCATCATGAAGCGTTGTAACCATCGATGAATGGTGGCGCTGTGAACTTTGGTTTGGAGCACGCCCATAGTCACCAAGGTGGCGAACATAATCATAATACTGCCGATCATGGTCACAATGCGGTCTTGTAACCAAATCCAATTCGGCCACAAATATTGGTAGCCAACACCGTCGAGGCCAGCCATCAATAAGCCAATAGACAGCGTGTAAGCGGAGTAATTTAAAAAGTTTGTGTCACGCGTAACCAAGAAGGTAAACAAGTTATATATCGCCATACACAGCAATAAACCAAAATAAAGCCCCGTGGCCGCCACTTGATATTGATGGGATTCCATAAAATCTAACGGCGCCCAAATCTCTAACGGAAATCGCAGTGAACTCTCGGTTCTCACTCGAATATAAACATCGTGAGCAGCATGCGTAGGTAAAGGGACAACAAAGTTTTTATTATCGACGGGTCGCTCATTAAATGGCAATTGGTCGCCCATATGGAGCTGCTTGAAAACTTTACCCGATTGCACGAAATAAACATCGATGCTATCGAGTAACGGATACCCCATATACAGCATTCGATCAGCTTCATGTTCGCCGACACGTATCCGGAACCAATAGGCGTTCGGCGTGTAACCAAATGACACCGCTTCGCCTTCTGGTATGGTTTGCCAGTTTTGCACAGGCGAATCTATCAGTTGCTGGAGTGACGTATTTTCACTCTCTTGCTGATAATAAATAAGTGGTTTTGTCGGCTCTGATCGAGCCTCGGACAGCGCGCCCCCAAAACACAACACCACCAGTAGAATCATCCACTGCTGGAAAGTTTTGTATGTCATAGCTTCCCTATTTTGTAAAAAAACGAAGGCTGTTTTGCCATGTCTGGGCAGCTATTTCTCTGACTTCCTGGTGTCGCAGCTGCGCCAAAAATTGACCGATTTCCGGTAAATAACATGGTTCATTTTGTGCAGGACGAGGGCGTATCGTTCGCGGTAGCAAGAATGGTGCGTCGGTTTCCAAAAGCAGACGATCTGCTGGAATATCTAACACAGCTTGCTGAAGTTCGAGCCCTCGACGTTCATCACACAGCCAACCTGTTATGCCTATATAACAACCAAGTTCGAGGTAACGTGCAAGTTCTTTTTTACCACCAGTAAAACAATGGGCTAGCATACGCGGAATTTTTGCTTGATAACGTGCTAATAAATCACATTGTTGTTGCTGTGCATCGCGCTCATGCAGATAAACGGGGAGCTGTAGTTCCGCTGCGAGTGCCAGCTGGGCTTCAAAAACTTCAAGCTGTATTGCTTGCGGTGAATAATTCCGATTGAAATCGAGTCCGCACTCACCGATGGCCACAACATTTTCATGATTGGCGAGTTCCCGAAGTTGATTGATGAAGTTGGGTTCAGCGGCCGCGGCATCATGCGGGTGAACCCCCACGGTTGCCAATAATTGCTTTGGAAAGCTGTCGCACAAGGCAATTGCGTCAGCACTTTCACGAACATTCGTGCCAATCACTAACAGTTTTTCGACACCAGCGGCGGCGGCGCGCTCGAGCACCGCCTCCACATCCCGATAAAGCTTACCGTTCGTTAAATTGACGCCGCTATCAAACCAGCGCATTACTTAATGCGTTTGACGCGCGTACGACGCGGGCTATCTTCCCGGCCAAGGAAGAAGTAGCTACCAAACAAGCCGCGCTCAAGGTAGTACGGCTCGCCTTCTTTGATCGTAAAACGTTCAGCGCTAATTTGTTCCCAAACTTGACCATCGGTAGTTTCAATCGTCAGTACGCCGACTCTATTTTTTGAATAACTAGCGATACGGATATCCATACGTTCTGGTTTGGCGTTTTCCGCATCTTCGTCTGGCAAATGTTCAAAACCAAAACGCTCGCGTTTACTTTCCGCTGTTTCAGTCTGTTGCGCACGACCTTGATTATTCGCGCGTTGTTGCGCACGTTCAGATGCTGGCGTTCCTGCTACTGGGCTATTGGTGCTTGCAGCTGGTGCTGTAGCATTTCCAGCAGCCACATCATCGAAGCAAACAAGTCGCTTCAGTGGGTTTTTGATAGTTGTACATTGCGCTAACTGCTGTTCGAGTGACTGCGCTTGAGCCGGGCTTGAAATGGCCCAGACTACCGACATGGCAGCAATTGAAAGAACCACAAACTGCTTGGTCATAATTTATTCCTGATGTTGTTCGGTTTTTGAATCGTTTGAATATAGACCCGCGATCACTAAACCTAGTTCAAACAATAACCACATGGGTATAGCTAATAAGGTTTGTGAAATAACGTCGGGCGGCGTGAGTAACATACCCACCACGAAAGCACCGACAATAATATACGGGCGCTTTTTACGCAATGCAGCGACATTAGTTACCCCAGTCCAACATAGCAAAATAATGGCAACTGGCGTTTCGAAGGCAATGCCAAACGCCATAAAAATAGTCAGCACAAAATCAAGATAGCTGGCAATGTCGGTAGCAACGGTCACTCCTTCAGGAGCCGCTGAAGCAAAGAAGCTCAAGGCTAGTGGGAGTACGACAAAATAAGCAAAAGCAGCACCGGCATAAAACAGTAATGTGCTACTGGCGAGCAACGGTACCACCAAACGTTTTTCTTTACGGTACAGCCCTGGCGCAATAAATGCCCAGAGCTGCCACAATAAATAAGGCACCGCGATTGCAATCGAGACCACAAACGCCAACTTAAATGGGGTAAAGAATGGCGTCGCTACATCGGTCGCGATCATACTTGCGCCTTGCGGTAAGCTCGCCAACATCGGCGCTGCTAGCAAACGATAGAGCTCTTCGGCAAAGATAGCCGCCACCACAAACACCAAACCCACAGCAATCACGCTGCGTAAAAGGCGATTTCGAAGTTCCAGCAGGTGATCAATTAATGGCGATTGGCTACTCATGCTTGCTGCTATCATCGCTTTTGGGTGTTGCTGAGCTTTCTTGTTTCGGTGCATAAGGGCGTTGAACTTGCTGGGCAGCTGCTTTCAGTTCGGCAACGGAACGCTGTAGTTCTGGGGGTAATTTATCCATATCGAGCTGTTCGGCTTTTTGTAAGTGCTCGTGCAGTTCTTTAATACGCAGCTCATGCTTGAGTTCATTTTGCACGTTACTTGAAAATTCACGCACACTGCGCACGGTGCGTTGCAAACCACGCAGCGCACCCGGCAATCGTTCTGGGCCCAATACGATCAAGCCCAGAATGGCAATCACGATGAGTTCCCAAAAGCCGATATCAAACATCTGAATTACTTATCTTTGTCTTGATCAGCAGCTTGCTGTTTTTGATCCAGTTGCTTACTTTCAGCTTGGTCTGCTGAAGAATCATCGCTCACTGATTTTTTAAAGCCTTTTACTGCTGAGCCTAGATCAGAACCAATGTTACGTAATCGTTTTGTGCCAAATAACAACACCACAATCACCAAAATAATCAGCAATTGCCAAAGACTTACTCCACCCATGTCATGCCTCGTTTGTTATGAACTTTTTCGACGCCACAGCGCGATACTACTCAATATCGCTGCTGCTGCAGTAGATGCAACCAACCACAATGGCTGCGCCGTTACATATAAAATTGTTGTACTAATAATTAAGCCACACGTCAGTGCTGCCCAACCGATTTTTTGGCTCTGCAATTGTTGCGCCTCGCGCATTTGCGCTAGGATTTGCTGACGTGCCAGCGCTTGCGGCCGTTGACTCTTCAGATAATCATAAAGCAAGGTCGGCATTTCTGGCAGTTTTTCTGCCCAAAATGGTGCGTTTTCTTGTATAGAACGCACGACCGCACGCCAACCCAACTGCTCTTTCATCCATTTTTCTAAAAATGGTTTTGCGGTTTGCCATAAATCTAACTGCGGATATAGCGTACGTCCCAAGCCTTCCACGTATAACAGTGTTTTTTGCAATAACACCAATTGTGGCTGTACTTCCATTTCGAAGCGACGCGCAGTGTTAAACAGATTAACCAATACGTGGCCAAAGGAAATTTCTGCCAGTGGCTTATTAAAAATTGGTTCGCAAACGGTACGAATTGCTGACTCGAATTCTTCAACGTTGATATGCGCCGGCACCCAACCTGAATCCACATGCAGTTCCGCTACTTTGCGATAGTCTCGGTTAAAGAATGCAAGAAAGTTTTCGGCCAAATAACGTTTATCTTCGCGATTAAGTGTCCCGACTATCCCAAAATCGATACCTAAATAGCTTGGGTTATCCGGGTTTTCGCGTGAAACAAAAATGTTGCCAGGGTGCATATCTGCGTGAAAGAAGCTATCGCGGAACACTTGCGTGAAAAACACTTCAACGCCGCGTTCAGCAAGAATCTTCATATTCACGCCCATCGCCATTAAGGTATCCACATCACTCACCGGGATCCCATCAATACGCTCCATCACCATCACATTGTGACGACTAAAATCGCTGTATACAGTGGGGATATAGAGTAACGGTGAGTTTTCGAAATTACGCTTTAATTGGATGGCATTACCCGCTTCGCGCAGCAAGTCGAGTTCATCCAACAAAGTTTTCCGATACTCTTTCACCACTTCTTTCGGCTTCAAGCGACGACCATCAGGTAAGTGCCGCGCTAGCACACCCGCTAAGGTTTCCATTAAGCGTAAGTCCGCATCAATATCGGCGCGAATATCTGGGCGAATGACCTTAATGACCACGTCTGCACCAGCATCATCGCCTTGTTTCAAGCGCGCGGTATGCACTTGGGCGATGGACGCAGAGGCCAGTGGTTGCACAGAAAAATCGTCGAATGCTTCATCGATATGCGCTAGGCCCAGTGCCTTCTCAATCAATTGTTGCGCTTGCTCGCCTGGAAATGCACGTACTTTGTCTTGTAACTTAGCCAGTTCAAGGGCAATGTCCGGTGGCAATAAATCGCGTCGAGTCGACAACATTTGGCCAAACTTCACCCATACCGGACCCAATGACTCAAGAGCCAAGCGCAAACGCTCGCCGGCTGGTTTTTGTTTATGCTTGTTGGGCATCCAAAACAGCGCATAACGGCCAATACGTAAGCTCCATGGTAACCAACGCGCTGGAATAATCTCATCCAAACCATAGGTGAGGAAGGTCTTGGTAATTTTGTAGGCTCTGCTAATGCGCTGACTCACTCTTGCTTACCTTTTATCGCGTGCTGAAAAGTTTGCTCGAAGGTCTCGTTCAATCCGATCAACTTGTGCCCGAACTTGCTGAATTTGTTGCTTAAACTGGTCAAATTCAGTGGTGCTGACGAGTAGTTGCTTTTCTTCCACAAGTACGTCACGCACCCACGCTTGTTGATCAGCTAAAGCCTGCTGCAACCAATGCTTACTGCGCATGAACGCTTGGCTAATAAAATGCGCTGGTACGTCGCCTAAGCGCTGCGCTAATTGCTCTTGCCAATCGATATCGAGTTCAGCAAATAGCTTGCTAAACTGCTGTGCCAACATGGGGTCACCCTCAATATCCAGTGCGTCAGCTTTAATTAAGCGCGTAATATTCGCCGTGTCGCGTAGCTCTGGTAGTACTGCAAGGCGCGTCATAATATGACAATCCACTGTATCAGTATCCACCCAGCTCAGAAGAATTCCGTCCGCTACAGCAGTCACGGTAAACGGCTTACCAAGCTCCGACAGTGTCACACGCACGCGCTTGTCGCTCAGTTGCTGCAAACGCTTTGGCGATTGCGCATCGAGACTTAACAAATGATTGGCAAACGCTTCAGCAGCGCCAGTAGGGAGAACCGTCCACAACATCAGAATTTAAACCCACGATGCAATGCCACAATACCACCGGTCAAATTGTCATAAGTCACTTGGTCGTAGCCGGCTTTTGTCATCATGCCTTTCAAGGTCTCTTGATCGGGATGCATCCGAATTGATTCGGCAAGATATTGATAGCTATCAGCATCGCCAGCCACCATTTGCCCCATTTTTGGTAAGACATTGAACGAGTAGAAATCATACGCTTGATTCAACAATGGCTGAATTGGCTTGGAAAACTCCAAAACTAATAGTCGACCACCTGGCTTTAATACGCGGAACATTGACTCTAACGCTTTCTGTTTGTCGGTCACATTACGCAAACCAAAAGCAATGGTAATGATGTCAAAACTATCATCAGCAAAGGGCAATTCTTCGGCGTTCGCTTGTACGTAGCGAACGTTGCCGACAATACCGCGATTGCGCAGTTTATCGCGACCAACTTCTAGCATCGCGTCATTAATATCGGCTAAGACAACTTCGCCAGTTGGTCCAACGCGGCGTGAAAACTGGGCGGTTAAATCACCGGTACCACCGGCAATATCCAAAACCTTCATGCCGGTACGAACACCACTACAATCAATCGTGTAGCGCTTCCATAAACGATGAATGCCAAACGACATTAAATCGTTCATCACGTCATATTTTTGTGCCACCGAGTTGAACACGTTGGCAACAAGGTTTTGTTTCTCTGTTTTCGCGACTTGCTTGTACCCAAAGTCGATAGTTTCTTGATTCGATTCTTTCATGTTTAAACCTTTTTCAGCGTCTGCCGCTAGTGTACTACGAAATCAGGCTTGGGCGTAGTGATCACGACGTGGTAACCAGCGTTGGATCAATGCATCGGCGGTTTGTGGATAACGCTCCCAAATCGTGTGCGCGAGCTGCTGCACCTGATCGACTAAATGACTATGTTTGACTAAATCCGCCACTTTCATTTCGGTTAAACCGGTTTGTTTTTGCCCTAATAATTCACCGGGCCCGCGTATTTCCAAATCGCGCTGTGCAATCACGAATCCATCGCTGCTGTCACGCAGAACCGCTAATCGCTGAGTTGCGGTTTTCGACAGTGGTGCATGATACAGCAACACACAGTGACTCGCCGCCGCGCCACGTCCGACGCGCCCCCGCAATTGATGCAGTTGTGCCAAACCGAGACGTTCGGGATTCTCGATAATCATCAAACTAGCATTCGGTACATCCACACCCACTTCAATCACCGTAGTCGCAACCAATAAATCCAGTTCATGCGCTTTAAAGGCTGCCATGACTGCTTCTTTTTCTTGGCTCTTTAAGCGCCCATGCACCAAGCCAATACGCAAATTCGGTAAAGCCTCTTGCAACTGCGTCGCGGTGTCTTCTGCCGCTTGGCACTGCAAAGCCTCTGACTCTTCAATAAGCGTGCATACCCAATACGCTTGTCGTCCTTGTTCGGTGCACACCTGATGAACGCGCTCAATCACTTGGTCACGCCGCGTATCCGGAATAGCCACCGTAGTCACCGGTGTACGGCCTGGTGGCAGCTCGTCAATAATCGACGTGGCCAAGTCCGCATAAGCCGTCATCGCTAAGGTGCGTGGTATTGGCGTCGCGGTCATAATTAATTGATGCGGCTGGAACCCCTGTACCACACCCTTTTGCCGTAATTCTAAGCGTTGATGCACGCCAAAACGGTGCTGCTCGTCAATAATGACTAGGGCAAGATTGTGATAATTCACATCAGCTTGAAACAGCGCATGGGTGCCTACAATAAACTGCACTTCACCACTGGCGATAACAGTTAAATTTTCTTGGCGCTCTTTGATTTTCTGTTTACCTGCGAGCCAACCAACGCGGATACCTAATGGTTCCAGCCACTGCCGAAAGGTTAGCGCATGCTGTTCAGCAAGAATCTCTGTAGGTGCCATTAGCGCAACCTGATAGCCCTGTCCAATCGCAGTCAGTGCTGCGAGCGCTGCGACTAATGTTTTCCCCGAGCCAACATCACCTTGAACCAAGCGCATCATTGGGAAATCCAAGGCCAAATCGTGTTGAATTTCTTGCACTACACGTTGTTGCGCAGCAGTAGGTTGAAACGGCAATTGCGCTAAAAACTCTTGCTGTAAAGCTTGATTTACTTGCAACGCTCGCGCTTGGTGCGCTTGTTTTACGGCTCGCAACTTCAACAAGCTCAGCTGATGAGCGAGGAGTTCTTCGGCTGCTAAACGGGTCTGCGCGGGGTGTGTACCTTCGGTTAACTGTTGCAAACTGACATCAAGTGGCGGCCGATGCAACGTGCGTAACGCTTGCGCCAAACTGATGCCACCAGGACGCAACTGCTCAGGTAATAGTTCGGGTAGTGCCTGTTCATTAAGATAAGTAAGCGCTTGCTCGCTTAGCTTTCTCAGCGTGGCTTGCTGAACCCCTTCAGTGGCAGGATAAACAGGCGTCAAGGCTTCTTCGCCTAACTCCGGCGCAGCGCCTTCGATGATTTTATATTCTGGGTGAATCATATCGGGGCCGTTAATACCGCGACGCGTTTCACCAAAGAGTTGTAGCCGCGTACCTTGCGCGAATTGTTTGAGTTGCGCCGCTGAAAACTGAAAAAATATGAGATTCAGCACACCGCTCGCATCACGAACTTTCACTTTGAGCATGCGCCGACGACCATAAGCCACCTCGGCTTTAACTACTTCCGCGATCACCGTTGCGCTCGTGCCAGCTTGTAATGCGGCAATAGGATAAATGCGTGAGCGATCTTCATAGCGTAGTGGTAAATGTAATAGAACGTCCTGCACGTTTGCCAAGCCAAGCTTTTCCAGCTTCGCTTGCAGCTTTGGCCCCACGCCTTTTAGCGCGCTTAATGGGATACGGTGCAGGCCATCTGAAGTCATCGCTTGGCGCTCCGAATTTGTTGCCACCATGCCTCATCAGCGGCAATTTGCCCGTGCTCATCAAGCTGTGGATAGGGAATATCATTTAACCGACATAAACGTGCGAAGATGGGATGTCCGCCTTCGAAGAGGACACGTTGGCGCTCGGCTTCAGGCAGGGTCGGCCGCTGGTAACAGCCAGCCGCGTCGCGTTGCCGTTGAGCTTCATACATAATCACTGCAGCAGCCACAGAAACATTCAGTGACTCAGCCATACCAACCATTGGAATAATAATTTGATGATCGGCGGCAGCAATGGCCTCCGGTGTGACGCCGCGGCGCTCTTGGCCTAAAATAATCGCGGTGGGCTTGGTGTAATCGATAGTGCGAAAATCAACGGCTTGGTCAGACAAATTGGTTACAAGTATTTGTTTGCCTTCAGCGCGCAACTGGTCAATCGCCGGCTGCAGGCCATCGTGATGCTTAACCTTCACCCATTTTTCGCTACCAACGGCTGCACCGCGGGTCATGCGAAAATGGCGCTCGTACCAAATAGCATGAACCTCGTGCACCCCAACCGCATCGGCGGTGCGCACTAAAGCAGCTAAATTGTGATTTTTATGGACACTCTCCAAACACAACGTAAGATCAGGTTGACGCTGGTCTAACAGTTGCGAAATACGTGCGAAGCGCTCCGGCGACATGATGATTTCCAACTATTTTTTTATTTAAAACTGAGGCAAGTATAACGGCATGCGAGAGTTATCCATAGTATTTCGCCATCCTGATTTTTATGTGCTGGATAAGCCTTCCGGCGCGCCGATGCATGCCAACGATAATGAACTTGGCGTGGTACATCAACTCAGTGAGCAGCTTGGCGAAACGTTATGGCCCGTACACCGTTTAGATACACCAACTTCTGGCGCCTTACTCATTGCCAGAAATCACAGCGCTGCCGCGGCTCTTAGCGGGCTTTTTGCGGAGCGTAAAATGCAAAAGTTTTATATTGCGATTAGCGCCGGCAAACCGAAGAAAAAGCAGGGCTTGATTAGTGGTGATATGGATAAAGTTCGTCGTGGTAATTGGCGCTTGTTACACAGTCAGGACAATCCCGCACAGACGCGCTTTATGAGTTACTCCCTTAAGCCCGGCTATCGATATTACGTGCTCAAACCCATCACTGGCCGAACCCATCAACTGCGCGTCGCTTTGAAAAGTATCGGCGTACCTATTTGTGGCGATGACCGTTATGGCGGTGAGGTTGCCAAACATCTGCATTTGCACGCTTGGAAATTACAATTTGAACACAACGGCGAACACTTTGATATCACAGTATCGTGGCCGAGCTATGAGCACTTTGCTGACCTGCCGGAAATGATCGAGACGTTTTGACCATTTCCTAAGCTGTACGACCATAGTTGTGGTTGGCAAAGGCTAATTAAAAACGGCATACTCATTTCATGTTTGTTTTTTAACCCAAAGGTAGTTGCCATGAAACACAGTCTATTAAGTTTAGCGTTAGTCACAGCGCTTGGTTCCTTTACTGGTGCAGCGCAGGCTCAGCAGCCCGTTAAAATTGGTGCCGATCTTGAACAGAAGGTCATTGAATGGCGTCGTGACTTACACCAACATCCGGAATTAAGTAACCGCGAGTTTCGCACCGCAAAAGTCATCACAGAACACTTGAAAGAACTTGGTTTAGAAGTTCAAACGGGCGTTGCGCACACCGGTGTGGTCGGCCTTTTAAAAGGTGCCAAACCGGGTCCAACGATTGCACTGCGCGCTGATATGGATGCACTGCCTGTTACCGAACTAACCGACGTTCCGTTCGCTTCAAAAGCAGTATCTGAATATCGCGGCAAAGAAGTTGGCGTCATGCACGCATGCGGTCATGATTTGCACGTGGCAATGTTGATGGGTGCGGCTGAAAAGCTCACAGCAATGCGCGACCAACTAGCTGGTAACGTTGTATTTATCTTCCAACCAGCGGAAGAAGGCGCGCCAGCTGGTGAAGAAGGCGGCGCTGAGTTAATGCTCAAAGAAGGTCTGTTTAAGCAATATCAGCCAGAAGCGGTATTTGGTATTCACGTGTGGTCGGCCGGTAACACAGGCGAAATTGGCTACCGCGAAGGCCCATTAATGGCATCGTCAGATCGCTTCGAAATTAACGTGAAGGGTCGTCAAACTCATGGTTCACGTCCATGGGGCGGCGTTGACCCAATTGTTGCCGCGGGTCAAATCATCAGCAATACGCAAAGCATTGTGTCGCGCCAGGTTGATATCACCAAAGCGCCAGCTGTCGTAAGCTTCGGTATTGTCGAAGGTGGTGTGCGTAACAACATCATTCCTGATGAAGTTTACTTGGAAGGGACCATTCGTAACTTTGATATGGATAACCGCGCACAGATTTTTGAAAATTTGAAAGCGACGGCAGAGCACACAGCCAAAGCCAGCGGCGCTGAAGCGCACGTGCATATCGACGAAGGTTATCCGGTAACGATTAATGACCCAGAGTTAACGCGTAAAATGTTGCCAACCATGCAACGCGTGGCCGGTGCAGATAATGTCAAAGTCAATGCGTTGGTAACCGGTGCTGAAGACTTTTCGTTTTATGCACTTGAAGTACCTGGTTTGTTTGTGTTTTTGGGTATTACCCCAGAGGGACAGAATCCGGCAGAAGCGCCAAGTAACCACTCACCGTATTTCTATGCCGACGAAGATGCTCTGAAAACAGGCACCGAGCTGTATGTAAACTGGGTGTTCGATTACGCTAAGCTGAACTAATAACGCTAGAAATTAGAAGCATAAAAAAGGCCCAAGATTGGGCCTTTTTCGATTCGAGGTTTCAGTTACTGCACTTTGAGCATCTCGCGAATCACTTTTTTATCAATTTTGCCAACACTCGTACGCGGAATTTCTTCCACCACTTTCACGGTGTCGGGCACGTACCATTTCTCGATTAAGCCTTCATCGATATATTGCTGCATGTGTGCAACCACCGCTTCGCGATCGACGTTGGCGCCAGCGCGTGCGGTAACAATAGCATGCGGGCGTTCGCCCCATTCCTCATCCGGTAAGCCAATTACCGCAGCGAGCTCGATATCTGGATGCTTACTAATTAGGTTCTCAATATCTAGCGAGGAAACCCACTCCCCGCCGGTTTTAATCACATCTTTGATGCGATCACGAATCTGCAAGGTATAGGTACTATCAATGGTGCCAACATCGCCGGTATGCATCCAGCCGTTTGCCCAAAGTTCTTGGCTCTTTTCCGGCTCGTTTAAATAACCTTGCGTTAACCACGGTGTGCGCACGACCACCTCGCCCATGGCTTCACCATCATGCGGCAAGAAGCGACCGTTACTATCAATAATCCGCATATTCACAAACGGCACCGGACGACCGGTTTTGATACGCTCCGCCACTTGTTGCTCATGGCTAAATTCGTCCGCATTCAGCGGCATCCAAGTCGTGCTCAACAGCGGGCAGGTTTCGGACATGCCGTAGCCAGTGTAAATCTGAATGCCACGCTCGAGCGCTGCACTGGCAAGGCCAGCTGTTAGAGCACTGCCGCCAATCAGCACTTGCCAACCGCTAAAATCAATCGCTTTCGCTTTTTCACTGCTCAGCACCATTTGTAATATGGTCGGTACACAGTGTGAGAACGTGACTTTTTCGGTGACAAATAGCTTCAACAGGGTCGCTGGTTCATAACGTCCCGGATAAACCTGCTTTAAGCCCATCATGGTGGCGACATAGGGTACGCCCCATGCATGCACGTGGAACATGGGTGTAATTGGCATATACACGCTGGATGCCTGCATCAGTTGCATGTTGTCATTCATTGACGTGGTTGCCGCAAGTGCCATGGTGTGTAGCACGAGTTGACGATGCGAAAAGTAAACCCCTTTCGGATTGCCGGTCGTGCCTGTGGTGTAAAAAGTGGTGGCGATGGCGTTCTCGTCAAAATCAGGAAAGTCGTAGTCTGGTAACGCACCGCGCATCAGCTCTTCATACTCACCGACCGTGCTTAGAGGGGCATCAGGCGGGGTATCGGAGTCACTCAACTGAATGTACTTTTCAACCGTCATTAACTCGTGTTTCACTTTTGCTAAAAGCGGCAGAAAATCATCATGCGCCAGCACTACTTTGTCTTCAGCATGGTTCATGGTGTAGACAATCTGTTCCGGCGCTAAGCGCACGTTGACCGTGTGCAATACGGCACCAATCATTGGAATCGCAAAGAAGCATTCAAGATAACGTGGCGTATCCCAATCCAGTACAGCCACTACATCACCAGCCTTAACACCAGCTTCGGTGAGCACATTCGCAAGTCGACAAACACGCTCATTAAATTCCTGATAGCTGTAACGCTTGCCATTGTTGCCACCCACAATTTCGTTGTCGCCGCCATAGCGTTGACTCGAGAGCAGCAACTGCTTAATCAGCAGAGGATATTGATATGCCTCTTCGGTTGGTTTTAGTAATTTTACCGGCATAAAGATTCCTTGTTGTTCTGTATTTTTTAATTGTTACCACTTACGGGTGACTTCATAAATATCGGTACGGCGATCTTTTAAATTAGTCACCGAACCTTCGTGATGTAAATATCGCAATTCATCTAAATTCAGATCAGAAAAAATGAGCTGTTCGGTATTTGGCGTGGTTTCCGCCAAGATGGCATCGTATGGGAAAGCAAAGTCAGAGGGCGAGAAAACCGCCGACTGCGCATACTGTACGTCTAAGCTTTCAACTTGCGGCAAGTTCCCGACACTACCGCAGGTCACCACATAGCATTCGTTTTCGACCGCCCGGGCTTGGGCACAGTGGCGAACACGCAAGTACGCATTGCGTGTATCGGTCCAAAACGGCACGAAGAGAATTTCTAACCCTTCGTCGGCCATTAAGCGGCCAAGTTCTGGAAATTCGACATCGTAGCAAATGAGAATGCCAACTTTACCGGCATCGGTATCAAACACGCGAACTTGATCACCTCCCTCGATAACCCAGTCACGTTTTTCGTGCGGTGTAACATGAATCTTGCGTTGTTCTTCAACGGTGCCATCGCGACGACAGAGGTAAGAAACGTTATAGATCACGTCGTCTTCATTAATTGGCATGGAACCGGTAATAATATTAACGTTGTAACTGACCGCCATTTGCGACATTTCGCGTTTGAAACGTTCGGTGAATCCGGCAAGGAATCGAATGGCATCCTTTTGTTGGCTTTGGTCGGTGAGCCCCATCAACGGCGCATTGAAAAACTCTGGAAATACTGCGAAGTCACTTTGGTAACTCGAAATCGCATCAACGAAGTACTCCACTTGGCGAAGCATTTCCTCCACGGAGTCAATTTCACGCATTTGCCATTGTACGGCGCCAATTCGTACGTTACGGATGCGCGACCCGAGAATATTATCTGACGGCTCGTATAAAAAGTTATTCCACTCAAGTAACGTCGCAAAACCAACCGAACGTTTATCTTCCGGCAAATATTTACCTAATAGCCGTTTAACAGTGAAATCATTCGCTAATTGGAACGTTAGAATTGGGTCGTAGATTTCGCGGCGGTGCACGGCCTCAATGTATTGGCCTGGCGTCATTTCATCAGCGTACTTGTGGAAATTAACAATACGCCCGCCAGCCAGAATCGCTTTCAGGTTCGATTGCCGACAAAGCTCTTTACGCGCATCATATAAGCGGCGTCCCAAGCGATAACCGCGATAGTCTGGGTGGATTAGCACATCAAGACCATAAATCGCATCGCCTTTGCGGTCGTTCAGAATATTTTCACGCGCATCCATCAAATCATCATAGGTGTGCGGGTTACTAAAACGGGCGTACTTTACTTTGACGGTTAATGCTACGCCAACTAACTGCCCATTGTCCTCAAGGCAAATCTGACCCTCTGGAAATTCTTGCACCAGCTTTAAAATCGTATGTTCACCCCAAGCGCCACCAATATCGGGATAGACCTTATCCATCAAGACTTTTAATTGCGGGTAATCGTCTTTGCGCAAATTACGTAACTGTAAGTGAAGTTCATCCGGGCTCATAGACATCCTTTGTGGTTCTGTGTACAACTTGAATTAAAGGTAAGCGTTCTACGCGATGCTTGCAACGTCAAGATAAGACATATAAACTTCTGGACGTCTAAATAACAACATAACTGAAGCAAGGATTTTTATGACACAGCCAGCCAGTGCCAAGGCGCTTTTGCCGCTTGGTTTATTTCTTACGCTGTTCCTTGGCACCGGGATCTACTTCCAACTGTCAGGTGTCGATTATGCGTTTTATCAACTCGCCAGCCCAGTCGCCATACTGCCCGCCATTGTTCTTGGTGTACTGCTAAGCAAGCAGGCATTTGACGCACGTATTGATACCTTTGTATCGGGTGTTGGCGAACGCAACATCGTCACCATGTGTATGATTTATTTATTAGCCGGCGCCTTCTCAACCGTCGCTGCAGCTACTGGCGGTGTCGACGCTATGGTTGCGCTTGGCTTAAATGTCATCCCACCACAATTCTTGCTGCCTGGTTTATTTATTATTGCCGCGGTTGTTTCAACTGCTATGGGCACCTCAATGGGTACCCTCGCTGCGCTGGCACCGGTTGCGCTGGGTTTAGGTCAGGCCGCAGAAATAGATTTAGCGTTACTGGCAGGGGTGTTAGTTAGTGGTGCTATGTTTGGTGATAATTTGTCATTTATCTCTGATACCACTATTGCGGCGACGCGCACTCAAGGCTGTGAAATGAGCGATAAATTCAAAGCGAATTTGAAAATAGCCTTGCCGGCAGCAGCTATTACGCTCATTTGGTTGTTCACCTATGACACCGGTGCTGTACCACCTAAGATTCCCGATGCGAACTTATGGCTGAGCCTGCCGTACTTCTTCATTATTGTGTTAGCTGTGCTGGGTTTAAACGTTTTCGCCGTGCTTACCCTGGGGATTATTCTTGCCGCCGCCTTTGGTATGGTCACCGTTGGTTATGAATGGGTCGCCTTTAGCAAAGATATCTACGAAGGCTTCACCAGCATGCAAGAAATCTTCTTGCTGTCGCTATTGATTGGCGGCTTATCGGCGCTGATTCGGCAACAAGGTGGCTTACAGTTTCTTGCGAACACCGTCAGTAGTATCACGAGCCGATTGTTTAAACATAAACAACAGCGCGCCGCGTTTGGTGTCGCTGCATTAACTGGACTAACGAACTTCGCCGTTGCCAACAATACCGTGACGATTTTGCTCTCTGGTGAAGTCAGTAAACGCCTCGCAGAAGAAGGTAATTTAGCCCCACGCCAAAGCGCAAGTTTGCTGGATATCTTTGCTTGCGTGGTGCAAGGAGCTCTGCCCTACGGCGCCCAAGCATTATTGATGGGTGCAAGTTTTGGCTTATCGCCGTTGGATGTGAGTATTCACACAGGTTACTGCTTTATTCTTGGGGCGGTATCAATCGGCATGATCATCTGGCGCAAGCCATTGGAAGCTCGCGCCAGTGGGGTGACTGCTTAATTGGTGCTTGGCAACTCCATCACGCCATCAATCTCAATTTGCGCGCCCTTCGGTAAGGCTTTCACGCCGATAGCGGCGCGCGCAGGGTATGGCGTTTCGAAAAATTCAGCCATTACCTCGTTCACGATTGGGAAGTTACCCAAGTCGGTCAAATAAATCTGAACCTTGACCATGTCCTGCAACTCGCCGCCAGCGGCTTCACAAACCGCACTCAAGTTTTTGAATACTTGCACGGCTTGCGCACGAAACTCTTCACTGACAAATTCCATGGTTTCTGGCACCAGTGGGATTTGACCTGACAAATAAACCGTCGTACCAATCTTCACCGCTTGTGAGTAGGTACCAATGGCAGCGGGTGCTTTTTCTGTACTAATGATGACTTTTGACATGTTTACTTCCTTAAGCGCCAAACTCGCTGCACATTCGGCATCTTCCGGATGTGGCGAATCACATCGGCGAGTTGTTTCCTATCACGCACACTAAGTGCGATATCAATATAATAAATATTGGCGTCGAGTTCTTCCGTCTTCAGACCGTGGATATTACATCCAGTGGCTGAAATCGATGCGGTCAGTTTGGCGAGTGCACCTTGATGATTTTCAATCTCAACCCGCACTTCAGTGGTAAACTCGGCTTCGGTATTGCCTTCCCATTGCACTGGGAAATAGCGGCCCGGCTCTTCTTCATAGCCGCGCACGTTCTTACATTCTTTGCGGTGTACCACAAGCCCCTTGCCTGGGCTCACGTGGGCAATAATGTCATCGCCTGGTATCGGTCGGCAACATTTCGCAAAACTCACCAATAACCCTTCAGCACCACGAATTGCTAATGTCGTTTTCGGTTGAACGGCGGTGTCTTGTTCGTCTTTTAACTGCGAAAGTTCACCCAATAGACGTTTAGCGATTGCTATCGACATCATGTTGCCCAAACCAATTTCCCTTAATAACGACGGTAAATCGGTAACTTTGACTTCTTTTAACACACGGGTGAAATCCGCTTTTGGAATGTCGTCATAATTGATTGGCCCGAGTGCAGCACGCAACAAACGCTCACCTAACTGCTCCGCTTCACGTGTCTCTTGCCCTTTCAAGTACTGACGAATCTTCGCACGCGCCTTACCGGTAACAGCAAAATTCAACCAAGCAATGTTCGGACGCGAACCTGGCGCTGTTTTAATCTCAACCGTTTGCCCGGTTTCGAGCGGCTTCGACAATGATGACACCTTATGATTCACGCGTGCGCCAATGCAGGTATTGCCGATATCTGTATGCACAGCATAGGCGAAATCTACTGGCGTGGCCCCCTGCGGCAATTCAATAATGCGGCCTTCTGGCGTGAAGACATAAATCTCTTCAGGGAATAATTCCGACTTCACGTTTTCGATAAACTCGAAAGCGTTACCTGTACTTTGCTGTAATTCTAATAGGCTTTGCATCCAGCGGCGGGCGCGTACTTGCGCAGTGGTGCCAGTACTTTCATCGGTTTTATATAACCAGTGCGCGGCAACACCGCGGTCAGCCATCAGGTTCATCTCTTCAGTACGAATCTGTACTTCAACCGGAATCCCGTGTGGACCTTTTAAACTAGTGTGCAACGACTGATAGCCATTCGACTTGGGAATGGCGATGTAATCTTTGAAGCGCGTTTCAATCGGTTTATAGAGATTATGCAATGCGCCTAAGACGCGGTAACACGTGTCCAGCTCATCGACAATGACGCGAAACGCATAAATGTCCATGACTTGTTCGAACTTCAGCTCCTTGTGTTTCATCTTTTGGTAGATGCTATACAAGTGCTTTTCACGTCCGAGCACACGTGCCTTTATCCCGACATCCTTGAGTCGTTTTTCGATTTCCGTTTGCACGCGCTCAACCAGCTCACGACGATTACCGCGGGCCTTTTTCACTTCAGATTCGAGTAATTTGGCGCGCCACGGATGTAAAGCGTGGAAACCCAATAATTCCAACTCGTTCTTGATATCGTGAATACCTAAACGATGGGCAAGTGGCGCATAAATTTCTAAGGTTTCACGCGCAATGCGGCGCTTTTTATCGGGGCGTAAATGACTAATCGTGCGCATATTGTGCGTACGGTCAGCTAATTTGATCAAAATGACACGAATATCCTGCACCATCGCCATGATCATTTTGCGATAGTTTTCAGTTTGCAGTTCTTCTTTGGAATCAAACTTAAGCTTGTCGAGTTTGGAGACGCCTTCGACTAGTTCAGCGACGGTGGCGCCAAACTGCTCTGCGAGATCTTCTTGGGTATATTGGGTGTCTTCAATGACGTCGTGTAGCAATGCCGCCATGATCGTTTCATGATCAAGCCGCATGTCGGCCAGCAAGCCGGCTACTGCAACAGGATGGGTAATGTAGGGTTCGCCACTATGGCGTTTCTGATGTTTGTGCCCATCAGCAGCTAATTTGAAGGCCGCAGAAGCTTGCTCCACCTGCTCTGGTGGTAAATACTCAGCTAACTGTTGCCTGAGGCCTTCAAACAAATACACCCGATTTACTCAAGCCCACGAATTGCGTCAACCGCTGCCATTTCTTCAGCATCTTTCTGCGCCATTTCAGTACGCTCTTCAGCGTCTAAACGTTTGGCGTCGATATGACCGCCTTCAATTTCGCGTAAAGCGACGACGGTTGATTTTTCATTGTTTTTCCAAGGAACCAATGCATCTTTGCCTTGGGTTGCCAATTGACGGGCACGACGTGCTGCTACAAGCACTAAATCGAATCGGTTGCCAATACGGTCAACAGCATCTTCTACGGTTACGCGAGCCATGTTTACTCCAACTATGTGCAAAACGGGTCAGGAATTATACGGATTTACCCGCCATTCGCCAAGAGATCTTTGAGTTTAGCGGCATGCCGCACTTGTTGTAATGCTACCTTAAGGCGTTGTGCAAACACAATATGCTCTAATTGTGCCAACGTTTGGTCAAATTTATCATTGACCAGCAAGTAATCAAACTCATGATAATGCGACATTTCTGCATGCGCTTTTTCCATGCGTGAACGAATCACTTCGTCACTATCTTGGCCACGACTACGCAAGCGTTCTTCAAGTATTTCAAGGCTTGGCGGTACAATGAAAATAGATTGCGCCTGTGGGTGGGCCTCACGCACTTGTCGTGCTCCCTGCCAATCAATATCCAAAAACACGTCAATGCCTTGCGCCAAGGTTTGTTCAATGTAACTTCGCGACGTGCCGTAATAATTACCGAAAACATGTGCCCATTCATAAAAATCATTTTTGTCGATTTTTTCTTTGAACTGGGTTTCAGTCAGGAAATGATAGTGCACACCATCAATTTCACCCGGCCGCGGTGCTCGAGTGGTGCACGACACAGACACCTGCATACTCTCTTCAGTGTGGCGCGCGAGCAAAGCACGGATTAAACTGGATTTACCTGCACCGCTTGGTGCAGCCAAAATAAATAAATTGCCGGTGGCGATTGGTGTTGTCATGAATACTTACATTGATCGGCTTGCTAATAACGGCAAAGCATAGCATGTTGCATAGTAAAATAACTAGAGCGGAGAGCTGAGATGACAACCGGATGGATTATTATCATTGTTGCAGTATTACTGTTGGTGTACCTGATTGGTATTTACAACAAACTCGTACGTTTAAAGAATCAATTTGAAAATGCCTTTGCGCAAATAGAAGTGCAACTCAAGCGGCGTTACGACTTGATACCGAATCTTGTTGAAACCGCAAAAGCTTATCTCAGCCACGAGCGCGAAACACTCGAGGCCGTGATTTCGGCGCGTAATCAAGCTGCCGCAGCGTTACCACAAGCGGCCAAAGATCCAACCAATGCCGGCGCGATGCAGCAACTCGGTGGCGCCGAATCAGCCTTAGGCAGTGCGCTAGGCCGTTTGAACGTGGTGATGGAAGCCTACCCTGATTTAAAAGCGAATCAAAACATGATGCAGGTAAGTGAAGAACTCACCAGCACAGAAAATCGCGTCGCGTTTTCTCGCCAAGCATTTAACGATGCGGTGATGACTTACAATACCTATCGTCAATCATTCCCACCGGTGATGTTTGCGAGCTTCTTTGGTCATAGCAAAGATGCCAACTTATTGGAGTTTGCTGATAGCGCGGAAATACAGGCTGCGCCAAAAGTTAACTTTTAATTTGTGTCACTCGCTGGAAGATTACGATGGTTAATTTCTTCGAACATCAGCAGCAGGCTAAACGCAATACAGGCCTGCTGGTGGTGCTGTTTTTTCTCGCGTTCACCCTAATCATTGGCTTTGTTGCCGTCGTAACCGCCGCTGTCTTTGGTGGTATTGCAGTGCAACAAAACGGAGATTATCAGTTTAGTTGGCAACCCATTGCTTGGGTGGTGCTGATTGTTGGTGGCGGTATTCTCACGGCAATGTTAGTGAAGTGGTTGAGCTTGAAGCCCGGCGGGCACGTGGTTGCTGAAAGCTTAGGTGGCGTGCGCATTGAACCGAATAGTACTGACCCGCTGGAGCGCCGAATTCTTAACGTTGTTGAAGAAATGGCTATCGCTGCCAATATGCCCGTGCCGGCGGTTTATTTGTTGCCCAACGAAGCGAATATCAACGCATTCGCGGCAGGATATGAAAGTAAAGACGCCGTGATTGGCTTAACCCGCGGTGCGGTTGAAACCTTTTCGCGCGAGCAACTTCAGGCCGTTGTTGCACATGAGTTTAGCCACATTCTCAACGGCGACATGCGCTTGAATATTCGTTTAATCGCCGCGCTTGCAGGGATTTTGCTGATTGCACATGTCGGACGAATGTTTTTGCACTCAGCGCGCTTTAGTACATCGCGACGCCGTGGCAACGGCAATGCACTACCACTTATCGGCTTGGCCTTGTTCATTATTGGCTATATTGGCGTATTCTTCGGCAACATCATCAAAGCAGCCGTGAGTCGTCAACGCGAATATCTCGCTGATGCTGCCGCTGTGCAGTTTACCCGTAATCCGGAGGCCTTATCCGGCGCCCTACAACAAATCGGTGCCCGCGAGTACGGAAGTAAGATTGGTCACGCCAATGCCGATGAAACCGCACACTTATTTTTCGGCCAAGCATTAAGCTCGTGGTTTACCCTCATGGCAACACACCCGCCGTTAGATAAACGTATTAAGCGAATTCAGCCGAATTGGAATGGGCGCTATCCAAAACCGAAAAAGGCCATGGTGCAATCGGTGGCGGAGCAGCAAGCCAGTCAGCCACAACCAACGGCTTTGAATCGCTTGGCGATGCTGGCGTTACCGGCGTTACTGCTAGAGCGGGTGCGTTCACCACAACAAGCACCGCAATTTATTCGCGATATGTTAGTGGGTAAATTGCTTGGCGAAGAGCAACCCCAATTAGAAACACTCAATGCAGCGCAGCAACTGGCGTTGGTTGAGCTTGCGATTCCAGCGCTACGGGTTGCCAAAGATTCAGACCGACTCGGGCTGTTGCGCGATCTTGAGCAGCTTGAACACAGCAATGATTTATTTCACTGGTGCTTGTATCAATTGTTAGCGCGGCAATTAATCGAATCGAAACGCTTCAAGGTGAAATTAGATAATGCTGAAGCATTTGCGGCAACAGTGGTTGCGCTTAAACGTGCCGAAGCACAACAACCGTTGAATTTGGTACAACTTGAGCAGGCTTTAAACACCTGCAAGAGCTGGTCACCAAAAGCAAAACAACCTTTAGTACAAAAATGGGTTGAAACAGTGACTTCTGACCAACATATCTCGGATACCGAACGCAAATTAGTCGCCACGCTGTGTGCTTGTATCGAAGAGCCACTACCGGATGAGATGCTGACGAATTCTGCATCGTCAAATTTTGCATAATTTGTATAAGTCGCGCGATCGATTTCGTCGGCACATGCGTATTCCCCGTACCAGACTGATTTAAGGAGTTATCATGTCGACGGATTTATCCCCTTTATTGCAACCTTTCTCATGCAAATCTCTTCAGCTTCGCAATCGTGTTGCGATGGCGCCAATGACCCGCAGTTTTTCGCCCGGTAACGTTCCGAACGAAGCTGTTGTGAAATATTATCAACGTCGTGCTGAAGGTGAGATTGGCTTAATTATTACCGAAGGTGTAGAAATCAATCACCCGGGTGCCAGCGGCTTCCCGAACGTACCGAAAATTTATGGTGAAGCGATGACTGGTTGGCGCCGCGTCGTTGATGCTGTACATGCCGCTGGTGGCCAAATTATTCCACAATTGTGGCACGTGGGAGCCGTACGTAAACCAGAAACTGATGATGCCGCACCGGCCTATAGCCCATCAGGTTTATTTGGACCCGGCAAACCAAGTGGTGTCGCCATGACCAAGGATGACATCAACGATGTGATTCAAGCATTTGCCGAGTCAGCCAAGCAATCGAAAGAAGCTGGGTTTGATGGCGTAGAAATTCATGGTGCCCACGGCTATTTGATTGATCAGTTCTTGTGGGAAGGGACCAATATTCGTGACGACGAATATGGCGGTTCGCTGGAAAATCGTGCTCGCTTTGCCTGCGAAATTGTCAAAGCCGTTCGCGCCGCAGTTGGTGAGGATTTCGCAATTGTCTTTCGTTTTTCGCAGTGGAAACAGCAAGCTTACGAGGCCAAACTTGCGGAAACTCCTGAACAGCTCAAGCAGCTTCTCGATTTACTCGTTGCTGCTGGTGTTGATGTTTTCCACGCTTCAACGCGACGCTTTTGGGAGCCTGAGTTCGAAGGTTCCGATTTAAACCTTGCCGGCTGGACGCAGAAACTAACCGGAAAACCGACCATTTCAGTCGGCAGTGTTGGTTTAACCGAAGATTTTATAAGCGGCACCTTTGCCTCAGATAAACCAGCAGTAGAAAAATCCGGCATTGACGAGTTAGTCAAACGCATGGGCAACCATGAGTTTGAGCTTATCGCCGTCGGCCGTGCGTTATTGCAAGATCCGTACTGGCTACAAAAAATGCGTGATGGCAAAGAAGACGAAATTAAAGCGTTCAGCAAGGCCTCGCTGAAAGAGTTGGTGTAAGTTCTGATGAAGCATCGGGTGGGACTCATTTGGTTTGAGAATGACCTGCGGGTTGCCGACCACCCGTTGCTGCACCTTGCGCAACAAGAATGCCAACAACTCATTTGCTTGTACTGTGTGAATCCGAAATGGTTTCGCCCCAACCGCTATGGCTTGCGCAGTATGGGTGAAAACCGTTGGCGATTTCTGCAACAAACACTCGTTGATCTCGACCAACAACTTGCGCAACTTGGCCAGCGCTTATATGTAAGCTACGAATCGCCTCTGGCTGCCGTTGCCAAACTTATCGGTCAGTTCGGTATCGATGTGATTTACCGTAGCCATCATTGCGGCAGCTATGAGCGCCAATACTTCGATATTGTGCGCGAGCGCTATCCATTTTTGGATTATGTGCAAACTGACAGCAATACCTTGTTTGAACGTGAACAAATTCCCGAGGTGATTGATCAGATACCTGATAGCTTCTCGAAATTTCGAAAGTATATTGAGAGTTCGCAGCGCCGTGCCACTATCAAAGAACCATTGGCAGCACCCTTACAGTTACCGCCACCGCCTGCGTCACTGAGTTGGCCAACGTTAGTGTTGCCGACAACTGACAGTATTTTTGTCGGCGGTACCCAGGCCGGCATGAATCACGTTCGCGATTACTTCGCTGGACCACATGCCCAAACCTATAAGCAAACTCGAAACGCTTTAGATAATTGGTCTGATTCAACCAAGTTCTCGCCGTGGTTGGCTTTTGGTGCTGTTTCACCACGCCAAATTCTTACAGCGCTAACCACACATGAACAAGAAAAAGGGGCTAATGAGAGTACCTATTGGATTTTCTTTGAGTTGCTCTGGCGTGAGTACTTTCATTGGTATGCCGCTTATCACGACAAAAAGTTGTTCGCGGCCGACGGCATTCAACAACGCCGCCCACCAACAAGCTTTTACGCCTCACGCTTTCAAAAGTGGTGCCAAGGCAACACACCGTATCCGATCGTTAACGCATGCATGAATCAACTCAATGCAACGGGGTATATGTCTAATCGGGGACGCCAGCTTGTTGCCAGTTGCTTTGTCCACGAACTCGGTTTGGATTGGCGCTATGGTGCAGCTTATTTCGAACAACAATTGATTGATTATGAAGTTGCAGCCAACT
Source organism: Pseudidiomarina tainanensis (assembly GCF_900115255.1). Lineage (NCBI taxonomy): Bacteria > Pseudomonadati > Pseudomonadota > Gammaproteobacteria > Alteromonadales > Idiomarinaceae > Pseudidiomarina > Pseudidiomarina tainanensis. The sequence goes on from NZ_FOYU01000002.1 coordinate 130,364, forward strand.
GGGGCAATTGGCAATACTTAGCTGGTGTGGGTGCCGACCCGCGCGGGCATCGCTGGTTTGACTTAACTAAGCAAACCGCGATGTATGATCCACAAGGCGAATTTATTCAACGTTGGCACGGCGATTCTTTTGACGGCCAACTTGATCATATTGATGCCGCTGATTGGCCCATAAGTTAACGGCGGCGTTGCAACCACGGATACACATGCTCGTGCATTTTAGGATCCATAATTGCCATCAAGAAATGGTGGCGTTCCGGAATTTCTCGTACCGTGACATAGCGTGATTCCAGCGGCTTAAAGTATTCAAATGGCGCAACCGAATCGACGTTACTGGCAAGAATCAATGTAGGTACCTTTACCGGTGGTAGCACTTGATGCAAATCAAGCGACGCTGGGTCAATATTTCGTTTCATCAAGGTATTTTTCACACCCTCACGAATTGACTCTTCAGATACGATTTTGCTGGTTTGCTCATGAGTGATTTTACTCACCTCGTACACTGCGTCCTCAAACTGACGCATTGGTGCCAGTAACACCAAACCACTGATATCGTTGCGCTGACGAGCCACATGTACAGCCGCTAATGCGCCCATGGAAAAACCTGTGATGAATAAAGGGTGCGGGCGCTCGCGTGCCGGTAACGAATTAATTAGCGTAGTAATCATTTCGACATCATCAACCGCAAACCCTGGTTGTTCATGTGTTGAACCACCATGACCTTTCAAGTCGGGAATCACAACATGAAACCCGAGGAAGCGATAGTAATCGGCTAAGAAAAACATGGTTTCTTTTGAGCCACCGTAACCATGCAGCATGATCATGGTGCCACGACGTGCTTCTGGAATTTGCTGACGGTTGAGGGTTAATTTGTATTCTTGCGTCTGTGTTTCGCCCACTGCAGTGAACTCAAAAACACGTGAATCAGAGTCGGTTATAGGTGCCGCATACAAGTATTCCGTACAGCCGCCAAGATATGGCATGCAAAACTGACGTTGTTCACCACCAAGCTCGACAATAAGCTCAGGCATGTTAGCCGGGATCCCGATCGGCTCAACACGATTCGACAATTTGTGCTCTACATACGTAGCGCACCCTTGCAGCAGAGCTACAGCAACTAGTCCAAAACACAGCTTGCGATACATCGGGGATCCTCAACATGTTTATCTGACATTTGACATAAGCCCCCGATAATATCACTTCTTAACGTAACGCCAACAGTCTTTACGTTTCGTTATTTACGCCAAAGCTTGCGCAAGATCCGCGATGATGTCGTCAACGTGCTCGATACCCACACATAAACGGATAGCTTCCGGCTTCACGCCGACCTTAACCTGTTCATCTGCGGATAACTGCCGATGGGTAGTCGATGCCGGATGACATGCAAGTGATTTTGCATCACCGATGTTCACTAACCGCTTGAATAGCTTCAGCTTGTCATAGAATCGAACGCCAGCTTCATAGCCACCTTTCACACCAAAAGTGAGCAACGAGGCCGGTAGGCCACCTTTAATAATCTGCTGCGCAAGCGCGTAGTTCGGGTGTTCTGGGGTTCCCGCATAATTTACCCATGCAACTTGCGGGTGTTGTTGAAGATACTCGACCACTTTCTTCGCATTCTCACAGTGGCGTTCAATACGTAACTCAAGTGTTTCGAGCCCCTGTAAGATTAAAAAGGCATTAAACGGCGATAAAGCCGCACCAGTGTTGCGTAACGCAACGGTGCGAGCTCGTGCAATAAACGCCGCTGCTTCAAATGCTTCGTTATACACCACGCCATGATAGGCCGGCTCGGGTTGAGAAAACTGCGCGAACTTCTCAGCATGCTTCACCCAATCAAAGTTACCACCGTCAACAATGATGCCACCGATAGTTGTGCCATGCCCGCCGATATATTTGGTTAATGAATGCACAACAATGTGCGCCCCAAGTGCGATGGGTTGGCACAGAATAGGCGTCGCTACCGTGTTATCAACCACCAGCGGTACACCATGTTTATTCGCAATTGCTGCAAAGCGAGGAATATCCGCGATATTGCCAGCAGGGTTACCAATACTTTCGCAATAAAGCGCTTTGGTATTGGCATCAATGAGTCGCTCAAGCGCTTCGGGGCTGTCATCTTCAGCAAAGCGCACATCAATGCCAAGCGCGGGCAACTGGTGGGCAAATAATGTATAGGTGCCGCCATAGATTTGTGGGGTGGTGACAATGTTGTCACCGTGCTTCGCTAAAGTCAGCAGCGTGTAATGAATGGCAGCCATACCAGAGGCTACCGCCAACCCGGCTATACCCCCTTCAAGGGCTGCTACACGTTGCTCGAGCACATCATTGGTTGGATTCATGATACGTGAATAAATATTACCAGGCACGGCTAAATCGAATAAATCAGCGCCGTGCTGGGCACTATCAAATGCATATGCAGCAGTCTGATAAATCGGTACAGCAACTGACTTGGTGGTTGGATCCGTGTCATAGCCATGATGAATTGCTAGCGTTGCTGGATGGTAATTCGCAGTCATATCAGCCTCAATTAAATAGATGTTTATACGTTTAGACGTCCATAATAATTAAATGACGCCAACCTGCAAGTTATTTTTTACAGAAGTTTCAGCAGTTCCAAGATATCGCTCTGAACACCGGCAGCCGTTACTTCGGGCCCAGCTCCAGGGCCTTGTATAACCAAGGGATTCTGTTGGTATTGGCGGCTTCGAATAATAAAATTGGCATTACCTGGCGGTAAATGCGCATAGGGCGAGTCGCTACCAATCGGCTGCAACTGTGCTGTTGCTTTCACACTTCCGTCAGGCATCGCTTGCACGTGGCCGATATAGCAGAACTGCTGGGCGGTTGGATAATGCTGTAAGCGCCAATGTTCAAATGCCTGGTCAAACTCATCGAGTTGTTGCCAAAACGACGCTACCGGAATCTGTTGTAGTGCCGTCGGTACTAGGTTGTGCAAGGTGACATCGGCTAACTGCAGCGACCAACCGGCATCTCGAGCCAAAATCAGTAGCTTACGAGCGACGTCCATACCACTTAAATCAATACGTGGATCGGGTTCGGTGTAGCCGATGTCGGCGGCTTTGCATAGCCATTCGGATAGTTTGTCACCGGGCCGATATTGCTGGAATATCCACGATAATGAACCAGAAAAGTTCCCTTCCATTGCGGTTATCGCGTCATAGCAATCTAGTCGCTCCCGAATCGCTTTTTGAATCGGTAAGCCGGCACCAACGGTGGTGTTATATAACCAATATCGCTGATGGTGCTCTAGCGCATCGCGAAGCTGTTGATAATATTCCGGATGACTCGAGCCAGCATATTTATTGGCACTGATGATGTGAGCACCGGCTTCTATCCAAGGGAGGTAATTACGACTGACCTCTTTCGAGGCAGTGAGATCCAACACCGCAACGCTATGGCCTGAGTCACATAGCTTACTAATTTCTGCGACCACCGCCGATTGCACCTGCATCGATACGGTCTGTTGCTGCCAATCACTGGGTAACGGCCAGCGCCACAATCGTTTCGAATTCGCTGCGGCGTGCACAAAGACATTGTCCGGCAAACGCGCGGCATAATCATTTAACCAAGTTTTACCGATGGTTCCTAAGCCAACAACAATCACTGCTAACGCCATGATGACTCCAAAAACTGCTTCAATACCGGTGCATAATCAGCGGTATTTTTGATGAAACCGTCATGACCATAAGTCGACGGAAAAATATGACAGCCACGCCCGTCGGGCAGTTGCCCATGAAATATTTCAAGTAAGCTTGGCGGGACCAATTGATCGCTGTCAAATCCAATCAGGAGCGTCGGTTGCTCAATATGATAGGGCTCAATACGATAACTATCGAGCGCGGGGCCGAACACTTCAAACAATTGTCGCGCTCGCGGCAATGAGCGTTGCACCGTACGTAATCCGCGGCTTTCGATATAATTCACCGCATCTTGCGGGTCGGGATAATATTGATCCATGCCCTCGGCACTACGGTAGCTCAACATCGCCAACGCACGTGCCAGCTGTGTACCGCGTTCAGGTTGTCCAGCGGCATCGCCAAGACGCACAAATTCTCGTTGTAACGCCCGTAACATGACCGCCTGTGCGGTCGGACGATGCGCCGCGCCAATCACCGCAACACGGTCAAAATTCAGTTGCTTATCTTGAGCTAACTCTAATGCCACCAGACCACCGTATGACCCGCCAACAACCGCATGGAAATCGACCCAGCCGAGCTCCAGTAATGCGGTACTGATATAGCTCGCTTGTTCAGCAATCGTTTGTGGCACCGCTGCAACTTCAGATTCACCGTTACCACCGGCATAATCAACCGTAACTACTGTAAATTGATTCGGATCAACGGCTTGCGCTAAGCCTTGCCACCAGCCATCTGCAGCATTGGTTATTGCTTGTCGATCACCCGAAATACCACCTAGTACTAACACCAATGGGCCGCGACCTAACGCGTTGATATAAATAGCCCCACCCGGCACTGGGCATTGATGCGTTTCAATAAGAAACGAAGAGCTGGCTGTCATCAGCATTACCTTTTGCAACAAACGATGAATTAAGATGCCGCCTAATGTAGCGGCTTTTGTATTGAATATCAATATAGACGTTTAGATGTCTAAATGTTTTTTGTATAAGCGTTGGGTTCTTGCGATAATCGCGCTATACCTACTGACAAGACACGCTACATAAGGTGATGCGAACATGCCAAGTTTTGATATTGTTTCTGAAATCGATAAAGTTGAATTAAAAAATGCTGTCGACAATGCTACCCGCGAATTGACCACGCGATTTGATTTTCGTGGTGTTGAAGCAACCATCGAACTCAATGATTTAACTGTAACGTTAACGTCAGAATCTGACTTCCAAGTGCGTCAGTTACAAGACATTTTCAACAATCACTGCGCTAAGCGTAATATCAGCTTAGCGGGTATCGACATTCCAGATGAGCCGACCCACAGCGGTAAAACCTACAGCTTGGCGCTCACTTTCAAGCAAGGTATTGATCAGCCGCTTGCCAAAGATATCACCAAAAAAATTAAAGAGAGCAAACTGAAAGTTCAATCATCGATTCAAGGTGACAAAGTGCGCGTAACCGGCAAAAAGCGCGATGACTTGCAACAAACAATCGCGATGTTACGCAGCTCGGATATCGAATTACCACTGCAGTTCGAGAATTTCCGCGATTAATTAGCATGCCGGCCTGTCCGTTATGCCGCGCTTCTACAACCTCGTTGTTGTATACACAGCAGCGAGGTCCCCTTTCGCAACGTGAATATTATCGTTGTCATCAATGCCAGTTGATTCATGTTCCGCCCGTGTTTCATCTTGATAACGCGGCAGAAAAGTATATTTACGATCTGCACCAGAATGACCCTAACGATTCCCGTTATCGCGAGTTTTTGCGGCGCCTGTTTGAACCGATGCGTGAACGTTTGCCGGCCTCTGCAACAGGCCTCGATTTTGGGAGCGGCCCCGGCCCCGCTTTAAGCTGTATGTTTAACGAAGCCGGCTTAACCTGCCAAACGTATGACATCTATTACGACAACGTGCCGGAGCGGTTAGCCGTCACTTACGATTTTGTCGTGTGCAGTGAAGTCATCGAGCATGTCGCGAAACCTCTCGAGGGGTTCCAACAGTTACTCAATTGCCTTAAAACTGGCGGATTACTCGGCGTCATGACACAGCGCTGGACGTCAACCGACCGCTTCCCCGGCTGGGGTTATCGTAATGACCCAACGCACGTCAGCTTTTTTCATGAACAAACTTTTGTATATTTAGCCACAAAGTTTGGCTTAGAGCTGACTATTTACCCACGTGATGTGGTAATTTTTAAGAAACCTCAAGTAGCAACTAAGGATAGCAACGCATGACCTCGCATTGGCAGCAACGCCGCTCGGGCGGCCCATCAAATAGACCGGGCGATTTACGCACACCATGGCAACGGGATCGTGCGCGCGTGTTGCACTCTGCAGCATTCCGACGATTACAATCGAAAACTCAAATCATGAACGTCGGTGAAAACGACTTTTATCGAACCCGACTCACTCATAGCCTAGAGGCAGCGCAAATTGGTGCTTCGCTGATCAATCAGCTCCAGCAAGTTTGTGCCGAGCACGAAGCACAGTATCTGCCTGACTTAAATCTCATGGAAACGTTGTGCCTAGCGCACGACATTGGCCATCCGCCATTTGGCCACGGTGGCGAAGCCGCATTGCACTTTAAAATGCTGGGCTCTGGTGGCTTTGAAGGCAACGGCCAAACGTTTCGAATTGTCGGTAAACTAGAGGCCTATCATCCTGAACACGGAATGGACTTAACTCGCCGTTCACTGTTGGGTTTATTAAAGTATCCGGTGTTGATGCCAGCACTTGAGGTGCCGAAAAATATTTCACACCCAGGCAGCTTAGCAAAATGGAAGCCGGCAAAAGCGCTCTTCGCCTGTGATTCTGATCTACTCGATTGGGTGCTTGAGCCACTGTCTACTGCTGACCGTGAATTGTTTCAAGCGGTCGATAAACTCGCTGAAGCACCGTGGCAAAAATCCAAACATAAGGCTCTGGATGCGTCACTCATGGAGTTGGCCGACGATATTGCTTATGGCGTTCACGATTTAGAAGATGCTGTGGTAACCGGTACGCTTAGCGAGAGCCAATGGCATGCGCATGTCGATAAAGTGATTGACCAATTGCCAACTGAGCTAGCGCAGCTGATGCAAGAGCTCGGCGAGCAGCTGTTCGCCCGCGAACATCACCAACGCAAGAATGCCATTGGCTCATTGGTGAATATTTTTGTAACCCAGGTTCGGCTGGAAGAGGTTCTGCCCGAAGCTGATGAACCATTGATTCGATATAATGCGACGCTACCTGATGCCGAAGCTTACTTGCTGAAAAGTCTAAAAGATGTGGTGTTTGAACACGTCATTAACGAGCCATCGATTCAACAGTTACGGTATCGTAGTCAGAATATGTTGCTTGATTTGTTCACTGCGCTGCACACCGAGCCGCTGCGCTTATTACCGCGCAATACGCGTGAACGGTGGCAAAAGGCATCGGCGGAACAAGGGCAGCAAGCAGCCGATCGCATACTGTGTGATTACGTTGCCGGTATGACTGATGATTATGCTGAACGTATGTACCGCAATTTATTTGTGGTCTAGCCACGTTAATAAATCGCTCAGCGGCAACGGTTTACAGAATAGATAACCTTGCATGAAGTCGCAGGCATAGCGCGTGAGATAATCGCGCTCTGCTTCGGTTTCGACACCCTCGCCAACTACTTCAATACCAAGCTCAGCGGCCATGGTTAACATACCGCGGGTAATTGCTGCATTGCGTGAGTTGCTATCGATGTCCTGAACGAAGCAACGGTCGATTTTCAATTTTTGAGCGGGAATCACATTCAAGTAGCTTAAGCTGGCGAACCCGGTGCCAAAGTCATCAAGAGCTATCTCAAGACCCAGTTCGCGTAATTCAGCCATCATGCGCAGTGCCCCTGCCGAATCTCGTAGCAACACGTTCTCAGTAATTTCCGCGACCAATTGATTTGGCTTAATCGCGTATTTCTTTATCAAACCGGCAACGGTCTCAATGAAATCATCACGGTAAAACTGCATCGGCGAAAAATTCACGCTGACTTGAGCAACACCGGATTCACGCAATGTCGCCAAGTCTTTGCAGGCTTGTTCAAGTACCCAATTACCAATCGCAACGATTTGTCCAGTACGCTCGGCCAGTGGAATAAAATCAGCAGGCGAAATATAACCGCGCTCAGGGTGCGCCCAACGAACCAAGGCTTCAACGCCAACAATTCCGCCGCTACGCGAGACTATGGGTTGATAGAACACTTCAAATTGAGCTTTTTGAATGGCTTCTTGGAGTTGTGCTCGCAAGGTAATTTGCTGCTGCGTATCAAGATCCAAGTCAGGTGAAAACCACTGATAAGTGCCACTACCACGGCGCTTGGCTTCGTACATGGCAACATCAGCATGTTGAATGAGCTCATTTGGATTCTTCACCGCTATTTCGCTACTTGCGATACCGATGGCCGCGGATAAACTGACTTCGGCATCATCATAAGCAAATGGTGCGTCAAAGGTTTCCAATATTTTACGGGCAATAGGAATCACGCCTTCGTCCGTTTGGACACTTTGAATAACTGCGACGAATTCATCGCCACCAAAACGTGCGAGTAAGTCGTGCTTCGGCATCACACTGCTCAAACGTTTTGCCGTTTGTACCAGAATGTGGTCACCGCACTCATGCCCAAGGCTATCGTTCACTGGCTTGAAGCCATCTAAGTCGATAAATAGGACATATACTCGCGCGCTATTATTTGCCACCGAACGTTGTAAAAATCGCTCTAACGCAGTGCGATTCGGTAAGCCCGTTAACACATCATGCTCGGCGTTATATGCCAACTCAGCTTCGCGTTCAACGCGTTCAGAAATATCGTTTTGTAGGCCGACAAAATGGCTCACTTCATGATTAACATCCCGCACCGGCGAAATAATTAACTCATTCCAAAACGGTTTACCGTCTTTACGATAGTTGCGAATCACGCAGCGAATTTCACTTTGTTCTCGCAGCGCTGCCGAAATTTCTCGAACGGTGTTGGGGTCAGTATCTGCCCCCTGTAAAATACGGCAATTGCGTCCGATCATTTCTTCGGGTTGATAACCGCTGATATCACTAAATGCCGGATTAATATAAATAATTGGAAAGCCTGGACGACGAGCATCACTGATCACAACACCATTCGTACTCGCTTCCACACTGCGATTGAATATTTGTAGACGCTCTTCGTATTCACTTTGTTGCGTAATGTCTTTCGCGATACCGTGAACACCCGTGATTTTGCCATCAACAATCATCGGGATATTCGTTAATTCCAGTTTCTTTAAAACGCCCCGACTGTTTAAAATTCTCACTTGGTAGTGCTGTGGCTCACCTTCTTTGGCGGCTTCGAAATGCCGACGCATAAGGGCATGATCTTCTTCGACTAAACATGCCTCGTAATGACGCCCAATCACTTGCTCGATAGGGAGATCAATGAGCTTTTCTCCAGCCTGATTAACGCTGGTAAAAAAGCCATCGAGATCAAGTGTGAATACTGCGTCTGGATTATGTTCAAATAACGATGCAGTTTGCTGTTCACTGCGAAGGCGTTCGACGCGATCTTGATGCTGAGCAATCACCAGTGAAATAAGATCGCGACTACGCTCAATTAAACGCGCTTCTTCTGCATCTGGGATTCGCGCCTGAGTCGAATACAACGCAAACGTACCCAATAAGCGTCTATCTGTTGGTGAAAATACCGGAAATGACCAAGCTGCGCGTAATTTGTATTGGTCAATCAGCGCCAAGAAAACTTCAAAGCGCGGATCAATTAACATATCTTCAACCACAACAGGTTGTTTTAACGCAGCAGCCGTACCGCAGGCACCAACGCCTTCAGCTATTGGCAAATTCTGAAGGGCTTTGGTGAATTCAGGTGGAAGTGATTTTACCGCAACGGCATCAAGTGCTGTTCTTTGCGTGTTCACCATCATCACGGATGCAAAACAGTCTGGAATTTGAGTTTCTACCAGCTCGCAAATATCGGCGAGCTTGTCGGCTAATGGATGGTCTTGTGCGAGCGAGTTTAACGTATCGTATTCAGCGTCGATAAAGGCTTGCAGATGTTTTGTTTGGTTGCGGGCGCGGCGCCAAAAAAATAAGGCAAAAAATAGCGCAACGAAAAGCACTAGCGCCAGCCCTATAATAATTCCGCCTGAATAATGCTCCACCCAATTATTTCCTTAATGCTGTGATGCTAATCCGAGCGGTGACTTGCGCGAAAGGCATGCCAAATAAGACCGACACCTATCAATATGAGCCCAACATACAATATTTGCAACTCAATAAATGCCGCTAACGACAAACAACTTATTAATCCTAAAACAGAAATCCAACGTGGCACGAAGCGCTCCTCAGCTTTGACTCTTAATGCAGCCAAGTTGGTAATGCTGTAATACACTAAAACGGTAAACGCACTAAACGACCAAGCTATCTTCAAATCGCCGCTGATCACAACCAGTAACATCACAATAAACGTGACCCATACCGCTGTTGGTGCAGACGTGCGTTGCTGATTCAACTGCGACCATTGTTTCGGTAAGTCACCGCGGCGCGCCATCGCTAACACCACCCGCGAAACTCCTAAAATAAGATTCAAAATGACGCCACACATGGCTATCACGGCACCAACGGCTACCAGTTGTCGCCATACACCAGATGGCAGTAAATTTGATAATACGAAATCGCCACTGCTGGTAAGCGGCAAGTAATGCAAAATTCCCCAACCAATCAACGCATACAACAGCGTGACAACAACTACGGTGGCGAGAATAGCGCGAGGTATCACATGGCGCGGGTTTTGAACTTCCTCACCCATGGTCGCAATGCGTCCGTAGCCGGTGTACGCCACAAATAATAAACCAGCGCTCGCCAGAAGGCTTCGCCAAGTTGGCTCGTCTGCAATCCCCACCTCAGGCATCGGCCTGTTGGCGCTTACTGCCACGAATACCAGCAACGCACCAATTGCTAGCGCAACTAATATGGCATTGGCACGATTCGAACGGCGTAGGCCGCCTAATACCAACACCGTGAATATCAGTAAGGTTACACCAGCAATCACTTGCACCAACCAACTAGGGCCGGCAAGCCAGTTTTGAAGCGCAACACCAACCGCTAATGCCGCCGTAGCAGCACTGGCACTTTTCGCGAGCACAAACAGCCAGCCCGCGGTAAAACCAAGTTGCCGATTTAAAAACTGATAACCATACTCATAAGTTCCGCCACTTACGGGGTGGATTGCAGCCAGTTGCGCGCTAGATAAACCATTAAACGTTGCAACGGCGGCGGCAATCAGCAATGCCCAGATTATCCATGAGCCGGCCAATTCAACGCCGAAACCAATACTCACAAACGCACCAGTACCAATAATTGAACCGAGCCCGAGTAAAATGGCTCCCCCAAGTGATGTACTACGCACCAATTGTTGCTGTGGTTGATTCATGGTTTACCCTTTTTTGCGATTAATCGAAGCGGCAATCTTTAGCAATTTCAAAACTTCGTAACCGCGCACTATGATCATACGCATGACAGGTCAAAATTAGTTCATTCACACCGGTCGCTTTTTTGAAATCGCGTAAATATTGGTGAACCTGCTCAGCTGTGCCAGTCGCAGAATACTTCAGCGCATGATTGGCGGCCGCTAATGCCATTGGGTCAACTTTATCTTCAATATTATCGATAGGTGCAGGTAGCGGGCCCGGATTCCCTTGCCGTAATGCCATAAATTGCAATTGCATGGAGCTCTTGAGGCGTTTTGCTTCCACTTCGGAATCGGCCGCAAATACATTCACTGCCGCAGCAACATAAGGCGCATCGAGATAAACTGATGGCTTAAAGTTGTTGATGTAGGCCTCGATTGCCACGTGCAAGTAATCAGGCGCAAAATGAGATGCAAACGCATAGGGCAAGCCCAGTTGCGCAGCTAACTGGGCGCCAAACAAGCTTGAGCCTAATAACCAAACGGGTACCTTAGAACCTGAACCTGGCACCGCTTTAATTTTTTGTCCAGGTTGTGGGTCGGCCAAGTATCCGAGCAATTCTTGGACGTCTGCCGGAAAGTTATCGGCACTATCGTAGCTACGGCGCAGGGCACGTAAGGTCGCACCATCGGTGCCAGGTGCTCGTCCGAGCCCGAGATCAACGCGCTCTGGATATAAAGCCGCTAATGTACCAAATTGCTCAGCGGCAATTAGAGGCGCATGGTTTGGCAACATGATACCGCCAGCCCCAATACGAATCGATTGGGTCTTTGCCCCAACATAAGCCAGTGCGACGGCTGTCGCCGCACTGGCAATACCGGTCATATTGTGATGTTCAGCCATCCAATATCGATGATACCCCCAAGCCTCGCAATGCTGGGCTAGGTCAGCGGAATTGAGTAACGATTCACGCGCGTTACTGCCTTCGGTAATTGGTGCTAAATCTAAGATAGAAAGTACAGCCACAACAGCTCCTGTAACTACTTCTTTGTGAAACATTTTAGTATGCTAACAGACAATGATGTCATTTCTTATAAAGGCAAATAAATATGCAGTATTGGTTGATGAAAACCGAACCGAATGAGTGCAGTATCGACGATTTTGCCAACCAGCCAAGCGAGGTGATTCGTTGGGATGGTGTACGTAATTACCAAGCACGTAATTTTATACGAAACATGCATATTGGTGATGAGGTTTTTATCTATCATTCGAGTTGCGCCCACATTGGCATTGCAGGCATTGTGCGAGTCACTCGCTCGGCCTACGCTGACCCTAGCCAATTTGATACCGAATCGCCGTATTTCGATAGCAAAGCAACGAAAGAAAAGCCCCGCTGGGATGCCGTGGATTTACAATTTGTGCGTAAATTCTCGCAAATCATCTCTCTCGATAAACTAAAAGCATTACCCGAATTAGCTGATAATTCACTGGTAAAAAAAGGGAGTCGTTTAAGCGTAGTGCCGTTCAGCAAAGCGGAACGCGATGCTGTGCTACAGCTCACTAGTCGGCAATAAGACTGCAGTTACGACCTTTTGATTTGCTCTGATACAAGGCGTTGTCCGCCAGTTTTAATAGCGTATCGGCGCTGGCGCTTGATTCTTTGATAACGGCTACACCGGCACTAATGGTGACAATGCCTGCGACCGTATCGGCATTAGGTATTGCCAAGTCTGTGACTGCGGTTCGAACCCGCTCAGCAACCTGCAGGGCTTGTTTACAGGTTAAATTCGGTAATAACATCACGAATTCTTCGCCACCATAGCGAGCAACGACATCAGCCGCGCGCTGTGCATGCCTTGACAAGACTTGCGCAACGCGCCTCAAACACTTATCTCCGGCGGTGTGCCCGTAGGTATCATTAAACGTCTTGAAATAATCGATATCAAAATAGATTAATGCCAACGGCTGATTATTTCGTTTCGCACGTCCAATTTCTCGTTTCAGTGCATCATCGAAATAACGTCGATTTGCCAGTTGCGTGAGTTCATCGGTAATCGTTAACTTTTCCAATCGCCGCATGGCGTCGTTCAACTGTGCAGTGCGTTCTTGAACTTTGGCGTCGAGGTATTGATTAATCATCAATAGTTCGCGCTGGGGGTCAATAAAATCGGTTAGATTATGTGAGGTCCCCCAAATATGAGTCACCTTGTCTTCGGCATCAACAATAGGCACTAAAAACGTGCGAAATAAATACTCTTTGCCATTGATGACCGGTGTCTGTTCAAATTCCAATGGCATCTTGTCAGCCAAGCATTTATGGTAACCATCAAGAATGCCATCGGGATACTTGCCCGACGCAACAAGCTCAGAGAATTTAGTTCCTGGCTTTTGGCGAGGGTCCAGTGCGAGTGCAGCAGGGTTTGCAAGAATCATCTCGAAATCGTCGGCAATAGGTTTGCAGATCCAAAACGGATTTAACGATTTTTTCCATAACTGTTTGAAAAATAAATCCAGTTCTTCTGGATGAAATGGAACCTGCTTCACTGCCGCGCTCTCTCGCTGATTAAACAATTTTGATACATAATTTTATTGAATTTAATACATCAACCTAATGTAGTACAGCTACCGGAGAATGCCATGCGACACCTTTTGACCCTAATAATGCTAACCCTTTGTTTTTCTAGCTTTGCGCAGGAATCGAAAACACAAGAAATTACCAAAACTTTACATTGGTTCATGGAAGGAGCGAGCATCAATAGCGCATCCGTTCACGACGCTTTTTGGGCGGATGAGTTGGTCTACACCAGTTCAAGCGGTAAACGTTTTGGTAAAAGTGAATTGATGGATGGCGTTCGCAGTGGTGGCGAGATCACCGAGGAGCCATTGACCAATTACTATACTGCGGAAGATATTCAAATCGCATTTTATGGTGACACCGCGGTGGTTAATTTCACTTTAGTCAGTAATACCGATAATCACGCTGGTTATTCCCGCGAGACCTTTCTCAACAGCGGCGTCTTCATTCAACGTGACGGGCGCTGGCAAGCGGTGAACTGGAACGCCACACGCGCCAGCAACTAATGCTCTAAAAATTCGGTGACACGTTGTGCCGCTTGTTGCGGCACTTCAACCATCGGCATATGGCCGATACCATTGAAAATCGTTAACTCACTTTGACGAATACCTTGATGCCATAAAGGTGCAGCTGATGGACTCAGTATCCGATCTTGGTCCCCCCAAATAATCAGCGTCGGGACGCGAATGAGTCCTAATCGATTATCCAACTGATCATGGAAACGAAAGTCTTGTGCAATATGTGCATAGTTTGCTTTGCGCTCGCGATAACGCTCTGCCATGCCCCGTAATACAAATTGCGGCACAAACGGTGGCTGCGCCATGGTACGGTCATAAAAATCGGCAAACTCATCCGCGGAGTCGATTTCGAACAATGACTCACCACGACTAAACATCTGTTCAGTTTCAGTCGGTTCAGGTGGCATAACACCAGCCGGATTAAAAACGACAATTTTGTGCGTTTTGAGCGGATACATAATCGCAAAGTTAGCCGCAATCAGCCCCCCCATCGAATTACCAATAATGGTTGCTTGTTCAACATCCAGCGTGTTCATCAACTGCGCAATTCGATCCGCCTGTGCCGATGCTCGATATGACCAGCCACTGAAATATCCCGTTTCGCCATGCCCTGCTAAGTCAGGAATAACTACGTGATAGCGCTCGTTTAGTTGGTTTGCAAATCGCAGCCACAACTCTTTCGATGCCGTGTAGCCATGCAATAAAATCAGCGTTTCATCAGCATTGTGCGCATTGCGTTCATATATCGCCATTTCCATGTCATCAATGCGCACAAAAGACTTCTCAAAACCGTATAATTTGGCCTCTGCGGCACCAACTGCATCATAAAACGCCAACCCAACGCGCGGGTGTAACGAAGCCAGCCATGCGGCGAAACCCAATACGAGAAGCGTAACCAGAAACTTTTTCACGATGACTCCTGCATGCTACTTGGTGGTAACCAGTGATGTTGTGGTTTAAAACGTCGCGCCATGAGACGATACACAAAACTAAACCCAGGATACATCGCAATCACATGACCACTTTTGCTTTTGTACCAGCTATTGCAGCCACCACTATGCCAAACTGTTTTACGCATTTCACGATGAATCATGGCGGTATAGTCAGCTTCCGCTTGCTCGGAAACTTCAATCACGCCACCCTGTTTATCGGCGAACTTTAACGCCCGCATTATGTATTGCATCTGCGACTCAATCACGAAAATTGCAGATGTATGACCAATGCCGGTATTCGGGCCAGTCACTAAAAACAAATTCGGAAACTTTGGTAAGGTTGTGCCTAAATAAGCGCGCGGATATTCATGCCAAAATTCGCTCAGAGTTGTGTCATCTCGGCCGATTATCTCGTAGCCAACAGCGCCGTCAGTCGCATCAAAACCAGTCGAATAAACAATTAAATCAAGCTCAACCTGATTCCCTTGTGCCGTGACGATGCCAGTTTCGGTAATTTCGGCAATGCCATCATCTTTATCATGTAACGTGACATTGCTTCTGCTCAGCGCAGGATACAGCGTGTTGGACACAATGATGCGCTTACAACCGATGGTGTAGTCAGGTGTCAATTTACGTCGTAGCTGTTCATCGGGTACCTGTGTACGCAAATGTTTTAGTGCCGGCCGTTGCGCGAAAAATTTCATAAGCCCATGGGCATATTTGAACGCAAATACTCGCCATTCCAGTGCCCAATAAATGGTTTTACGTAGCGCATGATAAATTACCTTATTACCAAGCAGCTTACGTACCAACGGTGAAAATGTTCGATCGGGGCGGGGTAATACCCAATGTGGCGTGCGCTGAAATACATGCAACTGCGCGACTATATCAGCTATCGCTGGGATTACCTGAGCGGCGCTTGCGCCGCTACCGATAACGGCGACCCGCTTGCCTCGGTAATTGTAACTGTGGTCCCAATGATTGGTATGAAAGCTTTTACCCTGAAAGCGCTCACGCCCCGGAAAGTTAGGAATGACTGGGTTACTGAGTGGCCCTTGCGCACTGATAACATAGCGCGCATAAACAACATCACCCGCTTCAGCATCAATCCGCCAACACTGAATCTCGTTTAACCAAGTAACGCGCGCAACATTAAAATTGAGAACCGTCTTCTCACGTAACCGATATTTATCAATGACGCGATTGGTGTATGCCTCAAGCTCTGCTTGCTCAGCAAACATTTGTGACCAAGCTTGCGGTTCAGATGCCAACGAGTAAAGCGGCGACTGCACATCAACTTGTGCGCCAGGGTAACTATTTTGACACCATGTACCGCCCATAAATGGGCGACGCTCAAGCATCACAAAGTTATTCTGGCCTTCTTTCAATAAATGAATCGCCGCACTTTGTCCGCCAAATCCAGTGCCGACAATCGCAACACTAATGGGTTGTTGCGGCGAGCTTTTCGGAGCTTGTTGCAGCAAATTACACCTTTGCCGACGCGCGTGAGTTAATTCGGTCGAACCAAGCTTGTAAATAGGTCTGTTCGTCTTTAATACGCAATTTTACAACTCGCGCAAAAGCAACCGTTGCAAACGCGTTGATATCTGCCGCAGTGAATTCATCACCGAGCAAATAGGTATTGGTTTTAAGATGTTCGTTTAGGAATTCTAAAAACTTCTCAGCCGCTCCGTAACAATCTTGTCCATAATCTGGGAAGCAATTCATGCGGTCTTTGAAGTAACCTGAGGTGTGTTGAAAGCACATGCCAACTGGCGTCATTAAATAAAAATCAACCCAGCGAAGCCACTGCTCAATTAACGCCTTTTGTTTTGGCGTATCACCAAGTAATTTCGGCGTTTCTGGATGTGCTTCTTCGACATAGCGACAAATCGCCATGGTCTCGGCCAAACTGGTGCCATCATCGAGTACCGCAACCGGTACCTTTTTCATCGGATTCATGGCGACAAATTCAGGTGTTAAATTCTCACCTTTGGCAATATCAACTTGAATGAATTCAACTTGTTCGAGTAAACCTTTTTCGGCCAAAAACATGCGCACACGACGCGGATTCGGTGCGGTTGCGGTTTCGTAAATTTTCATGGTGGGTTCCTGTGTGTTCTAACGCCTGAATAGAACACACAATGAAACAACTTGAGTAACAACGCAAGCGCTTGTTTTTGTGGTTTTATGTCTTTCTGCGTGCGCGTTTTTTCCGGCGTTGCCACCACACGTAGGTACCTGTTATTGCCAACAGTAACGGTGTAACGCCGACGATACTCCAGATAATTTTTACCGTTAAGCCACCGAAGGTACCAAAATGCAATCGGCGAAAGCTATCAAGCGTTTTCGCGCCAACACCTTGCTCATTTAAGTTGTAGGTGTTCAGGTACTCTCCCGTCTGCGGATCATAATTGCTCACGCTACCATAATTACTCAAAAGCGGATTCGCGGTTGGCGCGCGTCCAAATACCGTAAACGGTAATTCCGGCTCATACGGGAAGAGTAAGTACGTTGGCTTAAAGCCGTCGATACGTAGCTGACTATCCGCTACTAACGCGTCAATATTCAAATTTGTATGATAAAGGCGTTCGGTCATCACATGATGCTCGGCCCCATCGGCATGCTCCGTCCACTCTTCATAGAAAATCAGAATATTGTAGTAGCCTCCCGTAATTGCTAACACCAACAGCACTGGCGAGGCGAACGTACCAGCCATTTTGTGCACATCGCTAAACACCGCAAGCAGGCGTTGATTCCAACGTAATGTAAACAGACGTGCCCAAAAGCGTCGGTACATAATGAGCCCTGACACCCCCATGAACAATAAAAATAGCGACAGAATAAGCCCAATAATCAAACCAAGGTGTTCGGGCAAATGTTTAAGATCGTTGAGCATCAGCGTGTAGTGAAACTCAACCAGCCAGTCGGTCAAGTAGTGGCCAGTTGTTTTCGGCTGACTCAACAGTTCTCCCGTGTATGGATTCAAATGAGCTTTGTGCCATTCATCGGTGCCGCGCTTAATCACAAAGATACGGTCGGCTTCATCATGACCAGCCGGGAAAATTTCCCAACTTCCAAATTCGTAACCCGGCAACTGTGCGTTTACCTTGGCCGTTAATTCAGTCAACGGCAACCGCGGTTGTTCGGTGGCAGGCAACGTTGCAACCGACGGTAGCAGCAATGCATCAATTTCTTTTTTGAAAACTAAAATGCTGCCGGTTAAACAAATAAGAAGAAAGGGGAGCATACAAATGATCCCCGCCCAACCATGCCATTTATGGAGAGTCTTTCGCATTGTTGGTTAAACCTTTAAAACGAGTAGCTTAATGTCGCTGAATAGTTGCGAGGTGCGCCATAGTAGCCTTGTGTGGCCCACAGTAGGCTGTTGATATATTTTTCATCGGTCACATTATTCGCATTCAATGACACCAACAGCTTCTCGTTAACTTGGTAGCTGGCCATCAAATTCAAGCGTCCGTAAGCGTCCTGAGTGGTCACAATCGTTTCGCCTGCGTTGGCATAGCTTTCACCAACGGTACCTTGTACACGCGAGATTGTGTCCTGCCACTGATAGCTCACGCCAAACTTCCAATTTTCAGCGAACATTGGACGATAAGTGAGCGCCCCACGGAATAAATTTTCAGGGGTGTAATCTTCAACGGTTGTATCACCATCAAGTTCAAACACGCTTGCCGCAATACTGCCTTGCAGACCCGGCGCGAGTTCACCCGAAAGTTCTACTTCAAAGCCGTTGCTGGTAACGCCATCGGCTGCGCGATAAACAGTTTCCGGTGCATTAGTGTTTGGATTTGTCACGGTGCCGTCGCCAACGGCTAGATTCTTCTGCGTCACGTCAAAATAAGCGGCTGACAACAAGGCGCTACCATTAAATAATTCGGTTTTAATACCAATTTCGGCAGTTTCACCTGTTAACGGTGGTAGTCGATTAAATTCACGATCGCGCAAGTTTTGTGCTTGGAACGTTTCGGTATAAGACGCATAAACTGTTGTCGCGTCGTTGACGTTATGAGTTAAACCAAAGTACGGAATAAATTCAGCATCATCGCGTGATTGATCAACACCATAACCAATGCCGTCGGTTTTGAATTCGTTATAGCGACCTCCTAGCAGTAATTTTGTGTCGATACTTAAACTGAAGCGCGCTTGCGCATAAATAGCTTTTTGGGTGTTATCAATTTCACTACCTGCTAAGCCATCAGTGAATTCAGGAAATGGCGTGTTACCGTCCCAATCTTCCAACGCAGGCATTGCAGGGAAACCGTTTCCAGTGTGAAAGTCATACAACGACGTATCGATATAATCTAAACGAGCATAGTTTGCGCCAAAAACAACTTCGTGCTCTAAACCACCGAGTTCAAAATGACCTGACACATAGGCATCGACGGTGTCTTGTTGGTCATCCAAATCATACTCGCTACCATAGCCTATTAGACCCAAGCCAGTCTCCGGGTCTAACCCCACTGAAGGGTCTGGCAGATAGGTATAAAATAGGAAACTATCTTCAT
Source organism: Pseudidiomarina tainanensis (assembly GCF_900115255.1). NCBI lineage: Bacteria > Pseudomonadati > Pseudomonadota > Gammaproteobacteria > Alteromonadales > Idiomarinaceae > Pseudidiomarina > Pseudidiomarina tainanensis. The sequence continues at coordinate 149,965 of NZ_FOYU01000002.1, forward strand.
CGGTACGCACTCGGTTATAAGCGATACGCAACGACCATGAATCATTCAACGCGGACTCGATATCGATAAAACTGCGGCTTTCTTGCACAGTCCAGTTTGACCAATCGGCAGCAATATTTACCGAGCGATCAAAATCCGTTGGGGTTCCATCACCATAGTTTAATGTCACTGCCCCCCACATATTGCCATCGGTATCACTGCGATGCTCGCTATGACCAAGGGTGATCAGCGTGTTGCTGGTAGGCGCATAATCAATTACACCATAGACAACCTGTGAGCTATTTTCGTAGCGATCAAGATACGATTCACTATCATCATTCACGACAACCAAACGGCCTCGTAACGAGTCCGTTAATGCACCAGAAAAGTCGCCTTCAATACGTTTCCCTGACCAAGAACTTAGCGTTACTGAAATACTATTTTGAGATTCGGAAGTCGGTCGCTTGCGCACCAGATTAACGGTTGCGGAAGGGCTACCAACGCCAGTCATGATACCGTTTGCGCCATGCACAACCTCGACTCGCTCATACACCGCTGAATCGATGCGGCCATGAGTATTACTGTTAATCAGCGGCAAACCTAAACCATCCACCTGGAAGTTATTCACTTCAAAACCACGCGACGTGTAATAAATTCGATCGGTTTCAACTTGTTCAACATTAATGGTGGCGGAAGTTTCGAGAATTTTGTTGATGTCATTGAGGGCAAAATCGCGGATTTTCTCTTGCGTGATAACGGTCACCGTTTGCGGTGTTTCCTTCACGTTAATATCCAGCTTTGACGCAGATTGTTGCTCGCTTGCAAGGTAACCGCTTTGTTGCTCACCACGAATTTCTAGACGTTCGATGGCTTCGGTGGTTTGCGGCTCGAGCGAGCTCGCGAAAGCTGACGGTATACCCGCCAAAAGAAAAGCTGAAGTTATTGCAGATAACTTGATCACGTCCATACCCCTATAAATGAATGAAGAATAGATAGGGGAGCGATCCTAATGCAAATAAGAATGATTCGCAATAGCGTTTTAATGAATTAATTTGTCAGGTCTCGAACATGTCCAATAAAGCTGCGGGCAACGGGCCCAAGTGTTTCGGCGTCGCGGAAATTAAGGTAAAAGTTAGTGGTGCGAGTGCCACCACGGTTGAGTTGAATGGGCACAAGAAGACCATATTGCAACGCTTCTGCAATCGCGCGACGGGGTAAAAACGCAAAACCGAGGTTCTTCTGAATGAGCTCGATAGAAGTTGCTAAATGGCTCACCGTCCAGCGCTGTTCAGAACCGAGCCAGCCAATATCCGTCTTTTTCTCAACGCCTGAATCACGAAGGACAATTTGGCGATACTGTTTGAGATCTTCTGGCGTCACGTTTTTCTTCTGCGCCAATGGATGCTGCGCACCGCAAACCGCAATAAATTCAAGCTGACATAAGTCTTCACTGAGTTCGTTCGCGAGGGTAAATGGCGACAATGCGATTTCTGCCATGCCTTTATTCAGAAGCTCGTTGGCACCGGTCAATATTGTTTCGATGACTTCAAGGTGGACAATCGGGTATTCATTCGATACTTCAGCTAACGCTTGATAGAGCACGTCTTTCGGAAATGCCTCGTCCACCGCTATTGCAAGCTTTGACTCAACACCTTGCTTAAGATTTTGAGCAACGTTTTCAAGTCGTTCAGTTTCAGCGAGCAAGTAATTAATACGGCGAAGAAGCTGCTGGCCGGCATGAGTCACTGCGGTCTTGCGACCATGCACCTCAATTAACTGCACGCCCAGCTGCTCTTCTAATTTATTCACCGCATGGTGCACCGTCGATTGGCTTTTGTGGACGTGATCGGCGGCTTGCTGAAAGCCACCAAAATCAGCCACTGCTTTAAACATACGCCATTGTTCAATGGTTGAACGCGCCATGCGTGAATCTCCTAAAAGAAAGGGAGCCGAAGCTCCCTTTATACTTACTTTTGTTGATTACTCAAGATCAAAGCGGTCAAGGCGCATGACTTTCACCCATGCATCAACAAAGTCATTCACAAATTTCTCATCTGTGTCGCTCTGTGCATAGAATTCAGCAATTGCGCGAAGCTCTGAGTTCGAACCGAAGATTAAATCAACCGGCGTCGCAGTGTACTTCAATTCACCTGAACTGCGGTCACGACCTTCGTAAACACCTTCTTGGCCTTTGGCCGGTGCCCACTCAGTGCCCATGTCTAACAAGTTCACGAAGAAATCGTTCGTTAACTGGCCTGGGCGGTCAGTGAATACGCCGTGCTTCGAGCCACCGTAGTTCGCATTCAACGCACGCATACCACCTACCAATACAGTCACTTCTGGTACCGTTAAGGTCAACAAGTCAGCGCGCTCAACCAATGCTTCGGCTGGTGACATCATCACATCTTTGGTGTAGTAGTTGCGGAAGCCATCAGCTTTCGGTTCTAACACATCAAATGAGTTGTCAGTCCACTCTTGCGTGGTGTCGTTACGACCTGGCGCAAATGGTACAGACACAGTGTAACCCGCATCTTTCGCAGCTTTTTCTATCGCTGCAGCACCACCTAACACAATTACGTCAGCCAACGATACACGCTTGCCTTTTGGTAATGAACGGTTGAAGTCTTTCTGAACTTTTTCCAGAGTCGCTAAAGTCTTCTTCAGCTCTTTTGGATTGTTCACTGCCCAATCTTTTTGTGGCGCTAACGCAATACGAGCACCGTTTGCACCACCACGCATATCGGTACCGCGGAAGCTTGCCGCAGACGCCCATGCAGTGCGTACTAACTCAGACACTGACAAACCTGAATCCAAAATTTTCTTCTTCAGATTCGCAACATCGCGGTCATTGATCAGCTCATAATCCACCGCTGGAATTGGGTCTTGCCAAATCAAAGGTTCTTTTGGCGAAGTGTCCACGATGTAACGTGCACGTGGGCCCATGTCGCGGTGAGTCAATTTGAACCAAGCTTTTGCAAACGCCAATTCGAACTCTTCTGGGTTCTCATGGAAACGCTTCGCAATTTTGCGATATTCAGGGTCAAACTTCAGTGACAAGTCAGTCGTGAACATGATTGGTGCATGACGCTTGCCAGGAATATGCGCATCTGGAACCAAGTTTGATGCTTGACCGTCTTTTGGAATCCACTGAATGGCGCCCGCTGGGCTGCGTGTTTGTTCCCACTCAAAGCCAAACAAGTTATCAAGATACTGCGTAGTCCAGGCAATTGGATTTACTGACCATGCACCTTCTAAGCCTGAAGTGATAGTATCTTCAGAGTGGCCTTTACCACACTTGTTTTTCCAACCTAAGCCTTGCTCTTCGATTGCTGCGCCAGCAGGAGCTTCACCCAAACATTCGTCTGGCTTGTGTGCACCGTGCGCTTTACCGAAGGTGTGACCACCAGCAATAAGAGCAACAGTTTCTTCATCGTTCATTGCCATGCGGCCGAATGTTTCGCGAATGTCTTTTGCAGCAAGCAATGGATCAGGATTACCGTTTGGACCTTCTGGGTTTACATAAATTAGACCCATTTGAACTGCAGCCAAAGGACGCTCAAGTTCACGATCGCCGCTATAACGCTCGTCCGCTAACCATTTCTTCTCTGGGCCCCAATAAACTTCATCTGGTTCCCAATCGTCTTCACGACCCGCTGCGAAACCGTAGGTTTTAAAGCCCATTGATTCCAGCGCGACGTTACCGGTAAGGACCATTAAGTCAGCCCACGACAAGTTGTTGCCGTATTTTTGCTTGATTGGCCACAACAAACGACGCGCTTTGTCCAAGCTCACGTTATCTGGCCAGCTGTTCAATGGCTCAAAACGCTGTTGACCGCCACCTGCACCACCACGACCATCATGAATACGATAGGTACCCGCACCGTGCCAAGCCATACGAATAAAGAACGGACCATAGTGACCGTAGTCCGCGGGCCACCAGTCTTGAGAGCTAGTCATTAAGGCTTCGATGTCTTTCTTAACCGCATCAAAATCAACTTTCTTGACAGCTTCTGAGTAGTCGAAATTAGCCATTGGGTTCGAGCTAACGTCGTGATCACGAAGTGGGCTTAAATCGAGTTTGTCTGGCCACCAGAACATTTGTGATTTGCTATCAGGAGCTGCCATCGCGCCTGATGAAAATGCCATGGTAACAGCAACCGCTGCAGCCGATAGCATCGGGATTGATTTCTTGAACATGAGATGATTCCTCCAAAAGGGACCGTTTCTGAGTCAAATTGACTATAGTAGAAATAATCGATTCTGCGAGGGAGCTACAAACAGGAAAATTCGATTAGATTAATCGAAACTGCTGTTTTCTCAGTAAATTCGCGGGCTCAGCCGCCATATTTGAGGTACGCCATAAGCGCATCGCGGTCTTCTTTTTTGGGTAAGCCGGTAAATGGCATACACATATCTTTAACCATTTTCTGTGGATTTTCCAACCACTCGTAAAGGGTTGATTCTGTCCAAACAATGTCATGCTGTTTTGTGGTTTCAGGAAAAGTGTAGCCATCGATTGTGGCAATTTCTCGGTCAATTAAATCCGCAAGATGTGGGCCAAAAAATTGGCTTTTGTTAGCATCCATACTGTGACAGGCAGCACAACGATATTTGAATACCTTTGCGCCTTTAGCAATTAAAGCTGGGTCGTTAGGAATCGTTGAGGCTTGCGTCGGAGTTTGAGCAAGCAACGGTAGCTTCGAGTCAGTTGATTCGCAACCGAGCAATAGAAACAACGGTAATATCCCAAGAAACTTCTTCACCACACACCTCTACTTCGTACGGATATAACGGCTTAGAAATCTTTAATACCCCGAAAGTAACGTTTTGTCTAACTAGATGAAAAAATATCGATATAGATCAGGTCGGTCATTCGCTTATCGAAGCGAAGTTTTCTAGAATATATTTACATAAATCATTGTAACTTTAACGAGATTCTCCACATGCCATTACACGTCATTAAACATCCTCTTGTGCAACACAAACTTGGGCTGATGCGCGAAGCTGATATTTCTACTAAAAGCTTTCGCGAGCTGGCCAACGAACTTGGTAGTTTATTAACGTATGAAGCGACCAAAGATTTTGAACTCGAGCCACATACCATTGACGGTTGGAGTGGTGAAACCATAAAAGTTGAGAAACTCAAAGGCAAGAAAGTGACGGTGGTACCTATCTTGCGCGCGGGAATTGGTATGCTCGATGGTGTGCTCGATTTAATTCCAAGTGCAAAGGTGAGTGTCGTTGGCTTATATCGCAATGAAGAAACTTTAAAACCCGTTCCTTATTTCCAGAAGTTAGTGAAAGACATCGACCAACGCACGGCTCTCGTGATCGACCCGATGCTGGCAGCTGGCGGCACCATGGTGGCAACGCTTGATATGCTCAAACAACATGGCTGCAAAGATGTGCGTGTTTTGGTGTTAGTTGCTGCGCCGGAAGGTGTGGATAAAGTGCTCGAATCCTACCCAGATATCCACATTTATACCGCGGCACTTGACTCACATCTTAATGAACACGGCTATATTGTTCCTGGCTTAGGTGACGCTGGCGATAAGATCTTCGGCACCCGCTAAATTGTTTACGTTTTGTTGACGTTTGCCGAAAAAAAATACTATAAAGGTACAAACGTCAAACAAAAGCATCGCTATGAAAACAACAAAAACAATCGCTTCGTTAAGCTTTATTAGCCTTTTATCTCTATTCTCCCCCAACAGTTACAGCTCCGATGTACTGGTTTCCGCAGATTTTAATGTCGGCCAAGGATTCAATTATTTAGTAAATGGCACCTGCTATGTCGTAACGCCGAAGCATGTTCTCGGTGATGCGCAAACAGCCAATATTATGCTGCCAACACGCCAGTACTTCACAGCTGACTTAGCGCACGTGTTCGACGTCGATATGGCTGTTTTAGAATCCAACATTCCCGAAGCGCAATGTAACCGCAACACGTTCTTACAAGTCAGCGACCTGAAGAAATTATTAGATGTTTACCAAACTGGCGTGCTCAAAACGCGTTTAGCTGACGGTAGCGTTTTACAGTCCAAGATTGTGATTAATACAGTTGATGAAACTGAGTATTTAGCGATAAAACCTGAGCGCGCAGATGAGCCATTTAAACAAGGTTACAGTGGCAGTATTTTATTTGTAGCCGACCAAGCTGCTGGCGTTTTACTTGAGGTTGATGACGAGGGTGGTGTGGTTTACCGAGCCGACGCATTGACGCAAATGCTGGATGAGCATTTCGGTGTCGAAGACACAGCTGAAGTATCGGTAGCTACGGGTGAGGCTAAAGTAGCGGATGACTCTGAAGTGACAACGAATTCGCATTTAACCGGTCGCTTAGCGCAAAACCAAATCAAAGATCATGAAGTTAAAATGCTCGAGAATAGTCCGATTGAGTTTGTGTTGAAGGCTAACGAGGGTAATCGCATGCGGTATTCGATTCGAATTATGGATCGCCGCGAAAATATGCTACTTGATTACGACTTTTATAATGATGATCCATATAACTTTGCATTTACCCCGCCCAAATCTGACGTCTATATCGTTCGCCTCGTCGGACTGAGCTCATTTGGTGAATTCGACATTAAAATGAATGATTTTGCCTTTGATTCAGAGCTGAGAGGGCAAGGTAATACAATCACGATTCCAACAACCATAGAACCAAAGGTTGCAAAGGATTCTGTTGCTGAATATCGATTTAAGGGCGAATCAAATAGTCCCATCGAATTCAACTTGAAAAAAGTTCCAGGACAACGGTTTAGATTCAAAATCGTTGTCGTGAATAGTGAAGGTGAAGTGCATCAAGATTATGATTTTTATTCTGACGATAATTATTCTTATGCCTTCACTCCGCCTAGCAACGACACGTACACAATTAAAATCGTTGGGTTAAGTAGTTACGGCACAGCAAATATTCAAATCGACCAATGGGTGACCGACGCTGTACTGAAAAGTCCGCAAAATGTCGTGACTGCTGGTGAAGTTATTGAAGGCAAGCTTGCAACAAATGCTGTCGCAGAATACCGCATGATGATGACGGCCAATGCGCCGATCGACTTCAAGTTTGAACGCCAGTCGAAAAGAATGAGATTCCGATTGGAAATATTTGATGAAACCAATGAACGAAGATATTCCGGCGAATTTTATTCCGACGACGAATATCGCATTGTTTTTACACCGCTATCGTCAGACGTTCATATCATTCGGTTAACTGGTATTAGTAGCCATGGTAATTACACCATCAAGTTGTTCGATTATGATTAAACATCTACTTACACTGGCGATGCTCACTGCGAATGTGGGCATTGCGCAAGCCAATCAGGTCAGCGGTTTTACCGAATCATACAGCGAAACGGTAAAGGTTTCTGGGCAGTTCTTAAAAGGCCTCCAATTTACCGACGTCGATTACCAAGTTGCACCGCACATTTATTTCCCAAGCCCCTATGAGGGGGCTGTTTGTGTGTTTGTGAGTAGTGCCGATGGCCGTTACAAATCGCAATATCAATATAACTTCACCGAATCCGTCGACGGTTTAGTTCGTATCGAATTTCCAACACAGTACATTGATGAATTGGAAGAATTCGCCCCCGGTGAACTCGGTTTATTGGTTGCTGCTCAAGCCGATTGCAATGCCACCAACGGTAATTACGTGGTGGGCGCTTGGGGTATTCCAAAATCGATGAACAACATCGCTGTATTTCTTCGCAGTAATGCTCGCCGGGATGTTGCTACGCTGATTAATACTGGTAATGAAGCACCAAATAAGTCCGTAAAGTGCCAAGATTTACGCAGTAATTATCGCGTTTCTTATGATAAAGAATGCTTATTGCAAGATGTAAACACGGATTCGGCAATGCGCATTGTCATTAAGCGTCGAAATTTGCGCGCAATACCTGATGAAGTAGTCGAGTTATTTCGATGAAGCGTCTCACTCTAAAAAATATATTTCGAAAAACGGCCAAGTTTTTGTTTGGTATTTTTTTAACGAACGAAGATTTACCGTATACCGCAACAGAGTTTCGTGACCGCATCAGCTTAAGCCCATGGCGTTGGTTACTACATATTTTGGTTGGCTTCTTTTGGATGCTGTTGGCCTACATTGTCGTTATTTCACTTCGATTTATTACCACGCCCGACACGCTATATAACGTGACAGCGCGTTCAGAAATTATCACCATCGATTCATTTCAAAATAGCGCATTTGTGCCCTGGCAATTAGAAAATGTAACGCGCTATGCACAATGCGGTAGCGAAACATCTTTCATTTCTGGACAACTTCAAGTTGCACAAGATACTTCGGTATATATTGAGCGTATCGGTACTCAGTCAGTGTGGATAACTTTAAGTTCCGCGACGCTCGCCCCAGTGGGATATATTCAAACAGATAACCAGCGAATTGAATTAAGTGATTGCGAAGCATTTGAGCTACAGGCTTCTGCCAATAATAGTTATACGCTGCCCATTGATGGCGTGATGACAATAGGTGGTGAGGTCAAAGAAGCATCCGCGCGCGAGCCAATTTTACATGATGGTTCGGTCGCTATTTCTGATAAAGGTGCGTGGTCGGGGCAATATTATCAAACTGAGCCATATGCGCTTGAGTTAGGTGACAAGTTCTTTATTCAAAACCCATCAATTCAAAGCTCTGGTTTTATTTTCGTAGATGATTCACCGGGCATGCAGGTGACCTTCAATGGCAAAGGTGACGCAGGTGTTATTCAACGTTATAAATCAGAAGATATTATTCTGAAAAACAGTATTTGGACGAAACTCGCACACGACGAAAGTTTATTGTTTCTGTGGCTATTCTTAGTGGCTGCATTCTCGTTATTAAAGTTTGTGATTCGGGTCAATATCGAATAATTCAAGAACCACCGACAATTTGATTGCGCCCGCCACGTTTGGCGCGATAAAGATTTTCATCAGCCGATGACAATATACGATCAATCGAATCGGTTGCGCCGGCGCTATAGGTTGCGGCGCCAATACTCACGGTAATATGAACATCTTTTTCGACAGCCTCGGCACGTATATTCTCAATAATACGCTGACCAAACTGAATGGCTTGTTGTTGATCGGTATTTGGACAAATAACCAGAAACTCTTCGCCGCCCCAACGACCAACGGCATCCGTTTCACGTACAGTTTCACGTACAACGTCGCAGAGTCTGATTAAAACTTTATCGCCAATAAGGTGCCCGTACTTGTCATTCACCGCTTTAAAATGATCGACATCCAACAGCAGAATTGACACGGCTTGATGCGAGCGATTCGCTTGCGCAACAAGCGATTTGAGCGTGTTATCGAGGTGCAGACGGTTATAAACTTTCGTTAACGGGTCAGTAATCGCGGTTTTTTGTAATTGATCATAAGCTTCTTGCCGCGAGTTTTCATAAAAGCGAAACAAAAATACCTGCGCAGTCGCTACTTCAATAAAGTTAAAGAGTGCACCGAGGCCAAGATTAGCGGTGACTTGCTGTTGAATCAGCTGATATAGATACCAACTACAGTACACAAGAATGATTGCACTGACCCAAGAGCCATTGCGCCTACCTAAAAGGAAAAATGCAAATGGCGGTAAAATAGTGACCCACATGAGGGAGTAGTTTCGCCCTTCTGCCAAGTGGACGAAAGCTAACAAGACGGCGGCGATGGAAACAATAACCGCCCAACTCGCAACTTTAAAGTTTCCACCACGGCTCACAAAACGAAAAATAATCAGCGCAAGAACTAATCCGAGATAATCAAAAAAGGCAATTTCAGGGGCATAAAACAAGGTGATATTGAGCGTGCCAATAATGGCAAAATAGGCAATCATGATCAGCAAAATGCTGTAAATCAAAGAAACTTGTTTAAATCGAGGGTCTGCCGCATCAATATCAGGATGGTATTTATGCCAAAATTTCATAGCGCTACTTCGTTTGACTGTTTGAAATATCCTAGCGGTGTTTTTACCGAAATGGAATTAACTTTGTGAACAACTAGCTCAAAATCTTAATTCATGATTTTATAGCAATTGTATTGAATAAACTGCGGATGCATCATGAACCAAACAACCCAAGTTAAATTGCTCAGAAGTGCCATCATATTGGGCCTCACTCTTCTCGTTTGTGGACACATTGTGCTTGCCGTAACGTTTGCCAGTGACGACATCGGCCATCAAGGATTTATCTTAGGTGCTGCGCTCAGTGCTTTTGGCGTAGTGCTGTCATTACCAACAAAAATTTACCTTACATTGCTATTGATGGAACACGAAGAGAAAACCAATCCTAATTTTACCCGTTCAGCAGATGGTCAAGCGAGTCGAGGCGTGTCGGTGGCACATATTCGTACTGCAACTGAAGAAGATGCCGCGCGCCTATCGGACCTAGCGCGGCAGACTTTTATCGATACTTTTGCTGCCGATAACAGTGAAGAAAATATGCGCTTGCACTGCGACGCCACCTACAGTGAAGCGCTACAGCTGGTTGAAATTAAAGATCCCAACCGGTTAACCTTACTCGCGACCCATGAGTGGCACCTGATTGGTTTTGTTCAACTACGCTGGGGTCACACACCCGATTGTGTTGAGGCAAAGTCAGCGGGCGAGCTACAACGCTTGTATGTGGATAAAAATTGGCACGGCAAGGGCGTGGCACAAGATTTGATGCAAGCGGCTATAACAGCCATGCAGCGTAAAGGTAACGACGTAATCTGGCTTGGCGTTTGGGAGCATAACCCGCGCGCCATCGCTTTTTATAAGAAAAAGGGATTTGTTGAGGTTGGCTCGCATGTGTTCCCGCTGGGGAATGACCCGCAACGGGATATTATTATGATGAAATCGTTGGTAGAGCGTACTAGCGAATAATTGGTGCTAGCACAGCAGCATCACCATCAATTTCTGTCATGAGTTCAAGGCCCAGTAGCTTCGCCATAAACGGATAAATATGAATATTGCTGAAGCGCTTTAATTCTCCGCCCTGTTTAATCGCTGGGCCAGTGGCAACGAATAAACCATCCATGTCACGGCTGGAGTGGAAGCCGTGGGTACCGCCATCTTTGCGCTGGTCTTGTGGCCGTGTTGTGAAAGTTGCCGGGGCTTGGGTGCCGAGCACAATCGCCGGTTTACGCGGGCCATCGGTGACGCCAAGCTGCGCCAGTTGCTGCTCTGATTCAACAACAAACTGAGCGGCCTGTTGCATCAGTCGTTGTTTGAGCTCTTGTGTCTGTTGCTCAGTCGTCTCTTCTTTTGGATAAATCATTAAACGCGTCTGCGCATTGACCACTTCAAACATGTCTTCATTGATATTGAGAGCATTCACATCAATCATGTCCTGCGCGGTAATTTGCGACATGCCGTGGTCCGACACCAATATCAAATTAACCGGTACATCGGTTTCATCATGAATACGTTGCCACAACTCACCGATAAGCTCATCCACATGTTTTACTGCTTTTGCCACCTGATGTGATTCGGGGCCGAAACGGTGTCCCATCGTGTCAACGATGGAGAAGTAGCCGGTAATCAGGCGCGGGCGAGCGGCTTCAGGAAGCTTCAGCCACTCGACCATTTGGTTTATGCGCTGCCGATTCGGAGCTGGCGTGCTGTAGTTGAAGTAGTAACTTGGCGTACGACCATTAATACGCGCCTCTGACTCCGGCCAAAAAAACGTCGCGGCTTTCACGCCCTGAAACTCAGCCAGGTTCCAAATGGGCAATGTGGTGAGCCAAGTACTGTCTTTGACGCCATCGCCCATTTTGTAGCGCTGCTGGCGTTCGGTGTCATAAAAATTGTTGTCGACAATGCCGTGCTTGGATGGATATTGCCCTGTGACAATCGAGAGGTGATTCGGGAATGTTTTGGATGGATAAACCGGCATCAAGCCGTCACTGCGAACGCCTTGCTCCGCAATTTTGGCAATGTTCGGCGCGCCATGAAGCTCAATATAATCATGCCGAAACCCATCAATTGAGATCAGCACCACCGTCTGTTCTTCTGCTGCCTGCACCTGCAGACAAGCCAACGCCAACAACACCCCAACTAGCTGTTTCATCTATGTTTCTCGCCTAATTATTGCCTAAATATCAATGCTGCGAGTTTACCACAGCTTTATGACATTGGTGTGTAGGAGGTGGGGTGCAGTCCTTGGACTGCACCCCTCTTAAAGCTTAAAACGCTGCGGTGGAGCGCCAGGCTCGGGAAGTTGGAATATATAGAGCCAGTCGTTACCGATAAGTTGCTGGAGTATCTCGTGTTCCGCGACAATCGCGGCGATACGTTCCATCGGCGCATCGATGTAGACGTTGAGACGCAAAGGGTCATGACGATATTGCTGGCCATCGTGAATCGACTGCCAAGCCAAGCCAATACGAAGATCACCACCGTTACCTTCGAATACACCCAAGCGGCCGCCCACTACGTTGTGCAGGGTTTTATTACCGCTACCGAAGCGCAGGTTATCAACGGTTGAGCCGAAATACTGCAGGTTAATCCAATTGGTCACAATCATTGGCGCCGTCATAATTTGTGTCAAAACAGCACCATCATTGTCGCGCTCAGGTTGGTAGTCATGCAGGAAGCTACGCCCTTCTAAACACAGCCCGCGGGTACGTTCACGTGGTGCTATCACAAACGCCGCATTATTGGTTAAGCCCCACTCTGGGCGTGTTTGCGACCAGTCATAAGCGCGGCGCACAAATGCTGCACGGCGTTTCTCAAGGCTCGCCTCAACAAGCTCCAACCCTAAACTTGGCGCGCGCTCTAAACGCGCCGCATCACTTGCACGCGCCAAATACAACTCGATTTTCGCTAACTGCGATTGCCAGCTGGCAGGAACCGAATCAGCATCATACAACGTGACATCTTCGGTGGTTGTGTTGTGCAGTGCCGCAATGAAGTACGTGGTTTTCGGAATCTCAATGCCGCGCTCTGCTAAGCCGCGGCGAATATCTTTATGATTTAGCAATTGCGCCAGCGCACGCGCGTTAACTTCGCCGCTTTGACCGCAACATGCACCGCAATCAAGCCCCGCCCGCTGCGGATTATTCTGGCTGGTACTGCCATGCCCAACCAACAACACCAACGGTGCGAAATCTTTGGTTAAACCCATACCGGTTAACACCCCAGCAGCAAGTGCAACGCGCTCCGACAGCACTTCGGCATCAACACTCAGTGTCGGCCGCACCGAGCAACACGCCTGCTCCGACAAACCTAGCTTATCTAAACCGCTGCTGTCTGCTTTAAAAAAGCTGGCTTTCAGCAATTTACCTAAATAACTCATGCCCAGCGTTTCAACTAAGCTGAACGATGATGCCGGGACGTTACTAAATGGCCATAAACTTGCTTTTTCTTGCAGTTTCACGCGGCGAATTTGCGCTAACGTTTTATCTTGTGTCGCATCACCGCTGCTATCGGTGACATTTAAACTGGGCGCCAACAAACCAGGCAACTGTGCGCGGGTGCTTTGTGTGCCAAGCGGCGTATAGTCAATTGGCAAGCCGAAAAATCCGGCAAAACCACCGGTGCGCACACCATCGGACTGCGCCTCAAAATGGCGACGCAATACCTCTGATCGTACATCAATACAAAAATACGCTTGCACTTCAGGTGCTTCTGAAACCGCCGCAGGCTTCTGCATCAATACCTGCGCCAGCTGTTCTTGATAGGCGAATTCATGGGCCCGTTGCCAGACTAAAAGTTTGCTGCGCGACAACGAATCATAGTCGCCAATTTTATCCCACAGCGCGCGCCAGCGCTTCCACACACTGTCATCTTCGCGACCGCCGCTATCCACCAGCCATTCCCAGCTCGCTCGAATCGCTAATAGCTCCATCAATGTTGTATCCGACTCACCACGCAGATTTGCTTGCCACGCGCGATACGCACAGGCCGAAGCCCAGCCACTCACACGCATCAGCACCGTTTCCAGCCACAAATCCCATTGCTCGGGCGGAATATCCAGTGACTGCAATACCTGCGTCAATTGCTCAATAGGGTCGCTACGCATGGCATCGGCGCGCGCAATCAAATCATCGCTGTGCATCAGTACACGCACGCTCCGATCATGACGCACTTCGTTTAGCCAACTCGCGTACAGCGGTGCGTCTTTGTGCGGATGCCACGCCGCCTGATATTCATCAAAATAGGCCGCACAAAACTGCGATACCTGAAACGTAACCGTTTCGTGCCAACCCGGCTCGTGGTTCAAATCACGCGTTTTGTCGTAACAATCACTCAATAAAGGTAAAGCCAACGGCTTGTAATTTTTACCGCCTACAAAACTCACCAAATGCGTCATCGAATGTTCTGACGCGAGTTCATCCATCGCCTGCTGCAAATGCGATTCTTGAATCACGCCGTCTTGCCATAATTGCGCATAATAGTCATTGCGCATCGACAGTGGTGATGCCGCAGTCAGCTCGAGTAATTTCGCCGCCTTCGAAAACGACTGATGCGAGCGCCCCCAATAAGGATTCACTGCAATCATCTGATCTAATGGCCAAGCCGGCGCAATATGTGCGCACGCAGCCGCGACAGCAGCTTCAACTTGAGTGCGTAAATCTTGCTGCGCCTGACTCATGAAATAATCTCCTTCGAAGCATCTGTCTGCGCCGGCGGTAGCGGCCAAATTTTAAACGTGATTAAGGTGAAACGTTCGTCGAGGTAAAAGCCATTGTAGGCCCACGGATACAAGCGGCGCGACCACTTGTGTTGCGGATACAGTTGCACCAGCAACTGAAGTCCAAACAGCGCGACAAACACCAACGCCACCCAAATCACCAACGCAAGATGCGGATCGCCATGGCCTGGCACGGCGGCGGCAAACAGTAAATGCCAAATGAAATAGAGTTGAGTGAGCAACAACACGCGAACCAAGCCGAGGCGAAACAATGCCCCGCTCATATCACGTTGTGGCCATAACAGCGGCGCAAAACCGATGGTTAGAATGATCAGGGCGACCCAGCTCACATGAAATTCTGGCAGCACCCATTGCCAAACCACCAACGACAAGCCAATCACCGCAGCGCTGACCAACGGACTTAATACATAAAGGTGTTTACGCGTGACACTATAAGTCGGCTCCAGTAACCGTTGCAGGCGCGCTTGCTCGACTGCTTCGCCAGCACTTAAAAACGCATAGGCTTTGTAGAGCGAGTGGGCAACTAAATGCAGTAGCGCCAGCTCGTATAAACCGAGGCCGATTTCCATCAGCATGAAGCCCATTTGCGCGCAGGTCGACCAAGCCAAGCGTACTTTGATACTGATACGCGTGAGCATCACCATGGCCGCTAACGCCGCTGATAAGCTCCCCACCACCACTAATAGCGCCTCAGCGATATCGCTTAACGCCAACAACGGCGCCATACGCAATAAAACAAAACCGGAAAGATTCACAACGCCAGCATGCAATAACGCAGAAATAGGCGTGGGTGCCTCCATCACTTGAATCAGCCAGCCATGTAGTGGTAGTTGCGCGGTTTTTAAAATCGCCGCCAAGGCAACCAGCACCATGGTGAGCTCAAGCCACACAGAAAGCTCAGATTGTCCCGCCGCATGGGCGTTAATATCCGCAAGATTCAGCGAGCCCACATCGATATAAGTTAACGCTACCGCCATCAATAGCAGTACATCAGCAAGGCGGCTGATAATGAATTTTTTGTGCGAAACAATTTGCGCGGCGCGGCGCTGATGATAGAACAACAACAGCTTATGTAGCCCTACGCTAGTCAAAGACCAACCGAGCAACATCAGTAGTAAGTGGTCACTTACCACAATCAAACCAACATTGGCGAGGATAAATAAAGTAAACTGTATGAACATGATTTGGTTGGGTTCACCCTGCAAATAGTGCTTGGCAAAGCGTGTCACCACCCAACCTAAAATGGCAACAAGAACAATCACGACCAGCCCGACCCGATCAGCCGGCGCCGCACTAAACGTTGAAAACAAGACCAACATCAACGCGCACAACAATGCGCTCAGCGAGGTGAGCTTGGCAACTTGCCATAGCATTTTTGGCGGCGCGACCAAACTGGTCAGCCACCCAATCAACCAAACTGCTGCAAAAGGCCAAGTTTCAAGCATGTGGAGCATCCATATGACGTAACTAGTGTTAGGGTAGTGCGCATGTTGCCAAAAAGCATACCTTCAGTAAAATAGATATAAAATATATAATCGTTCTGTTTTATAGAACGTAGTACTATTCAATGTACCAATCAACGGCCACTGAGGTGCTCCGACCATGCGTGAATTGAACTTTCATCACCTTTTTTATTTTTGGACGGTCGCCAAAGAAGGCCACTTAACTCGCGCCGCACAGCAGTTGCATGTATCGCAATCGGCCCTCTCCTCGCAAATTAAGCAATTGGAAGAGCGCCTTGGCCAAGATCTATTTGTGCGTGAAGGCCGCAGCCTTAAACTTACTGAATTCGGACATGTGGTGCTCAACTATGCCGAGCGGATTTTCAATTTGAGCCAAGAAATGATGTCGATGGTCGAGCGCGGTGACACGCATGTCGTCCAAACATTTCGGGTAGGCGCCGTGGCAACGCTTTCTCGTAATTTCCAAGAAAACTTTTTGCGCCCTATTTTGGGTAACCCGAATATTCAACTGACGTTACTTTCAGCGAGCCTTGAGCAGTTGCTTGAACAACTCAGCATGCATAAGCTCGATTTAATTCTCTCTAACCGCGCGGTCGCCTCTGATTTCCATCTGCCAATTCGCTGTCAGTGCGTTGCCCAACAGAGCGTCAGCCTGATTGGACCCAACACGGACGCATTAAAGGGTAAAGAATTCCCGCGAGATTTAGACAAAGTGCCGGTGTTAGTACCGGGCGTGAGTAGTGATATTCGCACCCAATTCGACATGTATTGTGAAGAGAACAATCTACAAATTACACCCTATGCCGAAGTTGACGACATGGCGATGTTGCGGGTTATGTCGCGAAGTATTCAAGGCGTGACCGTGGTTCCCGAGGTTGTCGTGCAGGACGAGCTTCGAGCCGGAGTTTTGAAAAAATACTGCACGCTGGAGGGTGTAGTCGAGAAGTTCTATGCCATCACCGCCAAACGCGAATTTGAATCGACTTTGATCAATACGCTCTTAAATTAAAAAATACCGCGCCAACTAAACGCTTAGCAGGCGCGGCATCATGAACACCTTACTACTCAACCAAATAGGTATTTAGGAAGTTCAAATAAGCTTCCTGCGCCTCAATACGGTTTGCTTTCACGCTAAATCCGTGGCCTTCGTCATCGAATAAAACATACTCCACGGGTACTTTGTTGGCACGAATCGCTGCCACCATTTCATCGCTTTCCACCTGAAGTACGCGCGGGTCGTTGGCACCCTGCACCACTAATACGGGTACTTTAATGTTATCGGCATGGAACAACGGTGAAATACGGCGCAGACGCTCACCATCAACCGCTGGGTCACCCAGCTCGTCATATAACGACTGACGGAAGCTTTCCCACCATGGTGGGATACTTTCAAGTGTACGCACCCAGTTGGTGACACCGAAAATGTTAATACCCGCATCAAATTCATTGGTGAACGCCAGTGCCGCCATCGTTAAATAACCACCGTAACTGCCGCCCATAACGGCGATACGTTGCGGGTCCACCCAATCAAGAGTCTGCAAGTATTTCTTGGCGTAAACAATATCTTGCAAGTCGTCTTCACCATGGCGCTGGTCATCGAGATGGAAGAAGGTTTTACCGTAACCAGAAGAACCACGGTTATTCACCCCAAACATCGCGTATCCATGGTTTACAAGGTGTTGCACCATTGCGCTATAACCTTGGCGCGTCTGACCACCAGGACCACCATGAATAAAGATAACCGCTGGTACTCGGTTCTCAGCACTGGCTTGGTGTGGCTTATACAGCAATCCTGGAACCGTTAGCTCGTCAAAGCTTTCAAAGCGCTCTACCGTGCTTTGCACAAGATGCTCAGGTTGCATGCCTTCAGCCAGCGTATTGGTCAACTGAACCACATTCTCGCTACCGACCTGCCAGAACATCAGATTGGATGGCGACACATCAGAATTCACATAGAATACTAATGTTTGTTCGTCGTCAGAAAAATTTACACCGCGTAAATCACCCGGTGGGTGTTCCGGCAACATGACTTCTTCACCCGTCGCCGTATCGATAATACTAAGTTCAGTGCGCGCATCCGCATTCACACCAACCACTTGATACTTGCCAGAATCGGAGAAATACAGGAACGATACATCCCAATCGGCGGCGAAGTGCTCGCTGTGCTCCTCAGAGGCGATATCGTACGCCCACGCTTGATAAAACTCGCCGTGACCGTCAGTGCCATAAATAAGTTGGTTGCTATCGTGCGTGAATGTGTAGGCATTATGCTGAATATTGCCATCTGTTGGGGTAATCAGCTTCGGCTCAACCTTGTCAGCCGCCAAATCCACCAAGAATAAATCCGAATCGGCGTTCGAATTGGTTCGGCTCAACGCCAAATAGCGCCCGTTGGGGCTAATCGCGTCGACATTAAAGCCCGTATTATTTTCAAATACCATTTCACGGCTGTAATCTTCGGCGCTGTATTGATACACATCGAAGTAACGATTATCTCGCTCGTTGGTCATCACATAAAAATGCATGTCGTCTTCGTGCCAGCCACCTAACATGGCTTTTAAATTCTCGCCCGGCGTTAAATCTTGTGTGCTGCCATCTTCTAAACGCACATACACATGGTTGAGCTCATTACCGCCTTGGTCCGCGGTATACAGCATACGCCCGTCTTGCGGAAACCAGCTTACGCCCATCATGGCATCGGTGGTGGAGTTCGTTAGTTGCGTTGGTTCGCTACCATCTAACGGGTAACTGTATACATTAAAGATGCCGCTTTTATCGCTGGTCACCAGCACCGCCGTGCCATCGTGGTTAATCGACGAACCAAAGATGGTCTCGGTGTTAAAAAATGTCTCAGCGCTATAGGTTGGCACCGCCGGCGTTGCCGCCACTTGTTGTGTGGCTTCGGCGTCGGAAGCAGGCGCAGCCGACTCAGGCTCCGGCTTACTGCAAGCAACCAGCAACACACTCGCGGCTATAATCGAAAGCATGGACCTCAATCGCATAACTCTATCCTATCGTTCGTTGTAGAAGACTACTCTCAAAGCCCTAGAAGTTTAGTTCACAATTAACATTCAACAAGAAATCACAACCAAGATTATTCATGAACACATATAAGCAACCTCTTTGTTGATTTATGAATACATTTGGATATACTTTAATAAGATAAATAACTACATATAGGTATTCAATGAGTATCAAAACTATCGTTTCTCAACAGTACAGAGACAAAATCAATCAATCAGCTAAGACGCTTGCCGACTTTCCAGAAATTCCTCCGGAAGGATGGTTAAAGACTGTACGCAAAGCTTTGCGGATGTCGGGGGCAGCTTTAGCCAGCCGGCTTGGTGTTACGAAAGCTCGGATTCCAAAAGCTGAAAAAGATGAATTAAGTGGAAGTTTAACTCTCAAAACAATTCAGAATATGGCTGAGGCAATGAACTGTAAATTTGTATACGCCGTTATTCCTAATGATTCTGTCGACAGCATTATTCGACAGCAAGCTTTAGAAAAAGCAAAACAACAAGTCGAAGCTGCTGCTATTCATATGGCGCTAGAGGCTCAATCGCTGAATAATGAGCAAACTAAATTCGAGATTGAACGAATTGCGAACGATCTTATTCAACGCATGCCACCAACCTTTTGGCGCGATTAAGGAATAAAACGAATGGATTATCCTGATGGAGCAACTCCGCTTGATCCTGATGAGTTAAATGGACTTAAGTTTAAACACGTCACGACAAGGGGAGAACTCGATCAGCTTGAGCAAGCAAATATCATGGAAGGTTTAAATTGGCTGAGTAAACAACGGTCTCCTGATGTTCTCACCATCGAGTTTATTCTGCAACTTCATAAAGCGTTATTTGGTCAAATTTGGGGATGGGCGGGGGTATTTCGTACTTCCGAAAAAAATATAGGAGTAGACCCAATCACTATTTCTGTAAATCTAAGATTATTAATAGATGACACGGAATATTGGATTGAGCATGAAACCTTTGATCCACTTGAAATTGCAGCACGATTTCACCATCGATTAGTGGCAATACATTTATTCGCTAATGGCAATGGTCGACATGCTCGAATCCTCACAGATGCATTATTAAAATACAAATTAAAGCATGCACCAATTGACTGGAGTGGTGGACACTCGTTGACTAAAATGAACGAACGTCGTTCAGAATATATTAAAGCTCTTCGACTAGCAGATAGAGCCGATTACCGATCACTTTTAACTTTCATGGGAAGCGGTGAATGAAACACATCCTATACATTGCGCACGGCGGCGGACCGATGCCGTTGCTGGGTGACAAAAGTCACGACGATATGGTGACGAAGCTACGCGAAGCTGCCGCAAAAATGCCGAAACCGAAGGCCATTTTAGTCATCAGTGCCCATTGGGAAACTGACATACCGCACGTGACAACCGCTACGAAGCCGGAACTCATTTACGATTACTACGGTTTTCCTCCAGAATCCTACACGATAGAATACCCCGCTCCCGGTGAACCAGCGTTAGCCGAGCAAGTATTGGGAGCAATTACTGCGGCCGGAATTGAGGCACAAGGTGATGCGCAGCGTGGCTTTGATCATGGTTTGTTTGTGCCGTTGAAACTCATGTATCCAGACGCCGACATTCCATGCGTGCAGTTGTCATTAATGAATCATTTAAACGCCGACACACATATTAAACTTGGGCAAGCGTTACAGGCACTCGACTACGACAACCTATTGATTCTTGGCTCTGGCTTCTCGTTTCATAATATGCGCGCATTCTTCGCACCGAATCATGCTGAAGCAGATAGCCAAAATGCGGCGTTTCAAGCATGGCTTGAACTTGTTTGTAGTGACCCAGAAATGGACGAGAAGCAGCGGCAACACATGCTCGCAAATTGGCAAGAAGCACCGCATGCACGGTTTTGCCATCCGCGTGAAGAGCACTTACTACCGTTGCACGTCTGTTATGGCGCAGCAGGTCGCGCATGTGATCGGGCCACCACGGTATATGCATTGAATAAAGAATCACGTATGTTCTATTGGCAAATGAATTAAGGTAGGGAATCATGGCGCGCGCACACGCTTTGCACATATTGGTAAAAACCCGCGAAGAAGCGGAAGAATTAAAGAAACAGCTGGCGGCTGGCAAGAAGTTTGGTGACCTAGCGCGTCAGCACTCACTTTGCCCATCGGGCAAAAAAGGCGGCGATCTTGGTGAGTTTGGCCGCGGTCAAATGGTGCCGGCTTTCGATAAAGTGGTATTCGGCAAGCCGACGCTCGAAGTTCACGGGCCGGTAAAAACCAAATTCGGCTGGCACTTAATAAAAACTTTGTCGCGAAATTAAGCTATTTTTGGCGAAAATCAGTCGAATTTCGCCAAAAGTTCCTCAATATCATCGAGATCATCTTCAACATATTCTTTCACTAAACGATAGAATTCATCGGCGGCGTCCGCAATCGCTTCACAAACGCGCGCGACCGTTTTCGCACCGAGCTTTTGGTTATCTTCTTCAAGTGGCAAAGCATACACAAATAACACTTCGCCCTCATTGTCGACTGAGAAACTGCTGAACTTCACTTTGTTGTTGACGAGGTTGGCAATTTCAAGAAGCTGTGTTTGAAAAATCGGTCGATACTCGCCCGCTTCATTAAAATATAACTGCTCGACAAAAAACGGGGCTTGGACAAAATAAGCAATACGCCCCTCTTCGGCTAAACACACTTGAACTGCTATCCCGAAATTACCTTCATCATCAAAATAGTTTTGCGTAGCAACACCAACAAGCACGCGGTCGTCAGTATCGGGCGGCACTTGAAATGCGATACCATAACGCTCAAGATCTTGTATTAATTCACCAATTGTCATCGTCACGAACTGTCATCCTTGTTTCGTTTGTAGTTACTTCATGAAACCACAATTAACTACGTTTTAAAACTTTCACGTTTGCTTCAGCTAGAGCTCAAAGATAATCGATGCTATACAGAGATATCTATTCAACTAAATAAAAAGAATGAAAATGAAAAATAAATTAGCGGTTTTCTTCGTTTGCCTTATGGTTTTTGGTGCAGTTGCGAGTGAACGTCAAAAAGTACTTGGTTTCGGCGGTGTGTTTTTCAAAGCTGAGAATCCAAAAGCTCTGGCGCTTTGGTATGAAGAACATCTGGGCGTAAAACAAACACCAACAACTTATGAAGAAATGCCTTGGGTGCAAGCTGGCGGTAGCACTGTATTCGGTGTGTTCAACGCAAAAACAAAGTATTTCGGTGCCGATGACCAGCAATTTATGTTTAATTTTCGCGTGGCGGATTTAGATGCCATGGTTTCGCAGTTGCGCGAGGCCGGTATCGAAGTAGAGGTTGATCCTGAAGTTTATCCGAATGGTCGCTTCGCTCGCCTTGCAGACCCTGAAGGCAACCCCATTCAGTTATGGCAAGAGATGATGCCGGTTACGGATTAACCGGCGGGACATAAATGGCAACCGCTTCGGCGGTTTTGTCAGTGAGACCAAATGATTTCCCGATGCTGAGACCAAAACCAAAGTTACCGGTACTACGCCCGATGCCGGTACCAATATTCACTGAATCATCTTGTCGCTCGCCAGTGCGGCGCAATAAAACACCATTGGCACCGACTTTGGCGGCAGCTTCTTTCAAACGCTGAATCACCGCATTCATTTTCGCTTCATTGCTGAGACTAAATGAAGCATCACTGGTAGCGGTAATCATTGCGATTGGTTCGTATTCTGCGGGGTCCTGCAAATACACTTGAACCTGTTCAGGGCTAATAGCTGGGCGCGTTTGTCCAATCACATGAGTTGTTGACGGTGACGCACACGCGGTTAACAGCAATACAAACCCTATCATGAAGTATTTCATTCCGATATCTCCTGCTCGTCGCCCCATTCTTCGCCGAGGTATTTAAAGCGCGGTACTTCGAGGCCATCGACGCTTACCGACTGTAAAAACATGTCATAGGGGCGCACCCACAAGCCTTGCTCATCGCCGTATAACGGCCGGTACAATACCATCCATTCTTCAGTTTCAGAATGGCGCACGGTATCGACGACTTCATACATTGGACCTTTATAATGCTGATATTTACCTGGTGTGATTTTCATCGTGCACTCCTCGCCAGAATTTTATCGAGCTCGTTGGCAAACGCCATGCGGTCACGTTGATGCAACGGCGGTGGCCCACCGGTATGTTCGCCACTACTGCGCAGCGTATCCATAAAATCACGCATGTTCAAACGGCTACCAATATTTTCTTTGGTGAATAACTCGCCGCGCGGACTCAGCGCCTGCCCATGCTTTTTAATTACATCGGCGGCCAACGGAATATCCGCGGTGATCACCAAATCGCCCGCTTCACAAATTTCGGCAATATAATTGTCTGCAACGTCAAAACCTGACGCCACCTGCTTTGTTTTTATCCATTTTGACGGCGGTACACGCAACGGCTGGTTGGCCACCAGAATGAGTTCCAGTTGCTTGCGCTCAGCGGCACGGTAGAGAATGTCTTTTATGACCGACGGACAGGCGTCAGCATCAACATATATTTTCATCAAGCTTTCGTTATTTTCATGAGTTTCATAACCCATAGATTAGCATTAAAACAAAATAAAAAGCCGCTCAGTTGCACCAAACTTGATGCAGCTGAGCGGCTGTTTTAGGTTGCGAGACTAGAAACTAATACCGTTTTAAAAGTATTAGCTGGCGTTTTTAGTCTCGCGAATGTAGTCATCCACAAACTGCTCAAGAATGTTGAGCGGTAATGGACCGTTGGCGAGAATCACATCGTGGAATTCACGAATATCGAATTGCTCGCCAAGCTCATTTTTAGCTTTCTCACGCAGCTCAAGAATCTTCAACATACCGATTTTGTAGGCTGTTGCTTGGCTTGGCATCACAATGTGGCGTTCAACCATTTTGCGCGCATCAGCTTCAGCGTTCGGCGTATTGTTGACGTAGAAATCGATACTTTCTTCACGCGTCCATTTCTTCGCATGAATACCGGTATCCACAACCAAGCGCACTGCGCGCCATAGCTCCATCGCTAAACGACCAAAGTCAGAGTACGGGTCTTTGTAGAAACCGTATTCTTTTGGCAGCAACTCGGTGTACAAGCCCCAGCCTTCACTGTAAGCGGTGTAACGACCAAATTTGCGGAACGACGGAATACCTTCAAGCTCTTGCTGAATGGCAATTTGCATGTGGTGGCCCGGAATACCTTCGTGGTATGCCAAGGCTTCCATTTGATACGTTGGCATAGAGGCCATGTCGTACAAGTTCGCGTAGTAAACACCCGGACGCGTGCCATCCATTGATGGCTGCTGATAGAACGCCTTACCGGCTGATTTCTCACGGAACGGTTCAACCGCTTTCACAATCATGTCGGCTTTTGGCTTGGTGATAAACAGCTCATCCAAAAACTCACGCATGGTGTCAATTAATGCAGTCGCTTCTTCTAGGTAACGCTGACGACCCTCTTCGGTATCAGGATAGATAAAGTCTTGGTTATTACGCATGTGCACGAAGAATTCCTGCAACGTGCCTTCAAACCCAACTTTTTCCATGATCACGCGCATTTCGTTATGAATACGCTCAACTTCGCTTAAACCAATTTCGTGAATTTCTTCAGCGGTGAGATCAGTGGTGGTGGTCCGTTTTAGCGCGTTGTTGTAGAACGCTTCGCCGTCTGGAAATTTCCACGCGCCGTCTTTAGTATCCGCTTGTGCGGCAATATCTTCAACCGTAGCAATCAAGCTTTCATATGCCGGCTTCACCGATTCCACTAAGGCTTTTTCTGCCGCTGATTTCAAACCGTCATATTGGCTTTGCTCGATGTCGAGGTTGTCGATTTTCTTAGTGAAGTCTTCAAGCAATACGCTTGGCTCGCCATCTTCAAATGGTGCGCCAGCAATAATATTTTTGCTGTCGCTGATCACGTACGGATACACGAATTTCGGCGCAATAATGCCTTTTTCAGCACGTAAGCGAAGATTTTCTTCTAGCTGCTCAAACAATGCCGGCAAGCCGTTTAAACGCGCAATATAGTCTTCAGCGTCATCCACTTCTTGAATACGGTGCTGGTTAATCAGCATCGACACGACACTCGAGTGCATGCCAAACATTTGATTCACTGGGTAGTTGTAATGACGCCATTTGTAGTCAGCGATATCTTCTTCTAAGCCCTGCTTCATGAGCATCCAACTGATTTTGGTTTGCTCGTCTAGCTTACTTTCGTCAATCGCGTTTACTTTTGCCAACTGCTCTTTTTGTAACGCCAGCTCTTCTGCAGAAGCCTGCTCAGAAATGTCGTCCCATTTGTCTTGGTCTTGCTTAATCCCCAAGTACGATTGATACATTGGGCTACGCATGACATTTTCCATGAAAATGTCTTCAAACAATTTGTTGGCTTTTTCTGACTCAGCTTTGATTTCCGCTTCGGTGGCCGCTGCGGTAGTTGCCGCTTGCGTTTCAGCGACAGGAGCTGTCGCTTCATTTGCCGCATCAGACTTTGACGCGTCAGAGCATGCCGCTGTACTCAGCGCCAGCGCCACAGCTAAAGCTAAGTGCTTCATTTTTAAATCAGACATCGGTTGTCTCCTTATTGTTATATTGCCCTTAGCTTAGCACCATACTTGGCGGGCGGTCTATTGACGCGCCAGCGCTTGGGGTGAAGCGCTACAACTCTGCGGCGAGGTGTTAACAACCGCCCGAGCTTGATGTTGATGCGGTTGTTGCAGCGAGCATCGCCGGTAACATGACGGCGACCATTACTGCGGCTTGTACCGCATCGATCACGTCTTGCGTTAGAGCGCCGAGCTCTTCACCCTTGGCGATTTGTTCAATGCGCTTTTTGTGGGTTTTTAACTCTTCTTTGCTGAAGACATCTTTGAGCAAGTACGCACTTTTAGCGAGCGCTACCATGAGCGCCACGCGCGGATCAATTTCTAGCGGTTTATCCAGCACCAAGCGGCGCATCTCGTGACGTAAGTGACGCTCTGGCTCTGGATTTACCTCGGGGTAGATTTTCTGGGTGAAAATCCACAGCACTTTCTTTTCGTCGCTTTTAATAATGCCATCGGCAACCAGTTGCTCGGCAACTTTGTGTTTCAGTTTGGGAATATTGGCGATGGACATCACCCAGTTTTTGAGGATATCCGGACGTTTCTTCGTGGCAATTTTTTGCAGCACTTCGTCCATGACTTGGTCGCCCGTTGGCGAGGCATCAAGCACCTCAATTTTATCTTTGTTGTCGGCATTTACCTGAATACGCTTCGCCAATAACAACTCAGCCAATACCGCCGCAGCCACAGTATATTCAATGTACCAACCTTCAGACGTGCCTTTCTCGTCGTGCAACGACAGTAACACTAAGCCTTCGTAGAGTTTTACTTGTAATTCATTGGTGTGTTGCATGTGTCACCTCCTTTTGAAGTTGTTTCATTCATCATAGGGCGGTGAGCGGCAATGCTCAATTTTTGTATGTAAGTTTTTGTGTAGATGTATGAAGGCAAACTTTTCAAGACGCATAACATATTAATCGGCTCACATAATGAGCCGAATAACAGATCTAATCGGCTCATTGTGCAAATTTAAGCCAGTCTACGATGTAATCACCAGCGGGATATCTTGCGGCGCTTCAAGTAACGGCGTGAGTGCGTCGGCATCGCTGTTGAGCCAAAAGCCAACTTCACTCGGACGAATGAGAAGCGGCATGCGATGGTGATATAGCGCGCATTGCTCCGTCGGTGCGGTGGTTAGCGTGACGAGATGAGCTTGCTCTTCACGATGCGGGAAATAAATAGCGGCCATGTAGAGCGGTTGTTGATTCGCTTCGGCAAACAAATATTTGGTTTTACGTGACTGCCCTTCCTGCTGTTGCCATTCATACCAACCACTACAAGGCACCACGCATCGATGCTGTTTAAACGCCATTTTAAAGGTCGGCTTGGTCGCCACGGTTTCAGCTTGCGCATTAATGATAATGCGGTTCGCCCAATTCGGCTGTATGCCCCACAGCGTGTTCAATTGATGAAGCCCATTGTGGTTGGCGGTGGTAGTGACCGTTGCGACTTGCTGTGTGGGCCGAAGATCTGTGTTGCTCGGCGTGTGGAACTTAAAACCGAGTTGCTCGGTCACCAGTTGACAGAGTGGGTCGTTGACGACGTTTAGTCTTCCGCACATGATGATGCCTTTAGCGAGATATCCAGCAAATCAGTTGCGAGTCAAAGGGGTAGTTACAGAAGTTCATCAGTAGGTTGTGGGCTGTCGATAGGAAAGGCCTTAACACTTATTACTTTCGGTGGTTGCTTGCGGAGTGGAGTAACTTTCTCCTGAGTATCAGTATATTCCTGATACTTCGCGTTAAACGCACCGAGGGCAAACGATAGGCAGTTCACCAACAGTTGATTAAGGCTTACGTCTTCAATATCAGCCATACGAGAGTATGCTCGGTGCATCGTTTTAGGCATTCTTAGCGTCACACGACCACTGAAGTCGTCTGCTGGCTCAAAAGGAGCAGGCATCACTTTACCTTTCTCGGCAAAAATCTCAGCGGTTGTCTCGACCGTATCAATCGCCAACGCATAAGCCTCTTCGAATGAATCGCCGTATTCAGCAACGTCAGGCAGTTCAAGCACGCGCGCTTCGTAGCATTCCTCACCTGAAAATACACCTTTGCGTACTGTTATGTTGTACTTTGTTGCGTCCATACAAGTCTCCCGTTATTTCTCACCAAGTAGCTCTAAGAGCTCTTGTTCATACTGCTTCAATACTTTCATTATTTTCTTAATGTAGCCTGGCTTTATTTGCGGATTCTTACCGTGATCGCAGTTAAATGAGCTTGAGTAAAAATCATCCAGGCCATCATGAACATATACTTTATGCCCACCGCGTTTGCCATCTCGCACCTCGAAACCAAGCGCTTCGAGCTCTGTGATGACATCTTTGCATCGCAACGCTTTACCACTCTCAAACAAGCTTAGTGTGTCTTTAAATAAGTTTCCAGACATTATGACACCATATATAGTGTCAAAGTCTCCGAGGTGAGAATTTTACTCTGGTTTCTGTTAAATGCAAGCATGCTTCCCTTCCTCCGCTATGACGACAAAAGCTCATCCGGCATTGCCAATGCTGGACCTCATTAACTTAAAATATTCCACGTCACACATGAACAGTTTACTGACATAGCATTCAACTGATAGGTCTTCATAAGCTAACATGCTTATCCATGTCCGAGATGGTATTTTTAGGCTTGAATCTTAAAATACGAGATTGACTACACTCGAAGTATGCGCGGGTTAGGTTGTGTAACTACCCTGAGAAAATTCGGGTTGATAACGGCAGCAAATTCACCTCCGAAGTATTCGTCAACTGGGCAAAAGCGCACGACATTATGATTGATTACATCAAGCCCGGCTGCCCATACCAGAACGCATATATTGAGCGGTTTAACCGAACTTATCGTGATGATGTACTCGATTGTTACATCTTCAACAACCTAAACGAAGCGAAGCAAATAACCGAAGACTGGATTGAGTTATACAACAACGAACGACCGCACAACTCACTCAATGATATGACGCCGTTTGAGTACCGAAATGCGGCATAAATATTCTACGAGATGACTGTGTTATAAATGGGGTATTTACAACTATATTCCTATTAATCGGCCAAAAATAGGATAATAGCCCAAGATATATTGGCTAGCAGCCAAAGATTGACTAGGATGAATTGATATTTTTCGGAGGCGGCTATGCTTTTTATTCACGAAACACTATTGAATTTACACGTGGTACTTGGCGCATTGGCGTTGGTGCTTTTCTGGGTGCCTATACTTGCGCGAAAAGGCGGCCCCACACACGTTCGCTACGGCAAAATGTACGTATGGCTGATGTATATTGTCGCCGTTTCAGGTATTGTCATGTCGGTAATGGTGCTGGTTAGCCCCGGCTACTTTAAGCCAAACGCCTCGCTTGTCGTGATTAATCAGTTTTATACTTTGCTGCTGTTTTTGTCAGCGCTAACCTTTATTAGCGTGCGCCACGCCATGCTAGTGCTTAAACACAAAACCGATACTTCGGTATTTCGCCGCGTTGGCTTTTTATGGATGCCAGCCATATTAGTTGGTGGTGGCACTACGCTGCTTGTTATAGCCGTTAATTCTAGCTCAACGCTTATTTTGCATTACGTATTCGGCGGTTTAGGTGTGTTTATTGGCACTAGCATGGGCCATTTTGCATTTCGGAAAAACCCACCACGTAAGATCTGGTTAACCGAACACATTGGCGCGATTCTTGGCTCTGGTATAGCTGCTTACACCGCATTTCTGGCCTTCGGCGCGCGCCATTGGCTGAGTTTTTTAGGCGAATGGCAGCTGGCCGCCTGGATACTTCCGGGCGTTATTGGTACCGCGGGCATTGCTTGGGCTTCGCGGCGCTGGGGCCGTTGATTTAATTAACGGCGCGTTGCGCCACCCGGCGTACCTTACGGAAAGAACGCCGGGCTACGGTATGGGCTACTCGATGTTTTGGATCTGAATGTATTTCATGAGTGTATGTATATGATATGCATGAACATTAGCGATAAATATATTTCATAGTCACCATTTTTGTCACCACTCGGCATGATTTACAAAGCAAGTTCAGCCTCGACTAATTTTACCTTATCTCTTAAAGTCTGATTATATTCTTTACTATCCATCGCGTAATGCGCTCGTCGATGACAATTAGGGCAGACAGCAACAACATTCTCCGGATGATCGGGCCCGCCATCAGCTAAACGATTCATATGGTGACACTCCAAGAACGGACCTGACTTTGTCTCGAACGGCGCAGGATCTCCGCAGCCCTCACATATTCCTTTTGAGCGTTTTAATACATACAGCTTTATCGCTTCTGAACGAAGTCTAGTGATCACAGCCTGCTCTCTTGGAGACGGATCAGGAAAGGCTGATACAGCCGCAAGCGCAAGTACTCTTAACTCTCTCAAGTTAGAATTTCTCAACTTAGTTTCATTGTAGTCGCCGTATATCTTCCTAGGTTCATATACTTGTTCTTTATCAAAAATCGAATCAACAGTAAGATGAAATACAAAGACATTTCTTAGGTTTCCGTCTCGATCAGGCCTCTTCTCTTCGTGATAACCGATACATTCTGCCTCACCCACAAAATTGACAAATGGGCTTTTTGAGTTTTGCTTTTCGAATAAATAAAGTTTTTTCCCGTTGGTTTTATGATCTCTAATTGCTAGATTACCTTTTTGCATTTTCATGTCACCTAACTGTCCCTCGCCGGTATACATGAAAACACCATCTACAAAACCATCGATATACCCAAGTTCTTCACCACCAGGAGAAGTAAACAAAAAAACAGCGCGGTGTTCTTTAGGTGTAGCTATACCTCCGCGTCGTTGACCTCCAAAATGCTCGTGTATATCGGTTGCTCGGCGATAACTTTTTCCAACTACGAACATAGATGTCCCTTTTCCATTAATTCACATTGAGGAAAGATTAGCCTTAACACGACTGGATGTCTCCTGGTCAATTTCGCAAATTAGCCTGAGCCAACGTGCATAGGCGTTGAAAGACCGCATACTCATAGTAGTTATAATGTTAAATACTAAAACGACAATACCGAGTTGGGGGGCCTTTACTGGGTTTAAATCTCATCGACAAGTGAGCTATAGCTAAAAATACAGCTAAAAACCTAATATCGAAAAACACTAACACTACTAGATTAATCAGCACATCACTAACGCAAGCAACGCGGCCCATCAAGAATGAAAAAGATTGTGGGCTCGATACGGAATCCAGCCCATCATAATGCAAAGGTAAATTACCTTATGTCCATTTGAGATTCACGCACAAGCAGTTACTAATTTCATTATATTTGCCCAACCAAAATTTTTGCTTTTCGTGCAAGCTCTCTTGATTCGATTCGCTCATCAATAGAGCGCTTCGTCATCTCTATGATAGTAGATCGTTTTGTGTAATCTTTAGGAACTGGAATGATTAATTCCATTATACGCTTTCCAAGAGAGTCGATTATGTCTTGAGTAAATCGTTTGGACTGAATTTGTTCTATAACTAATGGGCTGGATAGAGCAGCCAAAAGCATATATGGGGACAACACTTTCTCATCATTTACCCTAATCTTGTATAGGTGACTCTGGTATAGCATTTTCGTATCGTATTTTGATACAAAAGCGCAAGTACCAATCAAGTAAGTTCCATCCTTTACCATTAGAATATCTCCCTCCTTCACATCTTGCCTTTTCGCATATTTTTCATATATTTCCTGCGATACTCCATGCTTGGGATCTAACTTTATTTCCCAGTTTGAGATGTCAGAAGTTCTAACAAAGGGTATGCTTCCTGTACCGTAGGCTAATTTTCCAACCTCATCACCGGTAGAAATGCTCACAACACCTTTTTCGACTAATTTACCTAAATTTATTAAATCGTGAGTAGCTGATAGCGCATTTAGAGCGAGAATCGGCTCTGGATTATAATAGCGAGGTGCCAAAACGTTGTTTTGAATTTGTGAGCGTTCTACGAAGTAACCTAGATGTGCTTCAGTACCGCCGCATTCAATACGATTAATATAATTTCCAATAATCACAGGAAGATCGTTGTGTGGTATGGGATTACCTCGACTATCATGCCCACACCACTTTGCTTCCGCCATGAAAATTTTACTTTTCGGATTCGGTGCGGAACACTTAGTCGCAACGACCAAGCAAGTCTTAGTATGAGTGCCTCCTTTCCCCGATGTCTTAAACAAGTTTTCAGGCATTCCAACAATAGCGTTTATATCGGTATTATCCATCAAATATTGAACTACATGCCCACCTGACGAACTAGAAAGCATACTTTCTGGAACGACTATCCCCAAGCGTCCACCATCCTTAAGCAGCTTTACACATAACTCAAGAAACAAAATTTGTGGGCTCGGATTTGCGACTAAACTCTCTGCTTTTAGAAAGCGTCCAGACTCCTTACTTCTAGTCCATTTATGGGCTAAGTCGAAGCTCTTCTTGGCTTTTTCAGAGCCAATTTTTATCTTTGCACCAAAGGGTGGATTTGCTAAAACAACATCGAACTGGTTATCCAGGTCGAAAGGAATCGGTTTGCCGTCCAGCGTGGAGCGTTCAATTGAGTCAGCGCATACAACATTACTCTCTGCAAACGTGGAAAGAGCGATATGAGTATTTGCTAATTTAGATAGGTATTCGTCTTTTTCCAGTCCATATAGATTGGTGTTTATTTTTTCCGAGCTAACACCATCATTTTTCAAGTATCGTGCTGAGTAGCTTAAAAAGCTTCCTGCTCCACATGCAGGATCAATTATTTTCTGTCCCTCTTTTGGCGCGATTGCTTGTACCAACCAGTTCACAGCGACCGAAGGCGTAAAAAATTGACCTTCAGAACCTCGAGCTTCTGAACTAACAAAAACCTGATATAACTCGCTCAATGGATCATTCGTGGGATCTTCAAGGTTTACGGAACACAGGGCGTTATGAATAAATACGATAGATTCAGGATCTAACAGAATTTCCTCATCTTGATTAAATATTGACTGATTTTTCCGCTTTAAATGAGAAAAAGCTTCCCTGTATTTTTTTGCAATTGCTTCTTCATTATCGTCCCCACCAACTTCCTCTAAATGACTCACTTTGCAGAATAAACATTTCACTACCTCATGCATCAGTGAGCGATCCCGCGTGATGCCCAACGCTTTCCCAGCTAGGTAATTTCGAATTTGATAAAAAACAGTGTTAAGGCTCGTATTTTTCATTACAGAACTGCTACCTCTATCAGAGTATGAAACTATGCAATAGCATAACAGGACCTGCATTTAGAGACTAGCTTAGAATACCAACATCCATCATTCGATTGAAAATACCTCGGAGCATCTCTTGAGTGGCGCTAATACTCAAGCTACCTTGTATTCGGTTACCATCTTGTGAAATCCACTTAATATTTTCACCAGAATGTCTTCCCCCAGCCTTCAGCGGAACCATATGCCCCACTTGGAAATTAGACTCACCGTGCGCACCCCCTCCAAGTATTTCATTAAAAATCATAGGCTTAAGTGTTATCGGACATAATGTTACATCTTGAGTACCGAAAAGGCCTCGCTCAATTAAAGCGGACTTCTTGTCATCGGGGAATCCTTGGAAGTGAGCCAATTCGTTTAGCAGCTTTCGTTCTACAGACCAACACTCCTCAATACTAGCATGTTGAAAATCTACACTGAGGCATTCCCAACGCTTAGCCCTATTTGTCTGCATTTCACCTGTTTGTGACCTATCTGTTTTATAACATTTCGTTGCTATCTTACTTATGAGTTTACTATCCTTACCCTCTAAATTTAGCTTTATTTCAGGCCTGATTAACGGTCTGGCCAGAATCAACCACTCTATATCTGTGAGTTCAGTAAGACGTATATTTTGAACAGTGTGGACAGGAGACAAACTTGGGTCTATGTATGTGAAAACAGATTCGTATGGTGTTCCTCTACACTTCTGACTCTGCAGCTTCTTCGCGACTGCTAGGTGCATTGCGGAACTAGACAATAACTCAAAACACTTAAACAGTATCCCGGCACACTCTTCAAAAGACGAAGAGCGTTGATCTTGATTGGGCGCAAACGTACCTACATAATTTTCAAATGTTCCCAAGCGCGTTTTTGTAATGCTACCAGTAACCCACCTAGTCTTCATCTTTGTTGACGTTATCTTTAGGTTTGTCAGCTCGATACAAAACGCAAAGCGAAAAATTGAAGAAACTATGTATTTAAACTCGGCCTCACTCATATTGTCACGAATAGCAGTTATAGTTGACTTGCTTTCAATATCTAACTCGTCAATATTTTCAATAGCCCAGGTAACTACCGGGGAAAAATCGAAGTTCGGCGCCCGCCCCTCAATCGAGGGACCACCAAAAGAGGCCCCTACTGTCTCTGTCTCTAGCTCTTCAAATTTTTGTTTTATGGTATCTAGGTATCTCATCCATTTCCTCCCATTGAAAATCTAGAAGGGCGGACGGATTAACTTCTAAAGCATTTGCAAATTTTATGATGTTAATAAGACTAACATTGCGTTTGCCTCGCTCGGCACTTGATACGTAGGTTCTATCGATGTTAGCAATTTCACCCAGCTTTTCTTGACTAATTTTTCTAGTCTCTCGAATCCTGCGAAGATTTGCGCCGAAAGCCTCAAGAACTTTTTCGCTATCCAATTGATGCCCCTCCAGTCTATAGAGAGAATGATGCGCTCTTGTTGACTATAGTTCTACGGACTATGAGTAACATGTATAGAAGGGTATAAAACCAATAATTTGTAACATTGAATAGACGAATGACATCACATTAAGAATAGGCATTACTATAAAATCTCAAGAAAAAATACCATTCCTTTCGCACTAAAGATCTTCGCAAGATGCAATTGTCTAACATTTGGTAGCTATTCAAAATCTGAGCATTTTATATATATTTATCAGGCTCGATTAATTCTAGGCACATGATATCTCGATAAAGATACAGTTTAACCTGGTCGAGTAGAGATTAATTTAATATAACTCGGTAAAAGAGACGCTGAACCGGCGTGTATTCTCGAACTTAACTTCTTTTCCTCTGATTTTTGCAAGATAGCTAAAATGCCATATCGCTTGAAATAATTCATCTGTGTCAGTTCTATCTAATTTGTAATATTTGACGGCAGTATATCGTCCATGATGGAACCAATAGAACTTTATCCATTCGCTTAAAACGTAAGGAGAGTTGACTTTGCTTCCGTCTAACGCAACTAGAACATGATAGTGTGGCGTATCAGCTGAGTGAATTTCCCGAGCCCAGCAAATAGCTATTCTCTTTGAATATTTTTGAAGGCGAACTTTGTTTTTAACTCTACTAATTAAAAGGCTTATACTCTTATTATTCCGTTGCGACGTATAACACGACAAATCGAAGCGAAATAGAAAAACTTTTCGATGATTATTGAGCATCCATAGCGGCACATCAAGAACCTTGCGTAAGATTTGAGGATCTAGACCACTTCCACGAGCATTAACGAGCCAATCAATGCCTCGATGGTGAAACCAAGTTTCCTTATAAGAATGGTTCATAAAGTACCCATAGATATTATTAATTACCTAGTTATTGCTCGCGGCCTTTGCTCTTCCATGAGCTATGCCTGCCACATTGAAACTAAAAACGGTAAATAGAAAAGTCAGGTTGACGCCTATAATCGTCTGAAACCGTCAGTGTTGGATCAAACAAGTCCATTTTCAGATACTTCATCGATCCATTTTTCAAGGTCACTCAAACGCCAAGCCACCGAGCGTGTTCCTAGATGAACTCGTTTCGGAAACTTACCTTGCTTCTCAAGTTCCCAACGCCGCTGACGAGCTAATCCAGTAATCGCTCTGCACTCACGCTCGCGAACTAAACGATCTTTAGGTTTACGCTGCACAGGAATGAAGCTTGTGGTTTGTATTTTCATCTCGTTGCCTCTAACAGGTTGTGAATGTCAGAAGCAAGTTAACTGATGGAAATCGGCGACATGCGCGCAACTTAAACGTTCACCGTAGATATGCGCGCATGGTTTACGGTTTTTCTTTTATTGCTTCATAAAAGAAGTTCTTCTTTGGTCGAAACGAACGATTTTCAGGCGGTGGTGGACTTCCGAAAAGATTCCCCATACCTGCATCAATTGGGGTTCCGATCGGTTTCTTCTCGAAGTCTCTATCTTTTTCGTAACAATCCCTCAGCCAATCTGCCGCGTTACTTTTCCCGTCTCGCTTCGAACGATAACTTCGGTCATTTTCAAATGCATCTTTTCGGTCTTGAAGATATTTATCAACCGCCCACTCACGTAAACGTTGTTTGTACTCTTCGAGGCCTTGATGTCGAACTGTTGCTGCATTTTTAGGTTGTCTTCTCCGTTTTACATTCTCGTCGAAAATCGGCTCAACCGAGTCATAAACAGCGCCAGCTTTCTGTCGCAGCATTTCAATCTCGCTCCTAAGCAATTCCGCCTCGCGCTCAAAGCCAGCGTCTTTAATCCGCTGCAAACTGTGCTCTATTTGCGCAAGTCTGAGTGCATTCGGACCTTTAATAAACTCATCACGTTTACTCATCATTACCTCCTTGTATTAATGGCTCAAAGAAATCAGCTACCTCGGCGTTAACTTCTCTACGCTCTTCAAGATAATCATGTTGATTGTAAGTCTTCAGAATGCCTTGCAGCTCATGGTTTAAGCATCGTTCGGCTATCTGATCTGGCACTTTCAACCGGGCCAACAGAGTTCTATAGGTTCTGCGTAAGTCATGTACTGTAAAATGTTCGACTCCCGCTGAACCAAGAACATTGGGGTAGGGTTGTTTCTTGCTATCAACTTTCTGGCCGAATAGTTTTGCTAACGCATGATTCAGCGTATCGTCAGAAATATACCCTCGTCGTTTACTTCGGCGACGCGAGGGAAATACATATTCAGAACCTGCACAGCGAACTTTTAATTCTTGAATCACGGGTAGCATTTGATTTGGGATAGGCACCGTAATTGGCTTACTGGTTTTATTCTCGGGAAAGAACCAGGTCTGGTCCTCTAAATCAATTTGTTCCCAACGCGATGATATGATTTCAGACTTGCGACAGCCCAGATGCAGAAGCAAAAGACACGCTAGGTAATTGTCGCGAGTAAAGATATCTTGATGCTTCCGGAAGATCGCGAATGCCGTCTTTATGTCATCTTCAGACAACGAGCGCTTTCGAGGTGAGTAGTCTTGACCAATATCTCGCCCAGTAAAATAGATCGCTGGATTACTACCTAGCAAATTAAGTTTGATGCCATGGTTAAACATCCGCTTCATAATGCTTAGCGCTCGAGCGGAAGTCGTCTTATGACCTGTCTGCTGCAGTTGATCAAGAACATTGCGAACATCAATCGGTGTGATGTCTTTTAGTGAATATTTGCCCAAGCGATTCTTAAGATAATTTCGATAAACGCGCTCATCATTACCAGGATGTTTAACCTGACCTTCGACTGATCGCTCGAACCAATCATGAAACAAGTCATCCACCGTCTGAATAGTACTACCTGTTTCTCGGCGCCGTTCAAGCTGAGGGTCAATCCCATTCTTAACTTTTGATTTAATCACGGCAGCTTGCGCCTTAGCATCAGCCAATGAGCACTTCGGATATCCTTCCAGCAAGGTGATGGTCTTGCGCTTACCCGCGTAGGTGTATCGCACAAACCATGAAGCAGTACCTTGTTCAATTCTGAAATAGAGCCCATCACCCACACTTTTCCGAACGTCCTGTCCGGCTCTAACAAGTGCTTTGATCTGACTGCTGTTCATGACTATCTCCAAATGGTGACAAAACCTAATGATGGAGACGCTATAAATTTCTAGTCACCATCCTTGTCACCACAATATAGCGGACAATCACGAACATTGCATTACCATTAGATACGAAAAAGGCCGCAACTACGCGACCTTATCCAAACTTAGTATACTTAACAAAACTTAACATGACCCTATTCTATATTCTGGATCTGCTCACGCATCTGCTCAATCAACACCTTCAACTCCACTGCAGCGGCAGTAATATCAGCGTTAATTGATTTTGATCCCAAGGTATTCGCTTCGCGGTTAAATTCTTGCATCATGAAGTCTAAACGGCGGCCACAGGCGCCACCTTTGCGCAGGATTTTGCGGGTTTCAACCACGTGCGCGTTGAGACGATCAAGCTCTTCGGCGACGTCCATTTTTTGCGCCAGCATCACCATTTCGGCTTCTAGACGGGTTGGGTCGAGCTCCACCTTCGCTTCTTCAAAGCGCCCCAGCAACTTCTCGCGTTGCCATTGCAGCACTTCAGGCATGCGGCCGCGTACAAAGGTGACTTGTTCCGAAATGCCTTCGAGGCGCTCTTCAATCATGCGCTCGAGGGCTTTTCCTTCACTGCCACGGTTCTCAATGAACTCGGCGATGCAGGCTTCAAAGGCGCCGAGTACATCGGCTTGAATGGCATCCATGTCGTCTTCTTGTTGGGCGACAACGCCTGGCCAACGCAATACATCGAGCGGATTCAACTGTGCGCTTGAGCTTTGGTTCGCCACCCAATTCGCTGATGAAATCACGCTACGCGCTAAATCTTCGTTCAAGCTCAAACCACCTTCGGTTTTTTGCTCAATGTGCAAACGCAGGTTGCACTCGACTTTGCCGCGTTGCAATTGCTTGCGCAGGCGGTCGCGTAGGCCGTTTTCTAACGAGCGAATTTGTTCCGGCAAGCGAAAGTAGGTTTCTAAAAAGCGTTGGTTTACCGAGCGCATTTCCCATGTAGCGGTGCCCCACTCGGCTTTCAGTTCATGGCGCGCGTAGCCGGTCATTGATTGAATCATTGCTATTCCTTGTAAGCTTTATCTGCCGTTAGTTTATCACCGATCGCAATCTCGTACAGCACGGCAATAAAACCTGTGTTGGTAGTAACGGAATTTCACATCCATCTCTGATATAATCGCCAACCAATATTTTGCACAAAATAGGAGCCACCCATGCGTCCAAGTGGTCGTACTGCCCAACAGATTCGTCCGGTAACGATTACCCGGAATTTTACGCGTCATGCCGAAGGTTCGGTGCTGATTGAGTTTGGCGATACCAAAGTGTTGTGTACCGCGAGTGTCGACAAGAGCGTGCCGCGCTTTTTGAAGGGCAAGGGCCAAGGTTGGGTTACCGCAGAATACGGCATGTTGCCTCGTTCAACCCATTCGCGCATGGACCGTGAAGCGGCGCGTGGCAAGCAAGGTGGCCGTACCGTTGAAATTCAGCGCTTAATTGGTCGCTCGTTGCGTGCGTGTGTCGATATGGCGGCACTAGGCGAGAACACCATCACGATCGATTGTGACGTATTGCAGGCTGATGGTGGTACGCGTACAGCTTCGATTACCGGTGCTTGTGTGGCGTTGGTGGACGCACTGAACTGGATGCGTAAAGAAGGTATTGTGAAAACCAATCCGTTGAAAGGTTTGGTGGCGGCGATTTCAGTGGGCATGTATGAAGGCAATCCGGTGGCTGATTTGGATTATCCGGAAGATTCGAAAGCGGAAACCGACATGAACGTGGTGATGACCGAAGCGGGTAAATTCATTGAAATTCAGGGCACGGCTGAGGGTGAACCGTTCTCAAGCGAAGACATGAATGCGATGCTGGATTTGGCCAAGCACGCTATTCGCGAATTGATGGATTTACAGAAACAGGCGTTGGCTTAAACATTAACGGCGCTTTGCGCCACCCGGCGTAAAACGCCGGGCTACAGGTTAATCGACATGAAACAATATCAAAAAGAATTTATTGAATTTGCCATTGAACGTGGCGTGTTGAAGTTTGGTGAGTTTACTTTGAAATCAGGCCGCACCAGTCCGTATTTCTTTAATGCGGGGCTGTTTAATCAGGGTTCTGATTTGGCACGCTTGGGTCGTTTTTATGCGGCGGCGTTGCAAGACAGCGGCGTGGCATTTGATGTGTTGTTTGGCCCTGCCTACAAGGGTATTCCGATTGCTACAGCGGCGGCGATTGCGTTGTTTGATTCGTATCAGAAAGACGTGCCGTATTGCTTTAACCGCAAAGAAAAGAAAGACCACGGCGAAGGCGGTAACTTGGTGGGTTCACCACTCAATGGTCGCGTGATGCTGGTGGACGATGTGATTACGGCGGGCACGGCTATTCGTGAATCAATGGAAATTGTGCAGGCCAATGGTGCTGAATTGGCGGGCGTGTTGATTGCATTAGACCGCCAAGAGAAAGGCAAAGGCGAGCTGAGTGCGATTCAGGAAGTTGAGCGTGATTACAACGCGACGGTGATTAGCATTGTGAAGCTCAATGATGTGATTGAGTATTTAAAAGACTCGCCCGATTTAGCGCAGTACCTTGATAAGGTGACTGCGTATCGGGCGCAGTATGGGGTGTAGCCCGGCGTTTCACGCCGGGTGGCGCGAAGCGCCGTGAATGTTTGAAACTATTATGAATTTCTGAATCCCCGAACAATAACCATGACTTCGTCATGTCCCGGCGTAGAACGCCGGGCTACCAGGTGTCGGGTTGCCAGGAGAGGCCGATGCGGGCATCGGTCACTTGGCATTCGCCGCCGGCTTTGACGCGTTTGGTGGCATCGTCTCCCGCCACCATTAAGCGGAATTCCTTCTCAATTAAGTTGAAGCTGTTGCGCTCTTGGCACAGCAAGCGTAATGAATCCACCATGCCACGATCGCTCAAGAAACGCGTGGTGGGTGGTTCTTGCACTACTTCTTCTGACTGCGCAAAACGCACATCGACAATGCCGTCATCGGCAAAGCGGCCACGCGCGCCAGCTACCAAATAATGGAAGGTCGCTGCAACGGCATTGTCGGTTTGCTGCGCGCCAACACCAAAGAACACACCTCGCTCACCCAGCACTTCAAATGCACCGGTTAACACATTCACCGCTAGCGCAGTGCGAGTATCAATGCCCACCGCCAATGGCGTGTTGGTGGTCGCCGCAACGCGCAGTAAACGGCCATGGCGTCCCATGTCAGAGAACTGGCCATCCAATGTCGCAGAATTAAACAATCCAACACCACCTAATGGATGATAGGTTGCGCTCTCAGCGTTCATGTTGCGTGGGCACGAGTCGTCTTTGCCACAGGCAAATGGTGGTGCTTCGCCGGCAATCGCGCCAGCCCGTAATGCTTCAGCGCTGGTACCGCTGGCGACCATTGAGCGTGCAGTCATGGCATTCATGGCGTCGCTGGTTGCGCCAACCACGAGTTTGTTCGCGCGCATTTTTAAGTAAATGCTGGTCATGAGATCAGTCGGCTGACTCAATGGGTCTAAAAATGCTTTACGTACTAAGCCAGGGTCGTTGCCGACAATCAGTACGGCATCCGCCCAATCCACAATTTTTGGCCCTTGCAGGGCATCTTTGCAGAACGCTACTTGCTGTTTATGTTGCTCTGGGAATACTCGGGCGCGCTTCCACGTACCAAGTTCTTGTTCACGCAATGCATCCAGCTCATCACATTTACCGGTGCGCTGTGCCGCGTTCACGGCAGCATCAATTGGCAACCAACGCACTTCAGCACCGAGGCTGTCAAACGCGCTAATAAATGGCTCCACCGCCGTGATTGGATCCCGTGCGCCAGCGGCGGCAATAGCAATACGAGGAGGGGCATCACCGCCACGAACTTTCTGCGCTTGCTCCAACATCGCGTTTAAGATCTGGCGCTTCGCTAGAATCTTCGTCAGATCAAGGCGCGCGGTATCGTGTTTACCTTTTGGCGCCGGCATTTCAAGGTAATCAATAATCAGGTTCCATTCGCGCTCCGACAAACTGTCATACAAATGACGCGTCGCACGGCGGGTAAACTCTTCTTGGAAACTGCGCTCAGGCACCACTTCCGAACGCATGCGTTCATACAAAATTTCCAGTGCCATTTTTACGTCATCGCGCGTCTTGCGACGGTGTACCGGCCACAATTCATCTCGCAGCAGAGGCGTGGTGTAGGCTTCGCTTAAGTTAATGTAGCGATCGGTGCGCATGGTTTCGCCATCCAGCCAATCGGTGTCATTACAATGGGTCCACGCCATGCTGGAACACAGCGCCATTTCATCGCCCATCAAAAATAGCTGATAATTGGGGCCCGTGGCGCGCTCAGCGTCTTGTGCTGACGCTTGTTGTGCAAAAATCAAACCACCCAGCACAGCAAATACCAGTGAGGTAGTCTTAACTAAAGCTTTCATGGTGTACTCCTACAACGTCAGGCGCTCAACCTAACGGCATTCAAAGCAAAGGTCAATTTTAGTCTAGTTTCATAAAAGCTTCGACCTGATATACTGGCGAAGGTTTAATTGTTTCGTCAGAAACTGAAAGGAAGGTTTGTTTGGCTAAATTTTTGCCTAAGTTCGTACAGCACTTCGCACTACTTGTGATTGCCTTGCTGGCAAGCACTGTTACGCGCGCTGAACAAACCACCCTGACCTTTCGCGCCCCCGATGACGGCCCGGTGCCGGCTGCGGTGCAAGAAATTTTAGAAGAAGCTTACGCTGAGCTTGGCATTCAGCTGCGTTATGTCGATATGCCGCGCAACCGTAGCTTGGTGGAATCGAATGCTGGACGTATTGCGGGCGAATTAGGGCGGCTTTCTGATCTTGATAATCAATTCACCAATCTCAAACAAGTGCCGTTTCCGCTGTTTGCTTTTGAAATTGTACTCGTCGCAGACCGCCGCGATTGCGGTTTGTGTACCTTGGATGATGTTGAGAACCTCGCCTATATTAGCGGCATGCAAACGGTGATTGGGATACTTAAAGAATTCCGGTACAAACGCCCAACCGTGCAAGCGCTTGATATTCAGCAATTGAATTTAATGTTTACCAATCAGCGCGTGAAGTCAGTCATGCTCAACGACTTTGAAGCTCGTCAGCTAGGCTATTACGACAACCCGCATTTGATCATCACGCCCATGCGTGCGCTGATTGGCTACCACTTTTTGCATGAGAAACATGCGCACTTGATTCCAGCCTTGAATACCGTGCTGGAAGAGATGCACGCAGCTGGGCGGGTCACGACAATTTACCGTGAACATGGTGTCACGTTCGAGCGCCGCAATGAGTTTCCAGAGCCACCAACGTTTCCTGCTTTATCAATTACCGCGGGACTGATGGAAGAGCGCGCACAAGTTGATGGTTCCGGTCGGTATTGGCAGCTCGTACAAAAGATATTTCAGTCCATCACGCCAGAGCTTGAATTACACACGAACAGCTATCAACGCGCGGTACTTGGCTTTAATGAGAATCGGTTTGATATTTTAGTCGGTGGCACGCAAACGCAGGTATCCATTGATGGCATTCCATCGTATACGCATTTCGACTACGACAGTCCGGTCGCGGCCTTTGCGTTGCAACAAGCTGATATAGAAGCCATGCAGGCGGGTACGCTGAAGCGGCCCATTTGCTTTGTCGCTGGCTACGATTATCACAGCTTCTTCAAAGAAGGCTTAACGTACTACCTTGCCAATAGCATTCTGGATTGTTTCGCGATGCTGGATATGCAACGGGTTGGCGCCGTGGTGACCTTCGAAGATAATGCCCCCGATTGGGCGGGGACCGATTACGTGAAGCTGCCATTGCGCGAAGCCCTGCCGATTCACGTGATGTTTCACGATACGCCGCGCGGTCGCGAACTTCGTGATTGGTTTGATAAACGCCTGCGTGAGTTGGTAAAAAGTGGCGAAATCGGGAGCATGATGACGCCCGCCCAACTGCAACATGCTCGTTTAGCGGCGAGTTTACCTAAAACTTCAACGCCATAGTTTCGTGGCAAAAGTGTCGAGTCTTGGAATGTTTCATATCGCTTTATTTAATCCTGTGATGCCTGCAAATACCGGCAAACGTGCAACCCGTATCATTTAGAATAGTTTTGTTAGCCCCAATTACTTGCTCTTTTAGCCGTAACTATAAACTCCAATAAAGAAAAAGCTTAGACCCCGCCAAAAACGCCTGTCTGTACTCTTACCTCTGATTAAAGCTATTGCTAGTCTTTTCGATTCAAACACTCGAAAGGATGAAGTAATGAAAAAAATTGTACTTAAAGACATAACGCTTTCTAACAGAACATTCAAACGCTTAGACATCCTGCTTCATAGCGATGGTAGTCTTGTGTTACTTCCGACACTTTTTTCAATCTATACTTACAACCGCTCGCTGAGCCTTGTTATGCGAGACGTGAGAAATGAAATACTTTCGCAAGACGTGTATCGACAAACCGAAATAAATGAGCAACAAATTGCCTTTGGAACTTGCGTCGCCTATGTGGCTCGCATTTTCGAGTTAGCGAAATACTGTGACAATTTGAAAGAAGCACATTTAGACATGAATAATAATAAATTCATGAATTTATATCTTAATGAGGTTTTAGGTAAGCGGGTCAAAAGCGTAACCACGCTGGAGTTGGCGAAAAGAGCATTAACATCATATCGTCTATTTCTATCGACTCTTCGTATTGGTGACATTCCATCTCTAACATTAAATCGCGAAGTATTAGCAAACTTAAACTCATCAAAAATAGTGCACTCTGCAAGTGATTATGTATCGAGAGAAGAGCGAAGTCTTATTATGCAAGCATGCCGGAACGAGCGCGATCGTTTAATTATTCGCTGTGGATATCAACTGGGGTTACGAACATCTGAAAATCGAGCTCTTTGCTTACACGAC
Organism: Pseudidiomarina tainanensis; assembly: GCF_900115255.1. Classification (NCBI taxonomy): domain Bacteria; kingdom Pseudomonadati; phylum Pseudomonadota; class Gammaproteobacteria; order Alteromonadales; family Idiomarinaceae; genus Pseudidiomarina; species Pseudidiomarina tainanensis. Next base: position 194,277 of record NZ_FOYU01000002.1, read on the forward strand.
CAAAAAATAAAATGTGTTACTAAACCGGGACTTCTTTCACTATTCAAACAGCTCGATTCTTCGCAGCAAGAGACGTTCGTTTATACGTTGAATGGTATCTACACGAAATATAAAAAATCTCGCGACATTTATATTCCGCGTACGTTACTTGAGACGTTTCGCTCGTACTATGAAAATGAGCGAAAGCAATTTATCGAAAGACATCAGGTTGACGATTCAATTTGGCTATTTATAAGGTACGACCCTGCCGGCGCTGGGCAACAGATCTCAGAACGCCACGCTACCAATATCTTTAACCAAGCGCTATGCGATTCTAATTTAGAAAACAGCTCGCTCTCATATCACAAGCTAAGACACACTTTCGCAACTGAGTATTACGCAAGTCTTATACAGAAAGAGTCAGGCCTCGGATATTCGGAAGCAACTGCTTTGTTTCTTGTCGCAAAACGACTTGGACACTCAAAATCAGGCACAACCGAACGATATATACGTTTGATTGAAGATATGAGCATTATAGAAGGTAAACTGACCTTTCCCCTGAAATAACACCATATTTTCAATGAGATTTCAGTTTTTATGCCACCTGTTTTGCATATTCAGCTGGCGGTAAATAATTCAGTGAACTGTGTGGTCTTTCTTCGTTGTAATGACGCTGCCACTGCTCAATGTCGTAACGTGCTTCATCAAGAGTTCTAAACCAATGCTGGTTTAAGCATTCATTCCTGAACTTTCCGTTCAGACTCTCTACGAAAGCATTCTGCGTGGGTTTACCTGGCTGAATAAAGTTCAGGCGTACACCTTTAGTTTTGCTCCAGAAGAACATAGCCTTACTCGTAAACTCTGTACCGTTGTCGCAAACAATCGAGTCAGGCCTCTCACGAGCCTCGATAACTTGCGATAAAAAGCGTGCCACCTGTTGCCCTGATATCGATACAGAGACCAGCTGACCAACCACTTCACGACTAAAGTCATCAACGATATTTAAGACGCGAAAACGACGCCCATTGGCTAGTTGATCAGAAACAAAATCCATCGACCAACGTTGGTTCACGGTCGTTGGCGTATCCATCACAACACGTGGACGAACGAGTTTCTTGCGTTTCTTCGTACGAACTTGCAGACCCTGCTCGGTATACAAACGATAGGTCCGTTTTTTGTTCTTAACTAATCCCTCACGCTTAAGAAGACCATGAAGCATCAAGTAGCCGTATCGTGGATACTCAACCGCCAGCTCTTTTAAACGAGCCGTAACCGACTCATCCTGACGTTTTTTAGGCTGATATCGATACGCTGTACGACTCAGCCCAACCAACTTGCACGCAAGGCGCTCACTAAGCTTGAAGGTGGTTACCATATACTCAACCACACGCTTTTTGCTGGCGGGCTTTACCACTTTTTTGAGACCACGTCCTTCAACGCTTCCGTCTCCAACATCTTTTCTGCCAAGAGCTTCTTAAGCTTACTGTTTTCAGCTTCAAGCTCTCGCAGGCGCTTGGCCTCGTTAACTTCCATACCCGCATACTTGCTACGCCAGTTGTAGAAGGTACCGCTCGAAATACCCATCCGTCGGCATATATCATCTACCTTGGCACCAGCTTCATGTTCCTTGATAGCCTTGATAATCTGTTCTTCGCTGTGACGTTTTTTCATAGTGAGATCTCCAATAACTCAATTTTAATGGAAATCTCATCGATGTCATGGTTCTATTTTTGGGGGAGAGGTCAAAACTTTTCTAACTATTTTTTAAGCAAAAGCTTAGACCCCCTCAAAAACGCCCCTCTGTGCTCTATAGCTTATAGAAACATCGCGCTAGGCTATAGACCTGCACAGTCAAAAAAAGGGGCTATACAACAAATGTCTGAATTTATAAATAGTTTTGAGGTTGATCCAGATCTTTCAAATGAACAGGTAACATCGAACGTCATTCCGATCGTAGCGCAAGAAGACAGAGTTGTTATTCAGAATCACGTATTTGAATTTTCGGTGGACTGCTTCGAACGAAAGGCGCTAATAAAATCAATTAATGCCGCATTAACCTCCGAATGGTTTTTATCGCGTTCGAAGCAGTCGCAAATTAGTTATCTGAGTGCGTTAAAGCCTTTTTTGTCATTCTTACAGTCATTACTAAAAGAGCAATTTTCTACTGCCATTTTAGCTGAGTTTGTGGAGTATCGGGTAAATGTCGCAAAGGTTAAATCGCAGTCTACAAACGTAAACCCGGTCGCTCTTGTTATTCGCCATGGCCTTAATCACGCAGGTTTTTCGAGTGAACAGATTACATATTTGCGAGCAACACTTCGGAATAAGCCCAGGACTGCCAAAAAGAGACGAAAACAGGTACCACTTTCAGATTATTTTTTAAACTTGTCGTGGTTTAGAACATATTTAAGTGATGCTGAGATTTATGAGCTCACTAATCAAAAAAATTTAATTGGTAGTTTTACGACTGCTGTGGCCGTCGTGCTTATTAATATCATTAATGCGAAGCGTTCATTGAGTGCATTTGAAATTAAAGACCCAGCGAGCGAGCATGGTGAACTCTCCAAACGTTCTCAGCAGAAGAAGCATGTTGAATCATTGCTCAAGTGCTGCAATCAGCTTCAAACAGAACGCAAAGTCCAATTTCAGAAACTACTGCAAGTCGACGTAATTAATGAATCTCGATACGTGAACCTAGATGAGCAAAAAGAAGAGGTTTGTGCACCGGAAATATCATTTCTAAATGAACGAAACTCATATCATGCTCCAGACGTTCTAGCTTACGAACATCTCAACAAGCCTTCTCATTTCGAACAATGTCTTATTTCTTTTCTTCTCGCTGCACAGGCGATCCAACCATCAAACATTAAAAACTTGTGTGCTGGAAATATCATCGGGGTTAGCAATAGTCGAGGAGAACTGGTGCAGGTGTACATGAAGTATTATAAAACTCGTGCGGCTCAGGCAAAAATAACACCCTACTTGGCATATAAAAGTTCGGTAGTTGCACAAGCAATTGTAAATTATAAGAAATACTTTATCGACCAGTCGTCTTGTCTTTTTGACTCAGGTTTCAACCCTGGCGATCTAATACACTTCACACCAAGTTGGAAGACTCGAACCATCGTGAGTCGTTTTACTAACGCATTACGTATTTACGATTCAGAAATTCAAAGTGAACTTCGTCGAAATGGCTTCACAAATATTTTATCAAAGTGCTTTGAAATTTTTAGCGAAAGCGGAGGTATACCTCATAGCGAATGGTGGACAAGTATCGCTGAAAAAAAAGGTTCGAAATCATATTCACGGTACAAATCTGATATTAAGAATTATCTCCCGACGTCTTTCATTCGTTTAAACGCAATTAAAACTTCGGCGATTTATGCGACTGCCGATCAGTTCAATCAAAATTCACCACAAAATTTCAATTCGCATTCGAATGCGACGGAGCTACAGCACTATTTGAACGATCAAAATCAGGATTGGCAAGACCGGAACGGTCAAGTCACACGACTAGTATTTAACGACATGCAAAGCTATGCATTTCGGCCCACCGATAACCCAGCGATCGATAGTGTTTCTAATTTAGTGAATCGAACGATTATACAAAGCTCACCCGAAGCTGGCGTGCGAGTTCCTAATGCGAGGGGATACGTTAACTCTTCACAGGAAGAAAAGAGTGAAGGGGTTGAGCGGGTCGTCATTGATTCTGCCGAAACCGTTGTATTGATGAAGCATTATATTCATCAAGCCCAAAGGTTTTCAAAAGAGTTACTCCAGTCCAACAAAATGTTCTTTGAATGGGAGGTTTTACCCAACTCAGAGTGGGCTGAGACCATGCTTGCCCAAAAGCTATCACCTAAAACTGTTCGGCGAGGAGTGGAGCTATATCGTGCGATCAAGCACAAGTTACCCGATTTATTTACTCAAAAAATTGAAGGACTATCACATTGAAACAGCACAACTCAAAGCTGGCTGCAGCTGGTACAAATCAAGTCAATAAATATTATGACGAATCTTTACCACTACTTACTGGCTCAATCAGCAAATTTGATGACGACATTTGGATTTTTGAAAGTAGCGTTAACTTTCATGCAAGATTCGACATTGTCGAAAGTAGCGAAGCACTACAACAAGCTAATAGTGATCTGAAAATTGATTGTGTTTTAATTGCAAAATGCATGTTTTTGGATGCAGTTGCCGACAAAACATCGATGAGTGTCTATCGAGCCACGTACAATCAAATCATTAAACTTTTCGCCTTTTTAAAGCAAAAGAATATTGTGGCTATAGACGCACGCAACTTAGCTGATTTTCTTGAATTTAGCTTAATCACTTATGTTCATGCGGAAAAAATCATGACGAAATCCGCAATTCTCAGTAGTTCGCAGCTACTCATCGGCCTGCAACTTAATTCTTGGTTTAACTCGCTTCAAGCATTAAACGTAGAAAGCGAATTAATACTTACTGAGTCGTTTTCGCGCTCTCAGATTGACAGTGCCTTAAAATCAGCTATCAACGATATAACTAGAGGCCAATTGGCCTACGGCGATTGGCTTAACGGTGGTAACTTAAACTCATTAACGCTCGATTATGGCCGCTATTTCGTTGAGCACAATGCTCTTCTTTACCAGCGGTACGCTCGATATGCTCAAGCGATTCGATTATGCCAAAAGAACTACCGAAAAATCTTAGATGATGCTGCATGTAAAGGCACCGTCTCAAACTATCAAAGTTCAATAAATCAGTTTTTAGCAAATGCTGAGGTTGCGGATGTCCCGGATTCGCTGCGCGCAAAAATGTCAGATCAGCTGTTTGAACGTATTCGAAGTAGCACGCGCAACATGCTGACAAGCATGCTTGCTAAACTTGAATCGATAGATCAAATTCAAGAAGAAATAGCTGATCGCGGATTACTTGAACAGTTCATGAATTCGTCCGATAAACAGAGCGATTTGGATTTTTTTACGCGACTAGCTGAACTGTATGCATATGTTCAATTTCGCGATATTCATCAACCAATTTTAAAATCGGTAGAGCAAGAAATTGTTTTATATGAAGGCTCCCGCACGAATGTAGACTTCAAAGCGTGCAAAGAAATAGTTTTAACAAAGCTCAATGCCCTAGTTGAAAATCACAAAGCAGTAATTTTCGACAATCAACACTTTGAAAAAATGGGACTCGAATTAAGCGATTCCAAAGGCGCTACATATCTAGCCGCATTTATGAGAACTATTGAAGCTGCCGGCGTCACTTTATTTGTTGCATCAGTTGGTTGGCGAGAAAGCGAATTTGGCTTCTCAATTAGAGATGTAAAATTAGAGGTAAACCACGATGTTCGGGATCAACTTGCATTTCCAGCAAGGTATTTCACTCACAGCCTCGTACCCAAAACACTTGCCGGCGCTAGAGAGCTCAGGGAGCTTAATTTAAATGCGTTTCGAGTACTGCAACAACAAACGCTACTGACACAGAACTTGCTTGATGAGCCAGCGCTATATAGCTTTCAACGATTACAAACGAAAGATGCATCAAAGTCATCTGATATGATCCAGCGTGGCGTTAAGAAAAATTGGCATAACTTCGTTTGGAATTATCCGCAGTTTGTTGAAATTGATCATTTTTGCAGAGAGCATGTCGAATTCGTACCATCGTTGCAAGACATAGAAAGTAATAACGAGGCTTGGCTCTCGACTAGACTGCAGCTATTAAAAATTTTTGATTCTTCTCTAGTTAATGCGTACGAATTAGCTCGCTCTGAATATCGTCGAGTCAATTTCTATATTTGTTCTGATAAACGCAAGAATTATGTTCGTCAATTTGCCGAAGGTTCATGCAGTAACGAAACGATTGAAATAATGAAGGAATTTCTATCTGATTCGACTTTGGAACGACTTACTCGGTTGAGGGTTGAAGATGTAGGCCCGCTGTTAACCGAGGAAATCACAGCTGAAATATTAGGCTCTTGCAAATACCCCACCGCTCACGCATTCCGACACATGTGGGCAGAGGCAGTTCTTCGGAGGTTTTCGGGCGATCTAGGCAGCTTCATACGCTCGTCATTCAAGCATGTATCGAAAGATATGTGGCAGGCATACATTTGTGACAAGGCGAATATTCATACATTGAAATCTGCGAAACGAGAGGTCATTTCGTCTCTTTTAAATAGCTATATCGCTAAAGAAGGAGAAGGATTCGCGGGCGGGATGAGTAAATACATTGACCGAATGTTGAACGGTACAGCTGTTAAAAAGGCAAATCAATTGAATGAAGTGATGGAAATAATCAACGAGGAAATTATTGACATTCAAGCCTCAACTTGGGGATTCTGCTTGCTCAAGAAGCATGCTCGTCAGACAGCAAAATGTGCGGAAAATGGGGAGCCGCGTCGATATGTATCTGAGCCTTCCGTTTGTATGCACTGCAGCAACTTTCTTGCAACTGAGCAGAGTATTAGCTCAATCGCATTACTTGCAGAAAACTCACTAACGGTAGCGGCCGAGGAGGACATTCCGAAGCCATTTCGAATCGCTGCAACGAAACATCTGAAAAAAGCCTACCAGCAGTTAGAAAAACTGGGGGCGGACCCGCGATTACTAATCAAAATAAAAGAAGTTACGGCGTAAGGAGGCAACCATGGCAAGTCTATTAGACCTCGTCGAGGTCATAAGCAACGAAGAACATCCTTCGTGGGTTTCAGATAGCAATGCGAGTTTGAAAGCGTTCAATGCGATTAATGAGCTGTTCGCCGTCAAAGCTAAACGCCTTAAAGATGGCCGCTCAACACTGTCAACACTTAAGAAATCGGAGTGGCAAATTAGTATCTCTGAAGTTGCTACAAATATATCAGTAAGCCGTGTGACCTTAGGCAGTACTGCTAGTTACGCTGAAGATCTGAAAAACTATATAGGGGAGATTAATCAGAGACTACTGGATAAGAAACATTGCATTCAGAAAACTCTAGAGCAAACAAGAAAAAAGGGGCGTAAGGCTCATAAAAAATCAGAGCTACTTCGCTCAAACCAGCAATTACGACGAGAAATCGACGAGCTCGAAAAGCGGCAAGCTGTGGAGCTCTTACAACTTACGATAGAAAAGCTTCCATTGCCTGTACGAAAGGCGCTGGGCTTTGTTTAATTCGCAAAGCCACCGCTGTTTTTAATACCATGTGTTGTTGTTACCAACTATTTTACAAAACCAAAAGTCATCGCTCTCACGATGGCTTTTTTTAATTCCCAAATAGTCTAAATCTTCTGACACTTTAAATACGTTGGTAACAACGTCAATCCGTGGTATACGCACCGAATGGCTCTCTAGGCCTTGATAATAAAAAGGTTAAGCGAATAACCAATGCGTGGTATATGCACGCATTGGGACAACAAGTAAAAAAAATGGTCGAATAGTGCTCGCTACATGGGTTTAGGAGTCGAGCTATCAGCTTACCTGAATTTTGCTTCATTCTTCTCAACTGAACATCCTTTCAAGCATTCTTTAGGGGATATCCTTCACTCAATTATTGATCACCATTCAACATAAATCGAGGCCATCCCATCCAGCCGCTCTTTTGTCTTTTCCCACTTTGGCATGACTTGGTTCATTAACCGGTAAAATCGTTCGCTATGGTTGTGTTCAGCTAAGTGGCACAGCTCGTGTAGAATTACATAGTCGATGCACTCGCGAGGCGCTTTGACTAGGTGCGGGTTTAAAGTTATTCGACCGTGTGGTGAACAGCTACCCCATTGCGTTTGCATTGTCATAAGCCTGAGTGGAGGGCGCTCTTTTACCCATAGAGCTTGCTCAAGCATGGCGTCAAGGCGCTTGACGAAAGTCTCCTTTGCGCGAGCCTTGTACCAATCATCCAACAACTTTTTGACCTTATCAGCGCTCTTAATTCTTACGGATACTTCCAACTTTCCACGAAGTAATTTTACACCTTGAATATCACTAGGCGCTTCAATCACCTTTAATAAATACTGTTTCCCCAGGTAATAGTGCGTTTCGCCACTGATATACTGGCGCGGAGTAGAAAACTCCATCTGTTTGCGAAAGTCTCTAAGCTTTTCGTAGATCCAGCGGCCACGTTTTTTTACAGCTGAGAGGACTACTTTGTTGTCGGCATCTGCCGGTGCTGATGCGACGACTCGACAGTCGGGATGAACCTTAATTAAAACTCGATTTGAAACAAGTTTGCTTGTAACTCTCTCGACCGGAATAAGATCGTTACCATAACGAAATTCAAAAAGTTTAGAATTAGACATTTTCAAACATATCCGTGACATTCGATGCAGATACTTTATTCGGTCTAGCATCGATTAGCACAAGGCCTTTATCCTCTTTTAGTTCCAGCTCCTTCATAATTCCAATGAGTTTGTTAAGCTCAGAATCGCTGAAATATAGAATCACTTTAATAGATTGGTGCGTGCCATTTGCAGCTTCATAAACTTCGACTTGGTGTTTTAGGTTTTGCTTAAGCTTTTTGTTTGATGCTAGCTTGAACTCAACAAGTGATTTGTCTCTGCTTCCGTTTGATACTTTAAAATCAACAGGCCCTCTCCCGTTATTAACTTCCGCGTTTACATCAAAGTCAGAGGCAAACCATGTCAACTTGAACAAAAGCTGAAGGTCCTGTTCTCGTTTTATTGGATCGCCCTTTACATAGAAAAATCTGTAGCCATCGTTATTCTCAATCATTTGCTTTAAGAAAATTACGCGCTCATATGCTGCGTCTAAAGAGTTTGATGCTTTTTCATAAAAGGGCGTATCGTGCTCTAAGGTGCTTACCAGCTCCTTCACTTTTTGAATGAACAGGTGCTCAGTTTCACTTACCTTAAGCTCGCTCAATTTGACTGCTTGATCACCATTCTCTTCTTTTAATTTTATAAAGTAGTCAATATATTCAGGAAACTTGATAATCGTCTTCACAACGGCTGCGTCAAACTCTTTTTTATTCGGATCTTCGGGGAGCATCCTAGCTAGATAGTCATTGAGTTGTGCTCTCAGTTGGTCGTTCGGAATACTTTCTAGTACCCCCCTAAAGTCACCAATCATATCGGACTTATTAATCCAGTTTTCGTCCTTGGTAAGGATGTCTTTAGGCGTTAACAAAACATAGTCGTTTTGAAATGTCGGTAACGTAAATGTTCGTGCCATCCAACTTCGAGTCGCATAATTAAACTCTACTTTCTCGACAATGTGTGTGGATAAAAAGCGGGCATCAATGTGGTCCCGAGCGAATGCTTGGGTGTATTCCAGTAAAAACTTCTTAATAAGATTTGTGGTGAAGTCGCTAATATGGTCTCTTCCAACACCGTCTCGTATTAAGCACAGTTTTTCGAGATGACTTCCGTTGGTAATTTCCTCAGTGCCGAAATTCGTAAACACTGTATGTAGATTTTCGTTGAGCGATTTTGCGAATTTCGGGCCGAGTCCGCTTCCACTATTGCCAATTTTGCTATACCCAAACCATGTTTGCTTCACTTCCGGGAATAGAAACCATGCTTTGATTAAACCTTCGTTGATTCCTTCTTCTTCAGAGCGATCACGTAAGAATGCAACATACTTGATAATGTTACCGTGTAGCTCCTGATATTCCGGTTTTTCACTATTAAATAAGAGGAAAGGGTCAATGAAAAGAGGTAAGTCATTGATTAAAGATGGGTCAAATGCACCATACGCCTCAATATCTTTGGGTGATACTTCGAAAAAGTCCGAAAAGTAGATTTTCATATCAAACCCCACTCAAGCCTACACGAGTGATCTGAACAACCATCTCAACAATTTTCTTGGCTTGATCCATACCACCACCAATGGCTTTACATTCCTTGAACATGCGCGGCAATAGTTTCTTACGAATATCAGCTTCAATGTTCTGGGGATTAATTGAGTTCTCGGCGACCGAAGTTTCTACCGCTTGGTCAATTTCAAAAGCCACCTTGACCCATTTGTCCTGTATCTGCTCGTCCATCACTGCTAAGGCTTCAGGAAGCACCTTCTTAAATACACCAAAGTAAGCCTGAGCATGGCGGTTACCAGCAAACGCATCAGGTAGCTCACTTAAGCGTCTCTCTTGTACTTGCTCTTCAAACTCGCGGAACATCATGTATTGTTTCAGTGGATGGTCGAATAGTTTTTCAGCTTCTTCGATGGCTTGCCGAAGTAGCTTAGAAAACGCTTCTTGAGCATACGGATCATCGCGCAGATCTTGTTCAATCATACGTGTTACGCGAGTTTTGATAATATCCGTTTCATTACGTGTTTTATCTTCGCTCCAGTCTTCCGGCTGCTGTTTTTGACCCATCTTGCCGACTTCATAGACACCATCAGGTTCTTTAACCTCGACACCTACCACATGTTTGTCCAACAGCTTCTTAACCTGTTCGGCATACTCGTCATAATCGATCTTTTCTCCAGCATCTTGTTGCACCAATTGTCGAAGACTCGAGAACTGTTTGACGGTTTCCTTGTAATAGCGACGATCTTGATCGCTGAAGCTTTTATCATCGAAAAACGTGGCCGATTGGAGTGCAACTTTCAAACAGCTAGCGAAGGCGGTCAGGGCCTCATAGAAGTCTTCGCGTACTTTCAGGTGTACATCGACTAGCTCGCCATCTATCTCTTCAATTTTCGGAACGAGCACCTTACGTAGTTGCTCAATGTCGTTCTTGTTTTTCACACCATCGAATATTGCCCATAACTGCTTATAGAGTTGCGGCAAACGCTTATATTCGGTGCTCATCTGGTTGTAGAGGCCCTCGATATCATTGATGTCGTAACCACCTTGGGTGCGAGAGGCTAAATCCTGATATTTCTGAATGGTGGTATCTAGTTCGGAAAGTATTCCGCGATAGTCGATAAGCAAGCCAAATTTTTTCTTCGGGTGCAGACGGTTTACTCGTGCAATTGCCTGAATAAGATTGTGCTCTTTAAGAGGCTTGTCGATATACAGCACGGCGTTCTTTGGCTCGTCAAAACCGGTAAGCAGTTTATCAACAACGATCAGTATTTTGAGTGCATCATCTTTATCAAACCGTTCAATCAAATGTTTTGTATAAGCTTGGTCATCTTGACTACCAACATTGTCTTTCCACCATTGGGTAACTTCTGGTGTGGTAGATTCATCTACGGCAGTATTGCCCTCACGGCTATCTGGTGGGCTCATCACTACCGCGGACTCAAACAAACCCGCCTCATCCAAATATCTTTTATACTTGATGGCGGAGGCTTTACTGTCACAAGCTAGCTGTCCTTTTAAACCCTCGTCTATGTTTTTAACGAAGTGGTTAGCAATATCCAGTGCAATCAAACGAATACGGTCATCGGCACCGTATACTGGGCCTTTCTTCGCAAATTTTCGCTTCAAATCAGCTTTCTGCTCGTCTGACAGCCCTTCGGTGATACGTTCGAACCAGCTGTCGATAGCTCGTTCGTTTACGTCTAAGTCAGGAATACGCTCCTCGTAGAGCAATGGCGTAACAGTTCGGTCCTCTACTGCCCGTTGCATGGTATAAGCGTGAACAATCGGGCCAAACTTATTCGTAGTCTTGTCGTCTTTTAGTAAAGGGGTTCCAGTAAAGGCAACAAACGCGGCATTGGGTAGCGCCTGCTTCATGCGAATATGGTTCTCACCGCCTTGGCTGCGGTGACCTTCGTCTATCAGCACAATGATGTCAGAACTATGGTTCACGCATTCAGGAAGCTTAGTGGCGGTATTAAATTTTTGTATAAGCGAGAAAATAATTCGCTCAGTGCCTTTACCAATCTGTTCGGCTAGCCGTTTGCCAGAGGTGGCCATTGCGGCTTCTTTGTCTTTTCTTCCTGCCAGTTCACCACCCGAAGCAAACGTTTTACTTAGCTGGTTTTCCAAGTCCACTCGATCAGTGACTACGACAATACGGCATTGCTTCAAGCTTTCATGCAGTATCAGCGCCTTACTTAAAAACACCATAGTAAATGACTTACCCGATCCGGTTGTATGCCAGATAACGCCACCTTCACGCCCACCGGTGCTACTACGAGTGTTAATGCGCTCAATCAGTCGTTTTATACCGAACACTTGCTGATAACGGGCAACAATCTTACCAGCCTTTCGATCGAACAAGGTAAAGTAGCGGGTCATCTCTAGCAGCCGAGCAGGGCTTAGTAGGCTAATCAGCAGTTGATCTTGACCTGTCACAGCTAGCTCACCCGCAGCCGTTAGGTTTTGATACCAATCAAGATCTTGTGGCGGACGATGACTGAATAAGTTCTTCAGGTGCTCGTCTTTAAGTTTCTTGTTCTTGATAGCGTACATCTCAGCGTCAGAGATATCTTCTTCGCGCCACGCTGCCCAAAACTTTGCGGGAGTACCGCAGGTACCGTAACGGCCTTCATTACCGTTAGTGGAGAGCAGCATCTGGCTATAAGCAAAAAGCAGTGGGATTTCATCGTGACGTTGGTTGCGTAGACTTTGTGAAATACCTTCGTCAATAGTTGGGCCTTTTTTGCTATTGCCGTCTGGGCGTTTGGCCTCTATCACGACTAGAGGAATGCCGTTTACAAAACATACGATATCAGGCCGACGGTTTTCCACGCCCCCCGAACGGGTTACGGTAAACTCTTCGGTAAATAAAAAACTGTTATTAGCTGGGTTCTGCCAGTCGATCAAAGAAACAGTCGGGCTGGCTTTTTTTCCATCCACAAATTCAGTGACAGAAATGCCATACAACAGGTGGTTGTATAAACGCTCGTTAGCGGTCATCAGGCCTTCGTTGAGCGCAGGACTGCACACCTCGGCAATCAGGTTATCAATGGCCTTCTCAGACAGCGGATAGCTCTTGCCGGCAAAGTTGAAGGTGCGCTTCTTAAGTTCACTGCGTAGCACCTGGCGTAATACCACTTCATAGGTCTTGCCACCACGGGCAACCAATGCAAGATCAGGAGAGAGAAACGACCACCCTAAGTTAGTCAACAACGTCAGCGCCGGCAGTTTCGCGCTGTATTCTTCCTGAAATTTGGGCGTGTATTGTGTCATTCGTTATCTCTCTTTAATCCCTTGTATCGGAGTTGCAGTATCGGGCTATTGCTTTTGCTTTGTTCTATTTTGTCGGCGCATGTTTTCTACAGCCAATGCAAATTCAGGATTGGTAACATCTTCTTGCCAGCGAGACCAGAAGTCTATTGTTGCACTCAATGGCTTTTCATTAGGAGGGGTAATTTTAATTCTACTCGGTAAAAGAACCGAATCACCTACAACCATGGCTTCCCCAACATCCATGATAGGTAATGCTTCTAAGAGGCTCTCAAGGCTTTCTGGTAGTAATTTTCGAACAGTTGCTTGATCATCTGCATTCGTTAAGCGCAGCGAAATGATGTTGTTACACTGGCTGAGAATGGTAGTGCTTACATCTGAAGGTCGCTGGCTCACAATCATTAGTGCGACGCCGTATTTGCGACCTTCTTTAGCTATTTTCTCAAAAGCTTCGACCGCTCTACGTTCAACTGGGTTGCCTTCTCTTCTTGGCAGATATAGGTGAGCTTCGTCACAGACAAAGGCAACAGGTCTGCGACTTTCCGGATCAGTCCAGAATTGAACTTGATAGATAATGCGAGCAACTAGGCCAATGATGACTGGTAGTATGTCAGCAGGAACCTCTGAGAAGTCGATGACTTTAATACTTTGCTTTTGATCGCCAAAGCTCATTACTTTCTCAGCAATCATAGCCAACGAATCGTATTGGTTATATTTATTCGGACTATTGAAGAGAAAGCCATAGCGCCGGTCGTTTAAGCGGCTAGCCATGCGAACTAACAATCTAGAAAATTCGCCGTTGAATGGGCCGTTTTTAAGGCCTCTTGCTCCTTCAACTTTTTCTTCGTTTAGATATTTAAGCTTCCCTATAACTTCATCCAAGGAGTATGGAATTGGACTATCTAGAGTAAAAGACTGCAATAGATCGGTTCGATGATTATCTTGTAGAAATGCTTTCTTTTGTTCTGTAATTGCATCTTGCACAACCACAACTTGGTTATGTGCACTGAACTCGCTGCGGTCGACAAATAATGACTGAATCTCTTCCGAATTAAGCAGCCAGTAAGGCAGGAAGAGCAGTGATTGATCATCGACATCAACCTCATCTGGCCCTGGAATTCTTAATTGTTTTGCATATGAAAGTTCCTTGTATTCACCATGTAGGTCGAATACAACGAGGTTCGAAGACGGTAGCTGCGAACTTCTTTCCAGAATAGAAGCAACCGTCCATGATTTGCCAGAGCCCGTACTTCCAAGCAAAGCGGCATGTCGTTGGAACAACTTATTACCGTCGACATAAGCGCGTGCATTCTCATTAAGCTTATAAGAGCCCAACTCCAGTGAATGCTCTCCATCGCCACATTCAGAAATTACACGCATGAATTCCTCGAGATGGGCATCTTTAAGTACGTAACAGGTCGAGTCAATTTCAGGGACGTGATCTAGAGATCGTGAAAACTTATATTTTTGTTCAGCGGCATTCCATCGAGCAGCCCCCATCAATGTGATCTTGACAGTGTTGACTACGCTATCTTCAAAAGCATCAACCTCGTCAGAGTCACCTTCTTGTGTTTCCAGTGCCATGGGCTGAGCAACGACAGCTTTGATGACTTTATCAATCAGACCAATAAGCCAACATTCCGTTGCACCGCTGAGCTGCACTGTCACAAGCTGTCCAACTCTGGCTTTACGAAGATCCTTGTCACTCTTTACCAAAATGGTGATTTTTCTGGTGTCAACTTCACGAATATTGCCTAGTGAGTAGCTGTCATCATTGAAAGTAAAAAGTGCCATGTTACCCTCCTAAAAATTCGTTGGTAAAAGCGTCAAAACGCCATAATTCCTTGTCATGAATATGTAGCCAGTTTTCATACTTTGAGTTGTAGATTCGGCTTTTATCTGAATCAGTCTGTTTGCAGATGAGCCACATATTCGGACATTTGCTAAGCCACTCTTCTATTCTTGGGTTCGAATCCCGAGTAATCACCAAAGCACGGCATTGGTCTTGTTCAAGCTTTTGCCTAAATGCGTTGTTAACAAGCTGGGAATCGTTAAAGCCAAATCCCAAAAATAGGAAGCTAGTATGGTTTCCTACTGCTGTGTCGTACTCAGCTAACTGTGCTCTGTCCTTGTGTAATCGTTGATACTTGGCCGTACCAGGAGTAATCATGGCTCGCGCAATGCCGTCAGGTTTGTTGAGTATCCAACTGTTACATTCAATAAGCTGAGCTTCCCATTCAAATGTATTTAAGGAACCGTGCGGCTTGTGTAGTCGGATATGCTTGCATTCAACAATTCGTAATGGCGGCCTTGTCTTACCAAGACCTTTCTGAATGGATTGAACTGACTTTTTCGCTTCACCCCAGTCGTAACGCCGAAGAAAACCACCGTGAAACCCGGTAATGTAGGGGATCTTGTGCCGGACAAAGGCGTATTCAGCCAGCAAATCATAATTTGGCGTGGCGACGTGAAGTTGTTTATCAGCCTGCGGTAAAGCTTCAACCAGCTTTTTCAATAGCGAGCCAGCCGGCCAATCGCATGAGCCAGACATAATTGAATGAGCGTAAGCATTATCGTGTTGCGCAACAAAGCTAGCAGTAAGTTCGACTATTCGATTGGTCAGATCCTCATCTTTGATGAAGTCCATTGCAGATTCAAAATCATGACTACCAACATCAAGAGCAGAGACTACTTGCTGCCATTGTTGTGCTTGTGATTTGGTCAATCCATGAGTAAGCTCGGCTCGAAGGTGGCGCTCAAGAGCTGGCATCCCAAAACTCAGATCAAGTGCACATGAAGTTCCTGTACCAAATAATACAAACGGCTTGTCTGTAAAAAACTCAGCAATCGCTTGATATGCAACATCCTTTGTTAGCTCCACGTGCATCCCCCTTAGCTCACCAAAACTCTTCGCTTACCCGTCAACAACTGCTGCATCAGGGCTTTTTTCTCTTGCTTTAAGGCATCCAGCTTTTGCTGTAGAGCAGAAATTTCCTGATCGGCGGTGGAGATTACGGCAGCGATTTTTTGTTGTTCATCAATACTAGGTAATTGCCAACCAATTTTCTTAAAATGGTTAAATTTCAAATTCCAAGTATCTGAAACAAGGCCTTGAGAATGCCTATAGAAAACATATACAAGGGCTGGGAGCTTAAAAAGATATGCGGCATATACAGGGCAAACTTTGTCGGTTGGTGTGACAATGGTATAGGCAGGACTAACAATCCCTTCTTTGTCTGACAAGCTAGATCGGCCTTGCCACATACGCATGGTGTTGTAGCCAATGTCGTTTACGCAAATTCTACGGTACTTTGATTTGTCCTCATTGGAGGTGTTTTTTCTGCCAGTATCTTCTTGGTAGACAACCCCATCGTCAGCCGTAATCGACAACAGTGGCAGATCATCCCGACCTGTTTCCACTCGCTCTTTGAACAAATTGCCAAATTTGTGAGTTTTCCACTCCCCACTAAACCTAACCCCATTATTATCCAGCAGGCGATTTTTGCCGGTGAGCAATTGGTGCATCAGGGCTTTTTTCTGCTGCTGGCTGTTGGCGAGCAGTTGCTCGGTGGTGGTGATAGCCTTATCCCAGGTGGAGAGAATCTGGGCGATTTTCTTTTGTTCGGGAAGTGGAGGAACAGGGATTGGAAAATCACCGATCAACTCTGTGTTCAAGTTCGGTTGACCAACACCAGGAGCGATCACAACTCTGAAGTATTGTGTTTTTGAATAAAGGTAGTAATAAGCAAATTCTGTTGCGATACCGTCAAGATCTAACAGCATCGCGATTCCATCGTTTGCTCCACATCGTATTGAAGAGATCTTGGGGACTCCAAGAGTTGCGCCACTGTTAGTGAGCATCAATGTTCCCGGATCGGTTATACGAGTTCTTTCAGATCCAGCCTCAGTAAGCATGGATTTAGTTGATGTGAGATACATATCGTCTGAACAGGTAAGGTCCGCGACTGTAGCCCACGGTAGAAAATTGCCATTAAAGTACAGCGGGCTGCCTGCTGGCCTAGGGGAGCTTCCACGGACAACTTTGCAAACATGCTTAATTAATGAGCCTCTCCACTCATCTGGTAAGACGCCAGCTACGGTTTTATGCACCATATCCCAGCTCCTCCAGATACTTGGCCATCTCGGTTTCCAGCTCGGTCAGATGGGCTTTCAGCTGCTCACGCTCGGCTCGCACTGTCATCAGGTCGATTTCTTCCTCTTCTTCAAAGGTATCGACGTAGCGTGGAATGTTCAGGTTGTAGTCGTTCTCTTTGATCTCTTCGAGGCTGGCGACGTAGGCGTATTTATCGACATCATTGCCAGCGTGGTAGGTAGCGACGATCTTGGCGATATTCTCTTCTGTCAGCAGGTTCTGGTTTTTACCCGCCTTGAAGTCGCGGCTGGCGTCAATAAACATGACGTTATCGTCGCTCTTATTTTTCTTAAAGAGGAGGATTGCCGCTGGAATGCCGGTGCCGTAGAACAGCTTTTCTGGCAGACCGATCACAGCATCCAACAGGTTTTCGTCAATGAGCTGCTGTCGAATCTTGCCCTCAGACGAGCCACGGAATAACACGCCGTGTGGCACTACAACACCCATTCTTCCGCTTTTTGGTTTGAGGGTTTCGATCATGTGCAGGATAAAGGCATAGTCGCCTTTGGTTTTTGGCGGTACGCCACGGCGGAAGCGGCTGAACTTGTCGTGCTCGGCTTCGTCGTGGCCCCATTTATCTAAGGAAAACGGTGGGTTGGCGGTCACGATGTCAAACAGCATCAGGTCGCCGTTTTTATCGAGCAGTTTGGGGTTACGAATGGTGTCGCCCCATTCAATTTTGTGATTGTCTTCGCCGTGCAGAAACATGTTCATTTTGGCCAGCGACCAGGTGGAGCCAATGGCTTCCTGGCCATACAGGGCGTATTGCTTGCTGCCGTGATTCGCTACGACCTTGCGACCGCACTTCATCAGCAGCGAGCCAGAGCCACAAGCCGGGTCACAGATGCTGTCACCCGGCTGCGGGTCTAACAACTCGGCGATGAGATCCGAAACTTCTGGCGGAGTATAAAACTCACCGGCTTTCTGGCCACCGCTGGCGGCGAAGTTTTTAATCAGGTATTCGTAGGCGTTACCGATCACATCCAAGGTGCCAACACGGCTGGGTTTGAGATTAAGTTCGGGCTTGGCGAAGTCTTCCAGCAGGTGGCGCAGAATGGTGTTCTTTTGCTTTTCTTCACCCAATTTGTCGGTGTTAAAACTGATGTCTTGGAACACGCTTTTGCCGGCGTCTTTCAGCTTGGTACCGTTAGCTTCTTCAATGGCGTGCAGAGCCTGGTCGATGCGTTCACCATTACCAGGTTCGTAACGGCGTTCGTACAGGGCGTAGAAGCTAGCCGCTTTTGGCAGCACAAAGCGCTCGTTTTTCATCATCTCTTCAATGAGCTCCGGCTCATCACCGTATTCGGCCTTGTACCCATCGTAATGGTCTTGCCACACGTCTGAAATGTACTTAAGAAACAGCATGGTCAAGATGAAGTCTTTATAGGTGTCAGCGCTGATAGTGCCACGAAAGGTATCGCAGGCGTTCCAAAGCGCTTTGTTGATGCTGTCTTGATTGATTTTGTCGTTAGTGCTCATTACTTCGATTCCTGATTGTTCTTATTGCCTAATTTTTTAGCGGCCGATTCAAGTTGTTTGATGCTCTTCTCTGGTGCAGGCAACTCTTCAGGCATAGTGCCACCTAGATCAGTTATGGTTTGACGAACTTTCTGACCCACCTCATAGTGAGTTTGGTTTGCCTGCTTTTTGTCCTGAACGTTGTCTCGACGTAGCTTTTCTTCCGCCTGTGTGGCTCGGAACAAATTTGCAGCCAGCTCTGTCGAGCCCATATGATCGAGAATTTTCTGACTTTTCTTCAGGCCTTTTCGACTATGAATAGCTTTTTGATCCAATCCACCGTACAAACCTTTGTAGCCGTGATTTTGGAAGATAGCGAAATCGATATTAGTCTCTACGCCTGCCTGTTGAGCGGCTTCGACAAGTTGCTTGTTATGCTCTTTGAGTTCATTGCGTAAGAATAATCGCTTTTGGTCTTCTCTAAGTTGTTGGAATGCCAAATCGTCGGCCAATTCTTGTCGCCGAGTTTGGAGAGCGAAGTAGGTTTGACCTGCCGCAATAACCTGTTTGGTAGGATCACCATTTTGAACAACAAGATAGCAAGCATAGCGAGAAAGCTTTACATCCGGGAGCTCACGTAGTGCACCTGAACCTATCGAAACCATTCCGAGGACATCCTCGAAATGGTCACTGACTGAGTGCTCACTATTAGCGCATGCTTCTTTTGCTTTGGTAATGACAGGCTGGAAGTGTCTGTATTCGGAGTAGCCTAAAAGTTTAGAGATCGACCTAGCTGACCAAAACTCCATTCCACTTGATTCAATCTGCTTTATTTCTTCGAATAATTGATGTTGGTCATTCATTAGCGTACCTCCTTGTTTTCAAATAACTCTCTAGCGATTGCATTCATCATGCGCTCGCCATTATTGACTAATTTCTGAATTAGACTTTGTTCTTCCCTAAGAATATTAGCCATTGCGATAATTGCTTTCTGTTTAGCTATAGGTGGAGCAACCACAAAAACGTCTTCTACCACGCTTCGACGAATACTCTTAGTGACTGAGCCTTCAGCATTCTGTTCAAAATAGCGCTGCGTTGGTTCCTGATTTAGGAACCACACCATGAATTCCGGCAGAATGTCTTTGTTCGTTAATCTAATTACAAAAAAATGTGGTGAGGAGACAGCATATTTGCCAGTAATGGCAAGCTTTTGATCTACTTGCACGGCGTAGTTATGACTGCCTCGAGAGGCAACTAATATATCGCCTACGGCTAGGTAATCGGGTTCACGCTTGCCAGTTAGTTCAGTCTCTACGCACTCTGACCAGAGAATTCCTTCGGTTAGTGAAACATCTTTCATTTGTACCGCGACCAGATCAGAGCCTACCACTTCAGAGATCTTTCCCCGAAATGGATAGCCAGAATTAATGAGTGCGATATGTTTAAGCTTCACTAAATACCTCGTTCATCTACAATGATGCAAAAAATATAGATCAGGGGTGATTAAATGTCAACCAAATTTGCATCATCGCCATTGATGCAAAATTTAATTTGCGAAATGCATATCTTTACTCGGTTTAACTAGATGAGGAACTGGGCCAATTTTTATGCGGAATATTGAGTGGCGCTAATAAATTAGCAAGAGTCACAAGTGACGTGAGGATGTAGAACTAAGTCTTAGTGGCTCAGTCCCATAACTCTATAGAGCACTGCCTTGGCCTCATCACTGTAGTAGACAACCTTGAGCTCGTCGTGATTTCCGGTAATTTGCGTAATAGGCGAAAACGTCATCCAATTTTTAGTCCGCCCCTTAATTTTCTCTGTTCGTTCTATCTGAATACTCATAAGCGCTTCGGCAAGAGACTTTGTATGATCCGGCTCTAATTTTTGATCGGCTGGATATAGCGTTTCTGGAAGGCCAGTTAATAATCGCTTTAAGATCGCATGATCATCGTCACTGAATTTGGCTGAGGTTACTTTGTAGCTAACGTTACTGAACTTAAACTCCGAGAGAGTTTTGCCTTGTTTCGTTGTGGTAATAGAGACATAACAGTCGTCTCCGAACAACTCTTGAAATGCATCTAAAATATCGCGCATGTAGCCTCTGATAGTGTTTTAAGTTGTTCTTAGGATAGTAGGCTCACACGTAGAACATTGCAATTCTCTAGCGTGCGATCGAGAGTTTGATTTTGCTTGTCCTCAATACAACTCTAGGCAGCTACAATGGAAACGCGCTAAGCATCTGCTATATTGAGTTTTTCAACTTAGACCAATTAAGGACTTTTGGGCTGCTTTATGATCATCCAGCGATATATGGACTTTTCGAAGTTTGAAAGCTTAGTACAAACGAAATCTCTATTTTTAGCTAAAATGGCTTCGTTTGACGACAAATTAGAAGGTGGGATCACGGCTTCTGATTTTTTCGCAGCATCCAATGCTCTCCGAATATTAGATGTTGTAATTAACCACACCATGCCAGGCGTTGACGACTCAGCCAACAACAGAAATCAAAAACTTGCAAAATCACGCGAACTTGACGGGTCTTTGAGGGCTCAGATGTTTCAGTCACCTTTTGGTGAATATCCGAGTGATGATTTTGAGGAGCTGTACCCTATTTGTCGAGAGTGGATGTATGTCAACTGTTGGCATAAATCTAATCATGAATGCTATGCGATGTGGAATCTGTACGCCGCTAAACCAAACGCTTTATGTATTTTTACAACGACAGATAATCTTAAATCAGCATTAAAACCGATCGACAGTTTCACGAACATTGAAACACATCCTGTAAGCTACATAAAACACGGTTCCGTCGACCTTTTGGGCGATCCAATTGCACCGTTTTTGTCGAAGTCTATGCCGTATACGTTTGAACGGGAGTACCGTGTTATAGCATGGAATTCACATAAAGATTTGTATAAACAGCGGCTCAACAGTGATAAAGGTATTTTCCTACCAGTGCATCTTGAAACGCTGATAGAAAAAGTCGTCATTTCTCCCCTGGCAACTGATTCTTTTAAAAACCAGGTTATTGAGTTTTGCCATACCCACAATTTGCTGGTTCAAATAGTTGACTCTGAATTAAAAAATACGCCTGTTAGAGATATTTACGATGCCCTCGCACTGAGGGAGCAACACCAGACTTAGTGTAGTTAAGCTGTCGTGCTAGGTCAGGTTCTATAGTTACCTTTCAATTGAGGACTAAAGAATGGATACCAGAAGAAGACTGAAGCGAGCGTTAGCCGCAGTGGAAGGGGCTATAATTTCACTAAAATATGCCAGAGGAAGAGCTGATGAGGCGCGTTTTGATATTGATAAAGCTCTTCGGGAGTTAGATGAAGCTGAAAGCGATATTCGACGAGCCATTAGAGAACTGCCATAAAGCTGAATCTCTCCTTTACATCAAAAGGGCAATACGATGGCTACTGAAAATTCAGATACTGTCGAGGAAGGAATCATTATTAAAACCCAAAAGTTTCCAAACTGGGCTTGATTCCTAGCAACCGGTCAACCGTAGCCAACTAACTAGTAGCATCAGGGGTTACGGTAGAGTTTAAGGTGGAAGATAACTTATGAGATCTCTTGGAATTGAACTTTCAGGCAGCGAACTGATTTATGTACTTGTCGACATAAGTGATGATGTCAGAATCGTGGCCAAAAATAAATTGGAGCTTGCACATACACGCGATCGGAACGCGCTTGTAGCATTTCAAACGGCATTGCGAGCAGTTTACAACGAGCTCGCACCGGAAATTATTGGAATTAAAGAGAAGCCGGAAAAGGGAAAATTAAGTGCTGGGGCATCGGCGTTAAAAATGGAAGGAATAGCTTTAGCTAGTAGTCCCTGCAATGTTCGCTTTGTGTCAGGAACAAAGGTAAACAAATGCAAGGCTCAATCTGATGACTTGAAAAAATACCAATTACCAGCCTATAAGGTCGCTGTATTGTCTGCGGAGATGGCTAATGATTGAGACAGACGATATGCCCGAAGAAGTCGCAAGGTGTATTGAAGACCTTACTGAGCACTTCGATGAGTTTGAGCGCAATGATCGTGGAGCCAACGGTTTTTTGATCTTTGCTAAAAATAAAGTTTCTGGTCAGGATGTAGCCATAAAGTTCTATGAGGGCAATGAAGGAGAACGCAAGCACGACGAACCTAGGCAGCTATCAGCTCTCACATGCAATAATATACTTCCTATTTTAGAAGCTCGTTCAATTTCGAATGAGTGGGCATTTTTTGTGACACCTAGGTGCTTCGAGGGAGACTTAGATGACATTATTGAAACAAAACCAAGTGTTCACAAAGCTATTGATTTAGCGATAGGTATTTGTGCAGGCGTAACGTCTATACATGCAGCCGGTATGCTACATAGAGATCTAAAGCCTGGAAATATTGTGATTCTAGAAGGTGTTCCAAAAATAGCCGATTTCGGGAGTGTAATTGCTCTCGAGCAAGGTAAACAAGAAGTGGTAGCGTCAAGGCACAGTGTTTTATGGCGTCCCCCCGAGTCTGTTGAATTTGACCGTTATTCGAAGAAAGGTGATGTATATCAAGTAGGTGTTGTGCTGTATCAACTTCTTGGTGGACTACTTAGCTATGATGGTATGACTTACCTTAATGCAAAAGAAAAAAAAGCATACGATGCAATTCAAAATTTTAGTGACCAAAGTATCTTTGTCGATGCTGTCATTAAACGCCGAATAAAAACCGGAAGACTCTTAAATTTTCAGAGTTTGCCAGGTTGGATAGATCAAAAATCACTGCGCCTATTAAAAGAAATTTGTCATTACGACCCTAACCGTCGACCAAACTCACTTGCAGATGTTGCTGCATCATTGACCTCGATACGCGCAAGGGTAAAGAACTGGTATTGGGACGGCAATATAGCAACGCTGCAACAAAATAAAACGACCATCGAGCTTCGCCCGTCACGGAACGAGGAAGAGTTTAGCGCCTACAAAAATTCTGGAAACGGATTTCGCAAGATACCTAAAATTGGTAATAACACATTGTCAAACTTAGTTTCACAGGTATAAACAGTAGTTATCGAACTAAGTTTCCAACGGACGACTTCATATTGAAACCGGTACTTTTTGAAAGAAAGTCGATGAGTAAATACGATGCAACTGGACGGCGACTTTGCTTAGAAGCCGACTTGAATTACCAGTAACTATATCCTACGCTCTATCGGACATTTGTTAATTAAACGTAGATAATCTAAGGAAGTTATTATGAGCAAGGATAAGCAGGACAACGAAATTGATTCGAAGCTAATTTACGATGGTGTTAGTGTGGATTGGTTCCTTCAACATTTATCAGAGCTTACTAATACATCAGATTTAGAGTTAGGAATCACTCTTCAAGTTAGCGGTCAGACAATAACAGGAACTATGATTGGCGGGAAAAAGTATTTTAAGTTGTTTGCCGAATCATTTTCTGATGCTTGGCCATTCGAGGATAAAAAAGAAAGAAAGGAAATAAGGGAAGCATTCGAAGCGAACGGTAAAATATACGAGAGTAAGGGAGATGACGAACCTCGTCGCTCAACGCAGTATATACACCTCGCTGACGCAAGAATCTTTGAAGGCGGAAGGCAAGTACCACATAGTGAAGGTATGTTATGGAGAGGAAAAGTTAATTCAGTTTCAGGTTTTAGTCTCGGGACTTTGACTGAGTCATAACTCCTGAATTCAAATATGAGTTGCCCCAATACAAATTGTATGTGGGGCATTATTGTTTGCGTAATAAACTTCTACTGTTCAATAATCGGCTCATCGCTAAGCAAATTATCAGTAAGTAGCACCTTACAATTCGGACAAATAAAAAATAACTTATCCTTTTCGTTGAAAAAGCGAGCTCTAGTTAAATTGAAGCTTCTATTGCTGCATTTGGGGCACGATAAAAATAGCTGTGAGCCAATATCGCAGGCCATGGGTTTCCGTAAATTCGGCATTGGTTACTCCTTTATTTTCCGTTTTTGAATTCACACTGTCGCCATGCCTCATAGCTGACCAATGCAACAGTATTAGATAAGTTCAATGAACGATTATTGGGCATCATTGGGATGCGTAATCTCATTTCAAGATCAATTTGTTCCATGACTTCGGGCGCCAAGCCACTGGTTTCTGAGCCAAACAACAGTACATCACCCGGTTGGTACTGTACCTCAGCATAACCCCGTGTGCCCTTGGTTGTGATGGCATAGATAGTGCGCTGCCCCATAGCTTCTTTGAACGCGTTGAAGTCAGAGTAACGTACTACTCGACTCAGATCGTGATAATCGAGGCCAGCGCGGCGCAATTTCTTCTCTTCTAGGTCAAAGCCAAGCGGCTCAATGAGGTGTAACGTGCACCCGTTGTTGGCACAAAGCCTGATCACATTGCCGGCGTTAGCAGCCATGACGGGGTTGAATAACGCAATATTAAACATCCGTTGTGTATCTCCAAATTTGCAACTGAAGTGATTTTAACGGCATCAATGGGTTTCGACCATGCCAAAATTTTGTTAGCCCCTTTTTGTTAGCTATTGTATCGTGTTTGTAATACCTGATTTTAAAGGCGTGGAGAGCTGTTTTGACGACCTGGGCTAACAAAAAGCACCTGCCGCTGGTGGTAGAAAGAAGAAATGTCATCCGTCTTGCGGCCAACAATGGCTGTACCTTGCACTTAATTGAGCCGCTTGGGTTTGATTTTGAAGAGAAGAAGCTACGCCGTGCTGGGCTTGATTATCATGACTTAAGCCGCGTTGAGCGCTATCCTGATTTCAATGCATTTAAACAAGCCATGGGGGAGCGCAATATTTATGCGATTACCACCAAGGGCACGCGCGGTTACGCTGAGGTGCAGTATCAACCGGGCGATGTATTGTTGTTTGGTTCTGAGACTAGCGGCTTGGCACCCGATGTGATGGCACAAATTGCGCCAGAGCAGCGGATACGCATTCCGATGATGCCGAATAACCGCTCCCTGAATTTATCGAACTCGGTTGCTATTGTGAGTTACGAAGCATGGCGACAACAAGGATTTACCGATGGCAGCTAATTCAGCTCATGAAAATTATGCGTATTGGGTGAAAATTGCGACACGTGCGTCAGTATCTGTCGCGTTTATTTTAATTGCGGTCAAGGTGACCGCTTGGCTGATGACAGACTCCAGCAGTATGTTGGCGTCTTTAACTGACTCACTGTTAGACAGCCTCGCGAGTTTGTTCACGTTTTTTGCCGTGCGCTATGCGGTGCAACCGGCGGATAACGAACATCGCTTCGGGCATGGCAAAGCCGAGTCGTTAGCGGCGCTGGTGCAATCAGCTCTGATCACCGGATCGGCCATGCTCCTGCTGATTCACAGTGTGCAACAATGGATTCAAGGAACGCCGGTCAAACAAGCCGAGATTGGTGTGTACGTTTCTGTGTTTGCCATTGCGTTAACGCTTGCGTTGGTCGTGTTACAGCGTATCGCAATTAAGAAAACCGGCTCGCAAGCGATTGCCGCTGATGCATTGCACTTTTCTTCCGACTTATTGCTCAACAGTGCGGTTATCGTTGCGCTGATTTTGAGTGCTTATGGGTGGCTTTGGGCGGATAGCGTTTTTGCAATTATTATTGCGGTGTTCTTGGCGCAAGGTGCAGTTCGTATCGGTTGGGATGCGTTCCAATCGTTGATGGATCGTGAATTACCGGACACTGAGAAACAACTGATTATTGATACGATAAAAGGCATTCAAGGCGTACGTGGCATCCATGGTTTAAAAACGCGTTCGGCGGGTCCTACTCGTTTTGTACAGTGTCATATTGAGCTGGACGACAACTTAAACCTTCGCCAAGCGCACGACATTGCCGATAAGGCCGAACTGGCTGTTGCGAACCTATTCGACCATACCGACGTGATTATACATATGGACCCATTATCGGTTGTTCCTGCGAAGGTTGACGGAGCGACGTAACGCCGCTCCCATCAAGCCCATCAACAATAACCACCAAGTCATTTGACCTGAAGATGATTGTGGCGCAGCCGGTTCGTGCGGCACATTTACCTGTACTCGCAAGATACCTGAAGCCGTTGCCCCGCGATTATCTGTTACCACGTACACAACCGTTATTGCGCCAGTGACCCCCGTTGCTGGCGTTACGGTTACGGTGCCGCCTTCGAATGCAACGGCTCCCCCAGTACCTGAGGTGATTTCAGCTGATGCTACGGTTAGCGTGTCA
The DNA here is from genome assembly GCF_900115255.1 of Pseudidiomarina tainanensis. Classification (NCBI taxonomy): domain Bacteria; kingdom Pseudomonadati; phylum Pseudomonadota; class Gammaproteobacteria; order Alteromonadales; family Idiomarinaceae; genus Pseudidiomarina; species Pseudidiomarina tainanensis. The sequence continues at coordinate 221,080 of NZ_FOYU01000002.1, forward strand.
CCGTCGGCGTCAATGTCATTGGCAACCACGTCGACGCTCACCGGCTTATTAACCACTGTACTCACCGTATCAACTGTCGTTTCTGGCGCACGGTTGGCTAATATCATGACCGCAACAGCGGCTGTCGCAACACCACCGCGTCCATCATCTATGGCATAGGTGACCGTTGCCGTTCCGGCGTAGTTTGCTGGGGCATCGTAATGCAGTGCCGCGCCGTCGTTGATAACAGTTACTGTGCCGATATCTGCGTGCGCCGACGTAATCACGAGTGAATCGTCATCAGCATCAATGTCATTGGCTAGTACATCAATTTCAGCATCCCCTTGCCAAATGACTGTCACCGAATCTGCCGTAGCTTCTGGCGTGGTATTGTCCGTTGCTGCAACACTTAGTGCACCCGGATCAACAATCACACCGTTAGCCATACCATCTGCGTCGTTCGCACCGCCATCTTCAAGCTGTAACTGCACACACCAGTGACCAGCTGTTAACCCCGCCTGCCACTGCGACGAGCCTAGTGCTGGACACACGCCTGGTTCACCAGCAGCACTGAAGATCTGGTTGTTTTCGTCTTGCACAAAATCTTGCCATGCACCACCAATATGCTTCCGATACAAGGCATTGGTTGGAATTGGCTGTGATAATGGCAGAACGATACGGCTGGTGCCGCCTGGCTCAGAGAGATCAAAGATTTCAAAATCAAAGGCCGAACCCATGCGGGTATGGTTTGTATCGGCATCTAAACCTTCTGACACACTGATATGCGTGTTGAATTGACGCATACCCAGCTCACCGAGTCGCAAACACGCACTCATTGAACCTTGAGCGAAGTGAATGTTACCCGCTTGTGCAGAACGTGCGGCTATCAGTTGGCAACTACGGCTTGGGTTTAGATAATTTGGTATGCCCTGACCTAAGTCGTCATTGGTGCCATCATGCATATCTGGTAAGCCATCGCCATCCGCATCGGTATCTGAACCCAGCGTAGGGTGAGCATCAACAGCATTCAAAATCACGCTAGCGTAGCCGCGTAGGCCTGCTGCGTCGGTTACTGTGACTCGAACGGTTGCTGCGGTATTCGCCGCAATCAACAGTGGGTCAATCACATAGCGAGTGCCACCATCGGTTGCGCCGCCGGCAACTGGGCTTTGCCAATTGTATGACAGAGTATCTCCGGCATTCGCATCGGTTGCCGTTGCGACTAACTCGATCAAACCACCACTGCGAAGCACGGTAGTGCGCTTCTGGCCGTCTTGTGAGTAAGCGACGCTAACTTGCGGAGCCATATTGGCAGCGCTGCTGGTTACCGAAACTTCTGCAACTTCGCCAAGGTTCATGCTGTCAGCAAGCGCCACAACAATGGTATCGCCTGCAGTTGGGGCGGTAACACGGATGGCACCTTGTGTGCCTTGCTCAAGCTCAAGCAAACTCGCTACGCCGTCAACGGTGTAGTCGATGACAAATGGGTAACTTGGCGCCAGACCATTCAACATCACCGGCAAGTTCACTGAGATGCCAGCCGCTGTTGTTACGTCGCGTGCTAGCGATACCATCGGCACAACTTCAATGCGCTGACCAAGCACGGTACGCTCGCCATCTGCGTTAGTCGCTTGCCACATCACTTCGTGTACACCCGGCGCGAATACTGGCGCCCGTTGCTCAACTAAACTGACAGACAATGGCTGACCGTTTGCATCTGCCGCTGAAGCTTCGCCGAGGTCGACTCGAGTGAGTGCGCCGGTTGCAGGAACAACAAGGTCATCAGGTACCACAAGATTGATGGCGCCAGAGCCAGTGATTGTGACTTCAGCCCTAGCAGAGTCACGCCCCCCCATACCGTCGTCAACACTATAATTCACGCTGACTTTGCCGGTGTACTGCGCATCAATCGTTAACTGTACTTGGTTACTAACAATACTCACTGAACCGACACTTGCCGATGCTTCAACAAGTGTAAGCGAGTCTTCATTAATGTCGGTATCATTCGCTAATACATCCAGTAAATACACGCCATCGTTATTGCGTGGCAGACTGAAAGTATCATCGTTTGCTACCGGCGGCTCTTGACTGTACGTCACTTCAATAGTGAACACCGGTAAGCTCGCGCTGACCGTACCATCATTCACGCTAAGTGAAATATCAACCCAAACCGCAATGTCTTCCATTGTAGGCGCACCACTTAACGTGCCGGTTGCTGTATCGATAGTTAACCAAGTCGGTAAGTTTTCTGCACCAAATGTCAGCACGTCGTTATCGATATCTTCAACTGTTGGGGTGAAACTATAGGCTTCGTCCACTTCAGCAAACGCCGCTGGTGTGCCAGTAATGGTTGGCGCGTCATTCACGTTGGTAACCTCAATTGCGAACGTAGGAAGGTCGGCGGTTAACGTGCCATCACTCACCGTGATCACAATATTACTGTGAATGCCTACATCGTCATTGGTTGGCGTACCCGTCAGCGCACCGGTTGAACCATTGAAACTCGCCCACGTTGGTGCGCCGGTAATGCTAAAGCTAAGTGAGTCGCCGTCAACATCAGATGCTGTTGGTGTAAAGCTATAAGTTGCATCTTGCGCAACGGTTGTTGCTGGCGTGCCGCTAATCACTGGTGCATCGTTCACGTTCGTTACTTCAATGCTAAATGCTGGTAGCGATGCACTGAGTTCGCCATCGCTCACCGTGATAGTGATACCAGCTGTGCTACCCAAATGATCTTGAGTTGGTGTTCCTGACAACGTACCTGTACTGGTGCTAAACGATGCCCAAACTGGTTTGTTCACAATGCTATAAGTAAACGAGGTGCTATCAATATCGTTCACCGATGGTGTGAAGCTATAGGCGGCATCCTGGGCAACTGTTGTCGCTGGGCTACCGCTTATAGTTGGCGCATCATTCACGTTCACCACGGTGATGGTAAAGCTTGGTAAGCTAGCGCTTAATTCGCCGTCGCTCACACTGATGGTGATTGCTGAACTTGTGCCAACATGATCATTCGTTGGCGTGCCGGTTAGCGTACCCGTTGCCGCGCTGAAACTTGCCCATGCCGGCATGCCACTGATGCTGTACGTGAAGCTGGTGCTATCAACGTCTGCCACTGCTGGCGTAAACGAATAAACACTGTCTTCGTTCACAGACGTTGGTGGCGTGCCACTAATCGTCGGCGCATCATTCACGTTCACCACGGTAATCGAGAATGGCGCAAGTGAAGCACTTAAGGTGCCATCACTTACGGAGATGGTAACGCCTGACGCTGTACCCACATGATCATTAGTTGGAACGCCTGCCAAAGTGCCTGTAGTTGGGTTAAAGGTTGCCCAAACCGGCTTATTGGCAATACTGAAGATTAACGAATCGCCCACATCAACATCACTCGCCGATGGGGTAAAGCTATAGGCTGTATCCTCGTTTACTGACGTTACTGGGCTACCGCTAATAGTTGGCGCATCATTCACGTTCACGACAGTAATTGAGAAGGCTGCTAATGCGCTTCCTAGCTGACCATCATTGACGCTAATTTGGATGTTGCTATGCACACCAACGTCGCTATTGCCTGGTGTACCAGTCAGTGCGCCAGTGAGCGTATTGAAACTTACCCACGCAGGCTTGTTGGTGATGCTGAATGAGAGGCTGTCGCCATCAATATCTACCGCAACTGGTGTAAACGAATAAAGACTACCTTGGTCAACCGAGGTTGACGGTGCACCGTTGATTGTTGGTGCATCGTTGACGTTTTCAACGGTAATCGAAAACGCAGTTAACGTATCACTGAGCCCGCCGTCTGACACAGAAATCTGAATATTGCTGTAAACACCCACTTCGGCGTTCGATGGCGTTCCACTTAATGTTCCGGTGTTTGTGTCGAACGATGTCCAAGCTGGAGCGTTCAATACAGCATACGTCAACGAATCACCATCGATGTCATTAGCGGTTGGTGTAAAGCTGTACAACGCATCCTGTAATACCGAGGTCGCAGGCGAACCGCTAATCGTTGGCGCGTCGTTGACGTTCACCACCTCAAGGTTAAAGGCCGGGAGCGAAACTTGATTATCTGCATCAGCCACGGTGATCACGATATTTTCGGTGATACCTACATGCGCCTGTTGCGGCGTTCCAGAGAGCTCGCCAGTGGTCGTCGAGAACGATGCCCATAATGGTTTGTTGGTAATACTGAACGTCAGTAGATCGTTTTCTGTGTCCGTTACCGTTGGGGTGAAGCTGTAGGTATTGCCTTGTAAAACCGATGTATTAGGTGTCCCTGTTATAACTGGTGCGTCGTTCAGGTTGAGATAATAAACTTCTCGACCGAACTCAGGTAAGTTTGCGATGAAGAAATAGGTTTCGCCAACAGCTATTGACGTTGAATGGTAGCCGATATAATCCCCATCTTCGGCGCTTGTCCGCTGAGTAATTTCGCCCGTTTCAAAACTATATGAGTAGATATCTTCCTGCCAAGAGTTATTTGAAGAGCGCACATAGGCATATATATAAGCCTGCGTATCTGTCGCTGTCATCATGCCATATGAAGTGGTGAGTGCGCCGGGTGATAAATCAGCAACTAATGTCACCGATTCACTCGCAAATTCATACTTATAGAACTCATAACCAGTTTCAGCAGTAGAGGCATGCATGAGAATACCATCACTGACCGGAGCGATGTATGAGGCTACTTGGAAATTTGTATTTGGTGTTACAGCGACCGTACTTTCCGTATTCGGGTTATATTGAAAGAGTTGCCAATTATTTGTGCCGTTGTAGGCAGAAAAATAGAGATTGCCATCGGTACCTTCCACAAAAAATCTTGCATGGCTTGAACTACCGCCAGCATAAATATCCGCCACCAATTCAATGGCGTTGGTTGTATGATTAATTCGGAAAAGCTCCCATCCATAGGTTGATGAGAAAGCACGAAAGTAGAGAGCGCCATTAAAACTTAGCGATTCCTCAAATTGACTAGTGAAATCGACACCGCCATAAACATCATTTACTTTTGCTAACGAGTCAGTTGCTGGATCATAAACTGCTTGATACCAACCGGTATTCGCTGGATCGATAGTCCCATTGAAATAAATCTTGCCATTGGATGCAACAAGTCCGCTCGCTGCATTGAGACTGCCATTGTCTGGCAGCGCTAAATATTCGCGAATATCATTGGTGGTTGGGTTATAGGCAAATAGTTTACTACCGCCAATATCTGCGCTACCAGCTGCAAATATCAACTCGCCATTAAGCTCCGCCATCGTTGTGCTGTAGCTAAACGCGTTCGTTCCAACAACAATTTCTTGATTCGGGTTAGTAAGGGCTTTGGTCTCTGGGTTATACCGGAATAGTTCCATGCCAAGCTCGTCGGAACTTGCAAAGAAATACAGCTCCCCATTCATTTTATGCAATGCATTGGTAATAGAGCTGTTACCCACCGAAACCATCCCACCTGCATTTTGGGCAGTGTTCGTTGCGGCATCAAAACGAACCAAGTCATGCTGTGGAAGTACCTGCGTGCTAGCTCGCATGTAAAGCACATCACCAACAACTATAAAGCTGTCTGGACTACTTGAGCTAGACCCAGGGTAAATATCGACAGCTAAAGAACTTGTGAGATTAGAGGGGTTGATACGATGCATTTCATAGCCATGCTCATTACTGTAAGCCCGATAATAAACAGAGCCGTTGTAGCTTGTATAACCATACGGATTGGGATTTGTTGAGGCCACGGATAACTCAACCATGGTAGCTGAGCCACCTTGCTGAACAAAGGTTTCACTGGCACCCGACATTGCGTTATAGGCTGAGAAATATAAATCTGAGCCAATTAAACTCAGACCGTAGGGGCTAGAGCTACCTGCCCCTGAGTGGATATCATTTAAATTGGTTGAATTGTCATTTAAGTTAATGATTAACAATTCATTGCCATAGCTCGAATACTGAGCAGCCATGTATATAAAGCTATTATTCGCAACTATGTCGCCAAATCCAGTTGCAGATTCACCATTGAATACGAGACTGATTGGGACTTCTTCAGAAGCTTCAGGGTTGAATTGCGATAATTTCGGTGTTCCATTCAGGTAGTACTGAATAAACAGACTCGTATCGTTTTTAGCTAAGCGAACAATATTAACGCCGACAGAATCAACACTAAATTCATAGATTAACTGTGTAGTACCACTGGCGGGATCAAATTCGTATAACCGCTGACCATTTTGGTTGGTATTATAGCCTCCGAAATATATTTTCCCGTTAAATTCTATGACTTGGGTTGTACTTCCGGAAGGTAGGCTAGAGGCAAGGGTAATTTCATCATTAACCGAGTCATAGTAATAGAGCTGCCAATAACCTCCGGATTCGGTATACCTAATTCCTCTGAAATAAATTCGATCACCGAGTGTAATTAGAAAATCCGGCTGCAAAGAACAGTTTCTCGGACAATAGTCCATCACCATTCGCCGTGTATCTGTTGCAGGATCGTACTCCCATAGCTCATAGCCGTAATACTGATCATACCCGCGGTAATAAATTTTACCGTTAAGCTCAGTCATGTAATAAGGGCTCTGGCCAGCAAGGGTAGTACTGGCGTTTAAGTCAGCGACAACCTCGACTTTTGCTGCGAACGAGGCGGCTGGGAATAAGAAAAACAGGAATAGGAACGCGGCTGCGCAGCGCACAGAGGTTGCAAATTTCATGGCGAAATCCTTTGGTATTTACTCAAACATTTGTGTTTTCGGTGCCACGAAACAGCACGGTGCAGCCGTGCGGAAATTTTAGATTAAATTTTGATCTTTACAATATATTTACGTTATTTCTAAAAAATAATTTCATTCGAATAGCGAGTAAAATAAGCTATTTTTTTGATTTTTATCAATTTTATTTATCGGCTTGAAACCAGTTTAAAACAGCATCAAGCGCCGGCTGACGAAAGCGATCCGACTCCATAAACAATTCGTGTTTGGCGCCTTCAATGCACTGGATTTGACTCTGATCGTTCCCAAGTTTACGGAAAAATTCAGTTTGCTTGCGGTTATCAACCACCGTATCAGCGCCCGATTGCAGCATGAGAATGGGCACTTCGATACGATCCGCTTGCTGATGTGCCGCGCGAATGGCGCCAAAAGCTTGCGCCAACCAATTGAACGTTGGCCCGCCGAGTTTCACTTCCGGATTTTCCTCGTAGGCATCGCGAAACATTTGATAGCGGGCTTCGCTATGCGTCAGTTCATTCTCGTCAAATGGCACGTGCACATAATCGGTCATGCCAATGAAGTACCACGGTTTGCGTGGGCTTATCCAACGATTCAATAATGCGCCGCCAACGGCAATGCTCTTCGCCAACCATTGTGGTGTGTCACCCGTCAGTATGCCGAGCATCGGTGATGAGAATACCGCTTTGCGGATGCTATGCTTATGCTGTGCTAAGTACAGTGCGCTGATAGCTCCCCCCATCGAGTGGCCTAATAAATAATGGGGTACACGCGGAAAGTAACGCGATGCCTCTTGCACCACAGCATCTAAGTCATCCACAAAATCTTGAAATTGATCGATATGCCCGTGATGCGGATTGTTACTGAGACGATCCGAGAAACCTTGCCCACGATGATCGACCACAGCAACCGCATAGTTCGATTGCGCCAGTTGCCATACCAGTTCTTGATATTTTAATGCCGCTTCAATGCGCCCAGGGCAGATGATGATAAGCCCTTGCGGATGCACCGGGCGATGCAAAAACCAATGCAATACCACGCCATCAGGGCGAGTTAAATGGTGAACTTCAACGTGGTCGCGCCAAAATGGCTGAATTTGCTGTGTGAAAAAGCGGATCCATTGCGGGTCTTCATCCGTGTACATTTAATTCGACTCCTGCGGCTCCTGTTCTGGCGCATCAGCTTGATCTTGCTCGGCTTCGGTTGCGGTGTCAAACGGCACAATGGGCAAGTTTACCGAGACTTCGAGGCCACCTTCTGGATGGTTGCGAGCAGTTACCGAACCGCCCAACACATTCGCAGCTCGTAAGCTTAGTGCCATTCCAAGGCCAACGCCAGCTTTATGATGGCGCGATGGATCTCCACGGAAAAATGGTTCGAATAACTGTACAAGTTGCCCTTCGGGCACACCGTCGCCGTGGTCACGTACCAAGATGGTAAATTGCTTGTCGTTGTGGCGCACGCAATCAAGTTCAATAATGCCCGCTGTATATTGCAGAGCGTTACGCACGAGGTTCTCAATCACCAGGCGCAACAACTCATCATCGGTGGCGGTGGTTGGCCAATCGGCATCAAGCACAATCACCCGCTCGCCGTATTTGGCGTCAACGTAGGCGAGGTCCGCTGCCAACGTTTTCGCCAGCGCATGCGTATCTATCGGCTGCGGATCAAGTTTTACTAAACCGTTTTCCAACCGTGATAGTGACAAAATACGCTCAATGATCGTCCCGAGCCGATCGACATCCCGGCTCATTTGCGTCAGGTGCGGATTAGCATCGGGATTGTCATCATCTTGGCTGAGCATCAGCGCCACTTGCATACGCGCCAGCGGCGAGCGTAGTTCGTGTGACACGTCACTCAAAAGACGACGCTGGGCGTCGCGCGAAACTTTCAGATCGTGCGCAGCGGTTTCTAGTGCTCGGGCTAATTCACCTAATTCGTCGGTACGACGGGGCAGGCGTTTTAGATGCAGCTTATCCGCGCCAGCAGCAATTTCACGGGTAGCGCTAATCAAACGTTTTAACGGCAGCACCAGCCAAAAGCCAAGCAACACCGCAATCAACAATGAACCGAATAACAGCACCATGGTTTGTGCTTGTTCGGCGCGTTCGGAATTCACCTGCTGATCCACGCGCTCGTCTTCGGTGAGCGGGCGAATCAACAAGATGCGCTTATTTTCTAAAACAAACGGACCAACCAACATGCCGTTGGGCAAACGCAGTTGCTCGGCACGGTTGGCGTCCAGTTGGCGTAGTAATTCACGCCGATGTGTATTCGCTAAGTTGGGCTCAAGTTGCAGGCGGTTGGGCCCTTCCTCGGGGGTTACCGCGGCGGCCACCCGGTAGTTACCAGCCAGTAGCCGACCGGGCGTCAGCGAGGCAAAAGTGGCTTGGTCACTCAGCAGTGGTGAGAGTGTTTCTTGAACTTCTTGTGGTAGAGGTTTCGCTGTTTCAGGTTGGGCATACCAAATCGCTAATAAGAAACCGCTACTGGCCACTGCAAATAGCAGTGCCCAAAATAGCAGTAACAGCCGAAGCGTTAGCGAATGGTACCAGCGAATCTGCATGCTAGCCTCACGCTAATTGCAGTAAGCGATAGCCTCGGCCACGAACGGTTTGAATGCGCTCAGGATTATGGTCGATTTTCTTACGAATATTACTGATATGCACGTCGAGGCTGCGATCAAACGGCGCCAACTGGCGGCCTAATGCTGCCACGGACAACTGATCTTTGCTGACCACTTGGCCTTTGCCTTGCACTAATGCACGCAGAATATCGAACTCGGTTGGGGTGAGTTCAAGCACTTGCTCATCGCAACGCACTTCGTTTTGCAGCGGGTTTACATGGAAGCCAGCATATTCGAGTGGCTCTGGACGCACGGAGGTATTTGGCGTGCGGCGCAATAATGCTTTGACGCGCGCGACAAGTTCGCGCGGGTTAAACGGTTTTGGCAAATAGTCATCGGCGCCAAGCTCAAGGCCCTGTACCCGATCATCATCGTCGCCACGCGCGGTGAGCATCAACACAGGTGTGCTGCGCAACTGCTGACGCAAACGTTGAAGTAACTGGAAGCCATCGATACCTGGCAACATCACATCCAGTAGAATCAAATCAAAAGAGCCGCTTAACGCGCGTTGCAAACCAATTTCGCCGTCTGGGGCGAGTGTTAATTGGTAACCCTCCTTGGTGAGGATTTGCTCTAACATACTGCTTAATTCTGCATCATCATCTACAAGTAATAACTTAGTCATGGGATGTCGTCCTGCGTATTTGTCTACAGCTTATAATCGGTGTTCTTAATTATGTAAAGATTCGGCGTCGCTTGATACCGTGTTTACAGAACTTTTACCGGTGCTGTTATTTGATTTCGTTGAGTTTGCGCGCAACTGTATTGCGGCCCCAACCCAACAATTCGGCGGCTCGTTGCTTGTGCCCTTCCGTGTGTTCTAAGGCAACATCAAGCGCTAACCGTTCAATACTAGGTAGCAGGTCATCTAAGATATGAGTTTCACCTGCTGCACACCGAGTTTCTAACTCGCTACGCAACAGTGTATACCATTGGGCGGAATTTTCCTGTGACATTTTGCCGCTTTCAGGAAATAAATCTTCAGGTAAATCAGTTACATCGATAGTTTGCCCCGGTGCCATCACCGTCAGCCAGCGGCAGGTATTTTCTAGTTGTCGGACGTTTCCGGGCCACGGCGCTTTTTGCAGAACTTGCTCAGCAGCGAGCGTTAAACGCTTGGGTGTGCCGCCGAGTTCTTTGGCGGCATTTTGCAAGAAGTGTTGGGCTAATTGCGGGATATCTTCGCGGCGCTCAGCAAGGCTTGGTAGTTGCAAGCGAATCACATTCAAGCGATGAAACAAATCTTCGCGAAACGCCCCTTCACTCACGCGTTGTTCAAGGTGTTGGTGGGTTGCAGCAATAATCCGAACATCCACTTTCACCGGTTGGTAACTGCCGACCGGATAAAACTGTCCTTCTGCCAATACGCGGAGTAAGCGCGTTTGCACCGCCAGTGGCATGTCGCCGATTTCATCGAGAAACAAGGTGCCGCCGTGCGCTTGTTCAAAACGGCCTTGGCGTTTTTGCGTGGCGCCGGTAAAAGCGCCTTTTTCGTGTCCGAACAATTCCGACTCGATAAGATCAGCCGGAATCGCGGCCATATTTAAGGCAATAAATGGTTTGTTCGCGCGCGGGCTATGTTGGTGCAACGCGCGGGCGACGAGCTCTTTCCCGCTGCCGGAAGCACCGGTTATGAGCACGGTCACACTCGAATGGGACAAACGACCAATCGCACGGAATACATCCTGCATAGCGGGTGCGTTACCAATGATTTCGCGCACTTCGGTAGTGGTATCAACGTCATCTGCGGGCGTTTGTTCGGACGTTTCTCGGGTTAATGCGCGGCTGACGGTATGTACCACTTCGTCTAGATCAAACGGTTTAGCCAAATACTCAAAGGCACCGCCTTGAAAGGCGCTAACCGCTGAATCAAGGTCTGAGTGGGCTGTCATCACAATCACCGCCACTTGCGGAAACTCGGTGGATACTTTGCGCAATACTTGCAGGCCATCAGCGCCTGGCATGCGGATATCGGTCAGCAATACTTTCGGCACGTCCTGCTGTAACGCGTCGTACAAACTTTGGGCATCGGCGAAACTTTGCGTCGCTAAACCAGCGCGCGCCAGAGCACGTTCCAGTACCCAGCGAATCGAGCTATCGTCATCTAATATCCATATCTCACTCACGGCCGCTACCTTTTTGACTGGTTGGGTTGTGTTTGTCGGCTACCGGCGCCTCAACGCGGGTTTCGATATACGGTAAATACACGCTAAATTCGGTGTGCCCCGGCTCCGAACTGACTTCAATTTTGCCGGCGTGTTGGTGCACGAGATTTTGCGCAATCGACAGACCAAGCCCTGTGCCGCCAGCACGCCCGCTTACCATGGGGTAAAACAGAGTATCGCGCAGTGCGGGTGAAATGCCCGGGCCGTTGTCTTGTACCACCACCACAGCGCATTGCCGATAACGGGTACCGTGTATGGTTTGTTGATGCACAATGCGGGTGCGCAAACTAATTGTCGGCGCTGGGGTCTGGCTTTCCTGCAACGCATCACAAGCATTCATAACTAGATTAAGGAACACTTGCTCGAGTTGTTCCGCGGCCATAGTTAAATCGGGTAGGCTGGGGTCATAGTCTTTCACCCACCGAATACTTTGGCCAACGCCGAGCCGCGCAATTTGCACCACGTGCTCTAACAATTCGTGAATATTGGCCGGCTCGCGCGACTGAATTTGATTTGAGCCCAGCATGCGGTCCACTAACGTGGTTAAACGATCGGCCTGACGAATAATTAAATCGGTGTATTCACGTAACTCAGGATCATCAAGCTCGCCGGCAAGCAATTGCGCTGCACCACGTAAGCCGCCCAGCGGGTTTTTAATTTCATGCGCAAGGCCGCGCACCATACTTTGCGCAGCTTGCAGCTGTTGTTGCTGACGCGTTTCTTGATTGATGCGGCGTATTTGATCAATTTGCCGCAACTCAAGCAAAATCGTCAGGCGACCGTCGGGTTGCCGTAACGGCTGGGCGATAAACTCAATGGTGATGCGCTGACCGTCATGGAGCACTAGCGACACGTCGCTGTCGGAAACAGACTGTTCATCTTGTAACGCCTGTTGCACCACAGCAGGCTCAAGACTGCTGAAATGAAATAAGCTGAAAAAGGGCTGTTGCTGAAAGCGCCGCAAACTGCCATCTAAAATAGCTTCGGCAGCAGCATTCATATATTCAATATGAAGGTGCTCATCCAGTAAGATAACCGCTGTGAGCAATTGATTTAACTGCGGTTGCACCACCGTGGTGCAATCGCTAACAGGCGTGCTGTCACGCTCAAGCTCCGCCGCCACTTTGACCTGCACCGGATATCGCCACGCGCAACACATACACCACCAAGGTGTCTGAGCGAGCGACTGCCTGACCATTTGCGTCAACAATTTGCAGATGAATACGACGCTCACCGCGCGCGACATCCATGAGTGTTGCCTGATTACTATCGGCACCTGTCCACGACTTCACGCCATCAACGAATAGCTCATACTGATAGCCTTCTGGCAGACGTTCTGGCTCCGATTGCCAAAGCACGTCGAACTGCCCGTTGTTCGCACGAATCGGTGCCTGATATTCAGGCGAGGTAATGGTAACTGAGAATTCAGTTGGCACGGCATCGGCTGATGCTTGTGCTGGTTGCGATTGCGAAGCTTGTGGCTGCTCGGTTGGAGCAGCCACTGTTGGTTTCGCGAACTCGGTCACTGGCGCCGCTTCCACCTCAACTTTCTCAGCACCTTGAACGGGCTGGTCGGTATAGGTCACGGTACCATCTGCATTACGTTTTTTGTAAACCTGCGCCGTTGTTGGATCAACGTGCAGCGCCAAGCCAATCAAAAACGTTAACAGAATGGCTGCAAGTGCCAGTGGTTTCATCGTTCACGCGCTCCTTAACGCTATTTCGTTACACGCTGTAGTAAAGGTCAAACTCGATTGGGTGCGTGGTCATTTTCAGTTTCATCACTTCGTGGTGACGTAACTTAATGTACGCATCAATCATGTCGTCAGTGAATACGCCGCCGGCAGTTAAGAATTCGCGATCTTTATCCAACGCTTCCAACGCCATTTCTAATGAATGACATACGGTTGGAATTTCTTTCGCTTCTTCTGCTGGCAAGTCGTACAAGTCTTTATCCATCGCATCGCCAGGGTGGATCTTGTTTTTGATACCGTCAAGACCAGCCATCAACAATGCTGCAAAGCACAAGTAAGGGTTTGCCGCTGGGTCAGGGAAACGTACTTCGATACGACGTGCTTTTGCGCTCGCTACAACCGGAATACGAATTGACGCAGAACGGTTACGTGCTGAGTAAGCCAACATTACTGGTGCTTCGAAACCTGGGACCAAACGCTTGTACGAGTTGGTGGTTGGGTTACAGAAAGCGTTCAAGGCACGTGCGTGCTTGATAATACCGCCAATGTAATACAACGCCATTTCGCTCAAACCGCCGTACTGGTCGCCCGCGAACAAGTTCTTGCCATCTTTGCTGATTGACATGTGAACGTGCATACCAGAACCGTTATCGCCAACTAATGGCTTCGGCATAAAGGTTGCCGTCATACCATATGAGTGTGCCACGTTGTGCACCACATACTTGTAGATTTGAATTTCGTCAGCTTTTTTCACCAAGGTGTTGAAGCGAGTTGCCACTTCGTTCTGACCAGCAGTTGCCACTTCATGGTGGTGCGCTTCAACCACTAAGCCCATGTCTTCCATCACGGTGCTCATAGTGCTACGAATGTCGTGCGCTGAATCAACTGGTGGTACTGGGAAGTAACCGCCTTTCACACCCGGACGGTGCGCCAAGTTACCGTCTTTGTATTCTTTACCTGAGTTCCACTTCGCTTCTTCTGCTTCAATTTTGTAGAAGCTACCGCTCATATCGGTGTGGAAACGCACGTCGTTGAACAAGAAGAATTCTGGCTCTGGACCAAACAATGCGGTGTCACCAATGCCCATGCTTTGCAGATATTCTTCCGCACGACGCGCAATTGAACGTGGGTCACGGTCATAACCTTGCATGGTGTCTGGTTCTAAGATGTCACACACCACGTTCATGGTCACTTCGTCAGTGAACGGGTCTAGTACAATTGAGTTGCAATCAGGCATTAACACCATGTCCGATTCGTTGATGCCTTTCCAGCCACCAATTGACGAACCGTCAAACATTTTGCCTTCTTCAAAGAACTCTTCGTTAATTTGCGAAACCGGGATGGTCACATGCTGTTCTTTACCTTTGGTATCGGTAAAGCGTAAATCCACGAATTTGACATCGTGTTCTTCAATGTAAGCCATAACGTCTTGTGGTGTTGTCATGTGATCCTCCGCGATCGTGCATGTACTAGTTTCAAAATGAGTATAGCAAGCTTTGTTGTTCTTGCTTGCGCCTTTGCACCAAATTAAAGCAAAAACGATGCCAAGATTGGATTTGACTCATTTTTCAATAGGTTACGGTTGTTTATGTACGGTTGTGGTGCTGGCTAATGGCTAATTATGCACCATTGTAGTGCAAATTAATGCACCACGGAAGTGCAAAAGATTAAAAGCGTTGTTCGTTATTGGTTATTCGTTATTCGTTATTCAGAAAGACCAAAGACAAAGCATAGAAAGTGCAAAGCAAAGAGAATGAGAAAGAGATAGTGTCGATAGTAGACACATTATCAGATACTTTTGACTCGACACAATTCCATAGCCTACCTCGTATTCGAAGTACTATTGATATAGGTGTATCCCTTTTTATTTTTTGTGTTCAGTTGCAGCTTTTCTGCTTCAAAAACACCCCTCTTATTTGTAACAGTAAAGCTGCAACTGAACGCTATTTTTTATAAGAGATTACATCCATCCAATATCGAGCCCAATTCCATAGGCTCTCGGCAATGTTTTGTTTGGGGTTTGGGGTTTGGGGTTTGGGGTTTGGGGTTTGGGGTTTGGGGTTTGGGGTTTGGGGTTTGGGGTTTGGGGTTTGGGGTTTGGGGTTAGCGAACAGGGCGAAGCCCGGACGAACAGCGTAGCGTACGAAGCACGAACTACGCTGTTCGTAACGAGTAACGATTAACGCTCTTTAGCCATTCGGCGGCGGAGGAGCGATGCGTACAACAGCGGGATAACCACCAACGTCAACGCCGTTGACACTGCGATGCCGAAGATCAAACTCACCGCAAGACCGTTGAAGATGGGGTCATCGAGGATGAAGAACGCGCCCATCATGGCAGCGATTGCGGTCAGTGTGATTGGTTTGGCGCGCACCACGGCGGCTTCAATCACGGCGGTGTTGAGATCTTTGCCAGCGGCGACTTCCTCGCGGATGAAATCAACTAGCAAGATTGAGTTCCGCACAATGATACCGGCCAAGGCAATCATGCCAATCATGGAGGTGGCGGTAAATTGCGCACCCAACAGAGCATGGCCTGGCATAATGCCAATCAACGTCAGTGGGATTGGCGCCATGATTACCAACGGCGTCATGTAGCTACCAAAGTGGCCGACAACAAGAACGTAAATCAGCAACAAACCAACCGCGTAGGCTAAGCCCATGTCGCGGAATGTTTCGTAGGTGATTTGCCATTCGCCATCCCATTTCAGAGCGGTTTCGTTCCAAATGTCCGGCTGTGCAATAAAGGTTTGCGGTAAGTCGATATCGCCAGCAGCGTCGAATAAGCCATACAGCGGGCTATCTAAATCGCCTGCCATATCTGCCGTCACGTACACGACAGGACGCAAATCTTTGTGGTATGCCGGCTGGGCGTAAGGACGTTGCTCGCGCTCGATTAATTCCGCGATGGGAATGGCATGGCCGCTGGTTTGACTGGTCACGGTTAAGCTTTCAAGTTGAACGAGCTGGCCTTGCCAATCAGCTGGCAAGCGCAATTTCACCGGGACTGGCTGGGTTTGCCCGTCGATCGCCAAATAGGTGACGTTCATGCCGCCCAATGCCGTTTGTAATACTTGCACCACTTGCCCAGCGCTGACGCCAAGCTGGGCGGCGCGTTCACGGTTCACTTCCCAAACTTCTTCGGTGGCTTCGCCCACTAAGGTACTGTCGATATCCACCACGCCCTCAGTGGTGCGCAGTTGCGCCAACACGTCGCGGGCGCCGAGTTCACGCGCAGCCGCAGATGGGCCGTATATTTCAGCCACAATAGGCGCCAACACCGGAGGGCCTGGCGGCACTTCAACAATCTTCAGCGAGGCACCAACGGCTTCCGCAATTGGTGTCAGCATGGGGCGAATGGCGAGGGCGATTTCATGACTGGCGCGGTCGCGCTCGCCATGCTCAGCCAACGTGACTTGAATATCGCCCATATTGGCTGCTTCGCGTAGATAATATTGCCGCACGAGGCCATTGAAGCCAATAGGCGATGCGGTGCCGGCATATATTTGCGTGGCGACAACTTCTTCTACATCATCGAGCTTCTGGGCAAGTTGCATCAATACCGCGTTGGTGTCTTCTAAGCTACTGCCCTCTGGCATATCGAGCACCAGTTTGATTTCGCTCTTGTTATCAAACGGCAACATTTTCATCACCACTGCTTGCACCACAGCAAGGCCCATCATCAGCACAATCAACGCAATCAAGCCAAACCCCATAAAATAGCGACGTTTCCGATGCGTGAGCAACGGTTGCATGATGCGTTCGAAGAATGAATGCAACTTACTGCTGTGCGCTTCATCGTCATGATGTTCGTCTTTAAGCAGGTGGCGCGCCAACCAAGGCGTAACCGTTAGCGCAATAATCAATGATAACAACATGCCCAACGAAGCATTAATCGGGATAGGGCTCATGTACGGGCCCATGAGTCCGCTAACAAACGCCATCGGTAGAAGAGCTGCGATGACCGTGAAGGTCGCTAAAATAGTCGGCCCGCCAACCTCATCAACAGCCGACGGAATCGCGGTTTTTAGTGATTTGCCAAGGCCTAAGTGGCGATGAATGTTTTCCACTACCACAATCGCATCATCCACCAAAATACCAATCGAGAAAATCAATGCGAATAAGGACACACGGTTTAAGGTAAAGCCCCAAGCCCATGACGCAAACAAGGTCATGGCAAGGGTTAATACCACAGCACTACCAACCACCACGGCTTCGCGTTTACCGAGCGTCAACAAGACTAATGCGACAACTGAAATGGTCGCAAAAATCAGTTTCTGAATCAGCTTTGAGGCTTTCGCATCGGCCGTTTGTCCATAGTTACGCGTCACATCAATCGTCAACTCTGGCGGCAACCATTGCTGCTTTAAAGTGTCGAGGCGTGCAAGTACTTCCTGCGCCACCACCACGGCATTCTCGCCAGCCTTTTTGGTCACCGTTAAGGTCACCGCTGGTTGCGCATCACCACCTGATGGGCGTGACCACACGTAGCGCGATGGCACCACAGCAGCGCTGTTGATCTCGGCGACTTGCTCAAATCGCACCGGCTTACCGTCAACGTTGGCAACAATCAGATGCCGCAACGTATGCACGCTATCAATGAAGCTGCTCGCCTGCACTGGAATTTGTTGCCCTTGTGCCAGTCGGTAACCGGCTTGAGCACTTTGGTTCTGTCCGGCCAACGCTTGGCTCACTGCATTGAAATCCAGACCAATGCGGCTCAACGCCGTGTTATCGAGGGTGACATTAATTTGTTCTGGTTCGGCGCCAATGACATTCACTTCACGTACGCCACTCACGTTTTGTAGTGGCTCAACTAATGTGTCGGCGACCGACTTTAAATCCAATCCATCAGCAGTAATCGTTAAGCCAAGAATCGGTACGTCATCGATACCACGGGCTTTTACCAATGGTTGCGAGAAATTCGGATGACGCACTTGCCAGCTGGCTAAGCTATCGAACAGCTCCACCAATGCTTTGTCGCGGGGCACGCCCACTTCAAATTGCACCGTCACCAAGGCTTGGCCGGGCTGTGACACCGAATAAATGTGTTCAATGCCCTGCATGCGCGCAAAATGTTGTTCCAGTGGCGTTGCCAGTTGGTCTTCGACCTGACTGACTGCTGCACCCGGAAAAGCGACCATGACATCAGCCATGGTCACGTCAATTTGCGGTTCTTCTTCACGTGGCGTAATTAGCGCCGCCATGATGCCTAAAACCAAGCCAAAAATTGCTAACAGTGGTGTGAGCTGTGAGCGTTCACCCCATGCCGCAAATTTACCTGCGATACCAAGGGGTTTATTACTCATAGCTAATTACCTCGCCAGCTTTTAAGCCGCTGACCACCTCAACTTGGCCGTTTTGACTTAAACCTAAACGCACAGCGCGCCAGCTTTTGTCTTGCATGCGCACCATGGTGAGTTCGCCTTGGTGATAAATCGCTGCAGTTGGAACTTGTACACCTTGGTGCTCACCAACTTTCACTACCACCGGTTGCCACTGGCCTGGCATTAAACCACTTTCTTGCGGCAACACAAGACGCATCCGCACGGTGCTTGATAGGCTATGAACGGTTGGAAATACTTGTTGAGAAGTTGGCTCTAAGCCATTCACACGGGCCCACTGGTAGGTGTTTGCCGCCTGGGCATAACGGGCTGGTAGATCCACATGCAAGCGCAATTCGCTGGGGTCAAAGCCGGAGAGCAATGGGGTACCCGGTTGCACCAATTCACCTGGCTCGACGAGACGTTCACTGACAATGCCACCATACGGCGCTTTCACTTCGGTATAACTCAACTGTTCTTGTGCGCGTTCAACAGCGGCTCGCGCTGAGCGTAGTTGCGCTTTGGCGTTATCTAAACGCGCTTTGGCACGGTCGCGCTCCGCAACAGGCACCAAATCGCGTTCCACTAAACTGGTGATGCGGTCAAATTCCTGCTGCTCGGCAACCAATGTCGCCTGTGCCGCCGCGACTTGCGCTTGGGCTTGGGTGAGCATTTGGTATTGTTCAACCGAGGTGATCGTTAAAATCGTTGCGCCAGCTGGAACGTTGTCGCCCACATCAACCAAAACTTTTTCAACCCGGCCAGATACTTGAGCCGATACCGTTGCACTGTTGGTTGATTCGACAAGCCCTTGCAAACGCAGGTACTCAGCAATAGTGGTTGGCTGAATTTGGTACTCAGCCGCACTAGCTGAGGTCGCCGCACTGGCGGTACTGACAACAAACAGGGCGGCTGCCCACGCACGCAATGACATAATCATCTCCTTGCCGAATTTTGCTCAGTTGAATTTCGTAATTCACTAAAGTATAGAGCAAAAATCGGCAAGTGTGGATGATTTATTTCGCATTCTTCTAAAATACGAAATTAAATACCGAAATCATCATAACGCACCTGCTCAGGTGGCACTCCAATTTCGGTAAGCATCACGCGGGTTGCCGCCAACATGGCTGGTGGTCCGCACACATAAACATCTAAATATTGCGTGTCTTGCGTTTGCAGCCATGTTTTCGCAATGTCATGAACATAGCCACTCAACCCACGCCAATTGGCATCGTGCTCTGAAATAACGGGGTGATATTGCAAACGCTGCTGTTCTTGTAGTGCCGTGAACTCATCGACGTAGCATAGCTCCGATTGATTTCGAGCTCCGTAAAAGAACTGAATTGGCGCCTGTATTTCGGCCTTTTCTAATGCTTCTTGAATGAGCGCACGTAATGGCGCAATACCTGCTCCGCCGCCAATAAACACTTGTTGACGTTCACCTCGAGCGGCGGTATTGAGCAGAAAGTCACCCATTGGACCTACCGCATTTATGGTTTCACCAATTTGCATTCCACACAGATACGTTGAACCGACGCCCGGCTGGCATGACGTATCTGGAGCAGGCATTTTACGAACGGTAAAGGTGAGTTCAGGTTGCCCTGGCGCCGTTGCGAACGAATAGTTGCGATGCAAAATAACGGTACCTCGGCTGGCTTCACACGGAATTAGGAACTGCATAAACTGACCCGCATGATAGTTAAATGTCGAGGCATTTTCCGGCAGAAACGTTAATTCATGAATGCTCGGGGTCAATACTCGGTTATGTACCAGTTTGAGTGTCAGTGTACGCGTATCTGTTTGTAAAAGATCGGCGTTGTTGTCTTTGCATACTCTGTGCTGGCAACTTAAACGTAACCCCTCACGAAGTTCAGATTCAGATAACATCACTCTGTCACTTTCGGTCGCAGATGGTGCTGTTCCCTTAAAGCGCACTTTGCAAAGTCCGCATGTTCCGCCGCCACCGCAGGCACTCGCTATCGGCTTCTGCTGTGCTTGAAAGAACTCTAGGTAGGTCTGTTTGCGGCGAGGGTTCATGTCACCGCGTACCACATTACGCCCGAGCAAAATGAGTCCTGATAAGGTAAACCATAGTGTCAGCACACCCGCACTGACAATCAGTAAATGGTTAAAGTTACGCTCACCGCTATAGTCCATGAAGTGCAGTTTGAACGCCCAATCAGCCCATAACCACGGTGTGTTTCGATGCTCAACCACAGCACCGGATGCGGCATCGATGTAAATTCGGGTATTCAAATCATCGCGAATGTCGACACGATAGCCAGGCTTAAGCCAGCCGTTTACTTCATTGCTACCGGCTGTTAGCCATGTGATTTCGGCAATGTCACCGGGGCCTGAATAACTTGCCAGAGCCAAGTTCGCTGCCATCGTTTCAGTTGTTGACCAAGGCTTTCCGGTCGATGCATCAAGATAACTGACACCTTCAGCATGCTCGACAACGTATTGTGGCGTGCCAGCCACTGTTCGTAACTGAACATCGCGAATACCAGCAAATTGATTTGATAACTGCGGCCAGTCAAGCGCCTGCGATGATTGCATTGGCGTATGATTGTGAGTCATTTTGTAATAATGGTGGCCCGACATTGCATGATGGCCTGCTATCGAGAAGTAAAAGCCACTGATTATCCACAAGAGAACTTGAATGATGATAATTAAACTGGTCCAGCGGTGTAGCCACTGCAAAAAGCGCATCATAGCGACCCCCCGGTATTAATTTTTGGATCTGGTTTCGTTTTACGAAGGGTATAGACCAACAGCACTGCGCCAGTAATTAGGAAAATGAAATTGGCAATAATAAAGCCTCGTAGCAACCAACTTTCAATATCAACGCGCTCTTCATAATCCATAATGTGCAACATCCACATAATGTCGAAGCCACGCCAGAATGTATGCCGTTTCGTGACGAGTTCGCCCGTTATTGGTGAAAAGTAAAGGCTGGTGCTTCCAAAATCATCAAAATCCACTCGCCATACGGGCAAGTGCGCGGGGTTTAATTCTGTTGGCGGGTTGTCAGCTAACCAATCAATACGACTTGCCGGCTGCTCACCTAAAGCATATTTCTTTTCTGCAATGGCCTTTATTGCAGCTTGATCAAGACGAATCGATTCTAGGCTTTTGGCATCAATGAGCTCAACATTGCCATGATGACTGACGTGATAAACTGGGTGCCATTGATTATTGAGCCACAACGAGGTTAATTTGATGTCGGATGCCTCAGGATATTTTCCCAATACGTGACTAAACGAGGCGACAGATTGCGTATCCTGAATAACGGCATCATGTTGTTTAACCAAATGATCACCGTGAATAAATGGCAATTTGAAAAATACCATGTAGGCACCACTGATACTCCAAACCACCATTTGCAAACCAACGATTAGTGCCAGCCATCGGTGCCACACGCGCCAACGACTACTGGCAATTGTTACCGCCATAAAACTCTCCAAAAAGTTTTAAAGAAGCGAGAGGATCTTTCGACCCCCTCGCAATTCAACGTCCAGGGTTAGAACGTGTAACGCATTTTAATAAATAACTGACGCCCTAGAAGGTTATACGTCATGGTATCGGTGTTGGCATCCGTCCAGCTTTGAATAAATGGCGGTTGTTTATCAAACACGTTGTTAATACCACCAACTAAGCTCATGTTTGAGTTCACATAATAGGTGCCCTGCACATTATGGTAGAACACGCTTGGCGCATGATCTCCAATGTCACCTGGCGCCGCATTGATATCGTCAGCACCACCAATGTATTGAACGCTCCAGTGCGCCTGCCAGTCATCGCGATCAACTGTAACCGATGCATTTGAACGCCAGTTCGTGTAGCTACCGCTGCCTCCAGTGATTTTTCCGGCATAGGCGATTGGTGTACCACCGGCGAACGGCGTCACAGTATATTCATCGAGGTAACTGACTGTCCAATTCATCGTGGTTGCAAAACCAGATAAGTCAGTTTTATAGAATACAGCTGCATCGACACCCGACACTTCTTCTGTTGCCGCATTAGTTGGCTGTGCCGACAGGAAGTTGATCTCTCCCGTTAAACTATCTCGGGTAAACTGGCTGTCATTACAGAACGGATGCGACAGGTTTTCAGAGTTGTAACAAACCGATAATTTCGTTGATCCAGGAATACGCTGAATCGCGTTTTCGATGTCAATTTTGTAGTAATCAACCGTAAATTGAAGATTATCTGCAAATGGTGCATCCCAGACCACACCAGCTGTAAATGTTTTCGCATCTTCTGGCTCAAGATTAGGGTTACCGCCAACAGTCGTCAGAATTGTTGAACCAAGTTGCGTATAACCTGCCGGTACACCATCCGCTTGGCAGTTTGCCGCGACTGTTGGATTTTTGCCTGGCTGATCCCAACCATCACAAGGATCGGTTGTGGTTAAATTTCCTTCGGCTACGCCACCAAATAATTCAGGAATATTCGGTACACGGAACGCCGTTGAATTGGTTGCTCGAAGTTTGAGAGCATCATTAACCTGCCAATGTAAACTGGCTTTATAGTTGCCGTCGCTGCCAAACGTATCATAGTCGCTGTAACGATAGGCGAGTTCTAAATTTACGCTTTGTGCAAACGGAACATCGTTCAGTAGTGGCAAGGCTGTTTCTACGTATACTTCATCAACACTATAGCTACCGCTAATAGGGTCTGCTTGGTTGGTATTCATCACACCAGCTACAACTGCCGAATCTGGATTCCGCCAGCCTTTTTCTTCGCGATGCTCAACCCCGAACGCAACCGGAACATAACCTGAAGGCAGTTCAAATAAATCGCCGGTTATATTTGCTGTGATTGAACGCTGCTCGTTACCGCCTTCGGAGTCAATCCGGAACATAATGTAGTCAATCGCATCTTGACTGAAGCCACCGAAACCAAGCAAATCCACGCATGGCACACCAGATTGTCCACATTGTTCTGGGTCAATTGCTCGACCTAAACGTTCCATATTGGCAATATTGGTCGCGCCATCAATACCTGATGTACGCCCGAAGTTGTAAGCGACTTCCCAGTTCCAGTTGGCATCAATCATACCGTTCAAGCCACCAACGAAACGCCAGGTATTGACGTCTTGGAAGAAATCTCGAGTTCCGGCTTCAAGCAAACGTCGGCTATCAAGGCGAATCGTCTCTCCTGTCGGGTTATCTGGATGATCAACGGCATATTCAATACCGCCCACAGTTCCCGAAGTGGCAATTTGATCTGACCGACGATTGTTATAAAGAACTTCAACGAATGCATAAGTGTCACCAACCAATCGATAGTCTGCAAACGTTGAGAAATTCCAATTAGTAATTGGGTTAACTGAGTTTAGCTGTGAGAAGAAATCAAAGTTATGCTTGGCCGGATCATATGGTTCGTAGAAATCGCTATCACCGCCGGGTTCTTGATTAAAGTTAATTCGACTACCCGCATCTGCTCCTGTAAGGATTGTTGCACGACCACCGATGGTACTTGAGCTGCCGAAGCATCCTAGCTCGCCCGGTGCTACCTCAGCTAATGCACAACCTGCTTGATCTTGCATATTATAAGCGTCGTTTGATCGATATCCGACGGTACCAACAATTCGAGCTCGGTCATTACTTGCGCCAAATACCGTGTTGATAGCACGTTCTTGAGCGTCGCCACTATCCGTTGCACCAAAGCGTGCTTCGATAGAAAAACCTTCATAACTCTTGCGGGTAATAATATTCACAACACCGGCAACAGCGTCAGCGCCGTAAATTGCTGATGCACCATCTTTAAGCACTTCGATGCGTTCAATCATCTCAACCGGAATCATATTCAGGTCAACGCTGCTATTGGCACCAGTACCGCCGTTAACCACGCGGCGGCCATTGAGAAGCACGAGTGTACGGTTAATACCTAAACCACGCAGGTTAACTTGCGCTGTGCCCCAGCCATTGCTGGTCCAGTAGGCATTGCTTTGTCCACCAGCAGCGCCGGCGGAAGCCGACATCCGTTGTAAAATAACTTCTAACGAATTCACACCGGAATTTTCAAGATCTTCTGCGGTAAAAACTTGGATAGGTGCGGCACTCTCGGCTTCAGTACGCTGCAACCGTGAACCAGTGACGGTAACACGTTCAACTTTTTCCTCGTCAATTTGAGCCTGTTTTTGCGTATCTTGAGCCATTGTTTGTGCGGGTAATAACAACGCCGTCAGTGCGGTCGCTACGCCCGATAAAGCGAATTTAGTCATGACATCCCCCTGAATATTTTTTCATTTTTATATATCTTGCTGGTTATTTGGCAACTCGACCGCCCAACTGAGTTGTCTATACATCTACAACATAGCGAGTTTTAAAGCTCTGTAAAGTTAAAAGTTAAACAAGTTGTCCAATTTTAAGGCTTATACGTCGGTTGTATAGTCAACTTAACTTGCTCTTCATTACAGTTTAACTTCTTATTTTTTGCGAAAATACCGCAGAAATGAAAGGGTATGAAAAAAAAGTTGTCGACCCCCCTTTCAGGGGTTTGTGAATATAAAATCATATATATGAATAGTTATTCACGTTAACGTTAGCGTTAATGTGTATTTCACCAACCGAAAATCGTAACGTTGTTATTGTTATGTCAACCACTCTTTGCGAAAATCCAGCATCGTACTCAACATTGTGAGCCTCATGTTCTTATTAATTCTGTTTGCGTTTGTTGCAATTGGTGTCTCATTTATATGCTCAATTCTTGAAGCCGCCTTGCTATCGATTACTCCAAGCTACGTGGCTCAGTTAAAAGAAAAGCGCCCAAAACTACACGCTAAACTACAAAACTTAAAAACCAATATTGACCGTCCGCTGGCCGCTATTTTGACGCTCAACACAGTAGCGCACACGGCAGGTGCAGCTGGCGTTGGTGCACAAGTTGGCGTCGTATTTGGTGATGGTTACTTAGCGGTCGCTTCAGCGGTCATGACCGTTCTTATATTGGTACTTTCTGAGATTTTGCCGAAAACGATTGGTGCAAAATTCTGGCGCCAGTTGGCTCCCTTGCTGCCGGGTATTTTGAACTTTTTGATTATGATTTTGCGTCCGTTCATTTGGCTGTCCGACCAAATCACCAAACGCATTGGCGGCGAAGAGCACGTGGATGTTCGTTCTGAAATTAAAGCATTGGCCATATTAGGCTATGAGCAAAAACTGATTGATGCCGATGAACGACGCGTGATTGGCAATATGCTTGATTTGCATACTATTCGGGTTCGCGACGTGATGACACCGCGTACCGTATGTGAGTCAGTGCGCCCAGATGAAACAATCAGCGATTTTTTATACCGAGCAAAAACGATGCCTTATTCGCGTTTCCCAGTGATTGATGCCGATGAAGTGCCGCATGGCATTATTTTGCGCAACGAAGCGTTAGAAGCGGATACTGACAAAACGATTAATCAATTAGCGCGCGACGTTGATATTGTTGCGGAGTCGGTTAACGTTGAGCAGGTTATGCGCATGTTGTTAGACAAGCGCCAGCACATGGCGTTGGTATTTGATGAACATGGCACTTGGATGGGTGTGGTGACGCTTGAAGATATTATTGAAACCATTCTCGGCCAGCCAATTATGGATGAAACTGACACAATTCCGAGTCTGCGCCGTTATGCTCAGCAACGCTGGGACAAGCGTTTAAAGCAATCTGACGCCGACAATGGCGACGCTGCCAACGAAAAACACTAGCTTGTATAAGCACGCAAGCGTATAATACGCCGCTATTTTAACCAATGGCGGCTCATACCGTCTCCTCGTGTTTTTACAGGCTTTATCAATGACAATTCAAGCGACTGAACTTTCCAAGCTGCGTAATATTGCAATTATTGCGCACGTTGACCATGGCAAAACAACCTTGGTTGATAAACTTCTCCAGCAATCGGGCACTTTAGAGAGCCGCGGCGGTGCAGAAGAACGTGTCATGGACTCCAACGATCTTGAGAAAGAACGTGGCATCACCATTTTGGCGAAGAACACCGCGGTAAACTACAAAGACTACCGCATCAACATTCTCGACACGCCAGGACACGCCGATTTCGGTGGTGAAGTAGAGCGCGTATTGTCAATGGCCGACTCAGTATTGTTGGTTGTTGACGCCGTTGACGGCCCAATGCCACAAACCCGTTTCGTAACGCAAAAAGCGTTCGCGCACGGCTTGAAGCCGATTGTTGTTATCAACAAGATTGACCGCCCAGGCGCACGTCCTGATTGGGTTATGGACCAAGTATTCGACTTGTTCGATAACTTAGGCGCAACCGACGAACAGTTAGATTTTCCAGTGGTTTACGCTTCGGCATTGAACGGCTGGGCAACTTTGAATTACAACGAGCAAACCGACAACATGACGGCGTTGTTCGAAACAATTCTCGAGAAAGTATCGCCACCTGATGCTGACCGCGATGGCGCCTTGCAAATGCAAATTTCACAGCTTGATTACTCAAGCTACGTGGGCATTATCGGTATCGGCCGTATCAAGCGTGGTACCTTGAAACTGAACCAGCAGGTTACGATTGTTGGTGCTGACGGCACCAAGCGTAACGGCAAAGTGGGCCAAATTTTTGGTTACTTGGGCCTTGACCGTATCGAAACGGACCAAGCAAGCGCTGGCGATATCGTCGCGGTAACCGGTTTAGGCGAATTGAAGATTTCTGACACCGTGTGCGCGGCAGGTACCGTTGAAGCGTTGCCAGCACTGACTGTTGATGAGCCAACGGTAACGATGACCTTCCAAGTGAACACCTCACCGTTTGCCGGTAAAGAAGGTAAATTCGTTACTTCACGTCAAATTCTTGAGCGTTTACAGCAAGAATTGAAACACAACGTTGCATTGCGAGTTGAAGAAACCGACAACCCTGACCGCTTCCGCGTTTCTGGTCGTGGTGAATTGCACTTAGGCGTATTGATTGAAAACATGCGTCGTGAAGGTTTCGAACTTGCGGTATCACGCCCTGAAGTTATCATGCGTGAAGTGAACGGCGTGAAAGAAGAGCCGTTCGAAAACTTAACCGTAGACATTGAAGAGCAGCATCAAGGTTCAGTGATGGAAAAACTTGGCTTGCGTAAAGCTGAGATGACCAACATGACTCCAGATGGTAAAGGCCGTATCCGTATCGACTTTATCGTACCAAGCCGTGGCTTGATTGGTTTCCAAACTGAATTCATGACATTGTCATCTGGTACTGGCTTGATGTATCACAGCTTTGACCACTACGGCCCATTCAAAGGCGGTAACATTGGTCAACGCATCAACGGCGTATTGATTTCAAACGCCCAAGGTAAAGCTTTGGCCTACGCTTTGTTTAACTTGCAAGAGCGCGGCCGTTTGATGATTGGTCACGCTGAAGAAGTTTACGAAGGCATGGTGATTGGTATTCATAGCCGTTCAAACGACCTGACGGTCAACTGTTTGAAAGGTAAGCAGCTGACCAACATTCGTGCCGCCGGTACTGACGATGCGTTGTTGTTGACCCCGCCAATTCGTATGTCGCTTGAGCAAGCACTTGAGTTTATCGATGACGATGAATTGGTAGAAATCACACCAAAATCAATTCGTATTCGTAAGCGTATGCTCACTGAAAACGAACGTAAGCGCGCGAGCCGTAGCAAAGACGACTAAGCACTGTTTGGTTTTTACAGCAAAAAGGGCGCCTCAAGAGGCGCCCTTTTTATTAGTCGCCGCTTTTATTCTTCTTCTCACGACGTTTTTCTTTGAGTGTTTTTTGTGGCTTCTTTTTCGCCTTTTCTTTACTCATTGCTCGCTCCTTTACGATTGAGTGCCATTAATCGCCAGCGACTGTCGCTAGCCCCTGAAACAACCGAAAACTCTGCGCCTAACGGCAATGCAAGTAGTGCCAACCCTATCGGAGACAGGTATGAAACAAGGCCCTGATTCGGGTTGGCACGACTTGGCTCGACAAGCTGAACAGTGAATACCTCGCCAGCACACCCATGCTGGAAAAGTTGTCGAATCGTCACTTCTGATCCGATTTCGACACACGGGTGAATACGCGATTGTGGTTGTTGCAGCTGCTCAAGGCGATGCAACAAATCATTGAGCAATAACGGGTGCTGCAGTACACGATGCTGCTGGCACTGAAACAGGTGGTGATTAATACACGAGGTTGAGTTGCAATAACTCATAACACGCGCAAGCACGGCATTTTCTCCTACCGAACTGAAACACGAAAAATTAGGTTTTGGGAATAACTACGGGCGCCGACTGCGGTTGCGCAATCGGCTTAAATTGGAAAGGTAAGTGCGGTACTTTGAATTGAAAAATCGGCTTTAAACATGGTGTCCTCTCTAAGCGGAACAGACCATAGCCCTTTCCGCTGAGAAAGGCAAGCTTCTAAATCATTTCAGGGTGCGGCAGTACAAAATAGAACACTGAGAAAAAGTGCAATACGCTGCCAGCGAGCACAAATACATGCCAAATGGCATGGTGAAAACGCAACGATTTCCACACGTAGAAAATTACACCGAAGGTATAGGCAAGGCCGCCGGCTAGTAATAGCCACAAGCCGCCGGCTTCAACGGTTTCAAGCATTGGTTTGATAACAACCAATGCCATCCAACCAAGGCCTAGGTACAGGCTTAAAGACAGCCATTTCTTGCGTTCTTTCATAGCCACTTCCATGATGACGCCGATAAACGCAATGCTCCATACCACGGCTAACAATGTCCAGCCCCACGCTCCGCGCAGGTTTACCAGTGCGAATGGCGTGTAGGTGCCGGCAATTAATACGTAAATAGCCGCGTGGTCCATCTGCTGAAAGAGAGCTTTTAAGCGCGGCCAAGGAAACGCATGATAAAGCGTCGAGGCAAGATAAAGTAGAATTAAACTGGCGCCATATATACTCGCGCTGACGACGTGGAAGGTGTCACCGTATGACACCGCCCAAACGAGCATGAACACCAGCCCAACGATGGCTGCAATTGCGCCCACGCCATGCGTTAAGGCATGGGCTATTTCTTCAGCCACACTATAGGCTTTATGTTTACTCACTGTCAGCGCCTCTAAATTTATTCACCACGTTCTGGTGTATAGTGGCCTTTGCTGATGTTTTCAATGGCCTTCATAAAATTTTCAAATTGGCGCTC
This sequence comes from Pseudidiomarina tainanensis, assembly GCF_900115255.1. Lineage (NCBI taxonomy): Bacteria > Pseudomonadati > Pseudomonadota > Gammaproteobacteria > Alteromonadales > Idiomarinaceae > Pseudidiomarina > Pseudidiomarina tainanensis. The sequence continues at coordinate 250,691 of NZ_FOYU01000002.1, forward strand.
GTGTTCATAATCCAAGTGATATTTATTATGAAACTCTAAACGCATATTCACGCCTTGGCCCTCAAGGAACACGGTATAGCCATCAAAATCGGTATACGCGGTAATACCCTCGAGAGTTTTACGGCCTTCGTCATCCGGTTTGCCATATTCAATAATGGTCTCAAACGCGTCGAGTACGAGGCGTTGGTCAATATCATTTTTCATGGTCAACCTCCAACAAATTTAAGTGTCATGAACAGCATAGCATCGTTTTATTAGCAGTTTCGTGATCTTTTTACATACATACATGCATGTTTATTTAATATCGATTATAATGTCACCAGGTTTACGCAAAGAGGTGCAATGTGGTTCGACGTACAAAAGAAGATGCTTTAACGACACGCTCAGCGCTGTTAGACGCTGCCGAGCGTTTATTTAGCGAGCGCGGCGTCTCAAATACATCGATGAACCAAGTAGCAGAAGCTGCCGGGGTAACCCGTGGTGCTATCTACCATCACTTTCAAAATAAGCTCGACTTGATTGATGCTCTGATGGAGCGCGTGCGTCTTCCAGTAGACGAAATGCGTGATGAACTGGCGCAAACCTACCAAGGCGACCCAGTCTCGCATCTGCGAGCGCGTTGCTTGCATATTGTCGGACAAGTCCATGACGATCCGCATACCCAAGCGCTGGTTAATATTCTTCTGCATAAGTGTGAATATGTGGACGATGCGTTACCGATTCACTTACGCCATTTAGGCGGTCGTAATGCGTGTATTGCCGAGTGTGTACTTCTGGCGGATAAAGGCAAAGAGCAAGGCTTAATCGATGAGAAATATGATTCCAAATCGGTCGTGCTCGGATTGTTTAGTCTGGTTGATGGGATTATGTATAACTGGCTACTTGATCAATCTTATTTCGATTTGATGCAAGCAGCCAATCAGGCCATTGATACGTATTTGGCTGGCTTAAAACCACGCGGCGCTTAATACGCCGACCGTTAATCGCCCTGTTTCAAAAAGCCTTTGATTTGCTCTGCATCGAAGCTCGCAATCGTGTCGTCGCTTGCCTGCGCACAGCTTAAAAACATGGGGGCAACATAGCTTTTAATCGCCGCCATAATCACCATTAAATGCGTCATAGCACGCATTGCACCGATGCGTCCAGGTGAGGCACCTGCCAATAGGACGTTCTTGCCGACCCACGGGTTCTGTTCCAATCGGGTTGTCCAGTCGATCGCATTTTTTAATAACGGTGGAACGGAGCTATTGTACTCGGGTGTGACGATGACAATTTTTGTTGCTTCAGAAATGGCTGTGGCTAACTTTTGTATATTCGACGGCACGCCATTTTCATCTTCGTAGTCGCCATTATAAATTGGTGCATCAAGCTCTGCTGCTGGATACACGTAGCAGGCACGTCCATCACGTTCGGCAACTTCGGCAATCCGTTTTTGTAATTTGCCGTTCAGTGACGCCTGACGACTGCTACCCGCTAAAATCAATAAGCTCATTACGATCCCTCCTTCATGGCTTCAATAAATGCGTTCGATTCTTGTATCGCGGTTTCCATTTCGCGAATCAGTACATCAACATCGCTGCGTAAGCTTCGATATTCCCCACGAATCGCATCCACCGCTTTGGCGTTGAGGTTATGCTTCAAATACAGCACGTTATCTTGCAGTTTCTCGAGCACCGGTTCCATGGTATCGGCTGCGCGTTCCATACTTTGCAGTAAACTGGTGTAACGTCGCTCAGTTTCACGAAGTGACCGCTCACTCTCACGACGCATAGCGTCATTACTATACATACCCAGTTCTTCTTGCCACTCATCAAAAAGCGCTTGCGCGACATCATCAATCGCTTCAATACGATCATAAACCCGCTCGGCGGCAGCTTTACTGCTTTCGTAATCGTCGTTTAGCGCGTTGTAGCGTGCTTCGAGTTCGCCACCATCAAACTTTAGTAATTCATCGAGGCGTTGTAGCGCAGATTTGAATTCTTCTTGGGCATCGGTTTGCGCATCACGTGCGTCATCCACTCGGTCGACTAAAATATCACGTTTGTGAATCCCGACTTTTTCCATGGCCCCGTAGTAGGCACTTTGGCAACCGGCCAAAACCACAACGGCGACGACAATTCCTATCCAATTCATCAAGTAACGCATAACCACTCCTTAGCTGGCTGTTGTGCGGTCAGTATAGCTTAATACGGTAACGGCGAACCATCCCAATGCCAAAAACCGCCTGAATCTTCAGCAGTTAATTGGTTTATAACCGCCGCAATACGCTCTGCTGATTGTGCTGGGGTATACAACTTATCGGCCGGCAACCGTTGTTGAAACGGCGCCGACAGTGCTGTGTCAGTAGTGCCTGGGTGAATCGCTGCAAGGCACAATTGTTTGTGCGTTCGCTTCAATTCAACCGACGCGGTTTTCAGCAACATATTTAACGCCGCTTTACTGCTTCGGTAGCTATACCAACCGCCTAAATAGTTATCGGTAATACTACCGACCTTGGCACTGAGTTGTGCCCACACGCAAGCCTGTTTTTTCGGCAAAATCGGCAATAGTTGTTGTAACAATAAGATCGGTAGCGCGGCATTGACATAAAACGTTTGCTGCAGTTGTTGCCAGTTCACATCAGCAAGACGTTTTTCCGGCATAAAATCATCAGTATGCAAAATGCCTAACGTGCTGATCACAATATCGGGCTGCTTCAGTTGTGGCAAAATGCGTTGCAAACTGGTTTCGGTGTAATCGGTCACTTGAATCCAATGCCCCGGTAAATGAGGCGGTTGCTGGCGGCTCAACGCTTGCACGGTTGCGCCTTGATCATGGTAATACTGCACCAGTGCGCGACCCACACCACCACCTGCACCGATAATTAATACCTGCATAAACATACTCCTCATCGAACCATGCAATCACCTGCCTGATTGGCGATTGGCCAAGAACAAGGTATGTTATTTACGTGATCCGCACGGTTTGGGATTATAGTGATGCCAAAAGTTGCAGAAAAAGAGAGTCGAATGAGCGAGACAACACCTGAGCAAACCGCATTAGAACAGTGGCAAGAACGCGGCCGCAAGGCATGGCGGTTCTTGAAATATTTTAGTAAGCGCTGTCTGGATGATCGCGTGACCATTGTTGCGGGACATTTAACCTTTGTCAGCATGCTGGCACTGGTGCCGTTATTAGTGGTGATGTTCTCGGTGTTCTCTGCATTTCCAATGTTCGAACAACTTAAAGAAGAATTGGAAAAATTATTATTTGCCAATTTATTGCCGACATCCGGCGAAGTGATCAGCGAATATTTAAATCAGTTTGTCAGCAACGTGTCGAAAATGACCACGGTTGGCGTCATCTTTGTGATTGTGGTGGCGGTGAACTTGATCAGTACCATTGACGCCACGATGAACCGCATTTGGCGTAATCATAAACGTCGACGCATGGTCGTCGCACTCGCTGTGTACTGGATGATTTTAACCCTCGGCCCCATTCTAATGGGCTCGGGTATGGCCGTCACATCCTATGTAATTTCGTTGACCGCCGCCGCTGAGGTTTACGTGTCGGGTGTGCGCACCACCTTATTAAGCTTGGTACCCATTGTGACATCGTTAGTCGCTTTCATGCTGTTGTACATCATGATGCCAAACCGTATAGTGCGCGCCCGACATGCATTTTGGGGCGCCTTGTTGGCAGCAATTTTGTTTGAGCTCAGTAAGAGCGGATTCGCTGCCTATATCACGGCATTTCCGAGTTATCAGGCGATTTATGGCGCGCTGGCCGCGATACCTATCTTACTACTGTGGATATTTGTGTCGTGGAATATCGTGCTGGTGGGGGCGGAACTCACCGCCAGTATTGAAGAGTTCTTTCAACCACCAAAAACCGATTCTGAAAATGAACCCGAAGGAAGTGAATGAAAGCATTAATTCAACGCGTCAGTGAGGCTTCGGTCACCGTCGCTGGTGAGCGTATTGGCGCCATTGAAAAAGGCCTGTTAGTGTTGCTTGGCATTGATAAAGACGACACCCATGATGATGTCGCCAAACTCGCGAGCAAAGTTGCCGGTTATCGCGTATTTGCCGATGCCGACGACAAAATGAATTTGAGTGTGCAAGATATTAACGGCGGCGTGTTGGTCGTCTCTCAATTTACCTTAGCCGCCGATACGCAATCGGGACGGCGTCCAAGCTTTTCGTCGGCAGCACCACCCAATCAGGCCGAACCGCTTTATTTGGCCTTTGTCGATGCGCTCAACCGAGCTGGCGTGGCAACGGCGACGGGTGAATTTGGCGCCGACATGAAGGTGGCTCTAGTGAACGACGGCCCCGTAACTTTCATGCTGCACTCTAACAACAAGGGTTAATTATGTACCATGTGATTGCACCGGAAACACCGGAACAATTTGATTCATACTATGACTTGCGTTGGCGAGTGCTGCGCGAACCGTTTCAACGGCCACGTGGCTCAGAACAAGATGAATACGATCAGGTTGGCTATCATCGCATGGTGGTTAATAGCGCGGGGCAAGCGGTTGCGGTCGGGCGCCTTCATTTTAATAGCCCAGACGAAGGACAAATTCGCTTTATGGCGTCAGCGCCGGAACACCGTGGCGAAGGTCATGGTGTTGCGATTGTTTATGAGCTCGAGAAAGTGGCACGCGCTGAAGGCGCCAAGCATATTGTGATTAACTCACGAGATAACACGTTAGGTTTTTACATTAAATGTGGATACGAAGTGGTTGAAGAAGGCGATACGGTGAAGAACCCGCAAGCGGAGCATCAGCTGCGGAAAACCTTAACCGAGTTCAACCGCATTATTTATCGCCCCGATTGGTGCCAAGAACTCGAAACCACGTGGCATAGCGAAATTCCGATTTCCGAAACCATGGGAATTCGGATAACTCAATACACTGGGCGCGAATTTGAAACAACGGCGACCTTGTCGCGCAATATAAACGTGCATGGCACTATGTTTGCCGGCAGTATTTATTCGCTCGCAACCTTGACGTGCTGGGGGTTATTGCATTTACAATTGCGCGAACGACAGCTGCATGGTGCAGTGGTGTTAGCGGATGGCCAAATTCACTACCACAAACCAGTCAGCCGAGAGCCTCGCGCCATTGCCCGCTTATCGGCTATGACCGGTGATTTATCAGCGCTAACGTTAGGTAAAAACGCCCGGGCTACGCTAAAGTCACAAGTATTTGATGGCGATAAACCCGTCGCTGAGTTTACTGGTCAGTTTGTCGTGCTAGCCAATAACGAAAAATAAGAAGGACGTTAACATGAGTGATAATTTATCCGCCCAGCAGTTGTTACGTATTCGGAGTAAGCTTGAAACGGTTGTGAATGAGCAGCCAGGAACCCGTCAGGCGCAAAGCGCTGATGCTGCTTTACAGCGTATGCGCAGTGGCGAATACGGTTACTGTGTTGAATGTGGCGAAGAGATTTCTGCGGCGCGTTTGGCCGCTAAGCCTGACGTCGCATTATGTGTCGACTGCCAGGCTTTAAAAGACGAAGAAGAGGACGCTTAAGCGTCCTCAAGTACAGCCCCTTCTTGCACTAAATTGTGCAACTTCCCGTTTTCTATCAATGTCGCAATAGCGGCAATATCCGGCGCAAAGTAACGGTCTTGGTCGTAAAAACCAACTTGCGCACGTACCCGTGCATGCGCTTCTTCAATTGCCGGTGCTGCTTTTAACGGACGTCGGAAATCTAAACCTTGAGCCGCTTCTAACAATTCAATGGCAACGATGTCGCGAATATTACGCGCGATATCGGTTAACCGACGTGCCGCAAAGGTTGCCATGGATACGTGATCTTCTTGGTTTGCTGATGTTGGCAAGCTATCTACTGATGCTGGATGCGCGAGCGTCTTGTTTTCTGACGCTAATGCCGCAGCGGTTACCTGCGCCAGCATAAAACCTGAGTTCACGCCGCCGTCGTTGACCAAAAATGGTGGTAAGTTACTCAAGTGATGGTCGATTAACAGAGCGCTACGGCGCTCAGACAACGCACCAATTTCGCTCGCCGCAATCGCCAGAATATCGGCTGCCATCGCTACCGGCTCAGCATGGAAGTTGCCGCCAGAAATAATGTCACCGTTATCGCTAAATACCAGCGGGTTATCAGTCACACCATTGGCTTCACGCACTAAGATTTGACTCGCATGTTGCAACTGATCAAACACGGCGCCCATCACTTGCGGCTGACAACGCAACGAGTACGGATCTTGTACCTTTTCACAGTCCACATGCGCTGCAGCAACTTCAGAGCTATCACCCAATAACTGACGGAAACTTTGCGCCACCGCAATTTGCCCCGGCTGACCGCGTACTGCGTGAATACGCGCATCAAAAGGTGAGCGAGAGCCCATTGCCGCTTCCACGGCCATAGCACCAGTGACCAACGCAGCGTTGAACACTCGTTCAATTTGGAATAAACCATGCAGCGCCAGCGCGGTTGATGCCTGGGTGCCGTTGAGTAACGCCAAACCTTCTTTTGGTGCGAGGGCGCTCAGTGGCTTCAAACCAGCTTTCGCCATTCCCTCAACCGCAGGGTAAATTTTGCCGTCCACGCGCACTTGGCCTTCACCGAGTAACGGTAATACGAGGTGCGCTAATGGCGCTAAGTCACCTGATGCGCCCACTGAGCCTTTGCTAGGAACACATGGGTACACTTCATTATTGAGTAACTCAATCAACGCATCAATGACCTCTTGGCGAACGCCCGAGAAGCCGCGGCTGAGAGAGTTAATTTTCAGCAACAACATCAAACGCACCACGGTGTCATCCATGAGTTCCTGAGTGCCGGCGGCGTGTGATAGCACAATGCGGCGCTGCAAGTCTTCCAGTTTTTCTGGTGGAATACGAGTGTTGGCCAGCAAACCAAAACCGGTATTGATGCCGTAAACAACCTTACCCTTGGCTAGCACATCAGCAACGGTTTGATGCGAACGTGCAATCACTGCTGAGGCATCAGCATGCAACGCCAGTTGCTGTGGCTCCTGCCACCATTGACGCAACTGCGAAAGACTTAACGTGCCAGGTTGCAACTCAAATACATCACTCATTTATTTGCCCTCCAGCATTGGTAAATCTAACCCTTGTTCGCGTGCACAGTCTTTTGCAATGTCGTAGCCAGCGTCGGCATGGCGCATCACGCCCGTACCCGGATCATTCCACAGCACGCGACTTAAACGTTGGTCCGCAGCGTCAGTACCGTCAGCAACAATGACCACGCCTGAGTGTTGTGAGTAACCCATGCCAACACCACCACCGTGATGCAGGCTGACCCAGGTAGCCCCGCCAGCGGTGTTTAATAGAGCGTTTAGTAATGGCCAATCGGAAACCGCATCAGAACCATCAAGCATGCTTTCGGTTTCGCGGTTCGGGCTCGCGACTGAACCTGAATCAAGGTGGTCACGACCGATGACAATCGGCGCTTTTAGTTCGCCGTTTTTCACCATCTCGTTGAAAGCACGGGCAATACGCGCGCGGTCTTTCAAACCAATCCAGCAAATACGTGCTGGTAAGCCTTGGAAGCTAATACGCTCGCGCGCCATGTCCAACCAATTATGCAGATGCGGGTCATCTGGAATTAGCTCTTTCACTTTGGCATCGGTTTTGTAGATATCTTCTGGATCACCTGATAGCGCGACCCAACGGAATGGGCCAATGCCTTGGCAGAATAACGGCCGAATATACGCAGGGACGAAACCAGGGAAATCAAATGCGTGATCAACACCGACGTCTTTGGCCATTTGACGAATGTTGTTGCCGTAATCTAGGGTGGCTGCGCCACGTTTTTGTAGCGTCAACATGGCGCGTACTTGCACTGCCATCGACTGCTTCGCCGCGGCAACCGTACCAGTCGGATCGCTTTCTTGGCGTTCTAAGTACTGCTCGAGCGTCCATCCTTGCGGCAAATAGCCATGCAACGGATCATGCGCTGAGGTTTGGTCAGTCACCACATCTGGGGTGATATTACGCTCAACTAACTCCGCGTAAACATCGGCTGCGTTGCCCAGCAAGCCAACCGAAATCGCACGACCTTCTGCGCGTGCTGTATCAATCAGTTTCAGAGCTTCGTCTAATGAGGTGGCTTTATGGTCGACATAACGAGTGCGTAAGCGAAAATCGATGCGCGTTTCATCCACGTCAACAGCCAACATGCTATAGCCCGCCATGGTTGCTGCCAACGGCTGCGCACCACCCATGCCACCAAGGCCACCCGTCAGTATCCAACGGCCTTTGGTGTTGCCATCAAAATGCTGACGCGCTACTGAAACGAATGTTTCGTAGGTACCTTGCACAATGCCTTGCGAGCCGATGTAAATCCACGAACCGGCCGTCATTTGGCCGTACATCATTAAGCCCTTTTTATCGAGCTCGTTGAAGTGTTCCCAGTTAGCCCACTCAGGTACTAAGTTTGAGTTGGCAATCAACACCCGTGGCGCATCTTCATGCGTTGGGAATACGCCCACAGGTTTGCCGGATTGTACCAATAAGGTTTCGGTTGGTTTTAAGCGCTCGAGAACTTCCACAATTTTGTCGAATGCCTCCCAGCTACGTGCAGCACGGCCAATACCGCCATACACCACTAATGCTTGCGGGTGTTCAGCAACCTCATCGTCGAGGTTATTCATGAGCATCCGTTTGGCAGCTTCAATCTGCCAGTTTGCCGTGGTGAGCTCAGCACCACGATCAGCGCGAATCTTGCGGCTTTTATCTAAGCGGGTAAAACTCATCTGTTGATCCTTTCTTTGAACTGCGTTTAAGCTTTAAACGTTAAATGGCCACCCAGCACAAAGCGAGAGCCTGGGTGCGTCAATACTGCATAAGTCACCACACCGGCATCGCTCCATGTGCGACGAACAATACGTAAACATGGCTCTGGTTTGGCTAACTCAAGCCATTCGCAAACATGTGTGCTCGGGGTCACCGCTTCAATTTGGTGACTTGCTTCGGTCAGTGGTGCCACGGCACTTAAATATTCATGCGGTGTAATTTGGCGAAAATCTTGCTTTAAATAATCGGTCGCAACGGCAGGGTTCACATAGCGTTCTTCAACTTGTACTGGCAAACCGTTTTCTAAATGGGTAATCACCGAATAGAACACCGGTGTTTCCGGTTCAACCTGAAGTTGCTCAGCTACCTGCAAACTCGCTGGTACTTGCCTGAGAACGTGCACATGTGCCTCATAATCATGCTGGCGAGCACGAATTTCATCGGCAATGTTGCGAATGGCCATAAACGAGGTTTGCGATTTTAGCGGCGCAACATAGGTGCCCGAGCCTTTCGAGCGAATCACCAATCCTTCGTCCGCCAATTCCTGCAAAGCGCGGCGTGCGGTCATCCGACTGACTTTAAATTGAATCGCCAGCGCATTTTCAGAACTCACTGGGTGGTTTTCCGGCCACTCGCCCGACGCTATTTTGCTGTAAATATGCTGTTTGATTTTGGAAAATTTCACGAGCGTTCTACCTATGTGATTATCGCATTGGCTACCATGGGCAGCGGCTGTGATGAAATCATTCAGACTCATGCTAGAGTGTGATAGAGTGTAGCCATCTTTAATTGTATATACAAGTTGTCAGCGGGAGAATTTTTATGACAGCAACCATGCAGCGCCTCGAAAATGTCCGCCTTGCCACCATGACTGGTGAGGGCTACGGACTTATAGATGACGGCGTGATTGTGTTCGATCACGAGCAGATTCATTTCGCTGGCAAGCGCAACGAAGCGCCTGACGTGACCGCTGAAATTATTGATGGCCAGGGTGGCTTAGTCACGCCCGGGTTGATTGACTGTCATACCCATTTAGTCTGGGCCGGTTCGCGCGCTGATGAGTTTGCCAAGCGCCTGCACGGTGTCAGCTATGCCGAGATTGCCGGCCAAGGTGGAGGCATCGCAGCGACGGTTCGAGCAACACGCGCCGCTTCAGAACACGATCTGGTTAAGGTGACGACACCTCGCTTACAAGCGCTATTGCGCGAAGGCGTGACGACGATTGAAATCAAGTCAGGCTATGGCTTGAGCCTTGAAGATGAGCGCAAGCAACTGCGGGCAGCGCGTCAACTTGCTGAATTAATGCCGGTATCCGTACAAACCACATTGCTGGCGGCCCATGCGGTGCCGCCGGAATACAAAGACCAAGCTGATGCGTACATTGATACGGTAGTTGAATCTATTATCCCAACTTTGGCAGCCGAAGGCTTAGCCGATGCAGTCGACGCATTTTGTGAATCCGTTGGTTTTACTCCGGCGCAAACCGAACGCGTCTTTCAAGCGGCGCAAGCGGCTGGCATTCCGGTGAAGCTACATGCTGAACAGCTGAGTAATCAACACGGCAGTGCGCTGGCGGCGCGCTATCAAGCACTCTCCTGTGACCATCTGGAATATTTAGATGAAGCTGGTGTACAAGCAATGGCTCAAGCTGGCACCGTTGCCGTATTGCTTCCAGGTGCATTCTATTTTCTACGAGAAACCAAACAACCGCCATTACAGTTACTACGCGACTACAACGTACCGATTGCCGTGTCGACCGACGCCAATCCAGGCACCTCGCCTATTCTGAGTCTTCAGCTGATGCTACAAATGGCGGCGACATTATTCCGCATGACACCAGAAGAATGTTTGCGTGGGGTGACCGTCAACGCAGCGCAAGCGCTCGGCTTACGTGATCGCGGGCAATTAGTTGCTGGTATGCGGGCTGATTTGTGTTTGTGGAACGTCGAGGATCCGGCGGCGCTAACGTATCAGTTTGGTACCAACCCATTAAGCGCCTGTTGGTATCAAGGTTCGCGGCGTTGAAAGCCGTGCAGGTAAGCCAGTACTAACTCACTCAAGAGTTGCGCACAGGCCATGTCGCCGGCTTCGCGTCCAGCGGGGTGCAAGCTCGGCGCCGCTTCGGCTAAATGCAGATAGCGCGTACGCGGTAAGCTGGCTAAGGTTTCCACCAAACTATATCCATGTGCGACACTCAAGCCGTTGAAGTTAATCGCGCTAGCGGGCACAACCTGTAGGGCGTCCACATCAATCTCGATGCCTAATGGCACATGCCAGGCTTCCGCTTGCGCGGCAATGGCGCTTAGCTCGTTCGACCAATCGTGCGTGTAGAGCTCATGCACACTGCGATAGGTAAATTCTGCATCGGCGAGTTGTTTCAAGCTCTCCGCGTTGTTCTTACCTTCATGCAGGCCAACCACATGATAATGTTTCAGTGCGCCTTCCATATAGGCATAGCTAAAACCATTGCCGCTGTGGCGCCCTTCACGCGCTCGGAAATCGGCATGCGGGTCAAGGTTGACGGCACCAACACTCTCACCCGAAGCCTGCTGCAACGAGGTCAACAATGGGTAGGCATTATTGTGACCGCCACCAACAAGTATGACATCAAAACCCGCTTCAAATAGTGGCACTAGCACTTGTTGAACGCGCTGATCGAGGCGCTCACAGAGTTCACGTAACTGCGCTAATTCGCCGGCATCCGTGTTGCGTAACGCATCCGCTTGTTGCTGTAAGTCGTCACATTGCACTTGCCCAACAAGCAACAACTCGTGGTCGGCGATCATCGGGTTGGATTGTAACGCTAACAAGCCTTTTAGCGCCGCTACGTAGGCATGTTCTGCGCCACCGCGGCCGAGATTCGCGCGCGGACCTATTGACTCAGGCACGCCAACAATGGCAATACGTTGCCCGCGCTCCCACGCTTGCTGCAAGGCATCATGATAAGCATCAATCGTATCGATTTCGGGTAAACAATGTAGGGTTTGACCGAGACGAATCTCGCCGCTACGTGGGGTAAACCACGCAGCGGGGTCAATAGAAGTTAAGAACATAATAACTTATTCAATGTCGAGTGGTTCTGGTGCAATAATGATGCCGGTGCTATCGGCGTATAAATGGTCTTCTGGTAAGAAAGTCACGCCACCGAAATTCACTGCAACGTCAACTTCGCCGATGCCATCGTTCGCAGCACCAACCGGAATAGAAGCCACCGCCATAATGCCCATATCAAGCTCATCTAGGGCATCCACGTCGCGAACAGCACCATAACAAATGATGCCTTCCCAATCGTTCTCAAACGCTAAGTCTGCCACAGCGATGTCGACTAGCGCACGACGCGTTGAGCCACCACCATCAATCAGCAATACTTTGCCGGTTCCAGGTTGCTGAACTACGTCTTCGATAATGCCTTTGTCTTCGAAGCACTTCACGGTGACCAACTGGCCGCCAAACGAAACCCGACCGCCGTAATGAATGAACATGGGTTCAACCACATCGACAAGATCTGGGTATAAATCGCAAAGTTCTGACGTGTTGTATTCCATTGCCGTACCCCGTTCACTGTGACTTAACGTCTTGAATGTTAAAGCACAGTATAGCCGCTTCTGCCCAAGTGCAAAAGCGGCGCGGGTCAAGCAATTATAAAATAAAGCGGCTGAGGTCTTCGTCCTGTGCCAGCTCACCAAGATAACGGTCAACATAGGCCGCATTGATTTCAATGCGTTGACCATGTAAGTCACTGGCTTTAAACGAGATTTCTTCCATTAAACGTTCTAAAACGGTGTGTAAACGGCGCGCACCAATGTTTTCGGTGGTTTCGTTCACTTGGAATGCCGTTTCAGCAATGCGCTGAATACCGTCTTTGGTAAACTCAACTTCAACACCTTCGGTAGCCATCAGCGCTTTATACTGCGTGGTCAACGATGCATTTGGCTCCGTCAAAATACGGACAAAGTCAGAGCTCGTTAACGCCTGTAGTTCAACGCGAATTGGTAAGCGACCTTGTAATTCTGGAATCAAATCTGATGGTTTCGACATTTGAAACGCACCGGAGGCGATAAATAGAATATGGTCGGTTTTCACCATGCCATGCTTGGTCGACACCGTGGTACCCTCGACTAATGGCAACAAGTCACGTTGCACACCTTCACGCGAAACATCAGGGCCAGATACATCACCGCGCTTACAAATCTTGTCAATTTCATCTAAGAAAACAATGCCGTTTTGCTCAACGGAGTGTAACGCTTGTTCTTTAATATCTTCCGGATTCAGCATTTTCGCGGCTTCTTCTTCAATAAGCTGCTTAAACGCATCCTTAATTTTCATTTTCTTCGGTTTTGCTTTGCCACTGCCAATGTTCTGGAACATGCTTTGCAACTGCGAAGTCATTTCTTCCATGCCTGGCGGCGCCATAATCTCAACGCCCATTTGCGGTGCGCTGATCTCAATTTCAATTTCTTTATCGTCCAACTGACCTTCGCGCAATTTTTTACGGAAAGTTTGACGCGTACTCGACTGCTCGCGCGGTTCCTCTTCTTCGTCAGCCCAGCCGGTTTTCTTAGCCGGAGGCAATAACGCGTCGAGAATCCGCTCTTCGGCGGCGTCTTCAGCACGATGACGCACTTTTTGCATCATTTGCTCACGCGTTTGCTTCACTGCTGTATCGGTGAGATCGCGAATAATCGACTCGATTTCTTTACCAACATAACCAACTTCGGTGAACTTCGTTGCTTCCACCTTGATAAATGGAGCATTCGCCAGCTTTGCTAAGCGGCGCGCAATTTCAGTTTTACCCACACCCGTTGGACCAATCATTAAAATGTTTTTCGGCGTGACTTCTTGACGTAATTCGTCGTCCAATTGCATCCGTCGCCAGCGGTTACGCAAGGCGACTGCGACTGCTTTTTTCGCATCGTCTTGGCCGACAATGTGACGGTTCAATTCATCAACAATCTCGCGTGGGGTCATCTCAGACATTGCTTACCGACTCCTGTTCTTCAATGGTTTGGAAACTGTTGGTGTAGACACAAATGTCGCCTGCAATCGTCAGAGCTTTCTCAACAATCTCACGTGCGCTTAATTCGGTATTTTCCAGTAATGCGGTTGCTGCAGCTTGTGCGTAGGGGCCACCTGAACCAATCGCGATCAGGTCGTTTTCCGGCTGCACTACGTCACCGTTACCGGTAATAATTAAAGAAGTGTGCTTATCCGCTACCGCCAATAAGGCTTCAAGGCGACGTAAGGCGCGGTCCGTACGCCAATCTTTGGCGAGCTCCACGGCCGCACGCATCAAGTTGCCTTGATGGGCTTCAAGTTTCTTTTCGAAGCGTTCAAATAAGGTGAAGGCATCGGCAGTACCGCCGGCAAAGCCTGCCAGCACTTGGTTATTGTACAAACGGCGCACTTTGCGTGCGTTGCCTTTCATTACGGTGTTGCCAAGCGATACTTGGCCATCGCCACCAATGACAACTTTGTCACCGCGACGGACAGATACGATAGTAGTCACAAATACGTCCTCTTAGTTGCTATGAACCAGTTATGAGGTCGTATTTGTGATTTTCAATAGGTGGGGATTAATTCCAGTTCCAAATTTGGCAACCGCGGATATTTGCGCGTTGCAATTTGTGGCGATCGGTCTCGGCAGCACGACGGCCTTCGTAAGGGCCAAGAATCACGCGGTGCCATACGCCATTGCTACCGTCGGTGGTGCGAATTTGTGCTTCTAAGCCAATCATTGCAATCATCGCACGCATTTCTTCGGCGTCGCTGATATTACGGAACGAGCCACATTGCATGAGTTTCGGTGGCCCCACTTCACGCTCAGGCACATCGACAATCACTTCTTGGTTTTCCAACTCTTCGATATATTGCCAACGCTCTTCCGGCTTTTCTGGCAACGGTTCGGCAACCGGTTGTGGTTGTGCTTGCGGCACTTCTACCGGGGTTGTTTGCGCAGGTGCCTGCTCTGATTTACCGGCAATGCTTACCAATAGCCACACAAAAGCAGCCACCAAGGCGACCGCGAGCAATACCACCCACCATGAGACCGCAGGCTTTCTCGCGGCCTTTTTATTGGGCTTTTTTGGCGGGGTGCGTTTGGCCGGACGCTTACGGTTTGCGTAATCCATAATTACATCTTCTCAAGCGTCGGAATGCCGAGCAATTCTAAGCCTTGGCGCAGTGTTTTAGCGGTCAATGCAGCCAGCTTTAAGCGGCTTTGACGTACGCTGTCATCTTCGGTTTGCAGAATTGGACAGGCTTCATAGAAACTTGAGAATGCGCCAGCCACATCGTAGAGGTAACCACATAAAAAGTGCGGCATCGCTTTATCGGCAACGCTATGAACTACTTCATTAAAGCGAACGAGTGTATTCGCAAGATTCATTTCACGTTCGTCTTCAAGAACAAACGGCGCATCAATCTGGTCAGGGTTCACACCGGCTTTACTAAACACGCTGTTCACGCGTGTGTAGGCATACAACAAATACGGTGCGGTGTTGCCCTCAAAGCTCAACATGGTGTCCCAATCGAAGATGTAGTCGCTGGTACGGTTTTTCGATAAATCAGCGTATTTGACTGAGCTGATTCCCACGACTTTTGCCACATGTGCCTGCTCTTCTTCGGTGAGTGCGCCATTTTTCTGTTGAACTAACTCAAGTGCACGCTTTTCAGCTTCATCGAGCAAATCAGCCAGCTTGGTAACACCACCATCGCGACTCTTATATGGGCGTCCGTCTTTGCCCATTACCGTACCAAAGCCGTAGTGGTCCATCTGCAAATCTTCACGAGCAAAACCAGCTTTACGAGCTAAGGTGAAAATTTGTTGGAAGTGCAAACCTTGGCGTTGGTCAACGAAATACATCAAATGATCGCCTTTGAGCACATTTTGACGATAGCGCACGGCAGCTAAATCGGTGGTGGCATATAAGTAACCACCGCCAGATTTTTGTACAATAACTGGCAGCGACTCACCATCTTTGTTTTTGAATTCATCAAGGAATACGCACTGTGCGCCTTGGTCTTCAACCAACAACCCTTGTTCGCGTAAATCTGCGACTACCTGCGCCAAGTCATCGTTATAGGCACTTTCTGCCATCACATCGGCGCGCGTGAGTTTCACGCCCAAGCGGTCGTAAACTTCCTGACAATGGCTCAGTGACACATCAATAAACTGTTGCCACAACTGACGACACTTCGGCTCACCCGACTGCAACGCAACGACTAATTCACGCGCACGCTTGGCGAATTCTTCACTTTCGTCAAAGCGCTTTTTCGCTGCTTTGTAGAAGGTTTCTAGATTGCTTAGCTCCATACCGAGCTCTTCGTTATCGAGCTCTTCCATGTGCGCCAGCAACATACCAAACTGCGTGCCCCAGTCACCCACATGGTTTTGACGAATTACTTTATGGCCAAGCAACTCTTCAACGCGGGCAACTGCATCACCAATAATGGCAGAGCGTAAGTGGCCCACGTGCATTTCTTTAGCGAGGTTTGGTGACGAATAGTCAATCACCACGGTTTGCGCTTTTGCCGCCGGCTCAATACCCACTTGGCTATCGCGATAAGCGCGCTCAAGCTGATCCAATAACTGTTGCTGGCTAATCGTGAAGTTAATAAAACCTGGGCCAGCAATGTCGCTCTTGGCGAGCAGCTGATTCTCTGGAATCGCAGTAATAATCGCTTCTGCTAACGCACGCGGGTTCATCTGAGCTGGCTTCGCCAACATCATCGCTAGATTGGTTGCGAAATCCCCATGACTTTTGTCGCGCGGACGGTCCAACTGAATACGTGGCTGTACGTCGGCCGGCAAAGTGCCTTGTTGTTGTAGGGTCGCCACGGCGGCGCCAAGGAGGGATTCCAACTGTTCTTTCATGAATAAAAAACCTTAATGCGTAAAAGCGTGATTCGTTTTTCGTCCGCTCTGCTGTTCGTCCGCTGCGCTGTTCGAATAACGAACAGTGGGCGTAGCGAACGGACCAACAGCGCAGCGGACGAACAGCAGAGCGATCGAACTTCTTATTTTATCTGCTTTTGCGTGCTAACTGAAGTCTTGTGGATCGATGTCGAGCGACCAACGCACTTTTCGTAACTGCGGCAATTTTTCTAATTGCGGTAAAACATAGCGTAATAGCTGTGCTCGCATGCCGCGCTGCTGCGTTTGAATCAATAATTGATAGCGATAGCGGCCGGCGCGACGCTCCATCACGGCTGGGATTGGGCCCAGTACAATCACGTCGTCGCGCTGTGGAAACAATGCGGCAATAGCTTCAAGCGCGGCTATGACCGCCTCGGCATTGTTGGCTTCAGCGCGGAACAATGCGTGCTGACTAAAAGGCGGTAAATACGTCAGTTGGCGTTCGCGTAACGCTGTTTGGGCAAAATGCCCATAACCGTTATTAATTAAATCTTGGATTAACTCGTGTTCAGGGTGATGCGTTTGCAGAACCACCGTGCCGGGTTTGCTCGCGCGCCCGGCACGCCCTGCTACCTGAGTAAACATCTGGCCAAGACGTTCAGCGGCACGAAAATCTGCGCTGTATAATGCGCCATCAACATCCAATAAAGCAGCCAGAGTAACGTCTGGGAAGTGGTGTCCTTTGGCAAGCATTTGCGTGCCGACTAAGATGGGGTACTTGTTGTCATGCGCGTCTTGCAAATGCTGTTGCAAGCTACCTTTTTTACGCGTGCTGTCGCGATCGATACGCAACACCGGATAATCCGGAAATTGCTCTTGTAGCAACTGTTCGAGTTGCTCGGTTCCCACGCCTCGGCCAATCAGCTGCGTTGAACCACAGTCATGACACTGTTTAGGTATGGGTTGCTGCGCGCCACAATGGTGACACTGCAACTGTCGACTACCTTGATGTACCGTGTAATAAGCATCACAGCGACGGCATTGCGCCAGCCAGCCACACTCGTGACAAAGTAGCGCGGGCGCAAACCCGCGACGGTTCAAAAATAATAAGACTTGCTGGCCAGCTTCGAGATGTTCCCGCATTAAACTCAGTAGTGGCTGCGACAAGCCGGCCTTCAATGGCAAGTTTTTGATATCCATCACCACATGCCGTGCCGGTTTGGCTTGGCCAGCTCGCCTACTTAACTGCAGGTGCGCATAACGCTTATTCAAAGCATTATTGAGCGTTTCAAACGATGGTGTCGCCGAACCAAGAATCACCGGCACCTGCTCTTCATGGCCGCGCATGACCGCGATATCACGGGCATGATAACGAAAACCATCTTGCTGCTTTAATGAGCCATCGTGCTCCTCATCAACGATAATCATGCCGAGTGCTTTGCACGGCGTGAAAATCGCTGAGCGCGTACCAATAATAATTGCGGCACTGCCGGCGCGAGCGTCGAGCCAAGCGTCAAGGCGCTCTCTGTCGGTCAACGCTGAATGCAGCATGACAATCGGCACATCAAAGCGCTGTTGGAAACGCTTCAGGGTTTGTGGCGTCAAGCCGATTTCGGGTACCAACATCAGTACTTGCTGACCGCGACGTAAGACATCCGCCATTGCCTGCAAATACACTTCAGTTTTACCGCTGCCAGTGACCCCTTCGAGCAAATAAGTCTGTTGTTTTTTGGCCGCACCAATTGCCGCTACCGCAAGCGCTTGTTCGGGGTTCAATTGTAGCGGCTCTGCGGCTATTTTCAGTGACCACGACTGTACTGGCGCTGGTATATGCTCAACAGCTTCAACCCAACCTTTTTCTTGCAACGCTTTAAGCGCAGAAGGCGAAAATTCTTGCATGCGAATATCGCGGCTGAGTAGCGGCTTTTGCTGCAGTGCAGCCAGTAAACGTTGCTGCTGTAATGCACGTTTCAAGTCATTCGGTGATTGTTGCGCACCTTGCTCGGTCACTTGATAGCGCGTCGTTGCCTGGTAACTCGCCCGCTCTCCCTGACGCAACAATACTGGCATCGCATTTTGAATGACATCACCAAGCGGGTGATGATAATAATCCGCCGCCCACTCCAA
Source organism: Pseudidiomarina tainanensis (assembly GCF_900115255.1). NCBI lineage: Bacteria > Pseudomonadati > Pseudomonadota > Gammaproteobacteria > Alteromonadales > Idiomarinaceae > Pseudidiomarina > Pseudidiomarina tainanensis. Next base: position 269,449 of record NZ_FOYU01000002.1, read on the forward strand.
CAAACGCCACACTGGTTGCGGCCACAGTGGCTCGTCATCAATAACCTCAAGCACCGCTTTGCGCTGAAAACTATCATCTGGCGCTAATGCCTGTCCCAGACATACGCCAACCAACTCGCGGTTACCAAAGGGCACGCGCACACGCACGCCGACAGCGGGCAGTTGCTCGCAGTCGTAATCGAATAGGCGTGGTAGGGGTACCGGTAGCGCGGTTTGGATTATTGTCGTCATACCGCAAAGTGTAACTTGAAAAGCGCAGAGCGTTAATCGTTTTTCGTGCGCTTCGCTGTTCGTCCGTTCGGCTACGCCTCACTATTCGTAATGTTTTTCCGAACAGCGCGAAGCGCGCACGAACAGCGAAGCGTACGAACAGCGAAGCGCACGAATAACGGGTTTATTCAGTCATGTAATTCTTTGGGAGCTCGATGCGGGCGGCTCCGGACGCCACTGCAGCTTCAGCCACCGCTTTCGATACTCGGGTGCGCAAACGCGGATCCAGTGGTTTCGGAATAATGTAATCGACGCCAAACTCGAGTTTATCGATGCCGGCGGCTTTTAATACCGACTCTGGTACCGGCTCTTTGGCAAGCTGGCGGATGGCTTCAACAGCGGCGAGTTTCATCTCATCGTTGATGGCCTTGGCGCGTACATCAAGAGCACCCCGGAAAATAAACGGGAAGCACAGCACGTTATTGACTTGGTTCGGATAATCAGAGCGTCCCGTCGCCATAATGAGGTCATCGCGCACAGCCAAAGCAAGCTCCGGCTTAATTTCAGGGTCTGGGTTAGAACACGCAAACACAATTGGCTTTTCAGCCATCAATTTTAGTGCATCTGGTGACAATAGATTCGGCCCTGATACGCCAACGAACACATCCGCTTCGGTAATAACTTCTTCAAGCGTGCGTTTGTCCGTGTTATTCGCAAACAGTGCCTTGTATTCATTCAAGTCTTCACGGCGCGTATGAATCACGCCTTTGGAATCGAGCATATAGATGTGCTCACGTTGAGCACCGCACTTAATGAGCAATTCCATGCAGGCGATTGCTGCTGCGCCAGCACCTAAACAAACGATTTGCGCTTTGCGTAAGTCTTTTCCTTGAATTTCTAAAGCATTGAGTAAGCCGGCTGCTGTTACGATAGCTGTGCCGTGCTGATCATCATGGAAAATAGGCACTTCGCAGCGTTCAATCAACGCTTGCTCTATTTCGAAACATTCTGGTGCTTTGATATCTTCTAAGTTTACGCCACCAAAACTGTCGGCGATATTGGCTACCGTGTTGATAAAATCTTGCGTGGTACGATGCGTCACTTCGATATCAATAGAATCGAGGCCGGCAAAACGTTTGAACAACAATGCCTTGCCTTCCATCACTGGCTTCGATGCCATGGGGCCTAAATTTCCGAGGCCTAAGATAGCGGTACCGTTAGAAATCACTGCGACCATGTTGCCTTTAGCCGTGTACTTGTATACATCATCTGGATTTTCCGCAATTGCGCGCACCGGTTCAGCGACCCCCGGACTATACGCCAACGCTAAATCCTTGCTGGTTTCGGCTGGCTTGGTCAGCTCAATGCTGATTTTCCCTGGCGTTGGGTAGGCATGATAATCCAAAGCTTGTTTGCGGAAATCGCTCATAAGTACGTGTACCTGATTCGAAATAAAGAAAATAACGACTGTGAATAGTGCCATTGTAGAGTGAATCAATGCAACAACACATCTTACCTGATGCTCAATTTACTATAAGCAAATGGTAACCTTCACAGACGAAGAAGAATTTAGAGTTGTTTAAATTGACACCATCGTTTTTTTCAATGGTAGCGCGGCATTGCGCCGAAGCGGAAAATAAAAAAGGCGCCTTCTGGCGCCTTTTCTAAAATATCGTGCAGAAATGTCCAAAACTGGATTACTTCTTGCCACCCAACATGTTGAAACGCTTGTTGAATTTCTCGATACGACCGCCAGTGTCCATAATACGCTGCTTACCAGTGTAGAACGGGTGACACTCTGAACATACGTCCAAGTGTAGCTCGCCGCCTTTCGTTGAGTGAGTCACAAAAGAGTGACCGCAAGAGCATGATACTTTCAGCTCTGAATATTCTGGGTGAATACCTTGTTTCATGGGGTTACCTCGTTAGGCTGCATCGCCACCCGACCCGAAGTCGAGCACCACGCAAATTACTGTTTCAAAAAAGCGCTGATTTATTAATCAACGCGACAAATTAGGGCGCGAATTATAAGCGCCAAGCCCCACAAGATCAAGAGCGTTACTCGTTATTCGTACGCTTCGCTGTTCGTCCGTTCGGCTACGCCTCACTATTCGTAATGTTTTTCCGAACAGCGCGAAGCGCGCACGAACAGCGAAGTGTACGAATAACGAATAACGGTTTTTGTATTTTTATTCTTGTTTTGTGCATTTTTATGCATTATTATTTATTCATCTTTTGGGTCTTATTAGAGCAAGTGAGTTTGTTTGGTGGAGCACGTTAAATCAATCCCATGCGCGGTTTTTGGAGCGAGCGGCTATAGCGGCGTTGAGCTCGTGTCGCTGTTGCATAACCATCCACATTTCTCGCTTGAATATGCTTTTTCTTCCAGCGCACGTGAAGATGCAGAGCCAATTGCTAGTTTGTATCCCCAATTAGCGGGACAGCTCGATGTTATTCTGCAACCTTGGCACTCGGATTTGCTGAGTCAGCTGGCGCAGCAAGTTCGAGTGGTTTTTTTAGCGCTACCGCATGAGGCCAGTGCGGCAATTGCACCAGCGTTGATCAACGCTGGGTTAGTGGTATTTGATTTGTCAGGTGCATTTCGGCTTCGTGACTCATCAGCACACTTTCAGGCTTATGGTTTCGCACGGCCCGATGACTTACCCACTGAGATCCCTTATGGCTTAGCCGAGTGGACGACGCTGATTGGCACCGAGCAACTCATTGCGGTGCCAGGCTGTTATCCAACTGTTTCCAGCTTGGCGTTAAAACCAGTGATGTCACTTATTGATGGCGTGCCAATGGTTAACGCTGTGAGTGGTGTTTCTGGAGCTGGCCGCAAAGCTGCAGGCCATACGAGTTTTTGTGAAGTGAGCTTAGCCGCGTATGGCGTTGCAACACATCGCCACCAGCCAGAAATTGCCCAAGCGATCGGTCGGGACGTTATTTTTGTGCCGCATTTGGGCAATTTCAAACGCGGGATATTAGCGACAATTTATGCCCCCCTTAAGTCAGGTGTTTCGCAAGCAACTGTCGATAAGGCCTATCAGCAGGCCTATGCCGCAGAACCGCTCGTTCGGCTATGCCAGCAACCACCGGCAATTAAAAATGTTGTCGGCACAGCTTTTTGCGACATTCACGCCGTCGTGCATCAGAATCATCTGATTATCTGTGCCGCTATCGATAATTTGTTGAAAGGCGCAGCTGCCCAAGCGGTGCAGTTGGCCAATCAGTATTTTGATTTTGCGCCAGCACTCGGACTACAACAACGCGGAGGCGTCGTATGACATCGCCTCTCGTTATAAAGCTCGGCGGGCGGGTATTACAAAGCGCCAGCAATTTAGAACGGTTACTGAAGACGGTTCAGCAACTAGCGTTGTTGCGCCCTTTAATTTTAGTGCATGGCGGTGGCGATCAAGTTGAAGCGTTGCTGTTGCAACTTGGCCACACCAGTTTAAAAGTGGATGGCCAGCGGATTACTCCAGCAGTACAGATGCCCATTGTGGCTGGTGTTTTGGCCGGTGACGTGAACACCCAACTGGTCGCGCTTGCCCAACAACATCAATTGAATGCGGTTGGTTTAACTCTGGCTGCAGGTCACAGTATTGCTTGTGACATTGACGCCAATCGCGGCGCTGTTGGCATTCCAAAACCGAACGATGCCAAGCTCTTGCAAGTGTTACTCGATCAAAACTTTTTACCGATTTTGAGCTCAATTGGCGCCAGTGACAGCGGTGAGCGTTTAAATGTGAATGCTGACTTAGCCGCTGCTGCCGTTGCTCAATTGATGCATGCAGATTTAATTCTACTCACCGACGTGCCCGGCATTTTGGACAAGAACGGTGATCTCATCGAAACCATCCTCGCTGACGAAGCGGATGCCCTCATTGCTGACGACACCGTGCGCGACGGCATGTTGGTCAAACTCAACGCAGCCGTGCAAGCGGCACGTGCCTCGCGACGAAGTATCGCGGTGGCCGGCTGGCAAGACGCCAAAGCGCTCACCCGATTGGCAAGGGGTGAAGCAGCCGGAACCCGCATCCGTCTTTAATTGCCACGCAATTTTTGATTTTTAGTTGTAGGTAACAACATCCATGAATGATTTATTAGAAATGCCGGCATTAAGCCCGCAGCAAACCACTGATTTATTACAGTTGGCGCAAACCATCAAACAGCGCCCAACGGCTTGGTCAACTTATTTGCAGGGCAAAAGTATTGCACTGTTGTTCGAGAAGCCATCGTTGCGTACGCGCGCTAGCTTTGCCGCAGGTATTCACCGTTTAGGTGGCCATAGTATTTATCTCGATGCGCAGAATTTAATTGGCGAGCGTGAACCAGCCACGGATGTCGGTGCCAACTTGGCGCTTTGGCATGATGCTATTGTGGCGCGGGTTTACTCGCAAAATACACTAAATGATCTGGCGACGGCGTCCGATAAACCGGTTGTGAATGCACTGAGTGATACCTGTCATCCATGCCAAGCGCTCGCCGACTTGCTGACTTTGCAGGAACAACTGGGTGACTTAAGCCATGTGCACCTCACCTACATTGGCGATGGCAACAATGTTTGCCAAGCGCTGATGGCCGGTGCTGCGCGCACGGGTATGCATATGCAGGTGGTGACGCCAGAAGGCTATGCGCCCGATGCTGAGTTAACTGCGGTAGCCCAGCAACAAGCAGCACAAACCGGTGGTTCCATTACCGTGCTGCACGATTTAACACAACTGCAACCAACCGATGCTATTTATACCGACACTTGGTTCTCGATGGGGCAAAACCGCGATAACAATGCGGTGATGCATGACTTCGCACCATACCAAGTGAACAGCGATTTGATGAAGCGCCTTGGCGCGAAGTATTTTATGCATTGCCTACCAGCGTATCGCGGCCGCGAAGTCACTGCGGAAGTGATTGATAGCCCGCAAAGCTTGGTACTCAAGCAAGCTGAAAACCGTTTACACGCGCAAAACGCCATTTTAGTTAAATTATTTGAAGGAGCTCACGCATGAGTAAGTCAGTCAATAAAGTCGTTCTCGCTTACTCGGGTGGCTTGGACACATCCGCCATTGTGCCGTGGTTGAAGGAAAATTATGACTGTGAAGTAGTCGCCTTTGTGGCAGACGTCGGTCAGGGTGACGAAGAACTCGAAGGCGTTGAGGCGAAAGCCATCGCTTCGGGCGCCAGCAGTTGTTACATCGTCGATTTGAAAGACAAATTTGCCGAGCAAGTGATTTATCCGACCTTAAAAACCGGTGCAATCTATGAAGGCCAATACTTACTGGGTACTGCATTAGCACGGCCTATTATTGCCGAGGCGCAGGTGGAAGTTGCTCGTAAAGTCGGTGCAGATGCTGTCGCCCACGGTTGTACCGGTAAGGGCAACGACCAAGTTCGCTTTGAATCCGCCTTTGCAGCATTAGCGCCGGAGTTGAAGGTGATTGCCCCATGGCGCGAGTGGACCATGCGTTCACGTCCACAATTATTGGCTTATCTGGCAGAGCGCAATATTCCATGTAGTGCATCGGCCACTAAAATTTATAGCCGCGACGCCAACCTTTGGCATATTTCAACCGAAGGTGGCGAGCTGGAAGACCCGTGGAACGAGCCATCTGAACAAGTTTGGACTTGGACGGTTGCGCCTGAACAAGCACCGGATAAACCTCAGTATTTGCAGTTGTCATTCCACCAGGGCGAACTGACGCATATTGACGGGCAAGCGTATACCCCGGTGGATGCGATTTTACATTTGAATCAAATTGCTGGTGCTCACGGTGTCGGCCGGTTGGATATGGTTGAAAACCGGTTGGTTGGGATGAAGTCACGTGGCTGTTACGAAACGCCAGCAGGCGAAGTGTTGTATGCCGCGCTACAAGGTTTAGAAAGTCTCGTGTTGGATCGCACCACGCAAGATTATCGCATTCGCTTAGGGAATGAGTTTGCCCAACTGATGTATGACGGCCGTTGGTTCACACCGCTTAAAGATGTGATGTTGGCTGCCGCGACGAAGATCGCTGAGCCATTGAGCGGTGATATTGTGGTGAAACTCTATAAGGGCCAAGTCACGGTGACCCAGAAGCGTTCGCCAAATAGCCTGTATTCGAATGCGTTTGCGACCTTTGATGAAGATGAAGTCTATAATCAAAAGCATGCTGAAGGTTTTATTCGTTTATATAGCCTGGCGAGCCGTATTCGCGCTTTACATCAGCACGCGGGCGATGACACGACTGCGGCCAGCAAGGAGTAAACCATGAGTTTATGGGGTGGACGGTTCAGCGAGCCCAGCGCCGCTGAATTCAAACAATTTAACGACTCATTGCGGTTTGATTACGTGTTGGCGCCGTTTGATCTGCAAGCATCAAAAGCTTGGGCAAATGCGCTGAAACAGGCCAAGCTCATTTCCGGTGACGAAAATCAGCAGCTGCAACAGGCGCTCGATAGTCTAGCGAAGCAAATCGCAAAGCAACCCGAGCTGCCGTTACAAACGGATGCCGAAGATATTCACAGCTGGGTTGAAGCCCAGCTGATTGAACAAATTGGTGCGACCGCAAAAAAGCTCCACACCGGTCGTAGCCGCAATGACTTGGTTGCCACCGATCTGCGCTTGTTCTGTAAGCAATTTGCGCAACATTTGGTGACAGCCAACTTAGCGGCGATTGAAAACTTATTGCGCTTTGCCGAAACCTATCACGATGCCATGTTACCGGGTTATACCCACCTGCAACGGGCTCAACCGATTGTGGCTGGGCATTGGGCAATGGCATATGTGAGTATGCTGCAGCGTGATGTCAGCCGGTTACGCGAAACTATCCGTCGACTGGATGTGAGCCCTCTGGGCAGTGGTGCCTTAGCGGGTACAACTGCCGCGATTGATCGCGAGGCCCTCGCGCATGAATTAGGGTTCCGCTATGCCTGTGAAAACAGCCTCGATGGTGTGTCCGATCGTGACTTCGTTCTGGATTTATTGAACGCCGCCAGCACCGGCATGATTCACTTATCGCGGTTAGCCGAAGACGTTATTTTTTACTGTTCGGGTGAGTCGGGTTGCTTCAGCATGAGCGATAAAATCAGTAGTGGTTCGTCGCTGATGCCACAGAAGAAAAACCCAGATTTATTTGAGCTGTTGCGGGGTAAAACTGGGCGGGTCATGGGTCATCAACATGCCATGCAAATTACCCTAAAAGGTCTGCCACTGGCGTACAACAAAGACATGCAGGAAGATAAAGAAGGCTTATTTGATGCCCTTCACAGTTACTTGCAATGTCTGCAGATGTTGGCCTTTGCGATTCCCGAGTTAACAGTGAATAAAGAACATGCAGCGCTGCAAGCTGCCCTGGGATACAGCAATGCAACCGAGCTTGCCGATTATTTGGTCAGCAAAGGTGTGCCGTTTCGAGATGCGCACCACCTTACTGGTGAATTAGTCGTGCTAGCACAACAACAGGGCGTTGCGCTTGAGCAGCTCGCTTTGGCTGATTTCCAGCAGGTGTGTGAGCTGGTCGAAGATGACGTGTATGCCATTTTAGATCTCGCATACGGATTGCAACAGCGCAAAGCAATGGGCGGCACCGCACCAAGCGCCGTGAAGGTAGCCATTAAGCATGCGCAAGATTGGTTACACGCAGCCGAAGCGGCGAGTAAGCACGTACGCCAAGCGCGTTTGAGTGATGTCGATAAAATTTGCGAGCTGATTGCCTACTGGGCTGATCAAGGCGAGAACTTACCGCGCGATAAAGCCGATGTTCTGCAAGCGATTCAGAGTTTTGCAGTGGCAGAAATTGACGATGAAGTGGTTGGCTGTGCCGCGCTGTATGTTTACAGCACCGGTTTAGCTGAAATTCGCAGTCTTGGATTATTCCCAAGCGCACAAGGCAAAGGACTTGGCGCAGAGCTGGTCGCCTTTTCATTATGGAAAGCGCGTGAACTTGGCATTACTCGTACAATTGTGCTGACTCGCGTTCCAGAGTTTTTCGGCAAATTGAATTTCCGTCTAACACTGAAAGAAAAGCTACCGGAGAAAGTGATGAAAGACTGTGAGCTGTGTCCGCGTAAACATAATTGCGATGAAACGGCGCTGGAATACTTACTGTAATTTTTTGGTGTCAAAGAAGAAGCTGCAGACCAAATTAGCTGCAGCTTTTTTATTTGCTGAATCTTATTCGACGTTGTCGCTGATATCTTCGGGAATAGGCAGTCCGCGGCGTTGTAATTCTTCGCGCACCGCTTGTGGAATTTTGTTCGGGTTGTCTTTGCGCAAGTCATCATCAGTTGGTAGTGGTTGGCCGGTAAACGCATGTAAAAACGCTTCGCACAATAACTCGCTGTTCGTTGCGTGACGTAAGTTTTTAACCTGACGACGGGTGCGTTCGTCGGTGAGCACTTTTAAGACGCGTGTAGGAATTGACACGGTGATTTTTTTCACGTGTTCGCTTTTTTTCCCGTGCTCAACATACGGGTAAATATAATCGCCGTCCCATTCCATACTGCACCTCGTGTTCAATGTGTGACTAAAAGACCCTGCACAATGTGTTGAATTGTACTGGCGAAATTGGCACAGTCAACTTTATACGCATAGCTGTCTATACGTCTTTTTGTGCTAACCTTGCGTAATGACGCTTTATTGGTGCACCACAGCACCGTATAATCGAATTTTTATTTTCTTTTCTCACAGGCTTTCTTACAGGAGAACGCACACGCATCATGACGGTTGAGGTTCAGGTTACCCCAGAGCAAATACAAGCTGTAGCCGATACGGTTCAGGTTCATAAGTTTGGTGGCAGCAGCTTAGCTGATGCTTATTGTTACCGTCGTGTGGCGCGCATTGTCACCGAATATGCAGGCGCCAGCGATTTGGTCGTGGTGTCGGCTGCCGGTGATACAACCAACCGCATTCTCGCCATTATTGATGCCAAGGCAGATGACTTAGGCGTTGCCGAAGTGCTACTCAAGCAGCTCGAAAAATACCAGCAGGGCCTGATCACTGAGTTACTCAACGGTGATATTCAATCGCGCGTGTTGGAGCAATCGCAGCATGACTTTAAACGCTGGTGGGCTTGGCTGAACGGTGAAGAAGAAATTAACCGCCGCCCAGAGCTACTCTCTTACGGCGAACTCTGGAGCGCGCGCTTATTGTCTGCGTTGTTACAGCAACAAGGCGTGACGTCTGATTATATTGATGCGCGTACATTTTTGGTGGCCGATGATGCTCCTGAGCCGCATATTCGCGTGCCCGTCTCGCGCGCCGGATTATTAAATCGTATTGCCCCACACCCGGGTACGCGTTTTATTGTCACCGGCTTTATCTGTGCCGACCCTGAAGGCAATTCGTTAATTCTTGGCCGAAACGGCAGTGACTATTCTGCCACGCTGGTCGGTAGCCTGATTGATTCCAAACAGGTCACTATTTGGAAGGATGTCGCTGGGGTTTACTCAGCTGACCCACGCAAAGTAGAGCGGGTAGTCAGCTTGCCGATTCTTGATTGGCAGGAGGCTGAAGAGCTCGCCCGTTTGGGTAGCCCGGTGTTGCACCCACGGACTTTCCAACCAGTGAATCGCGAGCGTATGGTGATCGCGGTACGCTCGAGTTTGAAAGTTGAAAATCAACAAACACGTATTGGCCAGTACGAAGACACGGAGCCGAAAGGCAAAGTATTAACGTCGCTCACCGATGTGGTGCTGTTCCGTGTGGATTTAAGCGATGCGAAGTTAGTACAGCAATTTGAAGATCTTGATCTTACGCCATTGATTAGCTGGAACGAAATTGCACAACACCATGCTTACTATGCCTATCACCAAAACCATTTAGAGTTTTTAGAGCGTTGGTTAGAGCAAGTTGATAAGTCGGATCATGTGGTGCAAATGCAAGGTTATTCGATGATTGCACTCGTGGGTAATCGCATTCAAGAAACCGACCAATACAGCACCTTTAAAGCCGAATTAAGTGCTCAGAACTTGCGTCGCATGGTATTCTCGCCAGACAGCAATGCAGTGATTGCGATTCTTGAACAGAAGCTGGATAACCGTCTGCTTAATCGCTTGCACAGTCAGCTATTTAACTATCGTCGTAGCCTCGGCGTGTTGGTGGTTGGTCGCGGCAACATCGGTAGCGCTTGGTTATCGTTATATCGTCGCTTGCGCGAGCGTATTAACGAGCAAATGGACGTACGTATTTTGGGTATTTTGAACTCGACCCGCATGTGGCTTGATTACAATGGTTTAGAGCTGGACGACTGGCAAGCGAGTTTCGATAAATTTGCGCGCCCTTATGAGCTCAGCCAATTGATTCCTGAGCTACCGAATGCGCCATGTGATGAGCTAGTGATGCTGGATTTGACTGATTCAGTTGAAGTTGCACAGTTATATCCGAGCTTCTTTGCCAACGGATTGCACATTATTAGTGCTAATAAGCGCGCTGGTGCCTCAGGCGAATCGCAATACAATGAAATTCGTACCATTCAGCGCGAGTACGAGCGCGAATGGTATTACAACACGACTGTGGGTGCAGGGCTGCCACTGAATTATGCGCTGAATGACCTGCGCAATTCAGGCGATACCATTCGCAGTATTTCAGGTATTTTCTCGGGTACTATGAGTTGGCTCTTCGAAAACTTTAATGCCGAAGTGAAGTTCAGTGATTTGGTCCGCGAAGCCAAAGCACGCGGCTTAAGCGAGCCCGATCCGCGCGAGGATTTAACCTGTCAGGATATCGTGCGTAAATTGCTTATTTTGGCGCGTGAAATTGGTCTTAAACTCGACTGGAAAGACATCGACGTTGAGAGCTTGCTGCCAGAGCAACTCGAAGAGATTTCGCTGGAAGAGTTTATGCAACGGTTGCCGGAGCTCGATGATGCCATGCATCACCTGTATACCGACGCGCAACAAACACAAAAAGTGCCGCGCTTGTTAGCCAGTTTCGCGGTGCAAGATGATGACAGTGTGCGCGCCCGCGTTGGGATTGAATATATCCCAGAAGGCGACATGCTAGCGAACTTGATACCGGGTGAGAATATTTTCGTGATTTATACCGACTGGTATCACGAAATGCCGTTAGTGATTAGTGGTCCTGGTGCAGGTAAAGAAGTGACTGCAGGTGGCGTTCAATCTGACTTGAACCAGTTGCTGAGTCGTCTCAGCAACCGGCATCAAGGTTAATTCCCTACCTTAGCAATTAGAAAATCGAGTCGTCGTCACTAAAGATATCTTTTGACGACGACTTCGAGTCTGCATACTCGGTTGGCGCTGTGCCTGGCAAAAAGTACTCAAACCGCGTGGTGTAATCGTTCTTACGGCTGAGTTTACCGGTGGCCAGATCAATCCGTGCCATCACCAACCCAGGTGGTACTTGGAATGGTTCAATGGTCGCATCTTCAAGCGCGGTTTCCATGTAATCAATCCACATTGGCAAAGCCGTTTTCGCGCCCGCCTCAGTTCCGGAAATCGGTTGCTCGCTACTATCTAAGTTTTCATTCATCGTGGTGCTGCCAAGCGCACGTTCTAGGTTATCAAAACCCACCCATGCGGTCGTAACTAAGCCACTCACGAAACCTGAGAACCAGGTATCTTTAACATCGTTGGTGGTACCGGTTTTACCGACAATATTGCGGCCAGCTAAATCAACAATCGGTTTTGAACGCTGAATACGCCATGCGGTACCATTCCAACCGGTACGATGTTGCCAACTACCGCCACCCCATACTGCGGAGTTCATCGCTTCGGTGATTAAATAAGCATTTTGCTCAGAGATCACTTGCGGTGCTTGCACCACGTCGCGTTCTTCCTCGCACAACACACACGCCACCGCAGGACGCGCGCTGTAAACTACTTCGTCGTTATTGTCGACAATGCGCTCGATAAAGTACGGATTGACTAAGTAGCCACCGTTTGCAAATACCGCATAACCGCGTGCAACTTCTAACGGCGTCATTGACGCCGAACCCAGTGATAATGACTCGTTGCGCGGCAATTCATCAATAGCAAAGCCAAACCGAGTGAGGTATTCAACGGTGGTATCAATCCCCATAGCGCGCATTAAACGCACTGAAACCACGTTCTTCGATTTTGCTAAACCTTGGCGCACCCGAATTGGTCCTTCATAGACATCGGGCGAGTTACGCGGACGCCAGGCAATGCCACTACCGGGATTCCACTGGTTAATTGGCGCATCGTTGACCAAGGTTGCCAGCGTAAAGCCATTTTCTAAGGCGGCGGAATAAATGAACGGCTTAATATTTGAACCGGCCTGACGCTTTGCTTGAATGGCGCGGTTATATTGGCTCACCGCAAAACTGTAACCACCCACTGCTGCGGCAATACTGCCGTCTTGCGGACGCAATGAAATAATTGCACCGCTTGGCTCTGGCACTTGCGCTAAACGCAGCCCCTGCTCAGTCGCACGAATGCGAACTAGTTGTCCTGGGGCTAATATGTCGGTTGCCGCTTGCGGTGCCGGACCCTGCCGATCAGCATGCATATACGCACGAGCCCACGCCAACCCAGACCATGGCAATTCGCGCGGTTCACCGCTCGCTGTTAATACCTGCGCAGATTTCTCGGCAACACTCAGCACCACAGCCGGTACGGTTAATCCAATTGCTTCTTGACTGCGCAAAAACTCACGAATGGCATCAAATTCCCAAGCTTCTTCATCAGGTTGCCACAGTATTTGCTCAGCACCACGATAACCGTGACGCTCATCGTAGCCATGTAAATTCAGCTGCACAGCGCGTTGTGCAGCGCGTTGCTGTTTCGCATTCACGGTGGTGTAGACTTTAAAACCAGAGTTGTAAGCGGCATCTTCACCATAACGCGCCACCATGTCGGCGCGCACCATCTCAGCTAAGTAGGGCGCACTCATGGTTACTTCGGCACCATGTAACCGAGTTTCAATGGGTTCTGCTAAGGCATCGCGATATTGGTTTTCGCTGATAAAGTTTTCGGCCAGCATGCGCCCTAACACCGTGGCACGACGCTCACGTGCTCGCTCTGGATTAGAGATGGGATTCATTGTTGATGGTGCTTTCGGTAAACCCGCAATCATGGCCATTTGTGCCAATGTTAAATCCTGCACATCTTTACCATAATAAACCTGCGCTGCAGCACCAACACCGTGCGCGCGATGACCAAAAGTAATTTTATTGAGGTAGAGCTCTAATATTTCGTCTTTGGTGAGCTCTTTTTCCATGCGCAGTGAAATAAAAGCTTCTTTTATTTTCCGCGTCCAGGTTTGTTCAAAACTCAAATAGAAGTTACGCGCCAGCTGCTGAGTGATAGTACTACCACCACCTTGAATTTCCCCGGTACTGATTAACAAGGCAAACGCACGAGCAACACCAATTGGGTCGATACCGAAATGATCGTAAAAACGTTGGTCTTCCGTGGCAAGAAAAGCATTGATAAGTGGCTGGGGAATTTCTTCAAGTTGCAGAGGAATTCGCCGTATTTCACCAAACTGGGCAATCATTTCACCGTCTGAGGAATACACCTGCATTGGGGTTTGCAAGCGCACTTCTTTTAACTCGGCCACGCTCGGCAAGTCGTCTTCCCAATAGAAGTACAAACCAACAACGGCAATCGAGCCCAGAATTGCTAGCGTCACTCCGACGCCAAGCACCCACTTAAAAATCTTCAATGACAGCCCCTTTTTTTCCTTTCGACTATACTGTTTTACAGGTTGCGCAATTAACGTTCATATTATAGAAAGATAAGGACAGAAACGTAATGTTTATTTAGATTGTGCAAAGAACTTTGCACAATGCTTACCTTTCTGCTTAATATGAGGTTCGGCATAGAACAATTTTAATAATATAATGCCATTAAAACCGGTCCAATTCAGGGGAGCATTATGGGGCTATTTGGTCTGGGAAAAAAGCCAGGTCTGGGAATTGATATTGCTTCGGATGCAGTTAAGGCAATTGAGCTTGTGCCTAGCGGTGATACTTACGACATAACGAACGTTGCTGAAGTGTCGCTACCGAAGAATTTAATTACCGACGATGAAATTTCCGACATCGAGAAACTTGCCAAGATGATTACGCAGGTGCGTAAGCGTATGGGCAGCACTCGCGTTGCCGTCGCGGCGGTATCAGGTACCCAAGCAATTTCTAAGCAAGTGCCAATGAGTCTTGATTTAGACGATGAAGCGATTGCAGAAAAAATTGAAAGTGAAGCTGAAGCACTTATCCCCTTCCCAATCAATGAAGTGCGCTACGACTTTGAAAGTCTCGGTGAGCATCAAACACTGCCGGGACAACAACGCGTTTTAGTGACCGCAACACGAACCATCAGTGTCGATAGTCGCGTACAGGCACTCGAGGGTGCTGGTTATAAGGTTGCCATCATGGATGTCGACAACCAAGCCATTGCTCGAGCTTGCGGCCACTTGCTGCCACATATGCACCCAGAGGTACTGGAAAGTAAACTGCCTTATTTGATTCTCGATATCAGCACGAGCTCGATTCAGATTATCGTCGTGCATCAAGGCGAAGTGGCGTTCCACCGGCCACAATCAGGGGGCTTAACCCCTTTACTTAGCGCACTGGATGAAGACGGCAGCATCGACCACGGTGAAATTATGGCGAAGTTACGCTCAGGCGACATCGATGATTTCCCAACCTTAATTATTCAAGATTTCTTAAGTAATTTGTGGAACCAAGTGAGTCGTAGCGTGCAAATGTATCAAAGCAATGCTGCAGACAAAGGCTTCGCGGCTATCTTGCTAATTAATACCGGCGCTATGTTGCCAATGATTACCGAGGCCTTAAGTGAACAAGTGGAATATCCGGTGCATGCGTTAAACCCGTTTGAGCACTTTATTTTGCCGAGCAAGTTTTCGCATCTACAAAATCACGGCCCGCGTTTCGTTGAATCGATTGGTCTTGCGCTACGGAGTTTTGCAACATGGCACATGTAAACCTACTCCCATGGCGCGAAACTGCACGGCAGCGCGCAAAAACTCGCTTTGGTATGCATGCGGGGATTGCTGTCGGTATCGCAGCCATTATTTTCGGAGCTGCCTACATGGTGATTGGTGACTACAAGAGTTATCAACAACGGCGCAACGGCTTTTTGCAATCACAAATTCAAATTCTTGACGCCCAAATAGCCGAAATCAATAGCATCAATAAAAAGAAACAAGAGATTTTAAATCGTATCAAGCTGATTCAATCGCTTCATGAAGATCGCAATACCGCCATCACTATCTTTAACGAGTTAACCGAACGAACGCCAGATGGTGTTTATCTTCATTCGCTTGAAAAACGTGACTTGCAGCTTGTGATTAGCGGTCGCAGTATTTCCAATAATCGAGTTTCGGAATTTTTACGTGATTTAAAAGCATCACCGGTATTTGCTGACCCTGAACTACGTAACGTGGTTTCGGCGAACTCAAACGCTCGTGGTCGCGCACGCGGTGTCGATGCGAATTCTGATTACGATGCATTTTCATTGGTGGTCACGATTGTGCCGCCAACTACCACGGAGGCGAAAAAATAACATGAGTATGGATAGCCTACGTGAATTAGATATTAACGAGTTGCCATTTTGGCCGCGACCATTCCGCATGGCGGTGCTGGTCATCATTGCTATTGCTGTCTTAGGTTTAAGCTACCACTTTATATTGGCCGACGAATGGGCAAGTTATAAACGCGAAGTGGCGAAAGAAGCGCAACTTAAAGAAGACTATCGTAGTAAATATCAAACGGCTGTGAATTTGCCGCTCTATCGGGAGCAACTTGAGCAACTCAATAGCGACCTAGAAACACTGCTTGCGATGCTGCCAAACGACGACGAAACACCGAAGCTTTTGGATGATATTAGCTTAATTGGCACCAAGAGTGGCTTGCGCTTTGACCGCATCGAATGGCTCATGCCGCAGCCACGCGAGTTTTATACTGCGCTGCCAATGCGCATTGAATTGAAAGGTGCATACCATCAAATCGGTGACTTTGTCGGTCAGATGTCGAGCCTTGATCGCATTATTAGTGTGAAAGATTTCAAGATGCAGTTACAAGATGACGAAGGCACACTCAGCTTGTCAGTGAATGCTGAAACCTATCGTCAGCAAACTTTGAGGACACAACCATGATGAAAAAAATGATTGTGTCGTTAGCTGCATTTGGCTTCTTAGCAGGCTGTGCACCAACGGGTCACCAAGATCTCGAGCAGTTCACAAGTGAGGTTCAGCAAACTGCGAAACCTGGTATTAGTCCACCGCCTGAGCTTCCTGTGCTTGAACGTATTGTCTACACCGGCGCCGATATTCGTAATCCGTTTCAGCCGACACCGTTGCGTGATTCTGCTGCGCAAGTATCAGGCCAAAATTGTCCGCAACCAACACTCGGTGCACCTAAGGGTGGTTTAGAGGGTGTCGCCCTGGATCAGTTGGCTTTGAGCGGCACCATGCGTTCAGGAAATGGTCAGCTCATCGGGCTACTGGTTTCCAACGAAGGTAAATTATTCCGCGTACAACGTGGTGATTTCATCGGTCTCGACAACGGCCGCATCATCGCCATTACTCCACAACAAATTTCGATTCGTGAATGGTTAGCAACCGGTGACGGCTGCTGGCAGCAACGCGACGTATCGTTAACCTTGCTGAACTCGCAAAGGAGCTCGAACTAATGAAGCACTTAATCCGTACCTTATGTCTACTGCTGTTGATGCCACTTGCGGTATCAGCCAATGAGCTCTTACGGGTTGAGCAGATTGCGTTAAATAAAGATCGCTTTAATCTTGAAGCGCACTTTTCGAAACGTGTCGAGTCTCCCGTTGTCACTCGCAGCAGCAATCGAAATCTCCATGAGTTTTTGTTGCTTGGCACCAGCGCCAACATGCCAGATGGCCGCTTAAATCTGCCAGATCATCCGTTACTGGATTACGTTGAAATTGAGCAGCAACGCGAAGATTTAATGTTGCGTGTGTATACCAAACAACCGCTTGAAAACTTAATGAGCCGCTTTGGTGAAGTAATGGTTTTGGTTTTCGTGGCACCGAAAGATGGTAACAAACCTGCTGCAACAAGCGCTAAACCGTCGCCTCAGCCAGCAACGCCGAAGCCGACCCCAAGCAAGCCAGCTGAACCGAAACCAGCACCAGAAAAAGCGGAGCAGCGCCCGGTCACTGATACCAAGCCAGTTCCAGCTAAACCAGAAGCGGCAACTCAAACTCCGGCAAAACCTGCAGAGCCACAACGCGCAGAAGTCCGTACTGAAAGTAAGCAACAACCGAAGAAAACAGCGGTAACCAATATCAATTTCTTCCGTCTGTCGAATGATGTCGGTCAAGTCAGTATCGCTTTGAACAAAGACAATGTTGAGCACGAAGCGCGCATGCGTGGTAATGATCTCGAACTCATCTTGTATGACACTGAGTTACCCGAAGATCTTCTTTATGTTTTAGATGTTAGCCAGTTCGCAACCCCGGTCGCATACGTGGAAACGTTCCGCGACGGTCGTAACAGCCGCATTAAAATTGCCGGTAAGCGCAAATTTAAACATCAACTTGAACAAATTGATGGTTACTTGCGCCTGAACCTTGCTGAAGCACCGCAAGTGGACGCGCAAGAAGCTCAAGCAAAATCGAGTCAGAAGCCGATTTCGTTGAATTTCCAAGATGTTCCTGTGCGTCAACTCCTTCAGATTTTGGCCGACGAGAACAACCTCAACTTGGTTGCCAGTGAGTCCGTAACGGGTAATATCACCTTGCGTCTTGAAAATGTTCCTTGGGAGCGCGCGCTTGAGACTATCTTACGCGTGAAAGGACTCGATAAACGCTACGATGAGAACATTCTGATTGTTGCGCCAGCATCTGAACTCGCCCAACGTGAAGCGGAACAGCTTGAAAGTCAGCAGCGCATGCAAGAGCTTGCGCCGCTTGAAAGCTCATATATTCAAATCAATTACGCCAAAGCCGATGAGATTGCGCAGATTTTGCGTACCGACAGCTCAGACTTATTATCGAGTCGCGGTGCAGTAACTGTGGATGAGCGCACTAACACGCTACTCGTGCGTGATACGCCGGAACAAATCGATACCGTTAAAGCGATGGTAAAAGTACTCGACGTGCCGGTAAAACAAGTAATCATCGAAGCACGGATGGTGACGGTACGTGACAATATTAGTGATGAACTCGGTATTCGCTGGGGTATCACCGAACCAGCACTGGACACCTCAGTGCCGCCACCATGGGGTACTGGTACCAATGTGACCGGTGACTTCAACGTGAACCTGCCAATTGCATCACCGGCAGCCACCATTGGTTTCCAAGTTGCCAAACTAGCTGATGGGCGTTTGTTAGACCTCGAATTGTCGGCACTGGAGCGTGAAAACAAGGGCGAAATCATTGCCAGCCCGCGTATCACTACTGCAAACCAAAAAGAAGCCTATATTGAGCAAGGTACCGAAATTCCATACGTGGAAAGCGCCTCATCGGGTGCCACCTCAGTCCAGTTCAAAAAGGCTGTTTTAGGGTTAACGGTAACGCCACAAATTACGCCAGATAATCGCGTTATTCTCGACTTAGTGATCACGCAAAATACCCGTGGCGAAACCGTGAGCACGCCAACTGGCCCTGCAGTATCGATTGATACTCAGGAGATCAGCACGCAGGTATTAGTTGAGAACGGTGAAACCATCGTGTTAGGTGGTATTTACCAACAGCAAATCTTAAACGACATTTCAAAAGTGCCGTTGCTGGGTGATATTCCATACGTTGGCGTTTTGTTCCGTACTGATAGCCAAGTTAACGAAAAGCGTGAACTGTTAATTTTCGTCACACCACGAATTGTAACGAATACGCCGTAAACCTTGCTTATGGAGCTGTGACTTGCGATAATCGCGCATCTTTTTGGTTGGGTTAAGGAAGGTCTTGAGACACTCCGGATTCCGTGAGTCACAGCTAGTTAAATAAGTGAAGTAACACATCAATATGGCTGAAAAACGTAACATTTTCTTAGTGGGCCCTATGGGCGCTGGTAAAAGCACAATCGGGCGACAATTAGCCCGCCAACTTCATCTCGAATTTTTTGATTCTGACACCGAAATCGAACGCCGCACTGGCGCCGATATTGCTTGGGTGTTCGAGTTAGAAGGCGAAGAAGGTTTTCGCTTACGCGAAGAAAAAGTTATTGAAGAACTGACTGAAAATACCGGTATTGTACTCGCGACCGGTGGTGGCTCTATCTTGAGCAAAGAAAGCCGCAACCGCTTATCCGCTCGCGGTGTGGTTGTGTATTTACAAACCACTATCGAAAAGCAACTGGCCCGCACCCAGCGTGACAAGCGTCGGCCATTAATTGCCGAAGCGGACAACCCACGCGAAGTGCTCGAGAACCTCGCTGAGTTACGTAATCCACTGTATGAAGAAATTGCTGATATTGTCGTGCGCACAGACGAACAAAGTACCAAGTTAGTGATTGATCAAATTATTGAAAAAGTTGGTTTATAAACTACTCGACGATTAAATCCGGAGGCGCTCATGCAGAACACCACACAGCAAATCATCGTGGGTTTAGATGAGCGCAGCTATCCGATTGATATTGGCGCTGGCTTGCTCGCACGTACGCCATTATTCGAACATCTACCGCAACAAATTTTACTCCTCTCGAATACCGTTGTTGACCCATTGTATGGCGACCAAGTGCGCGCTCAATTAAGGCACCACACCGTGGTGACACATCTGATTGAAGACGGTGAGATCGCTAAAAGTTTTGCCAATTATGCAGCCGTTATGGACACTTTGATTAGGCATAATTTTAATCGCGACTGCGCGATTATTGCGCTTGGCGGCGGTGTGGTTGGTGATCTTGCTGGATTCGTAGCAGCAACCTATCAACGTGGTGTTGGGTTTTACCAAATCCCGACCACTTTATTGGCACAAGTCGACTCATCCGTCGGCGGCAAAACGGCTATCAATCATCCTGGCGGCAAGAACCTCATTGGCGCGTTTTATCAGCCGCAAGCGGTGTTAATTGACACCCACTGCTTGAGTACACTGAACGACCGTGATTATGCCTGTGGCTTAGCCGAGGTGGTGAAGTACGGTATTATCGCCGACGCTGATTTTTTTGCTTGGTTAGAAGCGCATCAAAGAGAACTGAACCAGCGCGATGCCGCAGCCCTAACGTACGCCATTCAACGCAGCTGCGAAATCAAAGCTGACGTTGTTGCCGCCGATGAACGTGAGCAATCCGTGCGAGCATTACTCAATCTTGGTCACACCTTTGGACATGCTATTGAAGCGGCACACTTCGAGAACTGGAAGCATGGTGAAGCAGTGGCAGCCGGCACCGTGATTGCCGCCTATTTCATGCATCAACAGAATCGGCTGAGCAGTCACGATTTTACCCGTATCGAAACCCTATTAAGACAACTCAACTTACCTGTGCGCGCACCAGAAATGCCATTAGAGCGCTGGCAGACGTTTATGCAACGTGATAAAAAAGTACAAGCGGGTGTGGTTCGGTTAGTGTTACCTACAGCTATCGGAAAAGCCTGCCTTGAGCCGTGGTCAGACTGGCAAGCTATCGGCAAAGCAATTGCCGCGATGAGCCATTCTGACGCACGTAGCCCTTTATTATAATGAGCCAATGAGCATGACGAAGCAGCGCGCCTTTCTGAAGTGGGCAGGCGGTAAATATAATCTGATTGAATCAATTACCGCGGTACTGCCAGACGGTAATAAGCTGATTGAGCCCTTTGTTGGTGCTGGTTCGGTGTTCCTGAATACCGACTACCCAAAGTACTTGCTCAACGATGTGAATCCCGACTTAATTACGTTGTTTAAGTTTGTGAAACGTCGTCCGAAACGTTTTATTGAAGATGCTCGCAAGCTCTTCAGTGTCGCGAATAATTCACCTGAAGCCTACTATGCGCTGCGGCAGCAATTTAATAGTAGTAGTGACCCGTACGAGCGTTCATTATTGTTTTTATACCTGAATCGACATGGTTATAACGGACTGTGTCGCTACAATTTTTCCGGGCAATTTAACGTTCCATTTGGGCAATATCAGCGTCCTTACTTTCCGCAAGCCGAAATTGAGTTCTTTGCCGAAAAGGCGCAGCAAGCCACCTTCACCTGCATGAGCTTCGAGCAAGTATTTCGACGCGCACGCAAAGGCGACGTGGTGTATTGCGATCCACCCTATGCACCGCTGAGTTTAACCGCTAATTTCACAAGTTATGCCTGTGGTGGCTTTGGTATTGATGATCAGACCGAATTAGCACGCCGCGCCGAACATACAGCCAGAAAGCGTGGCATACCTGTGGTCATCAGCAACCATGACACTGAATTTACCCGCCTGTTATATAAAAAAGCTGAACTAGAGAGCTTACAAGTGGCGCGATTTATCAGCCCGAAAGGCGATAGCCGCGGCAAGGTTGCTGAACTACTCGCGCTGTATGACAACAAGCGTAATAACGTTGTCACATTGACCCCTGAACTACGGAAGCGGTTACGATGAATTGGCATTTAAAAGCATTTGCTAAGCTCAACACCACCGAGCTGTACGACATCATGCAACGGCGTGAACAGGTGTTTGTGGTTGAACAGACCTGCCCCTATTTAGATGCCGACGGCAGTGATAGCCACGCGCTGCATTTGTGGGCCAATGACGGTCAACAAACCGTTGTAGCTTATGCGCGTATTTTCTTGGGTAAAGACGGCGATGGTTATTCGCGCATTGGCCGCGTGCTCACTGCGCAATCCGTGCGTCGCTCAGGGCTTGGTCGTGAACTCATGCAACGCGCTCTCGAAGTCTGCCATACCTACACGCCAAACTTATCGATTCGCTTGGGGGCGCAAGTGTATTTGCGCGCGTTCTACGAAAGTTTCGGTTTTGTCGCGATTAGCGATGAGTACTTAGAAGACGATATTCCCCATATTGATATGGAACGTCAGCCATGAGCGTAGGCTCATCCGACAACGCTTTTGTGCTTGAACAAAGTGCGGACGGGTTACAACTGCGCTGGCTCGAACAGCCGAAAATGCATCCGTTACGAATTGATTTTTTGGCTGGTAAAGCGGCCTTTCGGGCGGCGCAAGCACGCATTAAAGACGAAGCAATTGCGCGCGCATGCGGCTTGCACAAAATTAAAAATCCAAGCATCTTAGACGCAACCGCGGGACTAGGTCGTGATGCTCAGGTATTAGCTCAATTAGGCGCAACCGTGGGCTTAAATGAACGTCATCCGATAGTGAAGCAGTTACTTGCAGATGCCTTAAACCGACTGCATCAAGCCATACCAGAGTGGCGGCATCGACTATACTTGGTAGACGTGAGTAGCTTAGATGAGATTGCAGACGACAGCTTTGACGTGGTTTATTTAGACCCGATGTACCCCAAAGGTGATCGCAAAGCCAAAGCAGCCGTAAAGAAAGACATGCAAATGTTTCAACAATTAGTTGGCGCCGACGAAGACGCCGATGCGTTGTTGCAACCTGCGCTACGAATAGCTCGTCAGCGAGTGGTGGTGAAGCGACCGCAACACGCTGATTTTCTCGCCGGTGTTTCACCGCATGCCCAAGTGGTCAGCAAGAAACACCGCTTTGATTTATATTTCCCGGAGCAACATCATGATTAAAACCAATGACCGAATTCCTGCAGGCACGTTAACCGCACTTGGCGAAGTGGGTATGCAACAATTCAATCCAGCTGAGTTGTTTGCCAAAGGCACACACATTTTATTTGCGGTACCCGGCGCATTTACTCCAACCTGCTCGGAAAAGCACTTACCAAGCTTTGTCAAACACGCGAATGATTTGCGCGCACAAGGCGTACAAACCATCGCTTGTGTTGCGGTAAACGATGCTTTTGTCATGAAAGCTTGGGGTAAAGCCCTGAACGTTGATGACAGCGTGATGCTACTGGCTGATGGCGATGCGTCTTATCACCAGCAATTGGGCCTTATCAAAGAAACTGGTAGTTTCGGCGGCACCCGCGCGGAGCGTTATGCGATGGTTATTACCGACGGTGTGATCACACATTTGTTCGTTGAAGACGAGAAAACTTACGGCGTGAGTAGCGCTGAACACGTACTCGAAGCACTGCAAGGTTAATGCCGTGTCGCAGTCTGCCGTACATGATGTGATTGTGATTGGGGCCGGTGCTGCTGGCCTGCATTGTGCGGCAACTGCAGCAAAGCGTGGTCGACGGGTTCTGGTGCTCGATCACGCCAAGCAAGCTGGTAAAAAAATATTAATCTCCGGCGGCGGGCGCTGCAATTTCACCAATATGTACGCTAGCCCCGAAAACTACCTCTCGGAAAATCCGCACTTTTGTAAATCGGCACTCAGCCGTTATACCCAATGGGATTTTATTGGCTTAGTTAACGATTATGGCATTGCCTACCACGAGAAAACGCTCGGCCAACTTTTTTGTGACGATAGCGCCAAAGATATCGTCAATATGCTGGTGAAAGAGTGCAGCAAAAATGGCGCACATGTGCAATTACGCACCGAAGTTCTGAGTGTTGAACACACCGCTGATGGCTATGTGGTGAAAACTTCCCAAGGGCTGCTGCAAGCCGAAAAAATCGTTGTGGCTTGCGGTGGATTATCGATGCCTAAGCTAGGCGCTACCCCGCTCGGTTATCAACTGGCGGAACAATTTGGTCACCGCGTAGTGCCGGTGCGTGCTGGGCTCGTGCCGTTTACCCTGCATGATGCTGATAAACAACGCTATGCTGAACTTTCTGGGCTCAGTGTTGATGTGGTTGCGAGTAATGACCGAGCCAGCTTCAAAGAAGCGATGTTGTTTACTCATCGCGGAGTGTCCGGCCCATCCATGCTACAAATTTCATCCTACTGGCTACCCGGCGAAAGTATTGCCGTGAATTTATTGCCGCAAGACGATGTATTTACTGCCCTGAGCGAACTGCGCCAAAGCCGTCCACGCATGAGTTTACGCACCGCTATTCAAGAGTGGTTCCCGAAGCGCTTAGCTTTAACTCTCTGTGAGCAATATCAGTGGCCGGATAAAAACCTCGCCGATTGCAATAATGCGCTCCTACAAAGTGTTGCCGATACCCTTCACCAATGGCCCTTGAAGCCAAATGGCACGGAGGGCTACCGTACTGCTGAGGTCACTCTCGGTGGCGTTGATACCAACGAAGTGAGCTCGAAAACCATGGAGAGCCGCTTACAACCTGGCCTATTTTTCATTGGTGAAGTGCTCGACGTCACTGGCTGGTTGGGCGGCTATAACTTCCAATGGGCGTGGTCAAGCGGCTGGGTTTGCGGCGAGAGCGTTTAAAGTGCGCGAGCGCGAAAGCGTTTGCCTTTGATTTTGTCGTTGTTGATCAGGTTCAAAGCGTGCTTTGCGGCACTGCTTGCGACGGTTACAAATGCCCAACTGCTTTGTACCTTGATCTTGCCGATTTGCTGAACAGTTAATTTGTTGTCACGAGTCAGTGCACCAACGATATCGCCTGGGCGCAATTTATCTTTTTTGCCGCCGCTGAGTTGCAAGGTCACCCAGTCCGATTGCAGTGGTTTACTGCTTGATGGTGCGGTGGGTAGCGCTTGCAAACGAATCGGCTCGGCGAAATCATCTTCCAACAGACGTAACTTGTAATCATCTTGCGCACCCACAAGCGTTACTGCAAGCCCTTCAGCGCCAGCACGACCGGTACGGCCAATGCGATGCGTGTGAGTGTCGAGATCATGGGCGATGTTGACGCTGATCACCATATCCAACTCGGCAATATCGAGCCCACGCGCGGCAACATCGGTTGCCACTAAAACACGTGCGCTACCATGACTAAATTGCACCATGGTTTGATCGCGGTCTTTTTGTTCCAAATCACCATGTAACGCGAGGGCGCTAAACCCTTTCCCGATTAATTTATCGGTAATACGCTGGGCTTCCGCTTTGGTATTACAAAAAACGATGCAGTTTTGCGGCTGTTGGCTCAGCAGAATTTGCTGCACGGCATAAGCCGAATCGGTGTCATCCAGTTGATAAAACACTTGGCTGATTTTTGCCTGCGTTGGGGTTTCAGCAACTTTCAGTAACTGCGCCTGCTTGCTCACTTGTTGTGTCAGTTGAACGATGCTGTTGGGATAGGTTGCACTAAACAGTAAATTTTGACGCGTCGACGGCGTTTTCGCCACAATCGCTCGGAGTTCATCCTGAAAACCCATCTCGAGCATTCTATCGGCTTCATCAAGCACTAATGTTTGTAACTTGGCAAAGTTCAGTCGATTCTGGTTGAGATGATCAAGAACACGCCCTGGCGTGCCGACTAAAATGTGCGCGCCATGCTCTAGCGAGGCGATTTGGAAGCGGGTTGGAACTCCGCCACACAATGTCAGAACTTTCACGTTCGCCATGTTCTTTGCCAATTTACGAATGGACTCCGCCACCTGCTCTGCCAGCTCACGCGTCGGGCACAACACTAATGCTTGCGGAGCAAATTCGGTGACGTCTAATTTTGCGAGTATTGCTAAGGCAAAAGCAGCAGTCTTTCCCGAACCGGTTTGCGCCTGCACCACCACGTCATCGCCGCCTAGCATGAGCGGTAAGCTGCTTGCTTGCACCGGTGTCATTTGTTCGTAGCCGGCTTCGTTTAAACTTTTAAGCAACGCTTCAGCAAGGCCTACTTCGGCAAAATTTGATGCGGCTGGTAAGGATTTCGACATGGTGGGGTTCTTCTTCATTGGAGAGCGAGGCGCAAGTATAACAGAGATGTGGGCTGACCATTGCTAGATTTCTTGAATTGCCTCCGCAGCTTCGGGTAGCCGCAGTGTATTTTTGCGAACTTGGCGCCCCTGCCATATCAACAAGGGCGCCAACACGATTAACGACAGTTTCTGTAGCATAAATCTCAACGTTATTGTGCGAGTGTTTGCTGCACAATCTGCTTCAGCTCACTATATTCAATGTAGCCTGGAATGGTTTGTCCACCCACCATGATGGCTGGCGTACCACGCAATTGGAAATCAGCGAAGGCACGATAGTTGCGTTCAATCACCGTCGGTGTCGCTTTTGGGCTATCTAACTGCGAACGTGTACCGGTTTTTCGCGCAATTTGCTCCAACGATTTGCCGGTATGTAAGCCATTCTTTTTATAAAGAAGGTCATGTACTTCGGCAAATTGCTCCGGTTGGTTCTGCCACACATTTAAAGCAAAGTTAGCTGGATTTAAATTGCCGCCTTGCACGCTTTGTTGACGCAGTGGCACCAGCACGTTGATCACTTTCACTTGCGGAAATTCTTCCACGAGCTTCTGCAAATGTGGTTCTAAGCGTTTGCAATATGGACAATCATAGTCGGTAAAGACAATCACCGGTACGGTGCCATTTTCGTTACCAAACCATGGGTGTGCGTCATCATTATCAAGTAACCATTGCCCATGATCACGTTGCGCTTGTTCAGCAGTTTTTTTACTCGAAATATATTGCTGCAAACTATTCAACACGCTTGGGATCACTTCTGGATTTTGCTCAAGCAGTTCATTAATTTGATCCAGTTGCTGCGCTTGAGTCGATGGTTGTTGTGCGTTGCTCGCAGCACTCACAATCAAAAACAACGACAAAATAGTGCTTAAAAGGTACTTCATAACTTCTCCAATTTTTGCATCCATTGCGCCCAAGTTAGACGCAACCATAAACCGACTGGCGTCGAAGCACCAGTGGTGTAAGAAACAATTTCGCCATTAGCAATGATAACAACCGTCGGGGTCGCATTAATTTGCCAACGACGCGCTAATTCACCCGTGTTGTCATTCACGGTTTCAAATTGATAGTCATGGTGTTGCAAATAGCTAGTTAGCCGCGCGTCATTGCCCGAGCGAATGGCCACGCTCAACACGGCATGATCGTCCGCAAGCCAGTTAATGGACGGTGATACCCAATCACATACTGGGCACCAGATGGCCCAGAAGTACAGCATCACCGGCTGCTCATAACTACGAGCCAGAACATCGTGTTGCTGTTGCTCAATAGTCACGACACTGAGCGCATCAATCGGACCTGACGGCAGACCACGACTACGCCAACTATCCACTGCAAAACTGATGGCAATGAATATGGCGAGATAAATAGCGAGTTGCTTGAGAAATTTCATCAACGGGCCTGCTCAATTGCTGCTAACACAGCGTTATCTGTGAGTATCACTGGCAACGCTATGCCGTTCGGTGCGCCTGGTCCATAAACTTGATTAAACGGCACACCATAACGGTTATAGCTACGCAGATAATCCGTGATTTGCTCACTAGGGCGAGTCCAATCGCCTTGCATGAGTAAGACATCGTCGGCGCGTAACGCACTAGCAACCGGCTCTTGCAACAACACCCCTATTTTGTTGGCCTTACAGGTTACACACCAATCAGCTGTCACATCCACAAACACCACTTGTCCTTGAGCGACTGCACGCGCAATTGCATTTGGCTCAAGCGGTTGCCACGCATGCTCTTGTAGCTGCGTTGGCTGACTTGTCCAACTGCTGATGAGCAAACCAAACCCGCTCAGTAACATAGCGCCAGCGATAGCACCGATGACACCAGCTCGCCCAAAACGACGATAGGCTAACATCAACGCCAATAACACCAAGGCGGCGACA
Organism: Pseudidiomarina tainanensis; assembly: GCF_900115255.1. Classification (NCBI taxonomy): domain Bacteria; kingdom Pseudomonadati; phylum Pseudomonadota; class Gammaproteobacteria; order Alteromonadales; family Idiomarinaceae; genus Pseudidiomarina; species Pseudidiomarina tainanensis. Next base: position 297,209 of record NZ_FOYU01000002.1, read on the forward strand.
ATGAATGTAAACGTGGTGGCACTGACATGATTGCCAAGCAAACTAATTAACCATGCGGTGGTGAGCAACAGCAACAACGCAAAAATCCGATTGACCCACTTCAACCAAGGCCCCGGTTTCGGTAGTTTCATCGCGACGCTTGGCCATAGTGCAACCGCCAACCACGGTAGGGCCATACCAACACCTAATGCGATAAAAATCATCAATAGTTGTAAGTTAGATGTGGCCAGGGCAAAGGCAACGGCTGTGCCGAGAAATGGTGCAGTGCAGGGTGTCGCCAGTAAGGTTGCGAACATACCTTGAATGAAATGTCCCAATGTGGATTGATCACCGCGGGTGGCGACCCATTGTTGCATGCCTTGCGGAAGCTGAATTGTCCATAAACCGCTCACTGACAACGCAAACAAGCCGATGACGATTGCCATACCACCAATAAAATAAGGGTTCTGGAACTGGATGCCCCAGCCAATCGCGTGACCACCAAGCTTTAATAACATCAACATGATAGCCAGAAGCACAAATGACGTGATGATACCAAGCGCCGAGGCAATAAATTGACGGCGAACCTGACTTCGTTCACGCTCGGCAACCATCACCGACTGTAGCTTTAAGCCCAGTACTGGCAACACGCATGGCATGATATTCAAAATTAGCCCGCCCAGTAACGCCAGCGGAACCATCAACCACCAGCCTGTGGCGGTTGTTGATGAGCTGACGCTGCCGGCATGCGCCGTTGCACTAAGTTCTGCCCGAATTAGCTCATCGGCGATTGTCACCTGTAGCGGCTCACCGGCTAGTTCGGGCTGTTCCAGCCAATGCGAAATTGCAAACCGCGCGGTCAGCTCATTGCCCTGATGGTGTTGCTCTAATAACTCGATGGTTAGATCCGCATAATCCTCGCGCAAACTATCCACAAAAATCCGCGGCTGTCGCCATTGCGCGGTATTTTTAACGGTAACCGCTAATTGCTGTTGCGACGCCGACCAGACCATGTCAGCGACACTGAGCTGCGGGTGATCTCGATGCGGCAGGGCACTTTGCGCCTGCTCGTAAGCAAACATCGCATCCATATCAGCAGTAAGCTCACTTGGCGTGAAGTTTAATGCCAAAGGGAAGTCCGAGATCACGCAAATATTAGTACAGCTGGCTAAGGTTAGGAGCCCTTGCAGCGCAACGGGTTGTTGCCAATTTTCCACACTAATTTGCAATGGAAAGTTGATATCACCTTGATAGCCGACGGTTTCGATTTCTTGCACATCAAAACGCTCAGGTACCGGGAAGCGCCAAGCAATGTCGGTGATATTGACGGAATCGTTCTGCCAAGCCAACTGCGGTGGCACACCGCCCTCGCCTGGCGTACGCCAATAGGTTTTCCAATTCTCGGCAAGCCGCACCTGCAGCAGTGCCGCAACTTGACGTTGTTCCGGATCGGTTTTGCCTGATATTAGCAAGCGCACTTGAACAGGAGGATGTTCTTCGAGTTGAATCCAGTCGGTCGCCACTTGGGCCTGAGCACTACTACTCAGTAACCAGAGCAACAGTGTCGCCAACCAGATTTTTAAATTATTTATCATAAACTTATCTCATGTATTCATGATTATTTATCACACATTCAGCAATGTGCAATCACACAGTTTTAAACCATGCCGGTGTTACTCATTGAATACACAAAATAGAAGGTGGGGTCGGCGTCGCCGATAACTGGGCGGCGCCTGCGCAAATCCAACAAATAGCTGACGAATAATAACCAGTAAAATCACGCCCACAAACAGCGAAAGCGCCGTGCCGCCATCTAATATATTGAGATGCGCCTGTTGCAGTAATTGCGAGGAGCTATCGCACTCAGCAACCACCACCGTATCGCCAGCAGCACTGATTTGGGTGTCATGTTGAGCTTGTGGACACCCTGCAGGGACCCAGCTACTTTGTTGACCCCAACACAAAAACAGCACGCAAAACACCGCCATTAAGGCGGCATAAGCACGTTTTTTGTCAGCACCAAATCTCAACATAACTGTATTTTCTAATATCCAATATCTAAGAGCTAATATCGTCTTGGCTTTTTAACTGGCGCCCATGCCGCCGTCGACGCGATATTGGCAACCCGTAATAAAACTACTGTCATCAGACGCCAAAAACAACACTAAGTTCGCCACGTCCATCGGTTCGCCATAATGCTGCATTGGAATGATTTGTTCAAATTGGCTTTGCACTTCTTTACCATGGCCAGGGTTCATGGTTTCTTCAATAGCTCGCATCATTCGTGTATGAATGGGCGATGGATGCACGGAGTTAACGCGCACGCCAAATGGTCCAGCTTCTAATGCGGCTGACTTGGTCAAACCAACCACGGCATGTTTTGACGCCACATACGGACTCATATTGCCAAAGCCATCGAGACCCGCTACCGACGACATATTAATAATACTGCCAGACTTCGCTTTGAGCATATGCGGCAAAGCGTACTTCATGCCAAGAAATACGCCGCGAGCATTCACTGCCATCACGCGGTCAAAATGTTCGGTTGCTTGCTCATGCACAGCAGCGGGTTTGCATTCAATGCCGGCGTTATTGACCAGAACATCAATGCGCGAGAAATGCGCTAGGGTTGCTTGGATAAACTTCTGTACGTCGGATTCATTCGATACATCAGCGGCGACGCTAAACACACGGTCGGCATGACCCAGCTCTTTTTCCGCGACATCTAGGTCAGACTGCTTTAAGTCGACAAGGCAAACTTTCGCACCTTCGCGCAAAAATAATGCCGCAGTCGCAAGACCTATGCCTGCGGCACCACCAGTAATAATGGCAACTTTATCTTCAAGACGGGGCATCGCACACCTCCAATTTTCTTTCAATGTGCGATCAACTATAGATTAAATCTTGGTCAGTTTTGTGATCATGGTTAAGTTTTTTTACAACCGTAGTGAATCACCAAAACAGAGCAACGATACCGAGAAGAATGAACACCGCTGAAGCGATATAGCGAGCGAGATCAAGCGGCAGTTTCTGCATGAGTTTTCCACCGAGCAATACAATCGGCACATTTGCAACCATCATGCCCAAGGTGGTTCCCATGGTAACCGCCATCACACTGGTGTATTGCGCGCCAAGGACAATGGTTGCCACCTGGGTTTTGTCGCCAATTTCAGCAATAAAAAACAATATCGTGGTAGCGATAAATGCCCCATATTTACGCACCTCATTGTGTTCATCGTTGTCTGGCTTATCAGGAATTAGCACCCACAAACCCACGGCAATAAAACAGGCCGCAACAATGTAAGTCGCAATATTTTCAGGCAATACACCAACAATCCAACTGCCGAACCAAGCCGATACAAAGTGATTCAAAACGGTGGCCACAAAGATTCCCGCAATAATCGACCATTTGTGACGATAGCGCGCGGCTAAAAACAGGCTGAGTAATTGCGTTTTATCGCCAATTTCAGCAAGAGCGACGGTCACCGTCGAAGTAAGAAATGCGTCCAAAATATGCTCCTTGTAGGCAGGGGCGCATTTTATCGGTAACGAGAAATATCATCAACACAACATTTGCTGGCGCTTTGCACTGCCTTTACAAAAGACTACGGAATAATGCGCGGTCTCCTGCCGTTATCGAAGTGTCATTACGACATAACGGAGGAATCATTATGAAAACCGTATTTAACTTAAACGTAATCGCTTTATCACTCGCTTTAACTTCAGGTGCGGCTTTCGCACAAGATGCCTCGCTCAGCGCAAATGCTTCTGTTGCTGCGCAGCAATCAACTTCGGTAGAGGCTGAAAACAATCGCGCAGAGGCCGATACTCAAGTTTCTGCCAATGCAAACGCAAATGCTTCGGCGCAAATGCCACAACCTGCTATGGATAGCGACTCGTCAACCGAAGAAGAACAACCGGATGACGAGCAAACGGAAGAAGCTTCTGAAACCAGTGGTGAATTGCTAGCTGAAAGTGAACAAGACCTATCAAGTCAAGCCGATGCATCACTTGAAACTGTTAATGGCTTGCAATCTGACGTTGTTAACACAGTCGATGCAACTGCAAACGTTGCACAACAGACGGCTGGCGCTGTCACTGCAACGGTTAATGACACAGTTTCATCAACTGTTTCAGGTGCAATCGAGACAGCTTCTGAAGCTGCCGTTACCGATAGCGTGAATGACACCATTAACAGCTCTGTGGAATCGACTGTTGATGCTGCGGTACGCAATACCATTCGCGGCAACATTGGTAACTAATATAGGTAAACCTGATTGACCCTGAAGACATGGAGCTAGCCCCGCGCTAGCTCCATATTTTACTCGGAGGAATCACCATGAAAACATCAACGTTTGTTTTTAGCCTTGCCGCCGCGGGCTTACTGCCAAGTACTGGGCTCGCCGAAGAGCCAGATTTTAGCTGGCAGGGTAAGCTCGAAGCGGGGTATTTATACGATAGTAACGTCACGGTGCGTGAACTCGATACTGCAACCAATAAATCCGACCAAGCAGCCCAACTCAACGGCAGTCTCTCGCTGAAATGGAATCCGTGGGCCAGCTTAAACGTTAATACCGGCATTACCCACAGCGAAACGCTCTATCAATCGCAAGATGAATTTGATTTGGCCATCACCACCATTTCTGGCGATTTGTCATATGACTTCAACGCACTCACCGTGGGCGTAAGTCGTCATGATGCTCAGGCTGATCTGGCTGAGCAGGCGTTTATGGATTATCAGCAAGACGCACTTTATCTTGCTCGATTGTGGGGAACGCGTTGGTATACCCGCATTGCATTACAAGACATCGACAAGTCATTTAATCAGGTGCCCGATCGCAATGCGACCGCTCAGGCTATGACCGGCGATGTGTATTGGTTCACGCCTTCGGCCAAGACTTTCGTGATGTTCGGTTATACCTACCATGATGAAACAGCCACCAACCCTGAGCTCAGTTACCAAGAGCCGCAGTACCGACTGACTTGGCAATCACAAGCCGCAGGCTGGGGTGGCGAACATACCTGGCAAGTTCATCTGCAGTGGCAACAACGTGACTACGTGGCCCCAATGCAGCTGCTTGATGGTGCTGCACGTGAGGAGCAACGTTTGACCGTGCGCGCGAAGTGGGATATTCCGCTGGTTTCGGCATTTAAGCTAACGCCAACCATTGAGTATGTTGATAACCAATCTAACTTCGCCGATGTGGACTATAACGAGACCCTCGCTGAGTTGAAGTTGAGCTATGCGTTCTAATTCAACTTTTGTATTTGGACGTTTCATTCGGCAGTTAAGAGCCCGAAACCGAACACTGAATCACGACCTTTAGTACCAAGATCAATCACCCGTTGCTGAAGTGCCTGTCGCACTTCAGCGACATTTTGCAGTTTATTTTCATGCCAAATACACGCAGCCGCTGCGCTCACCGCTGGCGCGGCCATCGAGGTGCCCGTTTCATAGCCAACCTGACCATCACGTCGCGCTGTCTTAACCTGCACACCACGTGCCGCAAACTCAACAAACTCACCTTGATTCGCCCACCGATAAATGGCGCCGTGACCATCAACTGCAGTCACCGCGATCACCTCGTCATAAGCGGCCGGATAGCTCGCAGGTGCTGCAGGTCCATCATTACCCGCTGCCGCAACGAGCAATATATTTTGTTCAGAAAGACGCTTTACCGCCTGCTCTAACAAAGGGTTGCCGGGCCCCGTCAATGACATGTTGATCACACGAACCTGTTGTTCAGCCAACCAGTTCAACGCTTCTAACAACGGTAACAACGCAGCGCCTTGTTGCAAGGCATTATGGCGATGAAAAATGGCTGCGCTATAAAGTTTCGCCTGAGGCACTAAGCTCATGTAGTCTTCATGTGAACCAACAAGTAAGCCGGCTACAGCAGTGCCATGTGCAGTAGGCTGCGCAATACCATTCGCTAGAAAATCCTTTTGCACAATGGTATGGCTCGCAAAGGCCGGATGCGCGGTGTCGACGGCCGTATCAATCATACCAATCGTCACCGGGGTTTCACACCAGCGCTGCTGAGCAGCTTGCTCAGTGTCTGCCGTAGCAGCCGAGCCTTGGGTGTCATAAACATAATGGCGCGCTAACGATGCCGCTTCGGCATCGGGTAATTCACGACGCAACAGCTCTTCATCATTGAACTCCGCCGGCACTTTAAACCGCAATACCGTCATGCCAACTGCGCCGAGTTCTTGCTTTGCAAGCAGCTCAGAACCCAATTTTTGAAGTACTTGCTCGGCTTCTGCTGAGGCTACGACGAGCCATTCGCGCTCCAACACACGCGTGCCATCGTCGAGTGTGACCTCAGTAAATAACTCTTGGTTGTTGGCGCCAAGTACCGGTAGTCGATTCATGGTGTCATTGGCGACTGTCACGACCCCTTGATGAAGGTTTTGCAGCGTTTCAGGTAAGCGCTGCTGCACATTATCTTGAACGCGCTGTTGCACTTGGTTACGCACACGATCGGTTGTGCGTTGAACATCCTGAAGTACCGGCTGTACTGGATTATCAAGCACTTGTGAAAACCCCGTCGTTGGTAAAATCAACGTTAACAAGGTAAAGAGAAGGCTTCGTTTGGTGAAATGACGTGCTAGTTTAATAGTCATCATGTTGTACCTCGTGCTGCGTAACAAGTGTGTACACCATTAACGGTTTCTAGCAAAAAAAATTCCGTTCTCATGGAATAAATGTGCGACATGGCTCGTTACCAAATTAACACAGAATGAAACGAACGTTTTCAATTCAGTCAACTTGGATAGAACGATGACAACAGCAAACTTGAAACAACAAATCAGTTCAATATTGCCAGCTTTACGGCGCTTTGCCCTGTCGTTATGTGGCAATGTTGCCGACGCCGACGATTTACTCCAAACCACCGTTGAACGCCTACTAACACGTTCGGTCCCGGAGGATGCTGAGCTCATCGCATGGGCATTTAAAGTATGCCGTAATGCGTGGATTGATGAGCATCGTGCACGTAAAGTTCGTGAAAATGCCGTGCATCATGAGCAATTGCAGGAATCATCAAGCACGGACGACGCACAACGTATTCATGCTCAACTTGAATTACATCAAGTCGATGCGGCGTTAGAACAACTTCCGAACGAGCAACGTGAGGCCATTGCTTTGGTTGCCATACAAGGTTTGAGTTATCGCGAAGCCGCTGACATTCTTGAAGTACCTACCGGCACCATTATGAGTCGTTTGGCGCGCGCGCGCAGTAAATTAGCTGAATTATTGCAACACACACACGTCGATGACAGCGCTACTCGTCAAGGGGGAGCTCCATATGTTCATTAATGACGAGACGCTATCAGCATTCTTAGACAATGAACTCGACTCGGCTGAGGCAGAGGTTGTACGGGAACAGCTCGAACATGACGAAAAACTTGCTGAGCGCTTAGCGGCTCTCGCTATGACCGACTTACACGTTCGCGAACGAGTTGATGCACTGAATACTCAACCCATACCAGAGCGAATTTATAAATTGCTTGAAGAAACGAATGAGCCAACCAATGTCGTCTCATTGAGCCGCTGGAACGTGTTAAAAAACGCCGTGCAAGAGCATGTTGCCGTTGCCGCTAGCGTTGCTTTAATGATTGGTTTTGGCTTAGGTGTATGGACATTGACACCCACAACGGGCACACCCGATACGGCAATTGCCGCGGCTCTCGAGACACAGCCAAGTGGTAAACCCTATGCACTGGCTACCGACACGACGTTTACCGGTCAGCTCACCTTTGTCGATAACCAAGGTGATTATTGCCGTCAGTATGAAGTGACCCAGCAAACGACCAAAACTACCGGGATCCAGTGCCGCCGTAATGGCACTTGGCAACAAATAGCGAGTCTCGAAGTCGCCACTGATACACAGTCGGGCGGCTATCAGACAGCAACCAACAAACACATGCTGGACCCAGTTTTAGACCAAATAATGCGCTCGGCACCGTTAACGCCAGCGCAAGAACAAGAGACACTTAACGCTGCTTGGAACTCGAATTTAAAAAACGACCCGCAGCATTAAAACCAAAGGAGAACGACCATGAAAACACTCACTGTTATGTTGTTCACATTAGCAAGCCTTGTCCTTGTTGGTTGTAGTTCACAGCCTGATTACCGCAAAGCGGAGGGTTCTGGCTACGGATACCAAGAAACTAAAATTTCGGATACACAGTATCGCGTGAGTTTTAAAGCTCGCGGTTCCGATAAAACCAAAGCCATGGACTATGCTTTACTCCGCGCCGCTGAAGTGACCTTGGAGAATGGCTATGACTGGTTTGTGGTGACACACCGCGAAACACTCATTGACCGCGAGCGTGTGAGCCCTGAATCAAGTATTGGCTATACCAGTTCACACGATATGGTCACGCGCTGCGGTTTAATCTCGTGCACTACCACGCATTATCCACGCGACACGTACAGTGCCGGTATTCATATCGGTGGTCGTGAGTCGAGTGATATCGAGAGCATTGTTGAAATCAAACTGGGTAAAGGAACACGCCCAGATACCGATTACAGCTTCAATGCACTCGAAGTGAAGGAAAATCTCAGCCCTAAAAATTAGCCCGATCTACCCCTTGAGAGGGATCTCGAGGGTACTCCTTCAGCGCAAGGTTAATTCGCAACCAGACTGCGTATACTGCATGCATTGAAAATTGATTTTGATCTGCATCAGGAAAACGTTATGGCGAATATGACTTCACACATTCATTGTCAAAATTGCAGCATGGCAGCGTTATGTTTGCCATATCAACTCGACCAAGAAGGGATGGCACGCCTTGATACCATTATTCAGCGCCACAAACCGTTACATAAACGCGATGTGTTAGTAAACGCCGGCGCGCCACTGAAGTTTTTATATGCGGTTCGGAGTGGTTCACTAAAATCATACACGATTGATGATAATGGCGTTGAGCAAATCATTGACTTCCATTTACCGGGCGATTTGATTGGCTTCGACGCGCTTGCTAGAAGCGAACACCGAAGCTATACCCAAGCGCTTGAAACCAGCATGCTGTGCGAAATTCCCGTGAGCTCGCTCGATGATCTCGCGGAACAAATGCCAGGCTTACGCCGTCAAATGTGGCGCTTAATGAGCGGCGAGATTTTCACCAGCAAGCAATTGCTCGGCACACTCAACAATCGTTCTGCACAGCAACGTTTAGCGCATTTTTTGGTGACCCTTGCTGATCGCTTTAAAGAGCGTGGCTTATCAAGCCGTTCATTCCGACTCACCATGACTCGCGCTGACATCGGTAACTATCTGGGATTATCAGTCGAAACCATCAGCCGCATTCTATCTGCACTGCAGTTGGAGGGCGTGATTGATGTCCAGAACAAACTCGTCAATGTCATTGAGCCAACCCGCTTGCGCGAGCTGGCTCAGTAACTTGCACGGCCTATTGGCAACCGCCACAACAGTGGCCGTTGCCATGGTGGCCTTTAGTTGCTTCTTCAGCCTGCTTAAACAGCACACTGTTTTCAATCGCAATATGTTGGTGTAAGTCACTCACAAATTCGTTAATGCCTTCATACAACATAATCCAACTCCCGCAAGCGCCGCGCGGTGCATTGCACTGATTCGTAAGTTCTAAAAGCTGCGCAATCATTTGCTCATGTTGATCATGCTCTTCTTCCATAACCGCAATCGGACCTTTTGGATAAATGCCACCAGCCAACATAGGGAACAAAATTTGCTCTTCTTTCATCATGTGACTTTCAAGCTCTTGGTACATGGCTTGCAAATGTTCAGCTAAACCCGCTGGGCATTCGTTGTGGTCATTGTGCACATCTTCGATTTTACGCGCTAAGTTGATGAGATCAGGTAACTGCGCGCGATGCTTTTCATGAAAGTGTTCAATCATGAATTCAGTGAGTGCTTTTTTCGGCATGGCTTGATAAACGGCAAGAGCTTCACTGTGAACGGTTTGGGTAGTCATAACGTCTCCTAGCTAAAATTTTCCGCTGCAAGCAGCGTCATTCATAGTATTTACCCCTTAACTGGTGCAATTTTGGTGCCAAAACTACCCACTTTGATTTATATCGAGTTTTTATCCGCAATGGTAAATTAAACCCAATAAAGTTCGGGTCATTCCGGCCTAAAAGGGTTGTTTTTACCATGCATGATGTCTCTTTATTGGAAACGTTAATTGCCGACTTAGTGACCGATTTACCAGCGGTCATTCGGCTCGAAAAAGTTGTCAAAACACTGCGCACCCACTTCAACTGTGGCGCTGTGGTGATACTCAAACATGACCAAGATATGTTGCGTCCTATTGCAAGTATCGGGCTCGCCCGCGAAGCGCTAGGTCGGCGATTTTTAGTCCCCCAACACCCGCGCCTCGAACGCATTTTAAGTAGTCGTGAAACGGTTCGGTTTGAGCCAGACAGTAGCTTGCCTGATCCGTATGATGGATTAATTGAAGACAGCCCAGATGGGCACCTTGCAGTGCACGATTGCATGGGTATTAGCTTGTATATTGAAGGTAAATGTTGGGGCGTCCTGACACTGGATGCGCTTACCCCAGGCACGTTCGATAATAACACCATGCAAGCCTTGCAACGCGCCAGCTTACTGGTAGAAGCGGCCATTCGTATGGGGCTGATTGAGCAAAATATTCGGGCCTTGCGTAACAATCGCCGCGATAGTGAATACTCACTTACCAGTAACAGCAACGATGGCCAAGAAATTATTGGCCGCAGTGCGGCATTGATGACCGTGTTACAAGAATTAGAAGTGGTTGCTGGTTCTGATTTACCGGTACTGTTACTGGGTGAAACGGGTGTCGGTAAAGAGCTTTTTGCGCGCCAACTCCATCGTTTATCACCACGCAACCACAAGCCGTTGGTTTATGTAAACTGCGCGGCGTTACCAGAAACCTTAGCTGAAAGTGAGCTGTTTGGGCATACCCGCGGAGCCTATTCAGGTGCGACCGGGGAACGTGCCGGACGTTTCGATAGTGCCGATGGTGGTACGATCTTTTTAGACGAAGTCGGTGAGTTACCGCTAGCGATTCAAGCCAAGTTGTTGCGCGTTTTACAAAATGGTGAAATTCAGCGCTTGGGTAGCGATAGTTCACATAAAGTGAATGTTCGAATTGTGGCAGCGACGAATCGCGATTTGAAACAACAAATCAAGTCTGGCGACTTCCGCGCAGATTTATATCACCGTTTGTCGGTTTATCCGCTGCCGATTCCACCACTGCGTGAACGCCACGATGACATCGCCGTGCTGGCGGGACATTTTCTTGAGCTCAACCGCGCTCGCCTGGGTGTTCGGGCATTACGCCTATCACCAGCCGCCGAGCAAGCACTGCAACGCTATGACTGGCCAGGTAATGTGCGCGAACTGGAGCACACTATCAGCCGCGCCGCCATTAAAGCGTTAAGCTTGGGCGCTCGCCGCGATGACATTGTCAGCATTGATGCGCAATTACTGGATTTACCCACTGCTGTGGTGCCAGCAGTAGGCGCGCATGAGCTGCCATTACCGAAAACATCAGGCTCATTAGATGCTGGTGCATTAAACTTGAAAAATGCGGTACAAACGGTGCAACGAGAACTCATTCAACAAGCTCTCGAGCATACTGACTATAAATGGACACAAGCTGCCCGTATACTAGACCTTGATCCGAGCAACTTGCATAAGCTTGCCAGCCGCTTGGGGCTTAAATAGCAATAGTGCTCACATTTGGTTTAAGCAATTACGGATTCGGTATTCTATGAAGGTCATTTTGCGCATACTGCTGTGGCGCACGATAGCAATTTTGGCGTTACTGCTTGGGTTAATCGGCTTATTGTTGCCGATTATGCCAACGGTACCGTTTTTATTAGTCGCTGCATGGGCGGGTGGTAAAGGCTGGCCGGTCCTTGAGCAAAAATTGCTTTCTCACCCCAAATACGGTCCGCAGATAATCGCTTGGCGTAAGCACGGCGTAGTGAAACGTCAACCCAAAGTGATCGCCTCGGTGATGATGGGCGGTAGCGCCATTATGCTGAGCTTCAGCCCAGCACCGTTGGCGCTAAAGTTTGCCATCATTGGCATTATGGCGACTATCGCGTTTTGGCTCTGGCTACGTCCTGAATCCGCACCCGCCGATACAATCGATGCCGATTAACCCGGGCGCCCATCAGGCCGCGGCGTGATAAGAATGGGCAGATACACCACCACATAAATCGTATAGGCAATAATCCACGTTGCCGCCGCAAATACCAACCATGACATCGCTAAATCAGGGACCAACCAAGTCAGTACCACACGGGAAAGTGCCGCTGAAATAACCAAGAGGAATGCCAACGACATGATGGCTTTAGGCTGGAGTGGGCGACCACTATGACCCAAGGATACGCGTGCAATCATGGCCAAAATCATATTGCCCATAGCGCCGGCTGTTAATGCGTGCAAGGCGATCGAGTTGGTGATGCTGGTGATACCCAACTCACGCAAAGCAAACAATGCAAGGCCAACCGGAATAAACCAATAAGCGACGTGCAAGGACCACAGCAGTGGCACCCGTAGCGTGATCCAAATGCGCCAGCGCAAACAGCGAATACCTAAGGCAACGGCGCTAATTCCGTATAAAGCTGCCATGACACCATTCGGTAGCTGCGCGCTGAACAAAGTAATATTCAGGATAAAAATCAGCCACAAGCTGCCGAGCCCTATACGATCCAGCCACTCAATCGGTTGCGCTTTTTGGGTCATGGTGCCGTTGGCGGTGAACATCGGCAGTACTCGACCACCCACAATCGCCATCAATAACGTGACCAACCAAACTGCATTTTGACTTCCCAATTGCTGTATATCGAAACGTCCACTCACCAAGCCATAGTGCATCAATGCATTACAGAATGTGAGCAAGAACAACACCGGAACAAAGAATAGGTTACGCTGTTGTTTGACTCGAATAAGTGGGACCGCCAATAAAATCGCTGCCAACGGTAAAAACGATAAGTCCACCGCGGCAACTAACCAAGTTGGTAATCCCGCACCAAATAACATGAACAAGCGACCGCTTAACCACACCACGGTTAAAATACCCAGAGCCCGACCATGGGTGGCGCGTAACCCCGTCCAGTTTTGGACAGCGGTGAGTAGGAAGCCCACAATAATTGCTGCGACGAAGCCAAAGATCATTTCATGGGCATGCCAAAACATCACTTGCCCGTATACCGGCAACGACACTTGACCACTGAGTACCAGTATCCACAACAACATCGCGATGGCACTGAAGCTAGCGCCCAGCAAGAACATGGGACGAAAAGCTTGGCGCAATAACGGCCACATTTTTTGTTCAACCTGTAAATCGGTAATTTGTAACATGAGCTCTCCCTATTTGATCGAGCGTTAAGCGAATATTAATCGAGCTGTTGCACAAGTCCTGCCAGCGCTAACCAATAACCATTGCTATCATTTTTATCCAACCGCTGTGGTGCACCACCTGCCACGTTAGCGCGAAATTTCTCGAGCCAGTCAAAAGTTCCAACTAACTGCGGACTTAACCGCACAACATCCACCAAGCCATCCATATTCGGGAGTTGGTTGACCAAGTTATAACGGCTGCCTGATTGCGTTTGAATACCATTCAGCACAAACACCTGTTGGCCTTCTTGACTGGTGACCGGACGCCCTTCTGGATAGTTGATGCAAACCAGTTCGCATTGATCTTTGGGGCGATTTTCAGAGCGCGCGGTAAAACAGCGTCCGGACCACGCCAGCGGCATGTGCCCTAACGCAAAGACTTCCACTTCAAAGCAGTCGCGCACATCGTGCACCATGGGCTGCTCCAATAGTTTTGCCAACCACTCGCGCGACAACTCAACGGGCATCACCCAGCGGCTCATGCCTAGGCTCATTAATTTGCGTAATGTATGTTGGTTGTAGCAGTTAATGGCGGCTCCCGCAACGAAGGGTACTTTGTGTTCTTGTAGATAGGGAATGGCGCCAACATCATTCGCTTCCACCAAGAATTCACCGTTGTCGCAGTACTTGCGTAGCTCACGTAATTCCGACGGCGCCTCGAGTAACGTCATGGTTGACAGGCAAACCTGCTTACCCGCTTCGCGCAACATATGCGCTATTGCCATGTAATCTTCAAACTTCAGCTCACGTCGTTTGCTACAAACGGTTTCGCCAAGGTAAACGATATCCACAGATGAGTCTGCGGCCTGTTGATAAAAATTTTCGACCACTTGTTTGGGCCAAAAATATTGAATTGCTCCAAGAGAAAATTTCATCGTTATTTCCATTTTCGGTGGTAGGCACCGAGGGTCGTTTGGCTCCCTTCTGATAGCCCAGCTAAAACATGATCCCATTGCTCTTGCACGGCAAACTGCTCTGGATTTGCCATCACGGCATCAATGGCTTGACGCCAAACTTGGGTGATTTGTGCAACATATGCAGGGCTACGTTGACGCCCTTCGATTTTCAGTGACGCAATACCCTCTTTATATAACTCAGGTAGTAGACTTAGCGTGTTCAGACTGGTTGGCTCTTCTAAGGCATGGTAAGTATCATCACCTACTTTGAACCGGCCTTTACATAGCGTTGGATAACCCGCGGTTTCGTTTGGCGCAAAACGGTCAATCAAAATATTATTCAGGCGTGACTCTAACGTGCCATCGTCCGCTTCATCCCAACGCACGTACTTCGCCGGTGAGCAAGCACCAGCAGTGTTAGGCGATTCGCCCGTCATGTACGAACTTAAATAACAACGCCCTTCAGCCATAATGCATAAGCTGCCAAATGCGAAAACTTCAAGCTCGATATCGGTGGTGCGCGCAATTGCTCGCACTTGGTTCATCGACAGCACGCGCGGCAATACCACTCGGCTGACACCAAACTGTTTATAAAACTCTATAGCGGCGGCGTTGGTAGCGGAAGCTTGCACCGATAAATGCAACTCAACTTTCGGGTAGCGATCGGCGGCATACGCCAAGACCGCCATATCGGCGAGAATCAAAACATCGGCGCCAGCTTTAACGGCCATATCCACAGCTCGACGCCAATTTTCAAAAGTATCCGCATGCGCGAACGTATTAATCGCAACATGAAGCTTCTTACCGTGCTGGTGTACATATCGCGCCGCTTCGGTTAACCCCGCTTGATCAAGGTTTAACCCAGCAAAGTGCCGCGCATTGGTTTCGTCTTTGAGGCCGACATACACCGCATCGGCGCCGTGCTCAATCGCCGCTTTTAAAGCTGGCATGCTGCCAGCCGGACACAGAAGTTCCATAATTATTGATCCCGTCGATAAACATGCATTCGTAATGAGTATTATAATCCGATGAAAATTTTCCGGGACATTAATGGACGGCAACTTATGGTTATCCCAAAAGTAGTAGATCACTGGCAGCAGCTAATGAGAGGTTTGAATAGCGCTCTGCACATTGTACCCAAACCCTTGTCAGAACAAGTGCTTGGGGCAATTTTGAACCACGTATTAAAGCCAGAGTTACAACACCAAAAACTCCAATTTTTAGTGGGTCAATGGGTACAAATTGAAGTTCCTGATCTCAGCTTAGTATTTTATGTCACCGCCATCGCGAGCCCGCACACCATGCGTCTGAAAGTAACGGTAAAACCGCAACAAGCAGCTGTTACGATGCGCGGAAATAGCGCCTCGCTGGTATTGCTGATGAGTGGTCAAGTGGACCCTGACACCCTGTTTTTCCGGCGCAAATTACTTATCAAAGGCGACACTGAACTCGGCTTATCGGTGAAAAATTTACTCGATACAATTGAGCTCGAGGGGCGTCTGCCGAGCACGCTATATCGAGCCACCCAAGAAACCGCTAGCCTGATTTTAGCAAAGCCCGAATTGCGCTAACTGCCGCGACAATTAGCGGTCCTTATACCCCTTCAGATGTATCAAATTTTTGATCCGCATCATATAAACTGCGCTCAGATATTCATCAGTAAGGGGTTTCCCCACGGGGTGTTCGCATGACTAACCACGCAAACCAAATTGTTTGGAGCCAAGAGCTCATCGACAAATACAATATCAACGGACCACGTTATACGTCGTATCCAACGGCCTTGGCGCTGCATAATCAATTCCCGTTGAGCACCATGGAGCGCACGCTTGCTAACGCCCCTGATGAGTTGAGTTTATATATTCATTTACCGTTCTGTATAAAGCTTTGCTATTACTGTGGTTGCAACAAAGTCATCACCCGCCACCAGCATAAAGCCGACATTTATTTGGACTACCTAGCGAAAGAAATGGCGATGTACAGCGCTTTGTTGGGTCACCGTAAGTTTGAGTCGGTACATATGGGCGGCGGTACGCCAACATTCTTAAGCGAAACCCAACTGTCACGCTTGATGGACTTATTGCATGAGCACTTTCGCTTTACCGACAATGCGGAATGGTCCATTGAGATTGATCCGCGCAGTTGTAGCGACGACAAGCTGCGGCATTTGCGCCAACTAGGTTTCGACCGCGTGAGTTATGGCGTACAAGATTTTGATACGAAAGTGCAAATTGCCATTAACCGCGTGCAAGACACCGACATGATCAAACACCAAGTGGCACTGAGCAAGGAGCTTGGCTTCCGTTCAATTAATCTGGATTTAATCTATGGCCTGCCGTATCAGCGTCCTGAAACCTTCGCGGCATCGATTGACCAAGTGATTGAACTTAATCCCGACCGCGTGTCACTGTTCAGCTACGCGCATTTGCCATCGCGCTTTGCTGGGCAGCGTAAAATAGACGAATCAAGTTTGCCAACGGCTCCTATTAAGCTGGAATTACTGCAGTTAGGTATCACCAAATTTACCGCAGCGGGCTATCAGTTCATTGGCATGGACCACTTCGCCAAAACGGACGATACCCTGGCGCAAGCGCAACAACGTGGCGAATTACAACGTAACTTCCAGGGCTACACCACGTCTGGACAAGATGCCTTGCTGGGTATCGGTGCTTCGTCCATCAGTCAAATTGATGGGGTGCTGTGGCAAAACGTGAAAGAGCTACCGTCGTATTACAAGGCAATTGATAGCGGCACGTTGCCGATTGTGAAAGGATTTGAGTTAAACGACGATGACCGCTTACGCGCGGCGTTAATTTCACAAGTTATTTGCCATTTTGATCTCGACATTGAGGCATTCGCAAAAGAATGGAAGATCGACGATTTTTGGTCTTACTTCGCCGATGCGAAGCGAAAATTGGCACCATTCGTAGAAGATAGTTTGGTTGAATTAAACGACCAGCGCTTGACCGTGACCCCATTAGGTCGCTTATGGGTGCGTAGTATCTGTGCCTGTTTTGATGCGTACTTGGATGATGCTGCAACCGCGCCACGTTACTCCAAAGTGGTGTAACGTAGCGCTTATTTGAGCGTTGATTTGAAGCAAGCCTAACTGGCTTGCTTCAGCGCATTTGCGTGCGCACGCGCCCCAGCAATACTGGTGTCCTGCTGTTTACGGTGATAATGACGCACTTGATGTTCTTTACGACGCCCTTGGCTAAATGAGGATACTCGCTTCAAATAACCGATCACGCGAGTACCGTAATCCACATCTTCTGAGCCACATGATGAACACTCACATAACGTCCGTTTGTCGATGTGCTCGCACTCATTACAGATGGTAATTTTGACGTTGATGCAGAAGTAGTTGCAACCGGTGGTAGCGGCAATATTGAGCATCGATAAATAACCGTCTTCCGTTAGTTTTTCATCGAGGTTCAAGTGTAGCGCAGAGCCACCATCTAAGAACTCAATCAACTCATTGCCGTGCATCACGAATTTATCCAGTGAATTGGTTTGCTCATCTTCCACCACATAGAAGTAGGAGTTGTAGCAATCACGCGGGACAAAGTAGCCGTCTTCACGGTCCCACTTCGCATTTTTCACGCCAAGATTCTCAGCTGGGACAAACTCGGTGTTGAACATGTAACCGTATTCTTGCTTCGCCCGTTTGTTGGCATCGTAAATCACTTTCAAATGACGCTGCACGAATTCAATGTATTCGCGGTTATTACTGGCCACTAAACCTTGTGACTCGGCCGCTTCGACCATGCCATTGATGCCAATGGTTAAGAACTGTTTGTCCAGCGAGATAAAGCCCGCGTCATATACGGTGAGCAAGCCTGCAGCTTTGTACTCTTCCATGATGCGACGGTACGCCACTTGGTATTTATGAATTTTTTCAATTTCGGTATTGAGGTCACGGCCGTCTTGCACTAAGCGGTTCATATTGATGGTAATTACATTAATCGAGCCAGTGGCAACGCCGCCTGCCCCCAGGGTATAGCTAAAAGTGTTGTCGGCAATCTCACTGCGCAAACGGCAGCATGAAGCAAGAGAGTCAGCGTTTGGCGATAAGTAGACAAAGAACGAGTTACCGTCGGCAAGCTCATGTGCAATATGACGGGCAAATTGTTGGTCTTTGCATTGGCCATTGTCAGTTAACATGGCCACGGTCACCACAGGGAACGTCAGAATCGTTTTCTTGCGCTCTTCGTTAAACCAATGCAAGAAGAAGTCTTGCAGTTTGCTGACAGATTCCCAACTGCTTTTGCTAAAATCAGGGAACACGAAGTCACCGAACATACTGTCAAAGTAGTGTTGGTCGTACACAGAAATATTCCAGAATACACTTTGATAACCGCGTGCCGCCGCCGGCTGGTTCAACGCGTAAACCACATGTTGTAGGTGATTTTCGATTTCGTGACGGTGAGTTTCTAGGTAATTATCCCCGTAGTCGCGGCGCGCAAAATGGTCGAAGTACGCCAAAAATTCAACCGTCGCAACGGCGCCAGCAAACTGTGAACTCACCGCAAAAACGAAATTGACAAAGGTACCGCAGAAGCTTTCGAGATGCTTCGGAGCTTTTGATTCTCCGCCTAGCTTCGTCAAACCATCGCGTAAAAACGGATACATGGTGACCGACACACAGTACGGCTTCAAACTGGTTTCGTCATGGACGTAAATTTCGTGATCTTCAATTTGACGAATATATTCTTGGGCGAGATCAGCGCCGAACAACTCACCAATTTTCGAGCTCACTTGTTTGCGGTTTACTTGCACGAAAAAGTCCTTCATCAATTCCGCTTCAAGGGTCGCAATATTTTTCTGGGTAACGTTCGCATTGGCATCCATTTTTGAACCATCCGCAGCATTTTGGGCAGCCAAATACTGCTTGATGAAATCCATTTTCGCGTCAACTTGTTCTGGGTGTAAGCGCAGCATTGTTCTTCTCCATGTTTTTATTGATGTATCCGGTTACGTCGTGATAAACCGGCAATTCAGTAGTTGTTGATTGCGTAAGTCATAAAACTTCTGGTTGGTGGTGGGGCTATCTAAACCACCTAGCTCAGCAATCCACGGCCCCGTTTTGAGGTAGGTCAATTGTTGTTTAAGCGCCAGCGACACATCGTCATAACCGGTGTATAAACAAGTTTTGAGACCGGCATCTCGGCTTAATTTAAGCAATTCAATCAATGCTTCTGGCTGCCATTCACCGCCGAGAAACAAAACGCAGGTAATCAGGTTGCGATACTGTGCCAAACGCGCCGCGAAGTAGTCGGTAGTGAGCGCCTCGCCACTACCTACTGGCCAACTGTCGACGCTGTGGCACCCTTTGCATCCCACTGGACAGCCGGTGATGGTATAGGCAAGGGAAACCTCTCCAGGAACCTCCTGAAATACCACCTGTTCAGCACTGTATCGCAACATGAAATACCTATATATTGTGTAAGGCTATTATTAAATAACTATATATTGTGTTTCAGCATAGTCTCGGCGCACAATGCTGCTTTGATCCAGATCAATAAAAACTACCTCCAATGGGTATACCCCAAACATTCCTTTAATTTACCTCTTTAGCTCAATTTCTAATGGACGAAGGCTTTGCCATTCTATACGCGGGTAATTTCTACCGACGCGGTTGAAATGACCGCTGACGAATTGGGTTGATTTAACCCAGTAGATTTGAATAACCGTGCTATTTCAGTGAGATAAAACTTGGCACGGGGCTTGCTAGACAATCGACGTGTGCGCAACCCATTCGTAACACAGCGCAAACGTGATTAAAGGGAGAATCAACAATGCAACAACATCAACAGCCGGAGGTGCCACATGGCCGGTTATAAAAAATTATGGTGGATACTGATTGCCATTTTGGCAATTACCTTTGGTGTCCTCGGTTATTTCGGTAAAGAAGTTTACCGTGTCGCTCCGCCTATTCCGGATCAAGTGGTGACCGAATCGGGTCAAGTACTGATGACGGAAGAGACGATCCTTGATGGTCAAACTGCTTGGCAGTCGGTCGGTGGTATGCAATTGGGCTCAATTTGGGGTCATGGCGCCTATCAAGCACCGGACTGGACAGCTGACTGGTTGCACCGCGAATTGTTAGCCTGGTTAGAAATATCTGCGCAAAACCAATATGGTCAAAGCTATGAAAGCTTAACTGCGGCACAACAGAACGCGCTGCAGTTTGAGTTGAAACAAACCTATCGTAACCCACAATACAATGCGGCAACCGATACGCTGACCGTTGATGCGGTGCGAGCTGAAGCCATTGCACAAACCGCTGAATACTACAGCCGTTTGTTCAGCGATGACTTGTCACTGCGTAGTACCCGTGAAAGCTATGCCATGAAAGAAAACACATTACCAAGCGCAGAGCGTCGCGAAGTAATGACTCAGTTTTTCTTCTGGACTGCGTGGGCAGCGGCAACCGAGCGTCCTGATAGTGACGTCACTTATACCAACAACTGGCCACACGAGCCGTTAATTGATAACAAACCAAGTGCAGAAAATATCATTTGGTCTTTGGTTTCAATTATCTTATTGATCGCCGGTGTTGGTGGCTTGATTTGGGCTTGGGCGTTCTTGCGTGACCATGACGAAGAAGAGCCTGAAGCACCGAAAAAAGATCCAATTAGCTTGGTTAACTTAACACCGTCACAAAAAGCACTGGGTAAATACCTGTTCTTGGTCATGGCGCTGTTTATTGTGCAAATTTTCCTCGGTGGTTTCACCGCCCACTATACCGTTGAAGGCCAAGAGTTCTATGGCATCAACGTATCGCAGTGGTTCCCATACTCACTGGTACGTACCTGGCACATTCAGGCCGCACTATTCTGGATTGCAACTGGCTTTTTGGCTGCAGGTTTGTTCCTTGCTCCGATTATCAACGGTGGCAAAGATCCGAAATACCAAAAACTCGGTGTCGATATCTTGTTCTGGGCATTGGTTGTGGTTGTCGCTGGTTCATTCATCGGTAACTACTTAGCTATCGCGCAAATCATGCCTGAAAACCTTAACTTCTGGTTGGGTCACCAAGGCTATGAGTACGTCGACTTAGGCCGTCTCTGGCAGATTGGTAAGTTCACCGGTATCGTGTTCTGGTTAGGTTTAATGTTGCGTGGTGTTGTCGGCGCCTTCAAACAGCCTGGTGACAAAAACTTACTGGCGCTATTAACTGCTTCAGTGGTTGCGATTGGCTTGTTCTACGGCGCTGGTTTCTTCTACGGCGAGCGTACTCACATTTCAATCATGGAATACTGGCGCTGGTGGATTGTTCACCTGTGGGTAGAAGGCTTCTTCGAAGTATTTGCAACCGCAGCGTTAGCATTCATCTTCCATAGCATGGGCTTAGTGTCACGTCGTATGGCTACTGCCGCTTCATTGGCTTCAGCATCATTGTTCATGTTAGGTGGCGTACCAGGTACTTTCCACCACTTGTACTTCTCAGGTACAACAACTCCAATTATGGCTGTCGGCGCGACTTTCTCAGCGCTTGAAGTTGTACCATTGGTTGTACTTGGTTACGAAGCTTGGGAAAACTGGAGCTTACAGAAACGTGCTGATTGGATGCAACGCATTAAGTGGCCTCTGATGTGCTTCGTTGCGGTTGCGTTCTGGAACTTCTTGGGTGCTGGCGTATTGGGCTTCATGATTAACCCACCGATTGCGCTGTATTACATCCAAGGCTTGAACACTACGCCAACTCACGCTCACGCAGCATTGTTTGGGGTGTACGGTTTCTTAGCAATTGGCTTCGTACTACTTATCTTGCGCTACATTCGTCCGAACTTCGCATTCAACGATAAGATCATGAA
Source organism: Pseudidiomarina tainanensis (assembly GCF_900115255.1). Lineage (NCBI taxonomy): Bacteria > Pseudomonadati > Pseudomonadota > Gammaproteobacteria > Alteromonadales > Idiomarinaceae > Pseudidiomarina > Pseudidiomarina tainanensis. The sequence continues at coordinate 319,283 of NZ_FOYU01000002.1, forward strand.
AACCGCCTTCTGGTGGATGAACATTGGTCTGTGCATGATGCTGTTCACTAGTTTGTTGCCTATTGGCTTCATCCAGTTCTTTGCATCGGCATCTGAAGGCTTGTGGTACGCACGTAGCGAAGAGTTCATGCAACAGCCATTGCTTGAGAGCTTACGTTGGATTCGTACTGTCGGTGACGTGGTGTTTATCATCGGTGGTCTTGCAGTGGCTTATCAGGTTGTCATTGGCCTGTTCGGCAAACAGCAAGAAGCTGAAGTGGACGCAAAACCGGTCACTGTGAAGTAACAACTTGTGTTGTTGTCCGTGGTAATTCCACGGTGATGTTAGCCCGAGGCCTCCCAACCGTCTCGGGCTTTTTTTTGCCTGCTCTAATCGACAGCCTTCGGCGACAAAATATAACCACGCTCAGTGACATTGGCATCGCCGCCTAGTGTAAATCCCGGTAGCAATGGCAATATTTCAATCGCATAACTCGCCTTATAGCTTGCCATTATTTCGTCGGTAGAAACCGCAAACGGCGGGCCCTTCCAATAACCATCGGGATATTCAACCATCACTAACAGGCCTTTTGCTGTAGCGGGCAAAATCTCTTGCAGATGGGCCGCGTACTTAGCGCGCATGGTTGGTGGCAAGGCGACCATAGCGGCACGATCATACCATGCCGATATCGCATGCAAATGAGCTTCGGTTAGCTCGAAAAAATCACCTTGATAAATGCACAAGCCCTCCGCCCGATAAGCAACCAAAGGGCCTTCTTTTTCGGCTTGGTAGGGTATGTTGTGCTCCGCAAAAAACTCTTTGATCGCCATCTCACTGAGCTCAATACCAATCACCCGATAACCTTGCTCAAGTAACCAGTGCATATCCAGCGACTTCCCGCACAACGGGAGAAATACCGTCGTGCCAGGCGTTGCCACTTGGTGGATGTTTGCCGTTAACAATGGATGTACATCGTGACGGTGAAAGCCGATTTCGCGCTTCTGCCACCGCTCATGCCAAAACTCATGTTCCATGCCCAACTCCGTATTCGCACATTAGTAGGTTTGGCGTTAAACTATACAGTCGCAAGTGCAAACCGCAACAACGCAGGTGTTATGAATAAGTTCTCTATTGTTACTCGAATTGGTATTGCTTTGAGCGCCATGGTGGGTTTAACCATCTTAACGCTATTAGCCTCGTATTGGCTGTCTGAAAAAGCCGACCATGATGCGCTAGCGATTAACGTTGCCGGTTCGTTGCGTTACCAAGCCTATCAGTACAGCTGGCATATTATGCACTCGCCCGAAAAAGCGGAAGCAGTGGCGCAAGCTTTGAGCGAAAGCTGGAATCATAATGTATTTAATCGCTTCCAACATGAGCAAAGTGCTCTAACGGACTTATATCGCGCCACGCAGGAAAGCTGGCAAAACTTTCAACAGCGCGTTGACAGCGGCGAGATACCAGCGAATCGACTTATGACTGAAATTGAGCCGCAAATTGATCAAATCAATGCGTTTGTGACGGCTATTCAGCAAGATGCCGAAACCCGAATTCGTTCGATTCGCTCTATTCAAGTACTGAGCTTATTCGCCAGTATTGGTCTGGCCTTTGTGATTTTCTATTGGTTACGCACGCGGGTGCGCTACCCACTTGAGGTATTAACGCAGGCGGCGCGGCGTATTGGTCAAGGTGATTTCACCGCGCGAGTGAAGCATCCGATGAAAGACGAGCTCGGTGTGCTCGCTGGTACCTTAAATAAAATGAATGAAGCCATTGGCTTTATGTATGGCAATCTTGAAAAACGCGTCGACGAACAAACCAAAGCCATTCAAAAATCAAACATACGTCTACAGTTTTTATATGACACCGCGCGCATGATTATTGAGCATTCACCTGGCTATCACGATTTTACGGAGATTGTGAACGGCTTGAAGCGCGCATCCGAAGTGGATGATATTGAGCTCTGTTTGATTACCGAAGCGGGTAATAAGCCATACTTACAAGTTCAACCGATTGGCGCACCGTTTGACCCTTGTGAGGGCGTGGATTGTAGCCAATGCGTGAATGCTGGTGCCGGCGTTTCAATCCAAGATAATCAACGGATTTATCGCTTTGCTATTGAACGCGAAGATCACAGCTATGGCGTATTAGTTGCCCGTTGTCCGCTGTCGGAACAACTCAATGATTGGCAGCAACAGTTGATTCAGTCTGTTGCCGACCAACTTGCCGTCGCCTTAAGCTTGAAGCAAGAAGAAGAGCAAGTGCGCCGTTTAGCGCTCATTCAAGAGCGCACCGTGATTGCGCGCGAGCTACATGACTCGTTGGCGCAAGCTTTGTCCTATTTGAAAATTCAGGTCACGCGACTAAACAAAGCCATTGAGAAAGACAACCGCGAAGTGATTGAAGATGTCGCTGAAGAGTTGAAAGAGGGCTTAAATGCGGCATATCGTCAGTTACGCGAGTTATTAACAACGTTCCGTTTGAAAGTCGACGGTGCTGGTTTACTGCATGCGTTGCAAACCACCATGAAGCAGTTTGGCGAACAGTCGGATATTGCCTTCCGCTTAGACTACCAGTTAGAGAACACCCCGCTCGTGCCCCACGAGGAAATTCATCTGCTGCAGATTATTCGTGAGGCCTGTCAAAATACCATTCACCATAGTCAGGGTTCAGATGTGGTGGTGCGGTTATCGCAAGATAATCAGGAAAAAATTCACTTGAGTATTGAAGATAATGGCATTGGTATCCCAGAAAACGCAGAAAAACTGAACCACTACGGCCTAGCGATTATGCAGGAACGGAGTCGTCACTTAGGTGGAAAAATCTCAATTCAGCGGCGCGAGGTCGGTGGTACTGGTGTGTATTTTGAATTTACCCCGCAATATATTTTAGAGCGGCAAAGCGAGCCATATCCGGCATAAGTTTACGGATTGTAAAACTCACTGTTGTTGCGCAAATACATGATGCTAACGAGCACTGCACACAACAGATAGAAAGCCGCGAACACAAACAACGCAATAGCTGGGGTGGCGTGAGTACTGTTGATGTACCAAAGCGCTGGAATATATGCGGCTCCTGCGGTTGCCACCGCCGTGAGCCAACGCAATGCCAGTGGCAGTTGCTCTAGCGGCAAGACCACACTCACACTACGAAAAATTGCGCTACTGGCTGCGCCGGTCGCAATAAAAATTATCAAAAATACAAGTAAGTAACCCAGAAACCACTGCTCTGGCATCGCGCTTTGGCTGGCTTGGTAGGTTATCGCGCCAGCGACAATACAACTTACCGCCAGCACCAGCGCACACCAGAGCGTGACCTTGGCACCGCCAAACAAATCAGCTAGCCAGCCGCCAAAGGGTCGCGCCAACACACCAAGCAGTGGGCCTATCCAGGCATAAGTTAAAGCACTCGGAGCATAAGTGGCACTGAAGGTTTGCAAGCTCAACGGAAAGGTAATGGTGAAACCAATAAACGAACCAAATGCCATGACATAAAACAATGTCATCAACCAAGTATGTTTGTTGCGCAAAATAGCCCGGTAATGCGTTCGATTCGTCAGCGTACCAAGTGGCGGCGCTTGTTCTACCAATGAATGTCGTGCAACCTGCCAAGTAATAGTGGCGAGTGCAATGGCAGCAATAATCAACCAGCCGATATTCGCTAAATAAAGCGGCGCACCTGGCGCAATAACGCCTACGATGTCGCCGCTTCCGTGCGCTGTAAACCAAGGTGACGCCCCAAATAAATTGAGACTCGAAAGAAACGGTAACGCCGCTTGTGCAATGACGATTCCGACACCGGCGATACCGGCATTGACGGCAAGTGTCCAACCAAGACCCGTTTGGTCAATTTTGTCATTGCGGGTAAAAGCAATGAACTGCGCGCCGCCAAAACCGCAGGCGGCAGCCAGCCATTGCAACGCGGTATATGAAATTGGTGGATGCATAAGCAACCAAATCATGGCGATGGCGGGCAGCAATAAGGCGGCGGTGCTCAAGTAAATGAAGCGCGCTTGCATGGCTCGCTCGCCCAGCCAGAAGAAGACAAAATGGCAAACTGTTGCGCTGAACCCAGAAATTGCCAGCAACCGATAAAGTTGTGCAAAATCAAATCCAGCATCAACCGTAAACAGTTGCACCACGAGCACACTGAGACTCATCCACAACGTCATGCCAACAATCAAATTGATTGCTGTTGGCTTGTCGATTGTCGATGATGTGCGCACTGTATTCACGGGCAGCTCCTAGTATTTTTCATGCTATGAACTATGCGTGATGCAACGCAATACAACAATTCAGCGAGAGTGATAAGCGGGCAACGCAGAAGAGGCAACTGAAACTACCTCTAAGGGGATAGTTTGCGCTAATCTGTACTTTGTGGCACAACATTGTGTAACAATACGTACTTTAGAATACTGACCAAACGCAATAAAAAGTGACACAAACAAGGAGCTTGTCATGTCTGACACCCCCGCTAGCATCATGCTTGTGGATGATCATCCACTGCTACGCAAGGGTTTGAAACAACTCATTTCACTTGAAGATGGCCTTGAGGTTGTCGCTGAGTGTAGCAACGGCGCAGACGCGTTGGTAAAAGCCGAAGAGCTAGACCCTGATTTGATTATCCTGGATTTAAATATGCAGGGTATGGATGGCTTGGAAACACTCAAGCGCATGCGTGATAATGGCGTGACCTCGCGCATTGTTATGCTCACCGTTTCAGATGCTGATGAAGATGTTGTCACGGCCATTACCAACGGTGCCGATGGTTATCTCTTGAAAGACATGGATCCAGAACTATTGCTTGATCAAATCCAACGCGCCATTGAAGGCAAAATGGTGCTGAGTGAAGCAATTACAGAGGTACTGGCCACAGCATTGCGCCGTCCATCTGCGCCAACCGCCAGTAAACTGGACGGGTTGACCAACCGTGAACGCGAAATTCTTGAGTTAATCGCTAAGGGCATGAGTAACAAAGTGATTGCCCGAGAACTCGATATTTCTGATGGCACTGTGAAAGTACACGTGAAGCATTTATTGAAAAAATTAGGCTTACGCTCGCGTGTTGAAGCAGCGGTGTGGATGGTGAACCAAGACCAGTAAGCTTATTGATACACATCAAAACTTTGCCGCATGAATCAGCCCACACTTGTGGGCTGATTTTGTTTGGGAGGTTTGGTGATGCAACTAGGTAAGCTACTAACGCAGTCCTTGCGCGAATGCGGCGTGAACGAACTGTTTGGCATTCCTGGGGATTTTATTCTGCCATTGCTGCAGCAATTACAGGACCAACCCGACGCCCTGCCGTTTTATTATTTAACGCATGAGCCAGCTGCAGTCTACGCTGCCGATGCTGCTGCGCGTTGTGCTAATCGACCGGCCGCCATCGCTCTAACCTACGGTGCCGGTGCACTGAATGGTGTCAATGCCGTGGCACAAGCCTACGAAGAATATGTACCGCTGATCATTATCGCCGGCTACCCGAGTGCCAAAGAAATTGCCTCAGGTTTACAAATTCATCACCAAGCGAAAACCATCGATTCACAGCGCACCGTATTTAGTGAAATAACCTGCGCGCAAGTTCGTCTCGACAATCCAGCGACGGTGGCAGAGCAGCTGCAACATGTCATCCACCAGTGCCAACAACAATCGCGCCCAGTACTTATTGAAGTGCCACGTGATGCGGTCGATTTTAAAATTGCGCCAGTGAAAGTGAACGCTCACCCCACCCCAAAAGTGATTGATGAAATTGGCTATCAGCAGTTAGTCCGCGCGCTAAGTACGGCGCGACGTCCAGTCATTTTGAGCGGTGTGAACGTGCGTCGTAGTGGTGCGCAGTTGGCCTTAGAAAGACTGGCAGAGCAGTTCAATATTCCGCTGGTGACCACGTTGTTGGGGCGCGCCAGCGTGGATCCAGAACATAGTTGCTATGGGGGTGTGTTTTGCGGTGCCAGTAATACCCGTGCGCACCAACTGCTCGATGATGCTGATTTGATACTTGCAATGGGCGTGATATATACCGACAGTAATTTTAGCGCGCATCAGCGACTCATTCGTTCACAGCACTTTTACCGAGTTAACTTCCCAGAGCAGCCCTTGAAGTTATTTTGCACACGTCTTGCAAGTGAGCCACTACCCTTATTTGAGCACCGCGATTTAACCCCAATCAAGCAGCCGGAACCAGACCACTTTGGTGCGGATACCGTCGTTCGTGAAATTCATCAGCAACTGAGCCGCCAGCGAGCAATTGTCCCCATTATCAGTGATGTCGGTGATTGCTTGTTTGCCTCGTTACAAGCCTCGCCATCCAAGTTTTTGGCACCCGCTTATTATGCGTCGATGGGTTACGCGATTCCGGCGGCTCTTGGGGTGTATGTTACCAGCCAGCGTCGACCGGTGGTGTTGGTTGGTGATGGCGCTTTCTTAATGACGGGATTGGAGCTTGCGCATAGTTTACGTTATGGCTGCCGCCCAATTGTCGTGCTATTTAACAATCACAAGTGGGACATGATTGCTACGTTTGCACCAACCCTGAAAGCCACGGCGTTGCAACATTGGCAATTTCCGCAACTGGCGGAATCCATGGGGATTCACAGCTTACGCGCACACGACCAGCAAAGTTTTGCGGCCGCCTTTGCACAGGCTTGGGCTGACCCTGATCGAGCGCATTTAATTGATGTGTGGTTGCCGGAAAATAGTCGTACTGCGCGCCTGCAGCAATTTGCGCAAACCTTGACGACGATCAACAAAACCGGTGCTAGCGAGGTATAAACTACCCAGCCAAAATTTTAACGTCCGTTTCGACCACAACCGACTGCAGTTTACACAAGGGTGTTATGTCATCACATCAATCTGGACCTGAATTATTGAGCCCCGCCGGCAGCCTGAAAGCCATGCGCTTAGCATTTGCGTATGGAGCCGATGCTGTTTATGCCGGCCAACCACGTTATAGCTTGCGCGTGCGCAACAACGAATTCGATTTACCGCGCTTGGAACAAGGTATTAACGAGGCTCACGCACTCGGCAAAAAGTTTTATGTGGTGGTCAATATTGCGCCGCATAATGCGAAGTTAGTTTCGTTTGTGGAAGATATGGCACCGGTTGTGGCATTAAAACCGGACGCTCTGATTGTTTCTGATCCTGGCATTGTCATGTTGCTCCGTCAGCACCATCCCGAACAGGCACTGCATTTGAGTGTGCAAGCCAACACCGTCAATTGGGCAGCGGTGCAGTTTTGGCAGCAACAAGGTATTGAACGGGTGATTTTGTCACGCGAACTCGAAGTTCGCGAAATCGCTGAGATCCGCGAAAAATGTCCAGATATGGAAATTGAAGTGTTTGTGCACGGCGCCTTATGTATGGCGTACTCCGGCCGTTGCTTACTCTCTGGTTACTTTAATAAACGTGACCCGAACCAAGGCGCATGTACGAACTCGTGTCGCTGGCCGTATCAGGTTCATGATGCCGCCGAAGACGCCGTTGGTCAGTTCAATCCGATTGATACGCCCGTGTTACTCACCGAACCACAGCGCCCTGGCGAATACATGCTGATGGACGAAGATTTGCACGGCACTTACATCATGAACTCCAAAGATTTACGCGGTATTGAACACGTTGAGGCGCTCACCCGTATGGGCGTGCACTCGTTAAAAATTGAAGGGCGCACGAAATCGCCATATTACGTTGCCCGTACCGCGCAAATTTATCGTCAAGCGATTGATGACGCAGTGGCTGGCAAACCCTTCAACCGAGGCTTGCTAACAGAACTCGAAGGTATGGCGAACCGCGGCTTTACCGAAGGCTTTCTGCGCCGTCATGTGCCCAGCGACACACAAAACTACGACACCAGCCATAGCCTTGGCGAACAACTGTTGGTAGGTGAAGTGCTTTCTACTAAAGGCGCTAACGCTTATGTGGATGTCAAAAATGCTTTTGCGGTTGGTGACACACTCATTCTGATGAAGCCATCAGGAAATGTGATCTTTACGCTGGACGAGATGCGCGACGCACAAAATGAACCATTGTTGCGCGCGGCTGGCGCCGGCCGTCAGGTTCATGTGCAACTACCGATTGCGCTCACGGATGATGATGCCCAGTTCAGTATGTTGATAAAACTTGGTGAGACGAAAACGCAACAAACCATTCCTGTCGTGGAGGTGACCAATGCCTGTAGTCATTGATAGCGATTGTATTAATTGCGATATGTGTGTTCCTGAATGCCCGAATGATGCCATTGCCATGGGCAAAGAACACTATGTTGTGGACGTGAATAAATGTACCGAGTGCGTCGGCTTCTACGACGAACCCGCCTGCATTCCAGTGTGTCCGATTGAGTGCATGACGCTCGTTGTCGTAAGTTAATTATAATTAACTCACACTATTCTATAAGTAGCTTGAGTTTCCAGAACACTAGACTAGTATTTGATTAACTTATTTAAGTTTAAGGAGTTAACATGGAAGTCTCAAATCGGAAACTAGTAATCGGTTGTTTACTGTTTACATTGCTCTTTTCAAGACCAGTATTCGCTGACGAAGCAGATGAAATTGAAGGCATATCTCTCGGATGTCAAGTAACATCTGTATTCATTGGCGGAGCATTAGTCAATGCAGGTTTAAGGATGTACAACTTATCTCAAAGTGTTTCCAGCGGCATAGCTGCCGTATCTGGTGCATTTGGCCCAAACGTTTTAGATGAAGTCTGCGATGCGACCGCCGAGGAAATGCTCCGATACGCACGGAGTCATGCTCCGATTGATTACGATTCCTATATAAGCGAAAACTGTAATGGTGATCCTTTTGGATGCACAGACCCGAGTCTTATCGTAAATTCTAACAGCTGTTCTACTTATGTTTTATGCCCGGATTCTCCCCTGAACTGTTCGTCCTTTATTGTTTGCATTGACCCGATGCTTGGAGAAAACGGCTTTTCTACTAACGACTTGATCGCCGCGACTAATTATCTATCAACTTCTTGGTTACAAGGGTTTTGGCATTCACCAAATTCCGAGGGCGGAAAGCAAGCGTGGGAAATCAACTAAAACTGTAAGTAAAGGGCAGATTATTATGTTTACTTACTATGAACTTTCAAAGCTATTCGCCTTAGGAGTAATCTTTGGGTATTTCCTTTATCGGAAGATGAGTAGACAAACTCTCAATAAACCATGTACATACACTAAGGGAAGTCTTGTTTATTGGCGAACCTTTGGCGAGATACTCCTAGGGGTGACTGTCGGCCTCGGAGCTTTTTCTATAATTTTTCAAGAGCTGCGAAGCATGACATCCTATCAACCAGTGTCGCTATATCGGCTTCTAGCTGAAGGAATAATATTATCCTTTTTCATTTTTGCGTCAGCAGTTATGCTTTTTCACATATCGCGAATTTTTAATACGACAAACAAGCGCTGAGGTGGTTCTGCCAAAATGCGGGAGGTTGCTTCATGGTGCGGCGACCTACGCTGATTTCGCACATGCACTGATGATTGATGCGCGCACGCGGTAACGGTAGCACAACCTCTGCATCGCCCAATAACTGGCCTTTGAGCCCCCACAATTGCTGATAGCCATCTTGTTCATGCAGAACAAGATGTGATGTTGGGTGCAGACCAATTTGCTGTTTCTGGCGGGTGGCGCAAGATTGACCACTGCGCATGGCGGGCAGCTTGTTGATAGGCTTGGCGTAATGAGGTCATGAGACTGTCTCTTATTCTTGAAATACTGGGCTATTAAACCGAGTTTCATCGAAAAAAGCTATTACGTTGGTCGTTTTTATTTACTTTGACTAGACTCATTATAAGCGTAGGGTAGAGTCATTATCATTGAGACGTGATGATGCTAACGAATTGAAACGAGGAGTTTTTATGAGTGACAATGCAGGCAAATGCCCAGTCATGCATGGCGGCAACACCGCTTCGGGCAAATCAAATATGGACTGGTGGCCAAATGCTCTCAATTTGGACATTCTTCATCAGCACGATCGCAAAACAAACCCTTTAGATCCTGATTTCAAATATTCTGAAGCGTTGAAACAGCTCGACGTGGAAGCACTGAAAAATGATTTAAAAGCTCTGATGACCGATAGCCAAGAGTGGTGGCCTGCAGATTGGGGACACTACGGTGGCTTAATGATTCGGATGGCTTGGCACGCAGCGGGCTCGTACCGTATTGCCGACGGTCGCGGTGGCGGTGGCACCGGCAATCAACGTTTTGCGCCATTAAATTCGTGGCCAGACAACGTTAATCTCGATAAAGCACGTCGCTTGTTATGGCCAATTAAAAAGAAATACGGCAACAAAATCAGCTGGGCTGACTTAATCATTTTAGCCGGCACGATGGCCTATGAATCAATGGGCTTGCCCGCTTATGGATTTGCCTTTGGTCGTGAAGACATTTGGCACCCGGAAAAAGACATTTACTGGGGTTCAGAAACCGAATGGCTAGGTAAAACCCGCTACGAAAAAGACGATAGCAAGACATTAGAAAACCCTCTTGCAGCAGTGCAAATGGGTTTAATTTACGTGAACCCAGAAGGTGTTGACGGCAATCCAGATCCGCTACGCACCGCACAAGACGTGCGTGAAACCTTTTTGCGCATGGCCATGAATGACGAAGAAACAGTCGCATTGACTGCGGGCGGTCACACCGTGGGTAAATGCCATGGTAACGGCAAAGCTGAAAACTTAGGTCCTGATCCAGAAGCCGCCGATGTTTATGAACAAGGTTTAGGTTGGAATAACACCAAAACTCGTGGCATTGGCCGTGATACTGTCACCAGTGGCATTGAAGGCGCGTGGACGACACACCCAACCAAATGGGATAACGGTTATTTCTACTTGTTATTCACTTACGACTGGGAACTGAAAAAGAGCCCAGCGGGTGCTTGGCAGTGGGAACCAATTAACATCAAAGAGGAAGACAAGCCGGTTGATGTTGAAGACCCGTCAATTCGCCATAACCCAATTATGACCGATGCCGATATGGCGATGAAGATGGACCCAGAGTATCGCAAGATTTCTGAGCGTTTCTATAACGACCCAGAGTATTTCTCAAAGGTATTTGCACGTGCTTGGTACAAGTTGACTCACCGTGACATGGGGCCATTGGCGCGCTATTTAGGCCCAGATGTGCCAAATGAAGAATTACTTTGGCAAGACCCAATTCCTGCGGGCAACACAGACTATGACGTTGCTGTCGTGAAAGCGAAAATTGCTGAAACTGGGCTATCGATTGCTGAGCTTGCCGCTACCGCGTGGGATAGCGCACGGACGTTCCGCGGTTCCGATTTACGTGGCGGTGCCAACGGTGCGCGCATTCGTTTAGCGCCTCAGAAAGATTGGGAAGGCAACGAGCCCGCACGTCTTGCGAAAGTACTCAGCAAGCTTGAACCGATTGCCAAAGCGACCGGCGCCAGCATTGCTGATGTGATTGTTCTTGGTGGTAACTATGCTGTTGAACAGGCAGCGAAAAATGCCGGTTTCAACATTGACGTACCGTTTACACCTGGTCGTGGCGATGCCACCGACGAGCAAACCGATGTGGACTCGTTCGAGCCGCTTGAACCAATTCACGACGGCTTCCGCAATTGGCTGAAGAAAAACTACACCGTGCAACCAGAAGAGTTATTGCTCGATCGCGCCCAGTTAATGGGGCTAACCGCGCCAGAAATGACAGTGCTTATGGGCGGTATGCGAGTGCTCGGCACCAACTATGGTGACAGCAAGCATGGGGTCTTTACTGACCGGGTTGGTAGCTTAACCAATGACTTTTTCGTCACGTTAACGGATATGCGTTACAAGTGGGAACCAACCGGTCGTAACAGCTACGCAATTAAAGACCGCAAAACCAATGAAACAAAATATACCGCATCGCGGGTTGATTTGGTGTTTGGTTCAAACTCGATATTGCGCTCATATGCCGAGCTGTACGCTCAAGACGATTCACAGGAAAAATTTGTGAAAGACTTCGTTAAAGCGTGGGTCAAAGTCATGAATGCAGACCGGTTTGATATCGCGTCTTAATAAACCTTCACATTCACGCTCTGTTCGTTCAACAGAGCGTGAATGTAAGTTCGATTGTGCGAAACAGACGAACAGGCTATTCTGGGTTCAGTTTGTTGTTAACCCCGAGAGAAGCATGTGTTCATTCATCTGCCGACATTAATTATTACGACGATTATTTTAAATGGTGTACTCGGAACAACACTGCTCGCAATTCATCGTGCCATCCCGTCCCAAAAGAGCTTCAAGACATGGGCGCTCGCTTGCTTCTTATTTGCGTTGGCAAACATTTTAACTGCCCTACGAGGCACTCTTGAGCAACCTTGGCTCACCATTTTTGTGGCCGATCTATTGATCATCAGCGTGCCATTACTCGCATTACATGGCATGCGGCAATACCGACAACAAACAGCTATTGCGCCCACGAGTATCATTCTGACGTTAACCGGTAGCGCCGTTGTATTGGTCGTTGCTCAAGCTTTCGCATCGATTGCACAAGCAATCACCGCTATCATCTGTGGTTTGATTTACCTATTTGCCGCCAACTATCTTCGCCATATTCGACCTACACCACGTGTCATGCGACACTTATTAATGGGTCTGTTTGGGGTGCATGGCTTGTTGATGTTAATGATGGCGGGCACATCATTACAGCACATTGATACGCATCAAAATTTATTAACCTCTTTACTCATGGCGCACTTAATCATGACGACCATGACAACGTTGCTGTTTCCTGTCCTCGCGTTTTCCCATAATGAACGTCAGCTTCTAAAGATTGCGCATTTAGATGAACTGACGGAGTTATTTAATCGGCGTGCGTTTTTTGAACAAGGTGCGCTACTTCTCGCACAAAATAAGCAACTGGAAAAACCGTCCTGTATCTTGATGATCGATCTCGACCATTTCAAATCGATTAATGACAAGTTTGGTCACGCAGCAGGAGATGCTTGCTTACGACACGTTGCTGACATTATCCGCAATCACATGCGCGAGCGAGACGTTGCTGCGCGTATTGGCGGTGAAGAATTTGCCGTGGCATTGGCAGATGTTGATCGTCAGCAAGCAGAAATGGTAAGCCAGCGTCTGGTTGAACGTATTGCTGCGCAACCATTTCTTTTCGAAGGTAACAGTATTGAACTGACTGTTAGCCTTGGCGGCATTTTGAGTACGCATAGCCGACGCGCGCTAAATGACTTGCTTAACGACGCTGACGCGGCGCTTTATGCCGCGAAAGCGAGTGGCCGAAACCAATTCAAATTTGCATGAGTGATTTGCGCGAATTCCGCTTAGCTTTGTTGTTGGCAAAGCAGCCGTAACCAATCTAATGCCGGTTGCCCCGCTTTTGAGCGCGGATAGGCCAAACCAATCGTGCGCTGTAATGTCACGTCTTGCAAAGGGCGTAAAACGACATCTTGGCGTTCGTGCAGCACATCAAAGTCCGGAACCAACGCGACTCCAACGCCCGCAGAAACTAAGCCCAGTGCATATTCAATCGTGTGAATGTCTGCGCGGATATCTGGCTGGATACCATTGCGAATAAGTTCCGGATAAAACTGCGACCAGGCATCGCACGGTGTCCGCTTGATCAAGGCGAGTCCATCAAAGTCTTCCAGTTGCAAACTTTGCTTCAGTGCTAACGGGTGGCCTGCTGGCAACGCAATCAAAAAATGGTCAGTCCATATCGGCAAAAACTGTTCGCCCGCTTTGAGCATTTTCGGCGTGATAATTCGCGCATCCGCTTCATCATCTGGCTCAACTAAGTGTAGCTCAAGCCCTTCAACTCCAGCGCTGAATTCACGTAGCAATTGACTCATCCGCTCCACGCCCAGCGCACGAATCAGCCCCAACCGAAATTGCACCCGTTTCACACTGTGCCGAAACGACGCCTTAAGCGACTGCATTTGACTCAGCAGGCGCCCTGCATGGCCATACAAGCGCTCACCATCTTCGGTCGGCGTGACGCCTCGCGATTGTCTGATAAACAGCACGGCGCCCAACTCATCTTCGAGTTGCTGCAACGCCGCTGACAAGCTGGGTTGCGCGACATGACAGGCGCGCGCAGCTGCACTAATGCTGCCGTTTTCGTACACCGCCACGAAGTAATTTAGTTGTCGTAAATCCATAGGTAAAAGCTATAGCTGGTTTAGTTTTTATATGATTTAACTTTACAACAAACAGGAGTAAAGTGAGAACAAATAAAAAAGCGTTGTTCGTTATTCGTGCGCTTCGCTGTTCGTCCGCTGCGCTATTCGAAGAGTGCGAAGCACGGACGAACAGTGAGTGAAACGAACGTACGAACAACGAATCACGTATTTAACAGAGGATTTCTCATGGCTCGTTTTCCTTTTGACTGGCAAGACCCATTCCAATTTTCATCCATGCTGAGCGAAGAAGAACGCATGATTCGCGATACCGCCCATCAGTACTGTCAAGAAAAGCTGATGACTCGAGTGCTCACCGCCAACCGCGAAGAGCGTTTTGACCGTGAAATCATGAACGAACTCGGCGAGCTCGGCTTGTTGGGCGCGACGTTGCCAGAAAAATACGGCTGTGCAGAAGTCAACCATGTTTGTTATGGCTTGATTGCGCGTGAAGTTGAGCGTGTGGATAGTGGCTATCGTAGTGCCATGAGTGTGCAATCGAGCTTAGTGATGCACCCAATTTATGCCTACGGCACCGAAGAGCAACGCATGAAATACTTGCCGAAATTGGCAAGCGGTGAGTGGGTTGGTTGCTTTGGTTTGACCGAGCCAGATGCCGGTTCTGACCCTGCTAGTATGCGCACTACGGCGAAAAAAGTTGACGGCGGCTATGTGCTCAAAGGCAGCAAGATGTGGATCACCAACTCGCCGATTGCCGATGTATTCGTGGTGTGGGCGAAGCTTGATGGTGAAATTCGCGGCTTCGTGCTGGAAAAAGGTATGAAAGGATTGTCGGCGCCGAAAATCGAAGGCAAATTCTCACTGCGCGCGTCGATTACGGGTGAAATTGTGATGGATAACGTCGAAGTGCCTGAAGATGCTTTGCTACCGAATGTCAGCGGCCTGAAAGGTCCATTCGGTTGCTTGAACAAAGCGCGTTACGGTATTGCATGGGGCGCATTAGGTGCCGCTGAGTTTTGTTGGCATGCGGCGCGTCAATACACGCTTGACCGTCAGCAATTCAACCGTCCACTGGCAGCAACCCAGCTTATTCAGAAGAAGTTAGCTGATATGCAAACTGAGATTACCATTGGTTTGTTGAGCTGCCTGCAAGCTGGCCGTTTGATGGATTTAGACCAGTTACCACCAGAAACGATTTCACTCATTAAGCGCAACTCATGTGGTAAAGCGTTGGATATCGCTCGCGTTGCCCGCGATATGCACGGCGGAAACGGTATCGCTGATGAGTACCATGTGATTCGTCACGTAATGAACCTTGAAGCGGTAAATACCTACGAAGGCACGCACGATGTTCACGCGTTAATTTTGGGTCGCGCTCAAACTGGTTTACAAGCATTCGGTTAAACCCACTCGGTCGCAGGAGGTTTCCCTATGGCTGCAGCAATGCACCCGTGGCTGGTGGAGTTTATCCAGCGTATTGATGACCGTCGCTTACCCCCGGCGCATGCCGCCGGAGGAGTTTTAAGCGATGCAGACTTATTTGATTTATTCGAGTCGCAACTCGACAGCCGTTTACTGGATTTACAATCACGGTTGATGCAAGCGGCTGGGCAAAGCTTTTACACCATTGGTAGTGCCGGCCACGAAGGCAACGCTGCCGTCGCCAAAGCATTACGCGTTACTGACCCAGCATTTTTGCACTACCGCAGTGGCGCATTCTTTATTCAGCGCGCCAAGCAATCGCCTGGAAGCACACCGTTATACGACATGATGCTCAGCTTTGCGGCCTCGGCCGATGAGCCGATTGCCGGCGGTCGCCATAAAGTACTCGGCAGCTTGCATTTAAACGTGCCGCCACAAACCAGCACCATTGCCTCACACGTGCCCAAAGCCATGGGTACTGCTTTTGCGATTGGCTTATCGAAGCGCTTAAACCATCAAGGCACATGGCCACATGACGCGATTGCGATGTGCAGTTTTGGGGATGCCTCAGCTAACCACTCGACTGCACTCGGCGCCATTAACTCGGCCAGCTGGGCAGCGTACCAGCAAATCCCAATGCCGCTGCTGTTGGTGTGTGAAGACAATGGATTGGGTATTTCCACGCATACACCCAAAGGCTGGATACAGCAGCAACTGAGTCAACGTCCGTCGTTGAAATATTTCTTTGCTGATGGCAGTAACTTAGCCGAAACCTATTTAGTCGCGCGCGAAGCAGCCGATTATGTGCGACAAAAACGTAAACCTGCGGTCCTGCATTTACGCACCGTACGCTTATTCGGGCATGCCGGTGCTGATGCGGAAGTGGCGTATCGAAGCAAACAAGAAATTGCGCTCGACAGCGAACGTGACCCATTGCTACACAGCTGTGCAGCATTGATTAGCCGAGGATTACTCGATCACCAACAGTTGATTGCTTATGTGCAACAGCAGCAGCAACGTATTGCGCGTATTGCAACACAAGCATCACAGCAGCCGAAGCTAGAAACCGCAGAACAAGTAATGGCGTCGATTGTACCGCCGCGGCGCAAAGGTGACTTCCCCGTGCCGGTAAGCGGTGAACAACGCGCTAACTTATTTAAGTGGGACAAGCACAATGCTGGGAAACCACAGCATCTGGCAAAACTGATTAACTTAGCCCTGCACGATTTGATGGCGCAACACCAAAACATCGTCATGTGTGGTGAGGATATTGCCAAGAAAGGCGGCGTGTATCACGTCACGCAACACTTGATGGAAGCCTTTGGTCCGAATCGGGTACTGAATACGGTACTGGATGAACAGAGTATTCTCGGGCTAGCGATTGGTATGGCGCAGCAAGGCTTTATCGCGATGCCAGAAATTCAGTTCTTGGCTTATGTGCATAACGCCGAAGACCAAATCCGCGGTGAGGCCGCAACGCTGTCATTCTTCTCCAATGGTCAGTACACCAACCCGATGGTAATTCGAATTGCCGGGTTGGCGTATCAACGCGGCTTTGGCGGACACTTCCATAATGACAATTCGTTTGCGGTATTCCGCGATATTCCGGGCGTGATTTTACTGTGTCCATCGAATGGTCGTGATGGCGCCTTACTGATGCGTCAGGCCGTTGATTTAGCCGCACGTGAGCAACGTGTCGTCATCATGCTCGAACCCATTGCGCTCTATATGACCCGAGACTTACATCAAGAAGGTGACGGCGGCTGGTTAAATGAGTATCCAGACCCGCAAGAACCAACACCAGCATTGGGCGAGCCTTCTATTCACGGTGACGGTGAAGAGCTTGCGATTATCTCTTACGGTAATGGCTATTACTTAAGCCGTCAGGCTGCGGCGAAACTGGCCGACCAAGGCCGTAAGGTTCGCGTGCTTGATATTCGCTGCTTAGTTCCGCTCCATGTGGATAAAATCATTGATGCACTGGCTGGCTGTAAAAAAGTTCTTATTGTGGACGAATGTCGCCGTCGTGGCTCACTGAGCGAGGAGTTATTCACAGCGCTGCATGAAACCAAGCCGGGTTTGTTCACTGTTTCGCGTCTGAACGCCGAAGATAGTTTTATTCCGTTGGGTAAAGCGGCTTATAGCGTGTTGCCGTCAACCGAGCAAATCATTGACCAAGCGAACCAATTGTTGGAGGCAAACTAATGGCTCATGAACGCAAAACAGCATTGGTTGTTTGCCCAGGTCGTGGCACTTACAACAAGCCGGAACTTGGTTCAATTTTGACGAACATCGGCGAAAACAAGCCTGAATTAACTCAATTATTGCATCAGATCGACGACGTTCGCACCCAGTTAGGGCAGCCAACGGTGACCGAGCTTGATCAAGCGCCACTATTTAAAACCTCGCTGCATCAGAAACCTGAGAATGCCGCCGCATTAATTTATGCCGGTGGTTACCTTGATTACCTTGCAATCGACGACCAGCGCTTCGAAGTTGTTGGTATTACGGGTAACTCCATGGGTTGGTATACCGCCATGGCAAGTGCTGGTTGTTGGGATATCGAAACCAGCGCACGGTTGGTAACCAGCATGGCGCAGTTAACCGCTGGTGGCGAAGGTGCGCAATTTATCTATCCGATTGTGGATGCTGATTGGCGGCCGCACCAAGGTTATATCGATGCCGTCAATGAACAACTCGCACGCTTCCCCGACGAGTTGAAAATGTCGATTCGCTATGGAGGCTATGCGGTGCTTGCCGGCTCTGAGACGGCCTGCACCGAGGCGGTTCGAGCGTTACCTCGGGTTGATGATCGGTTCCCGATGATTTTACCCGGTCACGCCGCATTCCATACCCAATTTATGAACGAAGCGTCGCAGCAAGCCCTTGAATTATGGCCAACCGCGGCATTTCGGGCGCCACAAGTACCACTAATTGATGGTCGTGGTCATATTTGGTCACCGCATGTGGTGGATAAAGCCGCTTTGCATCAATACACGCTAGGGCATCAAGTCACGCAAACCTATGATTTTACCCGTGCAATTCAAACGGCGGTGAAAGAGTTTGCGCCTGACCATATTATCTTATTAGGGCCTGGCGCTGGATTAGGTGGTGCCGTTGCCCAAGCGTTAATTGAAATGAACTGGCAAGGGCTGAACAACAAAGCCGAATTTGCAGCGCGCCAGCAAGCTGACGCGCCGTATGTGCTGGCTATGGGTTTACCGGAACAGCGTGCTCTGGTGACAGGTTAGCAAACTTAACTTCGATAGCGCGTAGGCGAGCTTTGCCGCGCGCTGTTAAATCCGTCATAAATTGAAACTGTTGACGTGGGTCAATCGGATACGCTTTTAAACGATAATGCGTGCCCCATGGCTGTTCGCTAATAACGACAGTAATTGGCTGTTTTAATTGCACATAAGGACTAGTTAAGGCCACATCTTCCAACAATTGCTTCACTTGATGCGCGTCGTGATCGGCCGTTAAGTAAAAGCTCGTCACGCACATCAGACTCGGTCCACCGTTATTGGCATTATGAATCAAGCCAGTCCACAGTTTTAAATGTGGCACAAACACCACCGTATCATCGGGTGTAACTAACTCCACCGCCCGCATACCGATATGTTTCACTTCGCCATAGGTGCCATCCACCTCAATCCAATCGCCCGGGCGATAAGGCAACTCGTAAACGGCAACAATGCCGGCAATTAAGCTGCTGACGTAGTCTTTCATCGCGAAGCCGATTGCTAGCCCTGCCGCACCTAATATCGCAATCATGTTCTGGACCGTGGTTTCAATTACCATCGGCACAATCCAAATCGTCGCCAAAACAAACACAACGACGCGTAAGGTTGGAATCATGGCTAATACAAACAACCGTTGTTTGCCATGTAAGTGCTCAGCAAGCCACGGAAATAACTTCTGGCTCAGCCAAATAATGGCAACCGAAACCGCAATCACCAATGCAATTTCGATCACCGCATCGCTGGTGACGGTTTTAAACAGACCGATGATTTTTTCTGTTTCCATACTGTGGTCCTAGTGTTTGCGTCTGTTGTTAAAATGCATCGACATAAAAACCGCGACTTTTAAGAAAATCGCGGACCGCTAAGTAACCATAAACGGTTACTTGCCATTGTTCTTCGTTATAACTAATCAGTCTTGCTTGTTGTAATTGCAATAACTGCACGTCTAGCTGAGCTGCCGCAATAGTTGGTAAAAGTCGCTGCAGGGCTGCACCGCTCAGGCTTCTGTGTAACAACAGGGAATACAAAACAAATGCGGTTTCGTCGCCACAGTCAGGTGGCATACTCGGCAAATCGTGATCATCATTTTGTTCGACGGCCCACAGTGCCAGTGCTAAGCCAACATTACCGAGAGCACGAGCGGCCAAAGCTTTGAGTTTTTTCTCATCAGCTTGAATACCGACTTGTCGCAATAACGCTTCGTTGGCAGCTGCAAAGCAGTAGACATTAGGAAGATGCACCGGCCATGCGCGTTGCAAAAATGCAAAGCTCCAGCTATCGCAGACCACCAGACCTTGCCCCAACTCGCCACGCATCAGCTTGGGTAACAACGTGCGAACAAAGGCCATGCCGTCTGTACGGCGCTGCCAGTAGTTGGCAAGATCATCAATCAGCCACTGCTCGGTCGCTTGGTCTTGCCACCAGGCATCGATATCAACGCCACTTAGCTGAGCTTCTGCAGGCGCCGTTAACTTATTCCAATGGTGCCGCTGAGCCCATTCACGGGCAATGGCAGCTGTGCCACTAAATGGCGGACTAATTAAAAACTTTATGCCAGCGTCACCCTCAGCACGCCATTCGCCAAGCGCATCTTCGAGCGCATCGGCACCAGCTTTTAAATCAAACTCGCGATACCCCGGAAAATCCGCTTGCTCTTCATCGTCAGCGGCTTCATCAGATTGCGGGAATAAATTTCGAATGTGCTGGAATAGCTGCTGTACGCGGGTGCTCGCAGGTGCATCTGGCCGCTCAAATTCGGCCAGACGAATCACCCGCCAGTGATTGTCAGATGACATAAAATCCGTGTCCTTGTATTACTAACGCCCTATTCATAGTAGGTGATAGTAGCACGCCCGACGGTATTTGCATCAGTACCAAACCAAAGTGCGCGGCTATCTGGATCGTAGACCATGTGGCGAATGGTGCCGCCACCACTTTCTACCTCAAATGGTTTGGTGAACGTTTCGCTGACCGAATCAAAACCGACGATACGATTTGGCTGAACACCGGTTTCAGCAGCCCATACATACCCGCGGTTATCAACCGCCATGGCGTAGGGCATCGCGCGAACGCCGGCTGGCATCGGCCATTCTTTAATTTCATCTGTGGCTGGGTTCCAACGTCCTAAATAGCCGCCAGCATAATCGACATACCAAAAATGGCCGTGTGCATCGACACCTAAGCGACGCGGACGGTTATTATCACGCGGCAGCTGAATCTCTTTAATTTCGTTGTTGTCATCAAGTGTTACGAGTTTATTCGTGCCAAACAACGTGGCCCATGGTTTACCCTGAAACACCACAAGACCATATGGCCGAGCATTTTTGGTCGGCACATCCCATAATGTGATGTTGTTGGTTTTGGCATCCATGTGGCCAATTTGATTCGCTCCTTGAGTGCTAAACCAAATATCGCCATTCATATCGAACTCCATGGTATGCACGTCGCGACGCCCTTTACCCGGCAACGGATATTGCGTGATTTCGTAGGTATCACGATCAATCTTGCCTATATGTGCACCTTTGTTGCCTGCATACCAAGCACCGCGATCGTCCACAATAATATTGTGTGGCCCTGCACCTTCCGGCAAATCAATACGCTTCATCTCACCGGTTTGCGGGTTTAGTACTGCGGCGTAATCTGAGCGCTGCCCAACAAACCAGACTTCATCTTCAGCGGCAACATAGGGGTCGCGCGGCCGCGAATTTTCCCATGGCACCTGCCATTCGGTGATTTCGAGTGTGGCATTAGCTGGTTCGGCCGGTGCGCCACTGAGCATCAGTGCTAACGTCATTGATAACATTACAACCTCCACTTCGATATTCGCTATTAGATATTGGATATTAGTAATTACTAAACAGCTTAGCCGAAATTAACGAAGAATTGATCGCATGTGACTCCGTGCCTTTGCTAATATCTAATATCTAATATCTAATATCTTTCTATGGCTTTTCTTATGTTTGAGATCTTTATCGCTGTCTTATTCTTTGCTTTCTCAACGACCATAACACCGGGTCCGAACAACGTCATGATCATGTCATCCGGTATGAACTATGGCGTTAAGGCTAGCATGCCGCACTTTTTAGGCATTTGTTTTGGCTTCCCCCTGATGGTGTTGCTGGTGGGGTTGGGTTTTGGCGTGATTTTTGATCGGTTCCCAAATTTACATCAGCTCATTAAAGTTCTCGGCGTGCTCTATTTGTTGTGGTTAGCTTGGCACATTGGTACTGCTGAGCCGCAAGCCATTAAAAAGGGCGAGAAAAAGCCGTTTACGTTTTGGCAGGCGGCATTATTTCAATGGGTGAATGCAAAGGCTTGGGTGATGGCTTCAGGCGCCGTCGCGGCGTTCACCACAGTGCATGGTTCGCCGTTACTCGAAGTATTAGCAATCACTTTGGCATTTTTGCTGATGGCGTTTCCGTGCGTAGGTGTGTGGTTAGTGTTTGGTTCGTTACTGCGCAAGATTTTGACTAATCCCATCATGCAGCGTCTATTCAATATCACCATGGCACTTATTTTAGTGTTATCGATTGTGCCTGTAGTGATGGAGTTATGGCGATATTACTTTGCGCCAGCAGTTTAAAAGCTGCTAATCGGTTCATCGTCGGCGTCTAAATAGGCAGTAATTGCGGCGATGAACTCTTGCCCGTAACGCTCAAGTTTTTTCTGTCCTACGCCAGTAATAGCGAGCATCGCCGTTTCATCGGTTGGATAACTGACTGCCATTTCAACCAAGCTGGTGTCGTTGAACACCACAAATGGCGGGACTTCTTCAGCATCTGCAATAGCTTTACGAAGCGCGCGCAAGCGGCGGAACAATACTTTGTCATAATCGCCACGGTCGGCTACACGAGGTTTACTCACCACCAGGTTAATGCGCGGCTCTGCTAGTTGTAATGCAACTTCACCACGCAACACGGGCCGTGCGGCGTCGGTCAGTTGTAACACACCAAATTGCTGCACGTTTTGAATCACTAAACCACGATGGATGAGCTGGCGAACCACACCTAACCAATATTCATGGCTTTGCTCGGCGCCAATACCATAGGTGGATAGCTTGTCGTGACCTAACTCCACCAAGCGTTGCGACTTACTGCCCCGCAATACATCAATCACATGATTCACACCAAAACGTTGGCCCACGCGATAAACGCAAGACAACACTTTCTGCGCATCCACAGTGCCATCATATTGGCGTGGCGGATCAAGACAGATGTCGCAGTTGCCACAGGGCTTGTCACGATATTCATTGAAGTAGTTCAGTAACACTAAGCGGCGGCAGGTCTGCGCTTCACTCATAGCTTGCATGGCGGCAAACTTATGCAGCTCAATACGGCGACGATCTTCATCGGGATGATCGTGAATGATAGATTTTATCCAGGCCGCATCAGATGGGTCATAGAGCAATACTGCTTCCGCTGCTAAGCCGTCACGGCCAGCGCGACCTGTTTCTTGATAGTAACCTTCGACACTGCGCGGCACATCAAAGTGCACGACAAAACGCACGTTAGGTTTGTTGATACCCATGCCAAAGGCGACGGTGGCTACCACCACATCGATATCATCGCGAACAAAGCCACGTAGCACGGTCTCACGTTGCTGGTGCTCCATGCCGGCATGATAACCCGCCGCTCGTAAGCCTTCGCGCTGTAACTTCTCCGCCAGCTCTTCAACTTTTTTACGACTACCACAGTAGACAATGCCCGAAGCTCCGCGCTGTTTTTTAATGTAGTCGGTGACTTGCTTGTACGGTTTATATTTTTCTTCAACCACATAGCGAATATTGGGCCGATCAAACGAGCCTTTATAGACCACTGGGTCATGCAAGTGCAGGCGACTGATAATATCGGCTTCGGTGGCAGCATCGGCGGTTGCCGTTAATGCCATAAACGGTACATTCGGCAAGGTCTCGCGCAATTGCCCAAGCTGCCCGTATTCAGGCCGGAAATCGTGCCCCCACTGCGAAATGCAATGCGCTTCATCAATCGCCACTAAGGTCACCGGCCATTGTTGTAGCAAACGAATAAAGAAACCTTGCATGGCACGCTCGGGGCTGACATAAAGTAACCGAATTTGGTTACTATTGAGCTGCTGCATGATGTCGCTGTTTTGCTCTGGGGTTAAACCGTTATTCAATGCGGCTGCCGCAACCCCCATGGTTTGCAGTGCTTCGACTTGGTCTTGCATCAAACTGATCAACGGCGAAATCACCACGGTTAATCCGTCTGAGTGCAATGCGGGTAATTGATAACAGAGTGACTTCCCGCCACCAGTTGGCATTAATACCAACGCATCGCGTTGCTGTTGCACGGCCTCAATTACCTGCAATTGGCCTTCGCGAAATGCGGTATAGCCAAACACATCGGCAAGAAGTTGTGACAGTGCGGACTCAGACAAAACAGCGTCTCCAATTGACGGCAAGCTCGTATTCACTCTATTGTATGCATCCCGCTTGCGAAGCTCCACCAACGATCGCGTAAATCCGTGATATTCTGTCGGTGAGTGCTGATTTTTCGTACAATTCAATGTGAGATGCTCGACATGACTGATGATGCCGCCCGCAGCCGCCAAGGTGTGTTCTTTGCTATTGCCGCTTATACCATGTGGGGCGTTGCACCGATTTACTTTAAATGGCTGCAAGAAGTCCCGGCGCTTGAAATTTTAAGCCACCGAATCATCTGGTCATTTGTCTTGGTGTTCATCCTAATAATGGCGCTGCGCCGCGGTAATCGATTAAAGCCAGTGCTACAAAATAAACAACAAATGGCGCGGCTCACTCTTGCCACTTGCTTGCTCGGCGGTAACTGGTTTTTGTTTATTTGGGCAATTAATAACAACCATATTCTCGATGCCAGTCTCGGCTATTACATTAATCCGCTATTAAACGTCGCCATTGGCATGGCGTTCTTTGCTGAACGGATGCGCAAGATGCAGCTGGTTGCCATTGCGCTGGCGGTGGTCGGTGTTTTAATTCAGGTGATTTCATTTGGTTCGGTGCCGTGGGTGGCGCTGGCACTTGCTTGTAGCTTTGCCATTTATGGTGCGATTCGTAAACGGTTACCGATAGATTCAATTACCGGACTGTGGTTAGAAACTTTGATATTAACCCCAGCGGTACTGGTCTACCTGGTATTCTTCGCCAGCTCGAGCGCCGCGGATATGACTCAGAATACTTGGCAAATTAATACCTTGTTAATTGCAGCTGGCGTGGTCACGACCGCACCACTGCTATGTTTTACCGCGGCGGCGCAGCGTATTCGTTATTCAACGCTCGGATTCTTTCAGTATATTGGCCCAAGCCTCATGTTTATTTTGGCGGTTTGGGTGTATGGCGAACCTCTCGCCGCAGACAAGCTCGTGACGTTCGCCATTATTTGGGTGGCACTAGCGCTTTACAGCATTGATACTCTGGTGCATCAACAACGCTCTAAACGCGCATAACCGACGACCAACCATTTACTACCCACATCGTCAAAATTCACCTGAATACGACTTTGTGGGCCAGTACCTTCATAGTTCAATACCGTACCTTCACCGAACTTGGTGTGGCGAACGCGTTGTCCTAGGCTATAGCCCGTTTGTTCAAACGCTTCGTGGCTGGCACCGCTGTGGAAACGACCTAGCGCATGCGATTGATGAGTGGTGCGCGACTGCAGACGCACATGGTGGAGCATTTCCGGTGGCATTTCCCCAACAAAACGACTCACTGTGCTGTGCTTTTCTTGCCCATAAATGCGGCGCGATTCAGCATAGCTGATCACCAATTTTTGCATGGCTCGCGTCATGCCGACGTAACACAAGCGACGTTCCTCCTCGAGCCGGCCACTCTCACCGAGCGACTGTTGCGATGGGAATAGCCCTTCTTCGACACCACTCATAAATACCAGCGGAAACTCCAAACCTTTAGCGCTGTGCAACGTCATTAACTGCACGGCATCTTGATGCTCATCAGCTTGCTCCTCACCCGATTCAAGTGCGGCATGAGCCAAGAAGGCATTCAGTGGTGTCATCTCATCTTCAATCACGCTATCGAGCGTGTTGAAGTTATCACAGGCGTTCACCAGCTCTTTTAAGTTCTCAACGCGCGTTTCTGCTTTTTCACCCTTTTCGGCTTGAAACATCGCCATTAAACCACTTTTTTTGATCGCAGTATCAACTTGGCGACCCAATGGATAGTCACTGGTTTCATCTTCTAAGCCGTCAATTAAATCCAAAAAGGCTTGTACAGCATTACCAGCACGGCCACTGAGAACTTTTTCTCGCACTAACTGTTTAGCGGCTTCCCACAACGGCAAGCCGCGCTCACGGGAGCCTTCTCGAATAATCCCTAGCGTTCGATCACCAATACCGCGCGTTGGCGTATTAATCACGCGCTCAAACGCAGCGTCGTCGTTGCGACTTGCAACTAAGCGCATATACGCTAAGGCATCTTTAACTTCCATGCGATCGAAGAAGCGTAGACCGCCATAGATGCGATAAGGAATACGGGCATGCAGTAAGGCTTCTTCAAGCACGCGCGACTGCGCGTTACTGCGATATAAAATCGCGACATCTTGTAAGGCGTTACCTTGTTCGTGCCACTGCTCTATGCGCCCTGCAATGTAGCGCGCTTCGTCCATTTCATTGAATGCTGCATACAAATCAATCGGCTCGCCGGCACTGCCGTCCGTCCACAACTCTTTGCCCAAACGGCCTTGGTTATTGGCAATCACTTCGTTGGCAGCAGTGAGAATATTGTTGGTCGAACGATAGTTTTGCTCGAGCCGAATCGTCAATACATTGGGGAAATCGCGCAAGAACTGCTGAATGTTTTCAACCCGTGCGCCACGCCAACCATAAATCGATTGGTCATCGTCACCAACGATAGTCACATGATTGGTTTCATCGTGGCCTTGCCCGACGCCTGACAATAACTTGATCCAGCCATATTGAATGGCGTTGGTATCTTGAAACTCATCTACCAAAATATGCCGGAAGCGGCGCTGATAATGTTCACGCACATGCTTGTTATTGCGGATGAGTTCATAGGCACGTAACAACAACTCCGCAAAATCTACTAAGCCGGCGCGATCACAGGCTTCTTGGTATGCTTCATAAATTTCTTTAAAGGTGCGCTCATTGAAATCAAAGCCATCGAGATGATGCGGGCGTAATCCTTCATCTTTTTTTCCGTTGATAAACCACTGCGCTTGCTTCGGCGGCCAACGTTTTTCATCGAGGTTCAAACTGCGCATGATGCGTTTGATTAAACGTTGTTGGTCGTCACTATCTAGAATCTGAAAGTTTTGCGGTAACCCGACATCCATGTAATGGGCGCGTAGTAATCGATGCGCCAGCCCATGAAAGGTGCCAATCCACATGGCGCGTACCGAGCTGCCTAACAACTGTTCAATCCGCCCACGCATCTCCGCTGCGGCTTTGTTGGTAAAGGTCACCGCCATGATGCTGTGCGGCGAAATGCCTTTGGCTTGAATCAGCCAAGCAATGCGGTGCACCAACACCCGCGTTTTGCCACTGCCCGCGCCAGCGAGCACCAACATATGGCGTTCAGCCGCACCGACGGCTTCGCGTTGTTTGTCGTTCAATTGTGCGAGTAATGGATGATGCTGCATGAATAATTACCAACAAATAAAAAGGGCAGTGTAGTCACTGAATACTGTATATGCAACCAGTTACTTCGGTGCTCGCAGTAATTGGTCAGTGAGTTGTTGCAAATCGTTGTATGCCAACGTCGGCAATACTTGTAAGTGTTCGTACTTTCCTAAACCACCGGTAAACCATGCGCTTTGCCAACCCACACGATGCGCACCAAGCACGTCGGCACTCGGACTATCGCCAACATGCAGCCAGTGCCGCGGGGCAATTTCCGGTAATTGTTGTTGGGCCGCCAAAAACATATCAGCAAACGGCTTACCACGCAGTACATCAGATGGCTGATAGACACCCGTGAAATAGTCACTAAGACCAATTTCAGCTACGTTGACGTTGCCGTTACTCAGTGCAAATAACGGATAGTACTGCGCCAATTGCGCCAGCGCAGCATGTACCTCTGGACTAATTTCAACGGCGTTACGATGCGCCATAAAGTGCGCAAATGCGGCATCGACACCGGCGTTAATTTCATCTTCGGTAACGGCAAATTGGCGCAAGCCTTCCGCAAGAGCGACGCGCCGTAGTTGCGTCATATTGCTCGATAAATCCGGTTGTGCACGCATAATTTGCATGCGATGTTGCAGCCAATCTGACGCCTGCCATGGCGCCGTTTGTGGGAATTCATTCGCCAAGAAATCGCGCACCGCTTGTTCTGCGCGTTGCATCACGGGAACATTGTTGTACAAGGTATCGTCGAGATCGAAACTAATGGCTTTGACAGGATATAAACGGCGATAAAACTGCATGAATCAACCTATTACTTTTTCTTACGCGCTCGCGGGTGAGCGCCGTCATAAACTTTTGCTAAGTGCTGAAAATCAAGATGCGTATAAACTTGCGTTGTACTGAGGTTGGCATGCCCAAGGAGTTCCTGTACCGCGCGCAAATCACCGCTTGATTCTAACATATGTGACGCAAATGAGTGGCGGAGTTTATGCGGATGCAACTTGCCCTTCAGCCCCTGCTGTTGACCCCAATAGTTCAATCGTTGCTGCACCGTACGTGGGTTAATCCGTTGTTGCCGTTGCGAGATAAACAGCGCCAGTTCAGTGATATTGCCGCCCAGCCACTGGGCGCGTATCGGTAACCAACGTTCTAACGCTTCTGCGGCACAGCGACCATAAGGCACAATACGCGTTTTGTTGCCTTTACCGAGTACGCGAAGCTCGCGATGTCGCGATTGAATAGCATCCACATCGAGCGCCACGAGCTCAGCCAAGCGCAAGCCACTGCCATACAAGAGCTCCATCATGGCGGCATCACGAATGGCGAGAGGATCATCTTGAGGTAATTGTAATAACTGACTGATGCTGTCAACATCGAGATTCTTCGGGAGTCGTTTTGCTTTGCGCGGCGCTTTCAGTTGCGCCGCTGGATTATCGGTTAGCCAGCTTTCCCGAATAAGATACTGACAAAACGTACGCCAAGCAGCTAAGCGCAATGCCAGCGACGCATCGCCAAGACCGCGGCGGCGCCAACTCACAAATAAACGTTCAAATACCGGTAAATTAAATTGCTTTGGTGTGTCGACTCGCTGACTCGACAACTCGACAATATCATCAGCGAGAATGCGACCGTAACTCGTTAGCGTGTGTTCGGCGAGCCCGCGCTCGCCGGCAAGGTGGTCTAAAAATCGTTGCCGTAGCTCAGACAGTGTCATGATGGTTGGCTTGATGCTGCAGTAATGGCGGCAACAATTTACTGAGCAACGCTTGCAGTTGGCGTACGAGCAAGGTGTCCATAGCGGGCTCAAAATGCCCTGCATCATGATTACCGATGGCGAGCATACCTAATTCACCTTTATTGCCGAGCAATAATAATGCCACCGAGGCAATCGGTTCATCAGGGAATAATAGTTTCTTCTCGTCTGCCGTGAGTCTGCCTAAATACACATGGCTGTTTTGGAACCGTTTGCTCAGTAGCATTTTGTGCGTGTCTGCCGCAAACGTGAACTGCTCATCTAGCTCAATCGGGCTGTCGAAAAATTTCAGCCGTAACGCCGGCATATTCAGTCGTTCAGAGAACGTTTGTTGCAAGGCGTCCATAATTCCCGGTAAGTCTTCACACTCTAACAGGCTGACATAGAGTTCGCTGTAGGTTTGAAATAACTCTTCGTTACGAC
Source organism: Pseudidiomarina tainanensis (assembly GCF_900115255.1). NCBI lineage: Bacteria > Pseudomonadati > Pseudomonadota > Gammaproteobacteria > Alteromonadales > Idiomarinaceae > Pseudidiomarina > Pseudidiomarina tainanensis. The sequence goes on from NZ_FOYU01000002.1 coordinate 348,798, forward strand.
GCGCCGTCACCATTAAATCGGTTATCTCTTCTTCGAGTTGCATAATCCGTTGGCGTAGCACTTGCTGTTGCCGCTCCACTAAGGATACCGCACCACGCTCTTGATGACGCAGGCTTAGCTGCTGCAATAGCTGTGGATGACGCTCAAAAAAGTCCGTGTTTTCTTCTAAATATTGCGCAATGAGCGTGTCATCGACGACCGGCGTTTCAATTTTTTTCATTTCTGTTGTCATAATTTTATATATCCATCATAAACATGCTCCGCAGAACCGGTCATGCGCACTGGTTGTCCCGGCTGCCAGCGAATGGTTAGAAAGCCACCCGGTAACTCAACCACAACTTGATCATCAAGCTTATCTTGACGCATACCAATCACCGCCGCTGCACAAGCACCACTTCCACAAGCTTGGGTTTCGCCGACGCCACGTTCAAATACCCGCAATTTGATTCGATTCCGTTCAACCACTTGCATAAAGCCTACATTAACCCCCTCAGGGAAGCGCTCATGCGTCGCTAATGCTTGACCTAGCGACTCAACCGGAGCCGTATCAATGTTATCGACTTCAATCACGCAATGCGGATTCCCAATGCCCATCACACCTGCCAAGATGGTTTGATCTTGTTCGCGCAAAATGTAAGTTAACTCTTCTTTATTCGCTTTAAAGGGTACCTCTGCAGGCGAAAAGGTCGGGTACCCCATCTCTACCGTAATGCGCCCGTCGCGCTCATGATGCATGACCATTTTGCCGGCTTTTGTACTCACTCGCAGATGGTTTTTGTTGCTTAGGCCTTTTAGCTTCACAAACAATGCAAAGCAACGTGCTCCGTTACCACATTGCGCTACTTCAGAACCATCCGCATTGAAAATACGATAATGAAAATCTAAATCAGGATCGTACGGCGGTTCGACTAACAGCAACTGGTCAAAACCGACCCCACGATGGCGATCGGCCCAATGCCGAATTTGCTCTGGATTCACATAAATATTTTGGGTGACGCTATCAATCACCATGAAGTCGTTGCCGAGCCCATGCATTTTTGCAAAATTCATTCTGGCATCTCCATGATTTGCTCACCTTTCCATAACTCGCTGAGTGTTTCGCGCTGACGAACAACCTGTGCTGAAGCGCCGGCCACCATAACTTCAGCGGCACGCGGACGCGTATTGTAATTGGAGCTCATGGTAAAACCATAGGCGCCAGCATTCATCACCGCCAATAAATCACCTTCATTCGCCGTAATATGACGCGCATGACCCAGAAAGTCACCGGTTTCACACACTGGCCCAACAACATCAACAATGGATGTACCGGCTTCGCACTGCTGCACCGGAATAATGTCGTGGTAGGCTTGATAAAGCGCCGGGCGCATCAAATCATTCATGCCTGCATCGACCAATAAGAAATCTTTGTCGACACCAGGCTTATGATATTCCACGCGCGTTAATAAAACGCCAGCGTTGCCGACAATAGCGCGGCCTGGTTCGAGCATTAGGGTCAAGTTACCGACTCGGGCTGCGCGTTTTTGCAACTCAAGTAAGTAAGCACTCACATCCAGCTCGCTTTCATGTTGGTATGGAATTCCCATACCACCACCCATATCTAAATGGGAAATCGCAACGCCATCACCACGTAACTGCTCAATCAGCTGTAGCATTAAGTCTGCAGCATCTAAAAATGGTGCGGGCGACAAAATTTGCGAGCCGATATGGCAATCTAAACCCTGCATTTTAATATGCGATAGGCTCTGTGCTCGCAGCGCAACCTCGCGCGCTTGCGCCATTGCTATCCCAAATTTATTACTCTTTAAGCCGGTCGAAATATAAGGGTGCGTCTGTGCATCAACATCTGGATTAACCCGCAACGAAACTGGCGCTGCGGCACCATGGGCCTTGGCAACCTCATTCAAACGCTCCAGCTCGGCTGCTGATTCGACGTTAAAGCAGTAAATGCCTTGCTCTAAGGCATAGGCCATTTCCGCGCGGCTTTTGGCTACCCCTGAAAAGACCACGTCTTGCGCCTTACCGCCGGCTGCTAAAACTCGCGCTAACTCGCCGCCGGAGACAATATCAAAGCCCGCACCTAGTTGTGCCAACACGTTCAGCACCGCTAAGTTACTATTCGCTTTTACGGCGTAACACAGCTTATGTGGAGCTGGCCAATGGGCGGCAAACTGTCGCCAGTTTTCTAAGATGCGTTGGTGCGAATACACATACAACGGCGTGCCGTACTGTGAAGCCAGTTCACTCAAGCTACACTGCTCGGCATACAGAGCGCCATCACGATAATCAAAACTCATGCTTACTCACCATTTTCTGCAGGATTCGTCGGTTGATTTTGCTCAGCCGGCGGTGGCAATTCTAACGGCCCTTTTTGCCCACAAGCGGCGATAAAACCGAGTGTTCCTGCTACAATGATCAGACGCATTACTTTCAAGTTAAACATCGGTAAACTGTACCTAATAATTACGGTTAATTTTGTTGATGCGTCTATCATCGCATTGAGACGCACAAATGTCATTATCAGGAGTTGACATGCAAGAGCACGAGTACCACGAATTAGCGGAAGCAACGATTTTAGCGATTGAAGAAGCCATTGAAGCTTGCGGTGTTGATATTGATTGTGAATCCGGCGGCGACATCCTTGAGTTGACCTTCCCGAACGGCACCAAAATGGTCATTAATAAACAGCCGCCACTACACCAACTGTGGGTGGCGACCAAGTTCAATGGTCATCACTTTGAGTTTCGTGACGGAAAGTGGATCGATAATCGCACCGGTAGCGAACTTTGGGAGTTACTCAGCGAGGCTGCCAGCCGCCAAGCGGATAAAACCTTGTTATTAACCCCTCCTTCAAACTGAGTTTAGAGCAGAATGATGAGTCAAACTTTACGCATTGCCACACGCAAGAGTCTGCTCGCCATGTGGCAAGCCGAACACATTAAAGCGCGCCTTGAGCAACTGCATAGCGACCTGACGGTTGAGTTGCTACCCATGAGTACGCGCGGCGACGTAATTCTCGATACGCCATTAGCAAAGATTGGCGGTAAAGGTCTATTCGTCAAAGAGCTTGAAGTTGCTATGTTAGAAGGCCAGGCGGACTTAGCCGTGCACTCGATGAAAGATTTGCCAGTCGAGTTTCCAGAAGGCCTAGAGCTGTTTGGTATTTGTGAGCGCGAAGATCCGCGTGATGCGTTTGTTTCAAACAACTACGCCCAGCTCGATGACTTACCTGAAGGCGCCATTGTGGGTACCTGTAGCCTGCGTCGTAAATGCCAAATTTTGGCCAACTTCCCGCATTTGGTGGTGCATGATTTGCGTGGCAACGTGCAAACGCGCTTACGCAAGCTCGACGAAGGTCAGTTTGATGCGATTATTTTGGCAGCATCGGGGTTGATTCGCCTCGAGCTTACCGACCGTATCAAACAACGTATTCCGGCTGAACTCTGTTTACCTGCGAACGGTCAAGGCGTATTGGGTATTGAATGCCGTAGCGACGATGAAGCAACAAAAGCATTACTGGCACCGTTGACTTGCGCTGATACACGTAGCTGCGTACTGGCTGAGCGCGCCATGAATCGTCGCCTCCAAGGCGGCTGTCAGGTTCCAATTGGTGCATATGCAGAGTTACACGGTGATCAGCTGCATTTGCGTGGCTTAGTCGGCCGCCCAGACGGTAGTGAGATTATTGAGGGCGAAATTAAAGGGCATCGCGATCACGCCGAAGCGCTGGGTACCGAACTCGCCGAATATTTGTTGGCGCGCGGTGCCGGCAAAATTTTACAAGACGTGTACGCGGAGAACGAACTGCAATCATGAACCATCATTTGCTGCTATTACGTCCAGATGATCAAGCACACGAACTTGCTCAGCTACTGCAACAGCGGGCTCGTGCGGCTGACATGGGGCTATCTTGCAGTAGCAAAAGCATGGTGAAGATTAGTGGTTTCGATGATCCAAACCACAGTTTGCGTGGCATTTTGCAGCAACCGTGGGATGCCGGCATGATGGTCAGTGTGAATGCGGCGCGGCACTTTGCCAAACAAGCGGCGGCGTGGGCACCTGAGCAGCCAATGCCTTCCGCCCGTTGGTATGCCGTGGGGCCGACAAGTGCCGCGGCAATCGCACAAGTCGTTGGGCGTCCAGTCAACTGCCCGTGGCGACAACACAATAGCGATGCGCTACTTAGATTGCCGGAGTTACAACAAGTCAAAGGGCAACGTTGGCTACTTATTCGTGGTCACGGTGGCCGTGAATTGGTTGCAGACACACTTCGTGCGCGCGGTGCCGATGTGACGTATTTGGAAGTTTATCAGCGCACGCCGGTTAGCTTGGCGCCGAATGAGTTTGAGCAGTGGCAACAGCAAGTTAATGGCATTGTGGTAACGAGCGCTGAACAGTTAAGTTATTTTCTTGCGGCGGTACCAAGGCAAGCGCTAAGCTGGTTAGCGAACTGTTATTGGATTGTCGCCAGCGACCGCTTAAAGCAACTTTTACCAGTGGCCCTACAAGGCAACGTTGCGGTGGCTCATAGCGCTACGCCATTCGCCTTAGTCGATGCCTGGCAACAATTATTGGAACAGCAGTAAGCATATAAGGAATGTCCATGAGTGAGTCGAACAAGCAAAAGCCAGCAACCGAGAGTGCGCCAACGAAGTCCGAAGCGCCAAAGGTAGAAACAACGCAGGCGGCCAACGAAACTACGACTAAGAAAGAGCCGAGCAAGAAACCGAAGCGCAACTCAGGGCTCATCGCTTGGATCATTGTGGTTATTCTTGCTGCAGCGATAATTGTGGCCATGTGGTTCGGTTATACTCGGGTATGGCCAATGCATCAGCAACAGATTGCATCCATGGCGGCGCAACAAGACGCTGCTGCAACGACCATCTCGCAGTTACAGGGGCGTTTAGATGAGATGGAGCAGGCCGTCAGTACGACGGTTCGTTCGTCAGTTGAGCGTTTGGAGCAACGTGTTGAGTCTCAGTTAGGTCGTCAACAACAACGTCTTGATGACTATCAATTAGCGGTTCAGTCGGTACAGGCGGAGCTGGCCAATCTGGATATTTCACAAGAATCCAATTGGCGTATATTTGAAGCGCGAAATCTCACCGAGCGGGCCTCGACGAAACTCTGGATTGAAAATGACGCTGATGCAGCACGAGCATTTTTAGAGTTGGCTGAGTCGCACATTATTGCACTTGACAACCCAGCGCATATGCCCGTACGCCAAGCTTTGGCCAATGATATTGCCATGCTAAAACAATTACCTGATAGCCAAATTGAGGCGGTCAGTTTGCAGTTAGGTACCTTGCGCGATCAGGTTTCACGAAGTCAATGGTATCAACAGCTCGCAATGTCGAGCGCTGAGGCGAGTAACAGCACTGAAGATAACTGGTTGAGTCACCTGAAACGTAGTTTAAATACCTTGATGCAACAGTTTATACGTGTACAGCGACGCGATACTCCGGTCGAGCCGATGATTGCCGATGCTTATTTCGACGTTCTACAACAACGTGTGTTGCTACAACTTCAACTGGCTCAGCAAGCGGCTGTGACTGGTTCACAATTAGTTTATGAAGCGAATATTAATGAGGCTATAGAGCTACTGACGAGCCTGCAAGGACAAGTCAACGACGCTGATTTAAACCGTTTTGTTGATGAACTACAAGCGCTGAAAGCAACGCAACTGCGACCTGACTATCCGTCTGAGTTAACGGCAACGGCTCAACTTGAGCGTCTTGCCAAACAAGTTGCGCAAACTAACCAAGGGGGCTAAGCCGATGAAAACTGCCTTGGTTGTAATTGTTCTATTTATTGCCGGACTACTACTTGGCCCGCTGTGGTCAGGAAACACCGGCTATGTTCTGGTTTCTGTTGGCTCATACACCGTTGAGACAAGCGTCGTTGCGGCGCTTATCTTATTGGTCATTGCTATTATTATTTTACGTGCTGTATTCGCATTCATCGCCCGACTTATTCGCGGTACCAAATGGGGCGTTCGTTGGTTTGGAAACCGTCGTCAGCAAAAGGCCGAAGCCGCATTCCATGATGCCTTGGTTGGGCTTAATCATGGTGACTATGCAGGTAGCTCAAAAGCCGCCAACCGTGCTTGGCAGCTGCGTAAGCAGCCGAATGATGCGTTATTAGCAGCCTATGCAGCCCAACAAGCAGGCGATGTGAAGCAAGCGCGTGAATGGCTAACGCATACCGATCAGAACGCCGAACTAGCCGTTGCAGAAATGATTATGGCACTGCGCGAAAATCCAGACAGTATTGATAGCCGTTTGACCCAATTACGCGCTCTACTTAAAGATTATCCACGTCATCCTGAACTGATCCGCCAAGCGATTATTGGCCTTCGCTATCACCATCGTTATCGTGATATTGCCGGTTTGCTCAATGCAGCGGAGCAGCAACAGCTCTTTAGCGATACCGAGTTTGAGACGTTGGTTGAGGAAACTTATTTTAATTTAATGCTAGAAGCAGGGCGTAGCAGTGCGAGTGCGCTTCAGGATTATTGGCAGGCGTTAACGCGTGATCAACGGCGTAACAAAGCGATTCGCCGGGCGTACCTACGCGCATTGAAAACTTTTGATGCGACCGCAGCAGCAGATAAAGTCGCAGCGCGGGCATTAAAACGCGGTGAGCTTGATATTGCTTATTTACTCGATAAACAGCTTTTAGTCGCCGGCCCTGAGCTTCGCGATATTGTACAAGATGGATTAAAGAAAAAGCCGGATGACCCATTCTTGCTACAAGCTATTGGTCAAATGGCACTACAAACGAAAGATTATGCATTGGCACAACGAGCGCTACGTCGTGCGGCGGATTTGGCGCCATCGCAGCGAGTCTTATTCGATCTCGCTCAAACCTATGATGCGCTTGGCGATACCGCGAATGCGTTGAAGTGTTATCGAGAAGGCTTGCGGGTTTAACCGCAAGCCTTTTAAGTTACTCGAGTTAGTCGGTTTCGAATTACTGACGAATACCTTCAATCGATAAGAAGATTTCGACTGTTTCAGAAGCTGGACCTAAATCGTAATCCATACCGAACTCAGCTGGCGTTAATGTAACTGAGCCTTCAAAGCCGCGACGGAAACCACCCCATGGGTCTTGGCCAGCACCGATTTCTTTCACATCAATCGCAATTTCTTTGGTGGTGCCGTGTAAGGTAAAGTTACCTTTCATCACGCCAGTACCATCGCCATTTGGTGTGTAGCTCGTCGAAACAAACTTCGCTTGCGGATATTTACTCACATCAAAGAAGTCGGCACTACGTAAGTGCTTGTCACGCTCAGCATGGTTACTGTCTAGGCTTGCAACATCAATGGTCACATCAACTTTGGCAGCGCTTGGATTCGCTTCGTCATAGCTAAATGTGCCTTCGAAATCGTTGAAGCGGCCAAGTAACCAGCTATAACCTAAGTGGCTGATTTTGAATTGAACGAATGCATGAGCACCGTCAGTATCAATCACATAATCAGCTGCATTAGCTTGGGTTGCACCAAATAATGATGCTGAAATAACTGCGGCAAGTGCTAATTTTTTCATAATTAAACTCCTCAAATGAAACATTATTCGTGATGCGTTAGTCGTTGTTCGATTGACTACGTTTGGCGACTAACATACGGGTCAAAGTTGAATCTTTATTTACAAAGTGATGCTTTAGGGCTGCCAGCGCATGTCCTGCAGCGATAATTACCAATGCTAAAGCGGTATACCAGTGCACGGCTCCCGCGATATCTTCTTGCTGCGGGATACTCGTAATCAAAGCTGGAATTTCGAACCAGTCAAATACAGAGATCCCACGTCCGTCAGCCGTCGAAATCAAATAGCCGCTAATCATCGTTACTAGGAGCAAGGCATAAATTAAGCTATGCCCTATACGCGCACCGGTTTGCTCTAGTCGTGTACCGAGTGGTTTTGGCGTGGCATTCGCAAGCTTCCAAACCAACCGTACAATCGTTAGCAACAACAACGTGATACCAAATGATTTATGCCACCACGGCCCTAAGCGATACCAACTATCGTAGTAGCCAAGCGTTAACATCCAATAGCCTAAGGCAAAGAGTCCGATAACCATTAAAGCACTCAGCCAATGGATTAAGATGGCTACCCAGCCGTAGGAATTTGAATTGTTCTTGAGCATAAAAAGCACCTTGTGGTTGTTCACATGAGCAGTTTAGCTTAGTTTAAGAATTAAGATATGGGATAAATTAGAGGGATATATTCTAATTCTTCGAATAAAAGCTAGAGCGATATTAGCTATTGGATATTAGATATTAGACGAAAGGCGTTGTTCGTGCGCTGCGCTGTTCGTAACCGAACAGAGAGGCGAAGCCGAACGGACGAACAGCGTAGCGGACGAATAACGAATCACGCTGTTGGGTCCGTAAACGAAAAAACCCCGAGCGTTAGCTCGGGGTCTCGTCGTATTTGAAGCCTGGCGGTGTCCTACTCTCACATGGGGAAGCCCCACACTACCATCGGCGCTGAAGCGTTTCACTACTGAGTTCGGAATGGATCAGGTGGTTCCACTTCGCTATGGCCGCCAGGCAAAAACTGTTAAACAATATAAACCCGCTGATTGTGCGTAATGAACCACTCTACATGAGCCATTCAATGGTAAAAGCTCGAACTTGTGCCTTGGCACAAAGCCATAAACACCTTCGGTGTTGTATGGTTAAGCCTCACGGGCAATTAGTACGGGTTAGCTCAACGCATTACTACGCTTCCACACCCCGCCTATCAACGTTGTAGTCTCCAACAACCCTTCAGGACAATTACATGTCAGTGAGAGCTTATCTTGAGGCTCGCTTCCCGCTTAGATGCTTTCAGCGGTTATCGATTCCGAACATAGCTACCGGGCAGTGCCATTGGCATGACAACCCGAACACCAGAGGTTCGTTCACTCCGGTCCTCTCGTACTAGGAGCAACCCCTCTCAACTCTCAAACGCCCACGGCAGATAGGGACCGAACTGTCTCACGACGTTCTAAACCCAGCTC
>NZ_FOYU01000005.1:0-51856 GCF_900115255.1 Pseudidiomarina tainanensis
TTGCATCCGAAGATGCTTCTCTGCCTGAATCCGGTAAGTGCCCACACAGTTTGCTTGGCTTGGTATATTGTTAAAGAACATTCGCTTCTTCGTGAAGCGGGATGCGTATTTTACGCCATCCTTGGTTCAGGTCAAGATCCTTTTGGATCTTTTTTTTGACTTGCGTCACTTCCTAAACCCGCGTCATCACTCGGTGACAACGGCGGCGAATTATAAGGATCGCCGCCAGCTGTGCAAGATCTTTTTTTGCATTTTTTTCTAATTGGTTTATTTTTACTCAAATTGAACAAAGTTTATCTATTGATTGTCTATAAACACTGCTATTGTTCAAATTCGTCACTAATAATTACTAAAAAGACACATTGTTAAATCGGGGTGCGCCTATGAAAGTTTTTCCAACTTTATTGGCTGCGAGCGTATTTATTACTTACGCAAGTTACGCAGCAGAATCTGCTGTGGTCGAAACGACGAAACCTGGCGTTTATGTTTTAGATGAAGAAAGCCAACGACTCGCAGATACATACGCACGGATGCTTCGTTATTATGAACAACGGAATTTTTCCTCTATTCGATCGGTTCGGGTTTTGATGAGTAATTATCCTCATCACGTTGAGCCTATTTTGTATGCCGCTTTTGAGCGATATCCACGACACTACCGGCACATCATAAAAGCTGCAATTGACGCAGAACCAGCGTTCACTCGCGAGGTAATATCTGTTGCTCTAAATCTACGTGTGGCAGATCCTGCGGAAATCGTCCGAATTGGCGTTGAAACCGAACCGAGTTACGCCGAGGCGATTGTTGGAACCGTCGATGAGATCGATCCCGAGCATCTAAATGAAGTGATTCGGGTTGCTGTAACAACCGAACCGCATACAGCTGACGGTATTCTTAGAGCTAATAAAGAAGCAGAAGTTGGCAAATTAGAGTCAATCATCCAAGCTGTATTGGCCGCGGCTCCAGCCGTAGGCGGTTATCTAGCAGATACTATCAGCGATATTATCGGTTCGGCAGATAACACCGAAACGAATGAACTGCTGCAAGATCAAGATCGTGAACGTGCAATTAAATTGTTGCGTAGCGCATACAAAGCCGGCGGATTAACCGATGAACAACTACATGCTATTGCTGCTCGACACGAACTTTCCTCGCAGGAACTAGAGGTTATAACTAACCAATAAGTTCGCTTATTTTATATACAAACAAAAAAGCCGCTCGATGAGCGGCTTTTTTCATAGCGAATAAACTTCGCTTATTCTTCTACTGCAACTTCTTCAGCAGCAGTAGCGTCTACTTCTGGACGGTCAACTAGTTCAACATATGCCATAGGTGCATTGTCGCCAGCACGGAAGCCACACTTCATAATACGAGTGTAACCACCAGCGCGCTCTTGATAACGCGGACCTAATTCATTGAACAACTTACCAACCACTTCTTGGTCACGTGTACGAGCAAAAGCTAAACGGCGATTTGAAACGCTATCTTGCTTCGCTAATGTAATTAGCGGCTCAATTACACGGCGCAGTTCTTTCGCTTTTGGCAAAGTGGTTTTAATCACTTCGTGACGAACCAGTGAGCTTGCCATATTGCTGAACATCGCTTTGCGATGGCTGCTGTTGCGGTTGAGTTGACGACCACTCTTACGATGGCGCATACCTATACCCTTCTCAGTAAATCTCTGTAAAAGATAACTTAGTCGCGATCAACGAGACTTGCTGGTGGCCAGTTCTCTAGACGCATGCCTAAAGACAAACCACGCGATGCAAGCACATCTTTGATTTCGGTGAGCGATTTCTTACCTAAGTTCGGAGTTTTTAACAACTCAACTTCGGTGCGCTGCACTAAGTCACCAATGTACTGAATAGCTTCTGCTTTCAAACAGTTCGCAGAACGCACAGTTAATTCCAAATCGTCTACTGGACGCAAAAGAATCGGATCGAATTCCGGTTTCTCTTCTTTCTCTTCTGGCTCGCTCATATCACGTAATTCAACAAACGCTTCAAGCTGTTGAGCAAGAATTGTTGCTGCGCGACGAATCGCCTCTTCTGGATCCAATGTACCATTGGTTTCCATATCGATAACCAGTTTGTCTAAGTCGGTACGTTGCTCAACACGTGCAGAATCTACACTGTAAGCAATACGCTCAACTGGACTGAAAGAAGCGTCGACTAATAGTAGACCGAGCGGACGCTCTTCATCGTCAGCAGACTGACGTGCCGAGGCTGGAACATAACCACGACCACGCTCTACTTTGATTGACATATCAATCTCAGTATCACCTGTAAGAGTACAGATGAGGTGATCAGGGTTAATGATCTGGATATCACCATCATGGGTAATATCGCCAGCCTTGACAGGGCCCGCTCCGGATTTTTTCAAGGTCAGAATCGCTTCATCTTTGCCTTCCATGACTACTGATAAACCTTTAAGGTTTAACAGAATCTCGATGATGTCTTCCTGAACACCCTCTTTGCTGCTGTATTCGTGTTGAACACCGTCGATTTTTACTTCGGTTACTGCCACACCTGGCATAGACGAAAGTAAAATACGGCGCAACGCGTTGCCCAGCGTGTGACCAAAGCCACGCTCAAGAGGCTCCAACGTCACTTTAGCGTGAGTCGGGCTAATTTGTTCGATATCGACTAGCCTTGGCTTTAGGAATTCGGTAACAGAACCCTGCATTGTGTCCTCTCTTTATGCTTAAGCTTTACTTAGAGTAAAGCTCTACGATCAACTGTTCGTTAATTTCAGCAGACAAATCTGCACGCTCAGGAAGACGTTTAAACTGACCTTCCATCTTAGTGCTGTCTACTTCCAACCATACTGGCTTTTCACGCTGTTCAGCGAGTTCCAGTGCGGCTGCGATGCGCGCCTGCTTTTTCGCTTTTTCGCGAACGGACACAACGTCTTCCGGACGTACTTTAAACGACGGAATGTTGACTACCTGACCGTTCACTACTACTGCTTTGTGGCTTACCAACTGGCGCGCTTCAGCACGAGTTGACGCGAAGCCCATGCGGTACACCACGTTATCAAGGCGTTGCTCAAGCAATTGCAGCAGGTTCTCACCAGTATTGCCCTTAATACGGGCAGCTTCTTTGTAGTAGTTACGGAATTGCTTTTCTAGTACGCCGTAGATACGACGAACTTTTTGCTTTTCACGTAACTGCAAACCGTAATCAGACAAACGGCCGCGACGAGCGCCGTGCTGACCCGGTGCGCTTTCGAGTTTACATTTCGAATCGATTGCGCGTACGCCGCTTTTGAGGAACAAGTCTGTTCCTTCGCGACGACTCAGTTTGAGTTTTGGACCCAAATATCTAGCCATGTTCTTTCTCCAACTATCGTATAGCGCCTATTAAACGCGACGTTTCTTAGGCGGACGACAACCGTTGTGAGGAATAGGAGTCACATCAGTAATATTCGTGATGCGATAACCTACAGCGTTCAATGCGCGAATCGATGATTCACGACCAGGACCTGGGCCCTTAACGAACACTTCTAGGTTTTTCAAACCATATTCCTTCGCCATTTCACCTGCGCGCTCAGCAGCAACCTGTGCAGCAAACGGAGTTGATTTACGTGAACCACGGAAACCAGAACCACCTGCAGTTGCCCATGCTAACGCGTTACCTTGACGGTCAGTGATGGTCACAATGGTGTTATTGAAAGATGCATGGATGTGAGCCATGCCATCTGCGACTTGCTTTTTAACGCGCTTACGAGTACGAGTTGGTTGTTTAGCCATTTCTCAACTCCCTACTTCTTAATTGGTTTACGCGGACCTTTACGAGTGCGCGCATTAGTTTTAGTGCGCTGTCCACGTAGAGGCAAGCCACGACGATGACGAAGACCACGGTAACATCCGAGATCCATCAAGCGTTTGATGTTCATAGATACTTCACGGCGAAGATCGCCTTCAACAGTAAACTTAGCTACTGCATCACGAAGTACATCCAGTTTTTCTTCTGACAAAGAGCCGATTTTAGTATCTTCAGGCAGATCGATCGAAGCTAAGATAGCTTTTGAACGAGTACGGCCGATACCGTAAATCGCAGTCAAGGCAATGACTGCATGCTTATTGTCAGGAACGTTAATGCCAGCGATACGGGCCACTAACACGTCTCCTATAGTTTATGGGTGACCGGATTTGAAAAGCCCGTTAGGATACTCAACCGGTCGCCAATTTGCAAACATATCAAAGCCGCAGCCAAAAATATTTTTTGACTGCGGACTTCTTCTTCGAATTAACCTTGCCGTTGCTTGTGCTTAGGGTCACTGCAAATTACGCGCACAACACCGTTGCGCTTGATAACTTTACAGTTACGGCAGATTTTCTTCACGGAAGCACGAACTTTCATTGCTACACTCCGTAATTATCCAACCTTAACGGCCGAAGCCTTTAAGGTTAGCTTTTTTCAGGACCGAATCATACTGATGCGACATCAGATGAGTTTGGACCTGCGCCATAAAGTCCATGATAACAACTACGATAATTAAAAGCGACGTACCACCAAAATAGAATTGTACGTTCCACGCAATCATCATGAACTCAGGAACCAAACAGACAAAGGTAATGTACAAAGCGCCAGCAAGCGTCAATCGAGTCATTACTTTATCAATGTAACGTGAGGTTTGCTCACCAGGACGAATCCCAGGGATAAACGCTCCCGATTTCTTCAAGTTGTCTGCTGTCTCACGTGGGTTGAATACCAACGCAGTGTAGAAGAAACAGAAGAAAATAATTGCTGCTGCATAAAGCATCACATACAAAGGCTGACCCGGTGACAGTGTCAACGACAACTCTTGTAGGAAGTTTGCTACCGCACCTTCACCTTGGCCAAACCAGGTAGCGATGGTGCCTGGGAACAAAATAATGCTCGATGCAAAAATTGGTGGAATCACACCAGCCATGTTGACTTTCAATGGCAAGTGCGTGCTTTGCGCTGCGAAAACCTTACGGCCTTGTTGACGCTTCGCATAGTTCACAACAATACGACGTTGACCACGTTCTACGAACACAACGAAGTATGTTACTGCGAGAACGATAACACCAATTAGCAATAACAATAATAAATGTAAATCACCCTGACGAGCTTGCTCTGCCGTTTGACCAATGGCCGACGGGAGCCCTGCTACAATACCGGTGAAAATTAGAATAGAGATACCGTTTCCAATCCCACGCTCGGTAATTTGCTCACCTAACCACATTAAGAACATGGTACCAGTAACCAAACTCACGATAGCCGTGAAGTAAAATCCAAAACCAGGGTCAATAACTAATCCTGGCATTAGATTTGGTAAGCCTGTAGCTATACCAATTGATTGGAAAGTTGCGAGTATTAAAGTACCCCAACGCGTGTATTGGCTGATCTTACGACGGCCACTCTCACCTTCTTTCTTAAGCTCAGCAAGACGTGGATGAATCACGCTTGCCAATTGCATAATAATCGAGGCTGAAATGTACGGCATAATGCCTAGAGCAAATACCGACGCACGCTCAAGAGCACCACCGCTGAACATGTTAAACATGGCCACGATGGTGTCTTTTTGCTGATCGAATAATTGCGCCAATACAGCGGCATCTATACCAGGAATCGGCACAAAGGAGCCCGCACGGAACACGATTAACGCGCCGAGTACAAACAGCAGTCGACGTTTAAGCTCCGACGTGCCACCTTGAGCTCTGTTAGATTCCAATCCTGGTTTAGCCATGTGCTCTATCCTTCGATTTTGCCGCCAGCAGCTTCAATAGCTTCGCGGGCGCCTTTGGTGACCTTGATGCCTTGAACCGTTACTTTACGGCTGATTTCGCCTGACTTGATAACTTTAACAGTTAACACGTCGTGACGAATCAAACCAGCTTCTTTTAATGAAGCTAGAGTAACAGTATCACCAGCAACTTTCGCAATCTCTGCCAAGTTAACTTCAGCAGTAGTCATAGCCTTGCGTGAAGTAAAGCCAAACTTTGGCAAACGGCGTTGGATTGGCATTTGGCCGCCTTCAAAACCTGGCTTGATAGAGCCACCAGAGCGTGAAGTTTGACCTTTATGACCACGTCCACCAGTTTTACCAAGGCCTGAGCCGATACCACGGCCGAGACGCTTTTTGCTAGTTTTCGCACCAGGTGCAGGGGAGATAGTATTCAAGTACATGTCTTAATCCTCCACCTTTACCATGTAAGTGACTTGGTTCACCATGCCGCGGACGGCTGGAGTATCTTCCAGCTCGACCGTGTGACCAATGCGGCGCAGACCAAGACCACGAAGTGTAGCTTTATGTTTCGGCAAACGACCGATTGAGCTACGCGTCTGGGTTACTTTGATTGTCTTTTTCGCCATTGCTCACTACCCCAAAATTTCATCAACGCTCAATCCACGTTTAGCCGCTACTTGCTCAGGCGACTTCATACCGTGAAGTGCCTTAATAGTGGCACGAACAACGTTGATTGGGTTGGTTGAACCATATGCTTTTGACAGCACGTTGTGTACACCGGCAACTTCCAGTACTGCACGCATCGCACCACCGGCGATGATACCTGTACCTTCAGAAGCTGGCTGCATAAATACCTGTGAACCTGAATGACGGCCTTTAACAGGGTGCTGTAAGGTATCACCTTTCAGCTGCACGGTTACCATGTTGCGACGCGCTTTTTCCATTGCTTTTTGAATAGCAGCTGGAACTTCGCGAGCTTTACCATAACCGAAACCCACTTTACCTTGACCATCACCAACCACAGTCAGTGCAGTGAAGCTAAAGATGCGACCACCTTTAACAACCTTCGCTACACGGTTTACTGTGATTAGCTTTTCTTGCAGATCACTTTGTTGAGCTTCTACATTTGCATTTGCCATGTTCGTCTCCTAGAACTGAAGTCCAGCTTCACGAGCTGCGTCAGCCAAAGCGGCGACACGACCGTGATAACGGAAACCACTGCGATCGAATGCAACGTTTTTCACGCCTTTCTCAATCGCCCGTTCAGCGATCAGCTTACCAACTGCTTTTGCTGCTTCTACGTTACCAGCAGATTTGAACTGCTCACGCATAGTTTTCTCAACAGTTGATGCTGAAGCTAGTACTTCAGAACCGTTCGGTGCAATAAGCTGTGCGTAAATATGCCGTGGTGTACGGTGAACGACCAGGCGGTTAGCACCCAACTCTTGCATTTTCTTACGAGCGCGAGTTGCGCGGCGTAAGCGAGCTGATTTCTTGTCCATCGTCTTACCTTACTTTTTCTTGGCTTCTTTACGGCGCACTTGCTCATCGGCATAACGCACACCTTTACCTTTATAAGGCTCAGGCTTACGGAATGCGCGAATGTTAGCGGCAACTTGGCCTACTAACTGCTTGTCGACACCTTTCACGACTACTTCAGTTTGTGCTGGGACTTCGATAGTGATTCCCTGAGGGATATCGAACTCAATCGGGTGAGAATAGCCCAGCGTCAGGTTCAATTTAGAACCTGCAGTGTTAGCACGATAACCAACACCGATTAGCTGTAGTTTTTTCTCATAACCCTGCGCAACACCAACCACCATGTTTTGCAGTAACGCACGTGCTGTACCTGCTTGCGCAGTAGCGTTTGCAACGCCTTCACGTGCGATGGTGCGTAGAACGTTGTCTTCTTTTACAACTTCTACTGCATCATTTACTACACGGCTCAATGAGCCTTTGGCACCTTTGATTGTTACTTCCTGGCCATTTAGCGTAACTTCAACGCCAGCAGGAATGGCAATCGGTGCTTTAGCAACTCGTGACATTTCCTAACTCCTCGTTAAGCTACGTAACCAATAACTTCACCGCCAAGACCCGCTTTGCGAGCGGCACGGTCAGTCATCAGGCCTTTCGAAGTAGAGACAACTGCGACACCTAGACCACCCATAACTTTAGGTAGTTCGTTGCGTTTCTTGTAGATACGCAGACCAGGGCGACTTACGCGCTCAATTGATTCAATAACAGGCTTACCTTCAAAGTACTTCAAAGTAACTTCTAGTTCTGCTTTCACATCACTAGTTACGCTGAAGTCCGCGATATAACCTTCTTCTTTCAGAACTTGGGCAATAGCCACTTTCTGCTTAGAAGCAGGCATGCGCACGGCAACTTTGTTAGCACCCTGAGCGTTGCGGATGCGAGTGAACATATCCGCAATTGGATCTTGCATGCTCATATTTGCTTTCTCCCGTGACTCGTGGCTTACCAGCTAGCTTTTTTCAAGCCAGGAATTTCACCGCGCATCGCTTTCTCACGTACTTTGATACGGCTCATGCCGAACTTACGTAGGAAACCGTGTGGGCGGCCCGTTACGCGGCAGCGGTTACGCTGACGGCTTGGGCTCGAATCACGAGGAAGACTTTGCAATTTAAGCACGGCTTCCCAACGCTCTTCGTCCGAAGTATTCGGATCGCTGATCACATTTTTCAGTGCGATGCGTTTTTCTGCGTATTTAGCTGCTAGCTTTTGACGCTTCAGCTCACGCATTTTCATTGACTCTTTTGCCATAACTCTACACCTTACTTCTTGAACGGGAAGTTAAAGGCAGCGAGCAAAGCGCGAGCTTCGTCATCAGTGCCTGCAGTAGTGGTGATAGTGATGTCAAGACCACGAACCTTATCAACTTTATCAAAGTCGATTTCAGGGAAGATGATCTGCTCACGTACGCCCATACTGTAATTTCCCCGACCATCGAAAGATTTCGGGTTCAAACCACGGAAATCGCGAATACGTGGAATTGCAATCATAATTAAACGTTGCAAAAAGTCCCACATACGCTCGCCACGCAGAGTCACTTTACAGCCAATTGGGTAGCCTTCACGGATTTTGAAGCCAGCGACAGATTTACGAGCAACAGTACGTACCGGACGTTGACCAGAAATTGCTTCAAGGTCAGATACTGCGTTGTCGAGAATCTTTTTGTCAGCCAGAGCTTCACCAACACCCATGTTAAGGGTGATTTTTTCAATCCGAGGGACTTGCATGACGCTGTTGTAGCCGAACTGTTTAAGCAGCTCAGGAACTACTGATTCTTTGTAAAAATCATGCAGTTTCGCCATCGTAAAACTCCAAATTAAAAATTAAATGATTGCGTTGTTAGATTTGAAGAAACGAACTTTTTTGCCGTCTTCAATCTTGAAACCAACACGATCTGCTTTACCAGTCTCTGGGTTGTAAACTGCTACGTTAGAAACGTGGATTGGTGCTTCCTGCTCCACGATACCACCCGCTACGCCCAATGCAGGGTTTGGCTTCTGGTGTTTCTTAACGATGTTTACGCCTTCAACGAATACACGATTCGAAGCGGTATCGACTTTAAGCACTTTACCGCGCTTACCCTTGTCTTTACCTGCCAGGACTACTACTTCATCATCACGTTTGATTTTTGCCGCCATATCTGGACTCCTTACAGTACTTCTGGTGCCAGAGAGATAATCTTCATGAACTGCTCAGAGCGCAATTCACGAGTCACTGGTCCAAAGATACGAGTGCCAATCGGTTGTTTGTTGTTGTTCAACAAAACAGCCGCGTTGCGGTCAAAACGGATGACTGACCCGTCTTGACGACGGACGCCTTTCTTGGTGCGAACGACCACCGCATTCACAACATCACCTTTCTTCACTTTTCCGCGAGGAATCGCTTCTTTAACAGAAACTTTGATGATATCGCCAATGTTTGCGTAACGGCGGTGCGAGCCACCCAGAACCTTAATACATTGTACGCTGCGTGCGCCGCTGTTGTCGGCCACTTCCAGAGTAGTTTGCATTTGGATCATTGCAGTGCTCCGCTTTATGTAAAAAACAGACCCTCTCGAGTCGCTGTTGTCCAGTTACCCTCGCGTTTAAGCTATAAGCCTAAATTTTGAGAATAAAAGACTTCCCCTTATAAAAAGGGCGGCGAATTGTAACAGATAAAATTTCGAGATGGTAGTGCGATGTAGGAAATAAACTAAGAAAAGTTTACTTGTTTGAACTGACTAATTTCCGCGATTGAAAAATGTGAGCAGGTTTGTTGATGCTCTAGTCGATTAACAGACGAGAATTCTATCAGAATCTCGCCAAATGTCGAGGTAAATCACCCTTCTTATTTATGAGTTCAGATCGGTGAATTCCCACGTTAAGCGGTCGATATGTTACGTTCGAAGCTGTTGGCAACCGTTTGAGCTAAGTGGTAAATTCATTCGTACAAACCTTGAGAACGAACAACTTTTTGCAATATAAGGATTCCAATGAATCTAGCTATACTCGTTATGTTGCCGTTTATCGGTGCAATATTGCCGTTATTGGTGAGCACCCGTCCGCGCTGGATGATTACTCTTTCAGCGGCATCAGTGACTGCGATCAGTCTGGCTCTTCTCTTAACCCTTGCACCACAGTCGCTACAAGGCTTAGTTCCCAGTTTTCATGTTGACTGGTTACCCGCGTTAGGCTTGAGCTTTAGCTTTCGTTTAGATGGACTGTCCCTGTTATTTGCCGGTTTAATACTTGGCATTGGATTACTTATTGTTATTTACGCGCACTATTACCTCAGTGAAAATGACAATAGTGGTCGGTTTTTTGCTTGTTTATTGTTGTTTATGGGTTCCATGCTCGGAATCGTTACCGCTGATAACCTCATTCTGCTGTGGTTGTTCTGGGAGCTCACGAGTATTTCAAGCTTTTTGCTTATTGGATATTGGTTCCATCAAAGTAACGCACGTCGCGGTGCGAGAATGGCATTGGCAATTACCGGTGCTGGTGGATTAGCCTTATTAGCCGGTATCTTGTTGATTGGTAATATTGCCGGTAGTTATCAATTAGACGCAGTTTTCGCAGCGGCCGAATCGATTCGCGCTCATTCGCTTTACGTTCCAGCTTTGTTATTAGTGCTGCTCGGCGCATTTACTAAATCAGCACAGTTTCCGTTCCAGTTTTGGCTACCTCATGCTATGGCCGCACCAACGCCAGTGAGTGCATACTTACACTCAGCAACAATGGTCAAAGCTGGGATATTTCTCATGGCTCGTCTCTACCCAGTATTGGGTGGCACACCCGAGTGGTTCACCATAGTAACGCTAACAGGTCTGGCTACGATGCTGTTTGGCGCATACTTTGCACTTTTTAAAACCGACTTAAAAGGATTACTCGCGTTTTCGACCATCAGCCACTTGGGCTTAATTACGATGTTACTTGGCCTCGGCAGTGCCGGCGCCCTGCTTGCTGCGCTATTCCATATTTTAAACCACGCCACATTTAAGGCCGGTTTATTCATGATTGCCGGAATTGTCGACCATGAGACAGGTAGCCGAGATTTGCGTAAACTCAGTGGGTTGCGCAAATTCATGCCATTTACCATGGTACTCGCCGTTATTACATCAGCCTCAATGGCAGGAATTCCGCTATTCAACGGATTTTTATCGAAAGAGATGCTGTTTGTGGAGTCATATCAACAACATCTCTTTGGTGGTTTATCTTGGCTAGTTCCAGTGCTAGTGACCGCAGGCGCTATGCTTTCCGTTGCTTATTCCATACGCTTTGTACACGGTGTGTTCTTTGATAAAGTTGCCGAAAACTTGCCGAAACAACCACATGAACCACCACTCATGATGCGCGCCCCAGTTATCATCCTTGCCGCACTGTGTGTTGTTGTGGGCGTTATTCCAATGTTTGTCGTTTCAAACCTACTCCAAACAGCTGTCGCGGTAGTGAGCCCTAACCCTGTTGAAGTAGCCATTTCAATTTGGCATGGTTTTAACTTGGCTTTATTAATGAGCGTCTTAGCAATCATCGGCGGCATCGGAATTTATGTATATCGAGAAGATTTACTGTCATTTAATCGGCAATTTGATCATCACGATGCCAAAGAAGTATTCGCTAAGATTGTTAAATCAGTCACCAACTTTTGCGATGGCTTGATGAGTCGAATCGAGACCGGCTCATTACAGCGCTACATTGCTGCCTTGCTCATTCTAACTGTCGTGTTTGTGATACCTGAGTTGTATCAAATAAATCAACTCACAGGCTCTCGCGAGCAACTCCCTGTAAATGCGGTTAGTTTAGCCGGTGCTTTAATTATTATATTGGCAGCAATTGGTACTGCAGCATTTCATCATCAAAGGCTTACCTCCCTGATGATGTTGTCGGTGGTTGGCCTCATGGTGTCACTCACATTCATCCATTTCTCGGCACCCGATTTAGCATTGACTCAGCTGGTTGTTGAGGTTGTCAGCATTATTCTCATGATTCTGGCATTATTCTTTATGCCACAGCGTATACCGAAAGCATCAAGTGGAAGCCGAGTTGCACGAGATATTCTGCTCGCCGGCTTCGTCGGAGGTATTGTCGGCACGCTTAACTACGCATTGCTAACGCGTCCAATAAACAGTATTTCTGACTTCTTTTTGGAAAACTCAGTTTCTGGCGGTGGCGGAACCAATGTTGTTAACGTGATACTAGTTGATTTCCGGGGCTTTGATACGCTAGGTGAAATTACCGTGCTGGCCATTGCTGCTGCCGGTATTCACAAATTACTTAATAACCTGCGTCCGTTTATGCCATCCAGTGATGTCGATGGCCGACCTTGGCACCGAGTGAAACACCCGCTATTGGTACAAACGGTTTCTCAAGCGATTTTACCGCTAGCGCTGATGGTGTCGTTTTATATATTCCTACGTGGTCATAACCTTCCCGGAGGTGGCTTTATTGCAGGCTTGATTACTGCCTCGGCAATGATTTTGCAATATATGGCTAATGGGGTTGATTGGGTGAAACACCGCTTTAATTACAACTATCAAACCCTCGCTGCAGTCGGCGTCATGATCGCATTATTTACTGGCGTTGGTAGTTGGTTCTTCGGTCATAACTTTTTAACGTCTTGGTTCACTCATGTGCACTGGCCTATTGTGGGCGAATTTGAATTCGCCACGGCAATTATTTTTGATCTCGGTGTCTATCTCACCGTTATCGGTGCCACTCTGATGATATTGGCTAATTTTGGTCAAATGACAACGCGTCACCGTCCAAGACAGGAGAAGCATTAATGGAAGCTTTATATGCAGTTACTGTGGGCGTGTTAACGGCATGCAGTATTTATTTAATTCTACGCGGGCGCTCATTTCCGATTGTCATCGGTATCACCATGCTTTCGTATGCGGTAAACCTGTTTCTGTTCTCGACCGGTCGATTGGTTCTTAATCAGTTACCGATAATTGGTAATCAACCGGACTATACCGACCCTCTTCCACAAGCTTTGGTGCTCACAGCTATTGTTATCGGTTTTGCAATGACCGCCTATTCAATTATTTTGGCTGTAAGAGTGAGAGGCGAACTCGGCACTGACGAAGTTAATGAACCCAATCAAAATGATGGGGAGGCACAGCGCTAATGTTCAGTCAACACTTAGTCGTTCTTCCATTACTGATTCCTATGCTTGCGGCATTGTTGCAACTGCTACCGTGGGGTGAAGAGCCACAACGGTATCGCCGGGCTATTGGTATTGTCTCTTGTATCGCTTTGCTGATTGTTGCTGTGATCTTGTTGCTACAATCCCAGCAGGGACCAAGCGTTTATGCGCTAGGCAGCTGGCAAGCTCCTTTTGGCATCGTTCTCGTTGTCGATAAACTCTCAGCACTGATGGTTCTACTCACAGCCATTCTGGCACTTCCTGTTCTATGGTATGCCTGCTACGGTGAAGACAACCTTGGCTCGCATTTTCAGGCTTTATTCCAATTTCAATTATTAGGAATACTTGGTGCATTTTTAACCGGCGATTTGTTTAACTTATTCGTATTCTTCGAAATTCTACTGATTTCAAGCTACGCACTTTTAATGCACGGCGGTGGTAAACAGAAGCTCCGGGCTACTTTGCATTACGTATTGTTAAACTTAACTGGCTCTGCCGTTTTTTTGATTGCTCTTGGTGTAATTTACGGTATTACTGGCACCTTAAACATGGCAGATTTAGCCGTGAAAATTGCTAGTCTACAAGCCGACGATGCGCACATTGCTCGTGTTGGTGGGTTACTGTTACTGATTGTATTTGCTCTTAAGGCAGCCTTGTTACCACTCTATTTTTGGTTACCGCAGGCGTATGCCATGACCACTGGTACCGTTGCAGCACTATTTGCGATTATGACGAAAGTCGGTATCTACGCAATAATTCGCGTGTTCACTTTAATTTTTGGTGAAGATTCCGGTGCTTCTGCATTACTGGGTTATGAATGGCTTTGGTGGCTAGGTTTAGGCACACTCGCAATTGGTGCACTGGGTGTCATTGGTAGCCGTGATTTGCGTCTGGTTATTGCCTATCTTGTTGTCATCTCGGTCGGAACAATGTTGACAACATTTAGTATGAACTCAGAGCGTTCTATTACCGCAGTGCTGTATTACATGTTGCATTCAACCTTCATAACGGCCGCCCTCTTTCTCATCGCCGACGTGGTCGCAAAACAACGCGGCAAAACCGCATCGCGTATTGTTAAAGGGCGTAAGATGGCACAGCATGCTGTGCTAGGGATGATGTTTTTCGCTGCAGCGATTGCAATTATTGGTATGCCACCATTCTCAGGCTTTATTGGAAAGCTATTTATCCTAGAGGCGGCGAGAACAGGTGCTCAGGTTGCCCTATTATGGCCACTCGTGCTTGGTAGCACTTTCTTGGTCATGGTGTCACTGTCGCGAGCTGGTAGCCGCATGTTCTGGCACACATTCGATGGCAAACCCGGTGATATCAATCATCCTAAAGGTCAACTTATTGCGATTGGATTATTACTTTGCGCAATTGTGGGCTTAACCATTTTTGCAGGAAGTATTAGCAACTTTATTAATGGTATCGCCTATGATGTCATGCACCCTGCTTCGTACATTGAAGCTGTATTAGGAGAGGGGTATTCCCATGAGTAAGATTTTACCGGCTCCTTATCTAAGCCTGTTTTTACTTATTTTTTGGCTACTATTGCAAAATACCGTCACGCCAGGATTAGTTCTGCTAGGCTGTATATTAGCAGTGGCAATTCCACTTTATACAAATCGCGGCCGAGACTTTCCTGCCAAGATTCATAAGCCATTGAAGGCCATTGAATATTTTTTTCTGCTGCTTGTTGATATTTTAATTTCCAACCTAAATATCGCAGCAATCATCTTGATGCCTTCGCGGCGGATCAAGCCTGCGCTTATTGAGTATCCTCTTGATATTGTTGGTGAAGTACCTATCACTGTACTAGCAAGTACTATCAGTCTTACGCCTGGCACAATTACTGCTGAAATTCGTCGTGATGGCCGCGCTCTCATGATTCATGCGCTTAATGTTGAAGATCATGAAAAGCTAATCGCTTCAATTAAACAACGCTATGAGATGCGCCTAAAGGAGATTTTCAAATGTTAATTTTCGCTGTTCAATTTGCGTTTGTCGCGTTTAGTGTGGCGCTGTTACTAAACTTGTGGCGCCTATTTAGAGGGCCCGACCTACCTGATCGCATTCTAGCGCTAGACACGATTTACATTAATTCACTAGCGCTACTGGTACTATTTGGAATTTGGCACGGCACCGCATTTTATTTTGAAGCCGCTTTGCTTATCGCCATGTTAGGCTTTATTGGCACCGTTGCAGCAGCGAAGTTTTTACTTCGCGGTGATATTATTGAATAAGGCATCACTAAATGAATATGACTGAACTCCCTGCTTGGGCAGATTGGCTAGTTTCAAGCTTGATTATTATCGGTGCACTATTTGCCTTGATAGGCTCAGTAGGCCTAGCTCGCTTGCCTGATTTCATGGCACGACTGCATGCCCCAACCAAGAGTACAACTTTAGGTGTTGGCGGTGTCATTCTTGGCTCTATTATCTATTTTTCAGTGACCACAGCGTTTTCTTGGCATGAATTACTCATTACTATTTTCTTATTTTTGACCGCGCCTATTAGTGCTCACCTTCTCGCCAAAGCCGGTCTTCACCTTGAGCTTAAGCGCGTCGCAAATACCCGTGATTTACGAGCGCAACCCAATCAATATTCGGATGAAGATTAATACGGACTAGGCTCATCGGGAGCGGACTGCATATATGCCAGCAACTTATTGTACTGCCGGTTGATATCGGTGAGTAAATTACTCAGTTGATCAACCCGCAGTCGATCAGGGGCAATCTTGTCTGCCACCACCGGACCATTCATAACCAGTGTTGTCATATTAGCGGTTATCGATCGAATTCTGTCAACGGTACTTGGTAAAGCGACGCTGGCTTCGTTTACGTAGATATCTCTGGTGCTTAGCAAATGGTGATTACCGAGAGAAAGGTTTGCGGCCAACGGAGAACTCTCGTAGCGATGCACACCTTCAATTTCATGCGATGCAGATCCATTCCCCATCACCGCTTCAATGCGATCGTCATGAATATTAACGTGCGGGTGTTGTAGTCCGCTGCTAAGTATTTGGATATCTGCTGCTGTTAGATTCAACCAACTCAATTTGAATCGATTACCTTCTGCAGTACCGATTAAAAACTCGGGTGCAGGAGGCAGCGTAAAAGTCGTCGCGAGTTCTTCAAGTGATGGCGGCCAAATATCAAATTTTCTTTGATAATGAACCACAGCTCGTTGCCAAAACCACCACGTTGCGTGTTGGTAGCGTAAGCGTTCTAGCTCTGAGATTCTGGTGTCTGGTGGCAACGGCATCATAGCTGCCGTGACAATAAGCACTATCCCAATGAGGAGCGGCGTAAACATACCTGCTTGCCTAGTTTTCAACACGAGTCTCCATACTTAAGCCGGATACGCCATGTAATTGAGCCAGTTCCTGTAACAACAATCGATAATTAGTGCCAAATTCGGAATCGCTCTCGCCGAACTCGAGATAAGGTAGCCCAGTAATTAATAACTCAGTTGCTTGTCTCAATTTGACTGCCGCTAAGTTATGCCAGATGGCGGGTTGATCTGCTCGAAGAGCTAAACATTTTTGATAGGCATTGTCTGCCGCCTCATAGCGATTCAAGCGATAGTAGACGTGTCCCAGTAAACACCAACTTTCGAGGTGTCTCGGTTGCGCCTTGAGCACTTGCTGTAAACTCCCCTCCGCAGTGTGCAAGTCGCCACGCTCATAGACTACCTTAGCAATGGCGTAATGCTGCTCTACCGTAGAAAAGTTAACTCGTGTCGTGCTGTTACAACCTGTGGTAGTCAATACGAGGCTAATCATTATCAGCATTATCGTTGCTTTATTCATAAACCGCTTCCCTTAAGCAAAAATCCAATTTTTGACCCTGCCAAGATTCTAATGGCAGTGGACAACCAGCTTCGCACTCAATAAGAGAATCGACACCGGTTAAACGGACAACTTTAGCTGGCTGGACATTTCGCAACACCGTTACAATGTTCAGTTGCTTATCGAGGCCGACAACATCAATGGCAAAGCGCATTCCCCAAGTATGAATAGCACTACATTTGGGAAACCAAAACGCCCGTTGCGGGGATGCGACACGTAGATAAAGCATGCCGACAAGTCGTTGTGGGAAATACTCCATAACCTTAACATCGCGCCAAATGCAGCGACCATTTGAATGAAGATAGAAACGTCCCTGTTTCATAGCATTCCTCCTTGGGTAAAACCGATAAACACTGGACCTAAAATCAGTAACATTGTTACTGGGAAAAAACAGAAAATTAGCGGCAACATTAACTTGACGGAAACTTCTTGTGCTCGTTTCTCAGCTTCGAGCAACTGCTGCTGTCGAAACTGATTGGCTTGGCTCTTTAATGTGTTCGCTAGTGCGCCGCCAGTCTCTTGTGCTTGGAGCACTGCGCCAGCAAAAAGACTTATCCACGGATGTGTGATCCGTAAAGATAATGCGTCTATGGCTTGACTGAGTGAGTAACCGCTTTGCTGTAAGCGATGCAACCGCGCTATCTCAGCTACTGCAGATAGATTGTTGGGAATACTCTGTAACGCATGGAGCGCGGCTCGTAATGACAATCCCGATTGCATCAACATGGCAACCAGATCAAGTGCGCTTGGCCATTGTCTGATTACCTTGCGCTGATAAGCTTTAAGTCGATTACGTCTCGCTAAAACCATGAGTAGTAAAGATACCCCGATAGTTAATTTAACCACCGCGCCAATCGGCAAGCTAAGAATGATGAAAACACTCATTGCAATAATGAGCTGATGCAAGAGCCATGCAGCAGGCGTCTGTTCAGGTACAGCCTGTTGGGCGGTCGTTATAACTTTGCTAGAAAGGGTTTTGGGTAACTTATAAATGAGTTTATCAAGGGTAGCTTTTAATCGAACACTACTGCCGCATACGGCTACAATTTTTAACCAAAGAGCAGCAATACAAACACACGTGATAGACAGGGCTACCCAAATCAAAATATCAATGTGCATAGGCATCTCCTAATATTCTTCGAATTAAGAAATGACCGGCTAACATCAAACCAAAACTGACGCCTAGCAAATAATGTCCAAACTCAGTCTGAGTCAAAATGACGGTGTTTTCTGGATGCAGAAAATGCAGTGCTGCAAACAAGCCAATGGGTAGCAGCAACATGACTTTACCTTGCAATCGAGCTTGTGCGGATAAACTCTTAACCCGCTCAACAGCGTACTGTTGCTGTCTTAACGTAACTGCCAATCGCTGCAGAATATCTGCTTGTTGTGAGCCATGCTGAATGCCAAGCTGCATGGTTAGTAACATCTGCAAAACGGCCTCAGTGTTCACTCGTTGATAAAAGCTGGCGAGTGCGACGATTGGTGTTTCGCCGGTTCGCATGCGCCGAATCACAAGTAGCCATTCGTATCGGAGGGGAGCGGCAACTTGCATAGCACTGCGCTCAAATGCAGCATTGAAACTCAAACCCGCCTGCATTGCTGTCACCAGAAGGTCAATTGCATCCGGCAGCTGGAAGTTAATCAACCGATGACGCCGCGCTAATAACAGTTTTTTTGCAAACACGGCTCCTAACGCCATCGCGCTTCCAACGACAAAACTAATAAATAGCGATGTCAAAACAGTCAATATCAATAGAAGAGGCAACACGAACAACGTTAAGCGTTCCCAAAAAATCTTCGCGGGTAGGTAGATTAGAAAATCGGCGAGAGATTGTTCTGTGCTATCCATGAGCCATTTTTGTGCTGGATTTTTCCATCTATCAACGAAGTGAATTAATAGAATAAATGCTGTGACATATAAACTCACAAAGGTCAGCATTACGATAATTTCAGTCGTCGCTCCCAGATTTTCTATTGCCATACCGAGAGCACTCCAGTTGCCATGAACTGCTTATCTTCTCGCTTAAATACTTGATTCATTTGAATCACGTCAGTATCAATTCCAGAAACTTCGGATATCTCTCGAATGACCCTAGCTCCATCACTATCTCGCTGAATTTGAACTATCACATCGATTGCTGAAGCAATCTGTTGTCGAATAGCTGCTAAAGGAATTTCTAAACCTGCCATAAGGACCATTACCTCAAGCCGCTGAATTGCGTCTCTTGCCGTATTCGCATGTAGCGTTGTTAATGAACCTTCATGTCCGGTGTTCATGGCCTGCAACATATCAATGGCCTCTATGCCTCGGCATTCACCGACAATGATTCGATCCGGTCGCATCCTCAAGGCATTGATTAGCAATTCTCGGATTGATACTCGACCTTGGCCTTCAGCGTTCGGCGGACGCGCCTCTAATGCAATTAAGTTTTGATGGTTCAGCTGTAATTCAGCAGCATCTTCAATAGTGATTACCCGTTGATGCGGGGGAATTATTCCCGCCAAGGTGTTTAAAAGCGTAGTTTTTCCGGTACCGGTACCACCCGCAATTAATATGTTGCGCCGCTCAACCACACATTGTTGTAAATATTCTGCGGCTTGATCTGACAGCGACCCTTGTTGCACTAAATCAGCAAACTGCAACTGCTTCGCTAAAAATTTACGTATCGTTAAGCAACTCCCACGTAGCGCCAATGGCGATATCACAGCATTTATTCGAGAGCCGTCGGGCATACGTGCATCAACCATTGGTTGAGCACTATCTAAGCGCCTACCCAGTGGCGTTATGATACGATCGATAACACGTAGCAATTCTTCTTCACTTGAAAACGCAATCGAGCATCGCGATAGCTTGCCTTCCTTTTCGACAAAAATAGTTTGAAAGTCATTAACCATGATTTCTGATACCGACTGATCGTGTAGCAAGCTAGTTATTGGTCCAAAACCAATACAATCATTGACGATGTTTTCAATCGTTAGCGCGAGTTCGTTGGCATCCGCTACCGATAAAGTCGTTTTATAATTTTCTAAAATGAT
Organism: Pseudidiomarina tainanensis; assembly: GCF_900115255.1. Lineage (NCBI taxonomy): Bacteria > Pseudomonadati > Pseudomonadota > Gammaproteobacteria > Alteromonadales > Idiomarinaceae > Pseudidiomarina > Pseudidiomarina tainanensis. Next base: position 20,261 of record NZ_FOYU01000005.1, read on the forward strand.
GATTGCTTGCTGATGAAGTTCAGTAGTTGTCATCTGCTCAATATTTTTCTCACTACGCTGCAAAGATTGGCGCAGATGTTGCCGAGCTAAGTCCTGATTAAATGGCATCGGATAACCCCACGCAATCGGCTGCATCGCGAAACAGGTTAATCAGTAATTGAGCATTCTTATGCGCTTTCTGAGTCTGACGTTGTTGCGCTTGCAGCATTGGCGTGACGACAACAATCAGCTCCGTTTCAGCGTCGCGAAACTCTTTCGATGAAAAGAGTTCACCTAAAATCGGCATTTTGTTGAGTACCGGAAATGCATCGGTTTGTAATGACTGCTCTTGACTCAGTAATCCTGACAATATGATTGCTTCACCACTTTTTGCCGTAATAAGACTGCTCACGCGTCGCGTTAGCATGCCTGGGATGCCCTGAATAGCCGTGGCAGGATCAATCGTACTGATTTGAGCTTTGATTTCGGTTGATATTTGGCCATGACCCAAGTCATGCGGCGACATCGATAATGAAATACCGTAGTCTCGAAACTCGACATCCTGCATGCCTTGAGCCAGTACTTGTGGAATCGGAAACTCTCCACCCACCAAAAAGTCCGCTTTCCCGCCACTTGCTGCGATTAATTTTGGCTCAGCGAGAATTCGTGCCTGACCATTTTGAATCAATAAATTAACGGTCGAGAGTAAAGTTATCGGAAATGTCACCCATTGAGAGTTAACATCGCTAAGTGTTGGCCCAGATATCGAATTTTGCCAATTAACACCTAAATGTTTAGCGCTTTGACGTTTAACCTCCAGAATGGTCACTTGAAGCTCAATCATTTGGTCAATAGCAATTGGCGCTTGGTCCACCTGTATCAGCCATGTTGGATAATCTTTTGTGTCTTGATTTAATTGTTTCAAATCGGCTTGATTGAGCTCGCCAGATATCACCATAGCGCCTGCGATTTCGGTAAACTGCAATTGCGAATATTTGCGCTTTATCCAATTTAAATGAATCTGCTGCTTCGCATCTTCAAGTTCACTAACTGCTACTTTGATTTTATTGTTTTCACCATTTTGATATCGAACAAGCAATTCGGTGTGTCCTGCAGTAATTGCTTTGATAACAAGGTCATTAGGCTGCAATAACTCGACCTTTATAATACTTTCATTGCCCACCACAACATCAGAAACACCTTTTAGCGATACTAGCTGAGTTTCTCCGACGTTCAGGTTCACAACGTTGGATGCTGCAACGGGAAAAGCAACCATCGCCACAACTGCAACAACAACGAAATTAATAAATCGCATCAGTACTGACCTCATTGGCGAAAAATCGGTGGATTTTGACGGGAACTGGTGGTGTTGATACAACGTACTCACTACCTGGACGTTGCAGCCACACCCCGAAATTTTGTAGTTTCATCACCTCAAAAATCTCCGCCTGCACCGGCGTAAACTCAAAGGTCATCGTGCTTGGTAGGTAATGCGATGGGCTAATATCAAGCTGCGCTTCATTGTCGAAATTGTCCATTGCAATAACCGGAATATTAACCAGAACCAATGGCTTACTGCTGTCTTGAAAGTCGCTTCCTCGCAACGTCACATGGTCTCCAATTTTCACCAAGCCATTGTGCAACTGCTGAACAGAGACAAGACTCGTGACGCCATAAAAGCCGGGTTTTAAATTGCTGGAAAAGCGAGGCGTTCTATATGGCTCTATCGCATTTGCTGTTAAAGGTTCACCGCGGTCAATAAACCGACTTGAAGCTAGGCCGATTATGCTCGGCGCATCCTCGGGGCGAAGCCAATTATCTTGCACAAGACTTTGCGGGAAGTTACGGACAACCAAAGTGTCAGAATTGATGATTTCGCCAACCAAAATATCGCGTTGACTGACTAAAATCCCCAGTTCAATTTCCCGTTGTTCAGCAACTTCTTGCGAAGCCTTCTCAGCAACATAACTCGTAACTAACTGATAACTGGCGAAGCTTAAAATTAAACTCAGCACGACCAATGCCGTAAGTTTGCTTTTGTGATTGGGCTTGAGCATAACTCGTTACCAAACCAACGGATTAAGTGTGAAATACTGCCAAACCCAATCGAAGTGCGCTGCTGTCGATTGCACAATGTGCTTTGTCATCTCAATAATGTTATACCCATCGGCAGTTATTGGAATCAGCCACATTGCGCTAGCAAACAACATAATAATTAGGCTCTCAATGAGACTTTGTCCTTGTTGTAATTTGTACGATGTGGGTACTTGTTGGCTGCTGAACCAACAACAAAGAGGTTTGTGGCTTGTCCAATGTAATGTGATAACGTCCATGTTCTATTTCCCTTGATGACGCAAGACGCGCGCCATATCGAAAGTTAAATCCGTCGACTAGAGTTTGTGCCCGCTGCTGTGACTCAAAAATTTCAATCTGATAATGTTCAACTACTTGCGTCAGGAGATGTTTGCCAAGCCAGGTTCGCTTAGCCACAACCTGCTGCTGGTTTAGGGCAAATGATTGCGCATAAACGCGCCCATTGAGTGATTGTATGTGCCAAATTTGTTTAGCCGCATCTCGGCAATAGTACTGTTGATTAACTGGCTCAATAGGTGAGCAACCAAAACGTTCAACCAATTGAATCACAGCATTAGGTTCGTTCATTTGCCATAACACACCCTGATCGTTTTCGGCCACGACCTGCGCATGAGCTAACATCCACGCACTTATCAACGACACGCCGGATCCTTACAACGCAATTCATAAGGCGTAATGTCACTATCCACCTTGCCGAGTACTAGTGATTCACGTTTTAATTCGCGGCTTATCGGTAACCCACCAATCACATCAAGCACGGTGCTTAAACCAGATTGATGTAAATAGTGACTCAGCGTCAGCGAACGCGGAGATGAAATCAGCTCCATATTGTTATCCAACTGCCAATCATCCGTGAGTCGAGCTAATATGTAGCGCGAGTTTTCCGAGGTGACAAAATGCAGGTTATCGAGCTTAACTTTTAACTCTGTGTAATCATTCCGTGGTGCTAAGATTGGTTTCACTTGTGAACTAAATTCATCTGTTTGCTTGCGTTGCCAGGAGCCGGTCGGTATTGGCTGCAAGATTTCAGCGCGCAACTTATTCAGCTCGTTATGCTGGGAAGTCAAAGCATCATTTAATTTAGTGAAACTCATAGACAAGGTCACTGACAACAGACTCAACAATACAATGAGTTCAACCATACCTTGCCCATGTTGACGAAAAGCCGAGTAATTATTCATAGTTCACCTTGTGCAAAGCGGCTTAAAATAAGCTTTTCTGGAGCATTGAGTGACTGCAGCTCAGACTCCCAAAGTGCATTAAATAAATTCGCCTGCTCGGTTGTTTTAGTAGCTCTAGGAAGTACTGATTGAGGACGTGAAAATCGCACGCCTGCTTTTGCAAAAACATCATCAAACTTAATGATCACCGACGGCCAGTCATCTACTTCAAGCTGTTCTTTATTGAAGTAATAAGGTGTTGTTGTGGTGCCCATATTTTGTTGATCAATCAATGCCAACTGGGTTGCTCGTGGGTTGATTTGACGGCTTTCGCCAAACTGATTCTCAGTCACGCTAGTAATGTTGCGACTCTGATAAGTTACGCCTTCGCCCCAAGGAATTTCCTCGCGCTTAAACAACCAACGGATATGCAAGGCAACTGTATCCATTGATTGCCATGCCCAACGCCCCTGATTGACCATAACGAGGTCACTGCCACCTGCTTTTCTAGCTTTCACAAAGCCAGCATCGAACCACTTGTAGCTGCGCTTGGAAGAAAAATCATCGCGACTACTTTGAGTCATTTCCCGCAGTAAATCATTATCTCGAGCCCCATGTTGAAGTGGCATATATCGCCACCACAACCACGGAAACTCAATCAGACCCGGACTATGAAACAGCGTCCATGAATGTTGCAATATGTTTTGAACCTTGGCGATTTCAGCAAGACTTTTGGGGATCATCATTGCGAATGAAGCGCGAATCATCCACTGAGCGGTTTGCAGTGTTGAAAGCAATATGCGCTGCAACACTAAGGCACTGTTCACGATGATATGGAGTGGCCTTTCAGCATATTTGACTGCCTTAGCAAGATGGCCTGTCACCACATTCAGGTATGGAACAATACTAGTAACCAACGCTAGACGTTCAGTAGCGGAACGAATACTACTAAACCAACTAGCTAAACCTAATAATTGCCCCTGCGTCACTTGGTTAGCAATCAACGCGCGATTAATAACTGCAATTAAATTAAATTCGCGCGCGATAATCGTGGCTGCACTTAACGCCATGTTATCGGCAGCACTTTGCAAGTGCCACCGTTGCTGTAATCGCTGTTGTTGCGAGACCACAACAAGCAGCATGGCGAGCAAACCAGCAACGGCAGGCAATACGAGCACACTGACATAACCACGCTCACTTCTCATGTTAATTTCCAGATTCTGTAACTTCATCATAGTTACCTAAACTGACGTCTTGGCGACCCAACGTATTGGCGCGACGCGCTGCACTGCGAGCACTATTCAGTTGATTAGTGGCACTTTGACCGGTTATTTCGCTAGCGATACCCGCCACCTGACCACGAACGGTTTTCCCTAACAGGGAATACACACCGATGGCTGCAACAGCAATTAACGCAACAATAATAATATACTCAGTCATGCCCTGCCCTAGGGCATGGCGTTTTGAGCCAGGAGAATAGGAAAGCTTAATTGTCACTTGCATCTGAGTTTCCTTATCAAGATTGGTCAGGAAACTCAGTGTAATGTCGATGCTAGAGGAGAATGTAAGGAGTGGTTGATGACCTACTCAATATTAAGGTACTTATGTAGTTGAACGGAAAGACGCCAGTTTCGCTCAATGCAGACTTTCATTGCTAATTCCGTCGCACGAGGACGCTGGCTAATCGGTTGTAGCCCAATACTGACACCATCTCGCGGCGGACAACTTGCTAGCAACTTGTCGAGCTGATCTATGTGCTTTTGCATCGCGACTGGGTACTTGATCTCGTCGGCTCTTTTCATACAATCTGGGCGCACTAAGTATCCACCTGGCATATCCAATTTAGGTGAAACAGTTACCCAAGTACCATCAGTCACTCTTAATGGAAACGTCCCGCTGGTCTCTATTTGCAGTTTAAAGCCCGCCTGTTCCAGTGCTATACCCAGCTCAGTTAAATCATACATCGCCGGTTCACCGCCCGTGATGACGATGTGTGTTGCGGTATACCCTTTACGCTTCAGAAGCATAACTAACTCGTTCGCCGAGGCATTCGCCCACTGCGCTGTTGGCGCTGTTTTTTCGGTAATCTCAGAAAGAGCGACCTCATCTTTTGCGTGTTGCTCCCATGTATGTTGGGTATCGCACCATGGGCATCCAACTGGGCAACCCTGCAATCGGACAAAAATTGCTGGAACTCCAGTATAAATCCCCTCTCCTTGAATGGTTTGGAACACTTCATTAATTGGATAGAGCGTATTAATAGGATTCTCCAACATCTGCAAAATAATATGGGTTACAATATGAGGCGAATTTTAGCGTAAATTTAGGCAAATTAGGATCGTAACATGGCAAAAGTTGTCGTTATCTATTCAGGTGGCATGGATTCATTCACTGTGTTGCATCATGCAGTACAGCAAGGACACGAAGTTTATGCACTTAGTTTCAATTACGGCCAACGCCATGTGCGTGAACTCGATGCCGCCGCTGCGGTTTGTCTTCAACTCGATATTCCTCATAAAGTTGTCGATATTACAGCAATTAATAGTCTTCTTGCTGGTAGCTCATTGACCTCGGATATTGATATCCCCGAGGGACACTATGCTGAAGCGTCAATGCAATCAACGGTCGTGCCAAATCGTAATATGATCTTGCTTTCATTAGCAATCGGCTATGCCGTAAGTATCGGTGCTGAAGCTGTTTACTACGGTGCTCATTCTGGTGATCACGCGATTTACCCAGACTGCCGACCTGAATTTGTGGAAAAAATGAATGCTGTGAGTCTAATTGCCAACTATGAGCCGATTCGAATTGAGGTACCATATTTGCGCAACGACAAAGCGGAAATTTTAGCAGACGGGTTGCGCATGAACCTCGATTACAGCCAAACCTGGACCTGTTATAACGGTCGTGACAAGGCTTGCGGCAAATGCGGGGCTTGTGTGGAAAGATTAGAAGCCTTTGCAGCGAATCAGGTGACCGACCCGCTGCCATATGAAAGTTAAATTAGTTCGGTTTAGCGGTCGCAGCGTTCTCGATTTCAGTTAAAACTGCTTGCGCACCGTGCCAGCGAGGATGATTCTGTAACACGTTCATGGTCATGCCCGCTGGTTTGCTCAACTGCTGGTAACACCGAGCGGCATTCTTTTTCAACTGTTCAAGACGCGGCTCGACTGCCTGAATAACTTCCATTGCGCCAGCTCGATCGTTACAGACTAATACCATGTCGCACCCAGCATCGAGCGCTGCATGCGCACGTTCACTCATGGAACCAGCCACAGTAGCACCTGCCATACCCAGATCATCACTAAAAATGATACCGTTAAATTGTAACTGCGCGCGCAAAATATCTTGCAGCCAATAGCTCGAAAAACCTGCCGGCTTATCATCCACGGCAGGATAAATTACATGCGCCGGCATCACCGCATCAAGACAACTGGCGAGCTCTATAAATGGTGGCAAATCAGTGGCTAGAATTTCTTCCCAGCTACGCTCATCTACCGGTATTTCAATATGAGAGTCGGCACGTACCGAGCCGTGACCTGGGAAATGCTTACCCGTTGCTTTCATGCCCGCCTGATGTAAACCGCGAATAAACGCTCGCGCGATAGGAATCAGCTTCTCGCTTGTTTCGGCAAATGCACGGTCACCAATCACTTCACTAATCCCATTCACGTCAAGCACCGGCGCAAAGCTGATATCAATATCCATTGCCAGTACTTCTGCAGCCATCAACCAGCCGAGTTCTTGCGCCCAGTTCTGTGCTTGCGCATCAGATTCGGCATAACGGCCAATCTGCGCCATTGCTGGAATCGCACTGAATCCATCACGAAAGCGCTGGACTCGTCCACCTTCATGATCGACCGCCAAGATTAATGGATTGCGAGCCGCAGCACGTGTTTGGCGAACAAGTTCTAATAATTGTGTTTGATTCTCATAATTCCGACTAAAAAAGATCACTCCACCAACTGCAGGATGAGCCAATAGCTCACGTTCCGCGTTAGTTAATTCGGTGCCTTCAAGGTCGATCATTACTGCAGTCATATCGATATCTCTTATCTTAGAGCCGGCAGGCAGTGTGCCAAAATAAAAATCATCCGTCACTAGTCAAATCTTGGAGATTTAGTTAAAAATCTGTCATCTTATGAATACGTCGATCATCAACAGAGAGATTATTCTTATGAAAACATCTGCCAAACTCGTCTTATCGAGTCTTATCAGTTGCTTGGCACTGGCTGGTTGCGGAAGCGACAGCGACGAAACGATAGCTCCGATTGTTGACCAATGCAGTGCACGCGGACAGGTCGAGAATTTCTACGCGTACATGCAGGAGAATTACTTGTGGAACGAGGATATGCCGACCAATGTGAATCCTGGTAATTACAACAACATTTATGATTTATTAGAAGCACTTGTCGTTCCTGAAGATCGCTATAGTTTCATTCTTACCGAAGATGAATATCAAAGTCGTTTTGTCGACGCTGAATACGCCGGCTTTGGTTTCAGTTCAAGGTTAACTCTCGACGATCGCGTGTTTATCAACTATGTCTATGCTAATTCTCCGGCTGAAATTGCCGGTATGAAGCGTTCAGATGAATTGACTCACATCAACGGCGAATCAGTGCAAACCCTGATTCAGCAGGGTCGCTACCAAGATGCATTGGGTGGTGCGGAAACAGGTGTCAGTGTCGAATTAACTTGGCAAGATGTTGATGGCGTAAGTTTTACAGATGTTCTGACCAAAGAAATCGTTGAAACGAATACCGTATTGGCTACTGAGCGCTTTCTCATTGATGGCAAAGAAGTTGGTTATTACGTGTTAAACAGCTTTATTAACCGCACCGGTGATGACTTGAACAGTGCGTATGATCAACTCGTTGGCGTCGATGAGTTGGTGATTGATTTGCGCTACAACGGCGGCGGTCTAACTCGCTATGCCAACCAAGCATCAACTCAAGCTGCAGGTGATACAGTCATTGGTGAGGTATTCACCAAATACTTATTTAATGCTAATAATTCGGATTCGAACTTTATTGAGCAATTCCAATTGTACGATGGGATTGAGCAGCTCAACTTAAATCGTGTTTATGTTCTTACAACCGGAGCTAGTTGCTCGTCCTCAGAACTCATCATTAACTCGTTAGACCCGTTTGTCGATGTCATCGTTGTTGGTCAGCCAACTTGCGGTAAACCTGTTGGGCAAATACCTGAACTACTATGTGATAAACGAGCTTTTGTCGTGAACTTCGAGACCGTGAATGCGATTGACGAAGGTCGCTATTATGACGGTTTAGCACCTAATTGTAGCGCTGAAGATATTCTGGTTGGCGACTGGGGCGACGAAAATGACCCAATGTTGCAAGCTGCCGCGTACCACATGACTTATGGTCAATGTCAGCCAACTGCAACCAGCTTATCGAATAAGGGCTCGGTTAAGGCGTTGAACGAGCGTCAGTTAGATGCAAAACAGCACCCAACCAAGCTACCAGATTTGTGGCGCCAAGAGCATTAAAGGCGACGCGCAAGCATTGCGACGCCGTTGCTATTGCATAACCAATCGACACTAACTTTGTACGCCGCTGCAAGGTTAGTGTCGGTTAACACCTGATTAGGTTCCCCGCTGGCAATTAATTGCCCCTCGTTTAAAAGTAACAATTCATCACAATATTGTGCGGCAAGCGCAAGGTCATGTAATGCAACTAACACTAACTTCCCCTCTTTACTCATGGCCTTAAGCCAATCCATAACTAGCAACTGATAGTGCAGATCTAAACTCGCCGTTGGTTCGTCGGCTAAAAGAAGTGATCGGTTCATGGCATAAATACAGGCAAGCATGACGCGTCGTTGCTCACCACCGGATAGCTCTGTGATTGCTCGGCTCAGCAAGTTTCCCAGATGAAACTCATCAATACTTCGTTCACGCCAAGCAGATAAAGTTGCAGAAGATTCTTTGATATTGACTTGGCTGGTTAGCAGCAAATCACTCACCCGAACCGGTTCGCGAAATTCATTTTTTTGCGCAAGATATGCAAGTTGTTGCCGCTGCTCCGAGGGCGAACAATGCAGCAGATCGTCACTGTGCCATTTCACTTCGCCATTCGCCTTTTTCAAGGCGCCAGCTATTATCGACAAGAGTGTCGATTTACCGGAACCATTGGCACCGATAACACCCACCAAACGCCCTGCAGACGCACAGTAATTGACGTTATTTAGTCTTTTGGGATAAGAAAGATTGGTGAGCTCAAGCATCAGGTACGTCCGGAACGATGAAGTAACAGCAGTAGCCAAGGTGCGCCTATTAAGGCGATGACGACACCCAGTTGAAGTTCTACCCGAGTGTCAATGGTTTGCACAAGAGCATCAACTCCAACCAATAAAATTCCACCAACCGCCCCACTGTAATAGATAAGCTGGTTTGGCCGTCGAAGCCCCAACAAGCGCACTAAATGAGGCGCTACCAATCCGATAAATCCGATAATACCAGCTGTAACGACTGATGCCGAAACTAACAGCGCAGTAACCAGTAACAATAAAAATTTAGACCACGCTTCATTGAAGCCAAGCGTTTGCACGGTTGGCTCATCGAAAATTTGGGCTTGAATGTAGTGACGTTGCGTCATTAATAATACGAGACTTACAATGAGCAATGGCAAGATTAACCACACATAAGCCCAACCGCGATTCGACACTGAGCCCATTAGCCAAAGCGCCCACTCTTGGAATGCAAACGGATTTGGTGCCAAGTTAAGTACCACTGCAATGAGGGCGCCTGAGATAGCGGAAAGCGCAACGCCAACTAAAATGATTCGGATACCCTGCGGTTGTCGGCCAGATAATAGCCACAATAAGCCAAGCGTAACTATACCGCCTAACAATCCAACCGCTGGCAACCACCAAGAAACCGGGCCCACTGCTCCCAGATACAATGTGGCGACGGTAGCAAGCGCAGCACCGCCAGCAATGCCGGTGATGCCCGGCTCGGCAAGCGGATTTCGCAGTAATAGTTGTAATACACTTCCAGCTAGACCCAACGCAACGCCGTTGCAAAACGCCAAAATGATACGCGGCAGTCGTATCTCGTTAAAAATAAAGGTCTCTAACTCATTACGCGGCAGTAATGACCAGCTCTCACCACCACTACCGAGATGCCACAGAGTTAGCATTAACGCGAAGACCAAAATAACGAAGCTACGAATCATCATGGCATGACTACTTGTTGCATATACTCAACAGCACGTTGAGCGGGACAGCCACTCACCGTCGGTTTAATTTGCACCACCCGACGCGCCGTCAACCATGGCTTTAGGGCACTATGCCAAAGCCATTCATTTGCTCGCGCATAGTCACTTGAGAAGCCATCCAGTACCACGCGTAGGGGCTTTAATTGAATCAGTTGCTCCAAGCTTATCTGTACAAGTTGCTGTGATTCATCAGCCACAAGTACTGGTATGTCATTGGCTCTGAGCATATTTACAATAAAACTCCCACCACCCCAACTGTATTGATTAGGCATAATGACCAAAACAGACTCAGTTAACTTGGGTAACTGAGCTAATTGGCGTTGTTGCTGACGCTTCCAGCTTTGCAAAGACTGCTCAAGTTGGAGCTCGCCCCCAACGTGCGTTAGTGTTTCCTGCCATTGCACCCAAGTATTTGGCTCTTTAACTAATACAGTTCGCGTCGCCGCAGATAATTGTGATACCAAACGTGGATTCGTGTAGGTTCCATACAGCACGATATCAGGATTAGTGCGAAGCACGCGCTCTAATCGATTGCCGTGCGCGGTGCTCGGTATAAATTCCCAAGTTTCTGGCAACCACTGCGGCGCCCATTCATCGAAACAAGGATTAAGCGATACCAAACGTTGAGCAACCGCAGAAGAGCCTGTGGTTAAGCCGAGCAAAAACAAGCTTGCGCAGCCAAATACTTTGAGTCGGGCAAGCTTTCTTTTCACAATTAAGTCGCCTCAAGCGCTTCTTGCAAGCTTTTCACAGCGATAACTTCCATCCCTTCAATTTTCTCTTTCGGCTTGTTGCCGACTGGGACAATCGCTTTGGTAAAACCGTGTTTCGCGGCTTCATGAAGTCGAGCTTGACCGTTAGGTACTGGGCGAATTTCACCAGATAGACCCACCTCGCCAAACACAATCAGATCACGCGGCAGCTCGGTTTCTCGAAAACTGGATACAATCGCAAGTAATAAGGCGAGGTCGGCTCCAGTTTCCATCACGCGAACGCCGCCAACAACGTTTACGAATACATCTTGATCGGACATGTGTAAACCACCATGCCGATGCAACACCGCCAATAACATCGCCAGCCGCGTGGTTTCCATTCCTACAGCGACACGTCTCGGATTGGCCAATTGGCTCACATCCACCAAGGCTTGAAGTTCAACCAACAACGGACGTGTACCTTCCCAAATCACGATGACCACCGAACCACTGCCATGCTGTTCGCCGCGCTGTAGAAATATTGCCGATGGATTGGTCACCTCTTTGAGACCTTGCCCGGTCATTGCAAAAACGCCCAGTTCATTGGCTGGACCGAAGCGATTTTTATGACCTCGAAGAGTCCGAAAACGCGAATCGGCATCACCCTCCAACAATATTGAGCAATCAATACAGTGCTCTAATACTTTTGGCCCCGCTAACGAGCCATCTTTAGTGACATGGCCAACCATGATGATTGCAACACCCTTTTGCTTGGCATAGCGCGTCAGGTATGCCGCACATTCACGCACCTGCGAGACACTTCCTGGAGCCGACTGAATATCAGCCAAGTGCATCACCTGAATGGAATCAATAACCATCACACGAGGTTGTTCCTGATCCGCTAAATCGCAAATGGTTTCTACCGATGTTTCAGCCAGCATTCGCAATTTATTGGTCGGTAATGACAACCGCTGAGCACGCAGAGCAACCTGCTGTAACGATTCTTCACCGGTTATATACAAAACATTCATTTGTTCTGCCAAGCGACACATTGTTTGTAGCAGTAGTGTACTTTTACCGGCGCCGGGTGACCCCCCAATGAGAATGGCTGAGCCAGGCACAATGCCTCCGCCAAGAACTCGGTCAAATTCAGTAAAGCTACTACTAAAGCGAGGTAATTCCTCTAAATCCACTTCGTTTAGTGTTTGTACTTTCGCCCGCGTGGCTCCAGCATAACCACGACGTTCTGCGCCACTTGATTTGACGCTACCGAGGCGAACTTCAGTGATGGTATTCCACGCTTTACATTCTGGGCATTGCCCTAACCATCGAGCAAAGTCAGCGCCGCAATCATTGCAGACGTAGGCCGTTTTTGTTTTTGCCATAGCTTGAAACTTTCCTTGCGTACTTAATCTATAATTTAGACCGGCTCTTGCTTCTCAAAATAGTCGATAACTGCAGATAGATCGGGAACATCAACACACAGTGTTGCGACATTTCGTAACGCTGGCTTCGCGCAAAATGCGATACCGAAACTGGCAGCTTCTAGCATTGGAATATCATTAGCTCCATCGCCTATGGCAATGGTTTGTCCACTCTCTATGCCAAGTTCTGCCGCCCAGCGAACCAAGCAATCAGCTTTCGTTTGTGCGTCCACAATCGGTTCAGCGACAGTGCCGGTTAACTTCTCCGCGTTCCATATTAGCGTATTTGCGTGACAGAAATTCAAGCCTAACCGCTGTTGCACTTTTTCGGTGAACCACGTAAACCCGCCGGAGACTAAACCAACATACCACTGATGTTGTTGCAGCCAAGTTATCAGTCTTTCAGCACCTGGGGTTAATGGAATAGGCTCAAATATCGCATTCATTTGTTGTGCTGTCACGCCAGCTAAAGCCGCAACTCGCGCACGCAAGCTTTCGGCAAAATCCAACTCACCTCGCATCGCTCGTTCGGTAATTGCGCTAACTTTGTCTTTACAGCCAGCAAGCGCTGCAATTTCATCTATGCATTCGATAGTGATTAGAGTCGAATCCATATCAAAAATAACCAGGCCAGGCTTTGAAAAATCGGGCATGAATGGTTCGCCTTAAATGTTAAGTAGGTTGCTAAGCACAAGCAATTCAACGTATATTTGCCGCATGATAAAAATACCTGCTCATGTTAACAGTCTATTCAAACTTGTCTATCGGCGAGGACGCCGGTTTGGGCTTGCAATACTTTTGATCTTACTCATTGAGCAATTTTGGAGTGCTATGCACACCACGAGTCTGCAGGAGTTTCAAACGCACAGCCACCAATTAATGAGTTTAACAGCAGAACAAGCCGCAACAGAAGCTCGCCACTGGATCATGGCTGATGATACAGATAACCTCGAGCAATTAGTGGCACAATTACAACAACAACCGTTTATTGCGGCAGCGCAAATTCAAAATCGCTACGGACAATCAATCGCTACTTCGCTTCAACAAACCGAAAGTGATCAAGTCCAACAAGCTTTAGTTCTTGTTGAGGAGGTCATCGATGACGGCAAAGTGGTTGGCTACTTAACGCTGACGGTTGACGAGTCATTGTTGCTTGAAGCCCCCGTTAGAACTCACGAGTACTTGACCTTTTATGGTCAATTTTTATTGGGCTTTGCTGTTTTAGCAGGTATTTTCATGGCGATAACGTTTAATCGTTGGCGCTATAAGCGGGTCGCAATTAATCATCCAACTGAATAGTTCCACCAAATAGTCGACACGTATTATGCCAAATAATGTTGGCCAGATGCTCGATCGGTTCATCTCTAAGGTGACTCAGTTCTTCCAATACTTTGATGCATTGAGCGGGTTCGTTACGTTGGCCTTGAAAGCCACTTAATGGCATATCAGGCGCATCCGTCTCAATCACTAAATGTTGGATGTCTGCTTGTTGAATGGCTTGGCGTGTCTTATTGGCTCTTGAATACGTCATAACACCACCGACGCCTAACATAAATCCTAGCTTAGTCCACTCATTTGCTTGCTCGGGACTGCCCGAAAATGCATGAATCACGCCAGCAACCTCAGGTAGCTTGCTTCGTAGCGGCTTTAGAATTCTTAGCAGCTCAGGCTGTGTTTTTCGATGATGTAATACGAGGCTGCGGTTGAATGCTACAGCTAGGTCAACTTGGGCAGTAAAAAGCTCGTATTGCTTTTTGTAATCACTCACTTCGGCGTCCAAGCCAATTTCACCCACAACAGTGTGCGGAAATTGCTCCAGTTGATGCGCCAGCCATTCAAGATCTGATACTTGGTGTTGTGCAATAAAATATGGGTGTAAACCAAATCCTTCAATTACTTTAATTGACCCGCAATCGTTTCGCCAATGTTTATCAGAGCTCAATTGCCGCGCGACACCAGGAACAAAAAGCCGCTTAACACCTTGCTTTGCCGCGCGTTGTAATACGGCTTTTCGGTCCTGATCAAAGGCGTCAAAATTAATGTGACAGTGACTATCAAACAATTTCACGACGCCTCCTTTTGGATTTGCTATTAGTGCTCCCGAGTGTGACTAAATACGATATCGGGGTAACGCTCGGTCGCCAAGCTCAGATTCACCATAGTTGGCGCGATATACGTTAAATTGTCACCGCCATCTAGAGCTAGATTTGATTCTGCTTTACGGCGAAACTCATCAAGTTTCTTCGCATCTTTACAGCTCACCCAGCGCGCTGTGGCAACGTTGATGCTCTCGTATACTGCATCGACGTTATATTCAGATTTTAAACGGTGCACAACAACGTCAAACTGTAGCACACCGACTGCACCTACAATCAAATCATTGTTGCTTAGCGGACGGAATACCTGCACCGCACCTTCCTCAGACAACTGCACCAAGCCTTTAAGTAATTGCTTTTGTTTCAACGGATCTTTTAAACGAATACGACGGAACAACTCCGGCGCAAAGTTCGGGATACCGCTAAACTTGAATTGTTCGCCACCGGTAAACGTATCACCGATTTGAATCGTACCGTGGTTGTGCAAGCCGATAATATCCCCCGGATAAGCCTCTTCCACTTGCTCACGGTCCCCTGCCAAAAAGGTTAACGCGTCGGCAATTCGAACGTCTTTACCAATTCGCACTTGGTGCATTTTCATGCCCTTCTCATACTTACCTGAAACGATACGCATGAACGCAACGCGGTCGCGATGTTTTGGATCCATGTTTGCTTGAATCTTAAATACGAATCCAGAGAAATCTGGGTGCGTCGCCGCAATAGCTGTGCCATCATCAGTTTCACGAGAAAGTGGGGTCGGCGCCCAATCAACAAGACCATCTAACATGTGGTCAACGCCAAAGTTACCTAAAGCAGTACCGAAGTAGACCGGTGTTAGTTCACCAGCGAGAAACATCTCTAGGTCAAAGCTATTTGATGCTCCTTTCACCAGCTCAATTTGTACACGCAGATCATCTGCGTAATCGCCAATGCGTGCATCCAACTCTGGGTTATCCAAACCTTTAATGACATCTAACTCTTGAATACGGTGACCTTGACCGGTTTTATAGAAAATCACTTCATCATTGAGCAGATGATAAACACCTTTAAAATTTTTACCTGACCCTATTGGCCATGTAATGGGTGCACACATAATATTGAGAACGCTCTCAACTTCATCCAACAATTCCAACGGATCGCGAATATCGCGGTCGAGTTTGTTCATGAAAGTGATAATCGGGGTATCACGCAGACGCGTTACTTCCATTAGTTTGATGGTGCGATCCTCAACACCCTTTGCACCATCAATCACCATAAGGCAAGAGTCTACTGCGGTTAAGGTACGGTACGTATCTTCCGAGAAATCTTCGTGTCCTGGCGTATCCAGCAAGTTAACCAAAGCATTACGATACGGAAACTGCATGACCGAGGTAGTCACCGAGATACCCCGTTCTTTTTCCATTTCCATCCAATCAGATTTCGCATGCTGACCCGATTTCTTGCCCTTTACAGTTCCGGCTTTTTGTAGCTTTTGACCGTGTAACAATACTTTTTCAGTAATGGTCGTTTTACCCGCATCAGGGTGCGAGATGATAGCGAACGTACGCCGCTTGGCGACTTCTTTGGCGATAGCTTTGGCCAGATCTGACATGCTGAACTCTTTTTCCTAATGGATAAGTCAATTTAAAGACAATAAATACGAAAGTGCCGCGAATTCTAACCGAATTCGCGGCACTTTTGTACGATTAACTCAATAAGACAGCTTGCCGCTTTAGCGGTGCAATAAATGATTCTCGTCGATAATCTTCACTAATGCGTTTACGGCCTCTTCAACTGGCCGATTCAAACCCTCAACACGCTCAACGACACGACCATGGACATCAAGCACAGTGACTAGGTTACTATGATCAAAGTCGCCGTCAGCACGCTTACGGTAGCGCACGCCAAGCAATGTTGCTAAAGCTCGAATGTTATTGTCATCGCCATGAAGGAATGTCCAAACGTCGTCACCCAAATTGTATTTTGCTGCATATTCAGCCAACGCGGCTGGGGTGTCGCGGTCTTGGTCAAAACTTACCATGACCAATTTCACTTCACCTTTGTACGCGTCTGGTAGTGCTTCAAAGATACGACGCGCATCATTAACTAACACTGGGCATGCAGTGGTACAGCTACCATAAATCATTGAAATAACAATCGGCTGCCCTTGGAAGTTCGCAAGCGTCAATGATTCACCAGTATGGGCTTGCCACTCCCCATCTAAATGATAAATCGAGTGTTCTTTATTTACTGGCTCAGCCTTGAACGTTGTGTGATTCATATGATCATGATGATTATGTTGGCTGTGATCTTGTGCTATGGCGACACCAGAGCTGAACAGTACGACCGATAAAGCTAACATTAAATTTTTCATTCTCATTTCTCCAAATCGTAAGCACAACGAAAGCCTAAAGTGCTAGTTGTGCTTTGTGGGCGATAATTGCTACGAGACTGATAACGAAAGAAAGTCGCGTAGCTCGCATCACCAAAATCAGCCATAAATCTCGCGCTATCGCCACAAGATCCAGCAAGCAAATCATTATTGTCGCCATTGGTTAGCAACAATTGATAATCTTCAACCCATTCATTCACGCGGTTGTGCATGTAATCCAGTTGTCCAATAGTTGTATCGACTTCCTGCTTACTGTAAGCAGTTGGGTTGCTGTGTCGCGCAAACAACATTTGTGCGTACGCTTTATCACTCAAACCGTGTTGCTGAAGATAGTAATTGGATGCATATTCCCATTCATCGAGTGTTGGTAATCTTCCACCTTGCGCATCACAATAAGCGCGAGCTGCAAACCAAGACACTTCTGTGACTGGCTTAGACTCATAGCCAGCAGGCACTTGATCAGCTACTGACCAGCTCTTCAAATAATTGCCGTCATGAAAAATAGCGGCAATGTTATCGCGACGCCATTTCGAGTTTTCCAACACAAATTCCAAATACTGCGCATAAGTGACTGGTGCCGCGTCTAGCTTAAATGCTGGCATCACCACAACCTCGACGGTCTCATCAAGTAGTACCGCAGGTTTATACTCACCAGCGGGAATGATGACCGGCTCGGCGGCTGCTTGCGCAGCCACCACCATACTCAAAACACTCAGCCACTTATACATAATCAACTCCTGTTGACTTATTTCTTGCGAGGGCCAGCGTATAACGCGCCGGCGGCACCACGCTCTGCATCAGCAAATTCATGGTCGACTATTTTGTAAACGCCCTCTTCTGGCACGATGAATTCAACTGTTGCACTGCTACTCGCACCCAGCAAAACAGTCTGCATGCCATACCAAGTGTTACGAGGGTCACCTTCAGCCCAAACCTTATCGAAAATTGCACCGATAACGTGGAAGCTTGAAGTACCTGATGGGCCTGCGTTTAAGAAATGTATGCGTACGCGGTCACCGGCATTGGATTTCAATGGGTTTTCGCTAAGTGCAGACACGTGACCGTTGAAGACAACGTGACTCGGGTCACGTGCTAGAGCCGCTGAATGGTTGTAGATATAGTCTTCACCCATTTGCTCTAAGTACATTTCTGATTGAACAATCACGTACTCTTGGTCAACTTCTTTGTCAGTTGGATAGCCTTCTTTTGGCGATACAACGACAGCACCATATTGACCCATTGCAGTGTGCATCAATACGCTTGAAGTACCGCAGTGATACATATAAGTACCGGCATAGTTCGCAATCCATTCAAACTCGATAGTCTCGCCTGGGGCAATAGTCGCCCACTTATCATTCGCTGCAACAGTACCGCTATGGAAATCCATAGAGTGAGGCATTGGCGCAACAACCGGTTGATGCTTCTGTAATTGGTTAGTAGCAATTTGGTCAAAATATGGTGCAGCACCTTTGAATGGCTTAGTAATCACAACTTCTTCAGTTGAACGGTTCTTCATTTTGAAGACAACGCGATCACCTTCACGAACGTGTAGAACCGGACCTGGGACGCTACCACCGAAAGTCCATGCGTTATAACTAACACCCGGTGCTACCTCAACTTTCTGTGAAAACACGTCCATACGAACTTCGTGTTCTTTGTTACCTTTGTAGTCAAGCTTGGCAAGGTTCGGAACCATAGTGATATAGTCACCAACCACCGCAGGGCCGTTGTAATCATCACGATAAATTTTTGCTTTTGGCATACCATAGATTTTGCCATCGATAACATATTCGCTATCGTGTTTTAACGGTACGTTTGCTTCGGCGATTACTGGTAGGCCAGCAAATGAAACGAGTAAGGCACTTGCTACTGCACTTTTAATGAAGGTTTTCATCATACTTCTCCAATGTATTTAAACTTAATTCTTAACGAACCGCTTTTACTTCAGTCGCTGAAATCTCTTTGCTTCCGCCAGCAAAATGTTTGTTCACATAGCTCACTACGGCAGCGATATCGGCATCACTTAAGTACGCCATAGGCGGCATCATGCCGTTGAACTCAGCACCATTCACAGTGACCTTACCGGATTTACCTTTGACGATGGTTTCTGCAATGTAGGCTGGTTTATCAGCAATATTGGAGTTGCCTACTAGAGGTGGAAATACGGCAGCCATGCCTTGACCATTCGCTTGGTGACATGCCATACAATTTTTCTTGTAAACAGCCTCACCGGCGTCGGCTTGTGCTCCAGCAGAAAACAGCGCGAAAATGGAAACCGCAGCGAAAATGCCTGATTTAAATTTATTAACGTTAGTCATCGTAATGCCCCTTGTTCGAAGTCTTTATCAGATGACTATAGGTTAGCGAAATACCGGGCTTTTACGAGTGAAATGAAGGAGTAAACGAGGGCTACCACTTTTAGGTTAAACCCTCTATTACTGTTAGTATGAAAGAGAAGTATTGATTAGATATACTTATGGAATAGATGAATTTTTAACAATTAAATAAGGGCATCTAGGGTCAGCTCAACCATCGCAGAAAATCCGAGTTGACGTTCTTGCGAGCTCATGGCTTCACCACGCTCGATGTGGTCTGACACAGTGAGAACCGTCAATGCTGATACTCCATGTTCTGCAGCCACGCCATATAAACCAGCGGCCTCCATTTCCACGCCCAAAATTCCCATTTGGGCAAGGCGGGAGCGTAATGCGGGGTCTGACTGATAAAATAAATCGGCAGAGAAAACATTACCTACACGCACATTTACTGCGCTTCGCTCAGCGTGCTCTGCAACTTTTCGAAGCAGTTGAAAATCTGCTATTGCCGCAAAGTCAAAATTGTTAAAGCGTTGACGATTCACGCCAGAATCCGTGCAGGCTCCTTGCGCTAAGATAATGTCGTGCAAATTAATATGAGGTAATACGGCACCGCAACTACCGAGGCGAACGAGTTTAGAAACCCCATAATGACGAATCAGTTCGGTGGCATAAATGGAGCACGATGGAATACCCATTCCGGTGCCCATAACAGATACCGGTTGCCCTTTATAGGTACCTGTATACCCAAGCATGTTCCGTACATCAGTGACACACTGCGCATTATCTAAAAACCTTTCAGCGATAAATTTCGCACGAAGTGGATCACCAGGTAATAAACAGAGTTCAGCAAAGGTATCTGCTGGGGCATTTATGTGAGGTGTTGTCATAGTTTATGTTACCGCTCATCAATAAAGGATTGACCAAAAGATGTCGATGGTAAGCCTAACCACGACGCAACGGTTTGACCGATATCAGCAAAGCTCTCACGGCGCCCCATCGAACCCGGCTCTATGCCTTCCCCCACAGCAAGAACGGGGACATATTCACGCGTATGATCAGTACCAGGCCAAGTTGGGTCGCAGCCATGATCCGCTGTCAAAATAAGTATATCGTCAGGTTGCATGGCGGCAAGAATACCAGGTAACAACATATCAAATTGTTCCAGTGCGCCGGCGTAACCGCTGACATCCCGTCGATGCCCGTAATCACTATCAAAATCAACTAAATTGGTAAAAATTATAGTCTGTGATAGCGCCTTGTGCATTTGCTCAATAGTTGTCGCAACAAGATCTGGAATACCTGTCGCTTTATATTTTTGGGTTATGCCTTGATGCGCAAAAATATCCGCAATTTTACCAATACTAATCACCTCGCCGCCCTGTGCGACAAGCTTATCGAGTACAGTTGGTTCGGGTGGTGGTACAGCGTAGTCGCGACGATTGCCTGTGCGTTTAAAGGTTGCACTATTATCACCCACAAATGGACGCGCAATCACCCGCCCAACGTTATACGGCTCGAGGAGTCGCCGTACACACTCACACAGCGCATACAACCTTTCTAACCCAAAGCTTTGCTCATGACAGGCAATTTGAAATACCGAGTCAGCGGACGTATAAAAAATCGGTTTACCGGTACGCATGTGCTCTTCACCGAGCTCAGCAATAATTTGCGTGCCCGAAGCATGACAGTTACCGAGGTGGCCGGGTATTTGGGTTTCAGCGACAATCTGATCTAGCAATTCTTGCGGAAATGAATCCTGCGGTTCAAGGAAGTAACCCCAATCAAATAACACCGGTACACCGGCCATTTCCCAGTGCCCTGACGGCGTATCTTTGCCAGATGAAAGCTCTTGCGCCCAGCCAAATCGTCCAATAATCTCTTGCGCCGGCTCAAGCCCTGCTGGCTGTTCGCCAGTTGCTCCGTAATAGGCTTCGGCCAATCCCAAACGCAGGAGGTTAGGGATTTTTAACGGGCCTGAACGACCGTCATTTGCTCTTCCAGCAGCGGCTTCGGCGGCAATATGGCCGAAGGTATCTGCGCCATCATCACCAAACTTATCGGCATCTGCAGCGGCACCGATGCCGAAAGAATCAAGTACAACGATAATGGCTCGAGACATCTTCTCACCCTCTATTGAGTTGCTCAGGGACGAATATATTGATGAATTATTGGATTACTGGTCGATACCTGTTGGCCAACCGTAAATGCGCGCTGCAATCGGTCGGCAGCAGTTTCCCACGCAGCTTCATCGCGCGCATACACCATGGCGAGCGGAGATTGCGAGTCAACCGAGTCACCTAGACCAACAATCGCATCCAAACCAACACCAAAATCGAGTTTATCGGAGCTCCGTTGACGCCCACCGCCAAGCGCGACAACAGCCATACCAACGGCGCGCGTATCAATATGCGTGACGATACCAGATTGCAGTGCGAAGACTGGTTTCGCCACTGGAGCCAACGGTAAATGCGTTGAATAATTCGTGAGTAAGTCGCTAGGACCACCGAGTTCTTTGATCATTTTTGCAAAAACCTCAGCTGCAGCACCACTCTCGAGAGCTCCGAGAACCTTTTCGCGCGCAACTTTTTCTGTTTCCGCAAGACCACCTAAAACCAACATTTCGGTACAAAGGGCAACTGTGACTTCATGCAACCGTGGCGCGCGATAATCACCCGTTAAATAGCGAATCGCTTCAATCACCTCGATGGCATTCCCTGCTGATTTCGCCAGTACTTCGTTCATGTCAGTCAAAATAGCAGACGTTGGTAAGCCAGCGCCATTCGCTACCGTAACTAAACTATTGGCAAGCTCGGTCGCTTTCTCAATATCTTGCATGACCGCGCCATTACCAACTTTAACGTCGAGCACTAAACCTTCGAGACCGGCAGCTAGTTTTTTCGACAAAATCGAAGCTGTAATGAGCGGAACTGACTCAACTGTCGCAGTAATATCTCGCGTTGCATAAAAGCGCTTATCCGCAGGCGCTAAGTCTCCCGTTTGCCCGATAATGGCGACACCGGTTGATTTTACCACGCGACGAAATTCATCCAACGACGGTACCGTTTGATAACCAGGTATTGAATCCATTTTATCCAATGTACCACCTGTATGACCAAGGCCTCGCCCTGAAATCATTGGCACATATCCACCACAGGCAGCAACAATCGGACCGAGCATCAAGCTGACCACATCACCCACGCCACCGGTCGAGTGTTTATCCAATACCGGTCCGTCAAGCGACATTGATTGCCAGTCTAAAACTGTTCCTGAATCGCGCATAGCCAAGGTCAATGCTACGCGTTCGTCAGCATTCATGCCTTGAAAGAAAATAGCCATCGCTAAGGCTGAAATTTGGCTTTCAGAAATTGCACCAGTCGTTAATCCATTTACAAAGAAACGAATTTGTTCCTCCGATAAAATCCCACCATCGCGCTTTATACGAATGATTTCTTGCGGTAAATACATTAATAGTCGTCCTTTTCTACTACGTCAGCGTCGTTAAGGGTATTGAGCAAGTTACCGAGCAGACTGCTAGCCCCGAAACGAAAGTTTTCTGCATGAACCCAATCAGCACCCATCATGGACTCCGCAAGCTCTATATACTGCAACGCATCTTCTGCTGTGCGAACGCCACCAGCTGCTTTAAACCCGCACTTAGCACCGCTTGCTTTAATTGCTTCCAACATAATTCTTGTCGCTTCTAACGTTGCATTTACTGATACTTTGCCGGTAGATGTCTTGATGAAGTCGGCTCCGCCGGCAATAGCTATATCACTAGCTTGACGAATCAGCTCTGGCGTTTGCAGTTCACCACTTTCAATAATGACTTTGAGCAACGCCTTATCAGCACATGCTACCTTGCACGCTTTGACTAATTGCAGACCCACTCTAACGTCGCCCTCAATTAATGCGCGGTATGGAAACACGACATCTATTTCATCCGCACCAGCTGCAACGGCTCTTGCCGTTTCGGCCTCAGCTCGTTGAATATTGATGCTGCCCTCAGGGAAATTCGTCACAGTCGCAACTTTCACTGCTCCTAAGCCTAAGCGCCCAAGCTCTAACTTGCTCCAAACTACCATTTCAGGAAACACACAAATGGCAGCAGGGGTCCCGTATTTGGTATTGGCAGCTTCACATAAAGCGGAAATCGTCTCGGGCGAATCATTGTTATTCAATGATGTCAGATCCATTAATTGAATTGCGCGCAGGGCGGCTTGTTTAATCATCATGATTTGTTTCTATATTCGTTAATGTCGAAATGGAAGGCATGGGGTAATAACGATGCGACCGTCCAACTTTCGAAACCAGTTTCACAAGTAGAAATGATGTCAGTATCGGGAGCTAAAAACTCAGCTAATACCTGCCGACAGGCTCCGCAAGGTGAGTATACTTGATCGCTCGGTGTATAAATGACGACTTTGGAAATGCTTTGCGGATCGACACCTTGCGCAATTGCAGTAAAAATCGCGGTGCGCTCAGCGCAATTAGAGAGCCCGTATGAGACATTTTCGACATTACATCCACTGATGATTTCGCCGCTTTTAGTCAGCAACACAGCGCCAACTTTAAACTGGCTATACGGGGCATATGCCTGGTTTGCAGCCGCTTTGGCTAGCGCCTTTATGGGATTAAGCTCTGATGGTTCAATACTCATAAAATATGACTGTTGTGTATGGCAGTAAAGCTTACCCCGATATGATTGGGAATCCAAGTACACCAAAAGGGAGAGATAATTTAGGTTTTACTAAATTAATGATCACGATCACTTTGCGAATTTTACTTTTAAAGCTATATTAGTTTAGTAACTTCTAAATTAGGGGATTCTCATGAGTGTTGAAAAAGCTTTAACTGCCTTTGCTGGCTTTATGGTGTTATTATCTGTCGCCTTAACTGTTTGGGTTCATCCCAATTGGGTCTGGTTAACGGTGTTTGTTGGTGCTAATTTATTCCAGCAATCATATACTGGATTTTGCCCTGCAAGTATATTTTTGAAAAAAGTATTTAAACTAAAAACTGAGCGCGAGCTTGCGCTGCAAAAATTATAGAGAGATAGCTATGAGCATGCTGATGGATGCTGAAATGCAAACTGGCGAAGCACAAGATGCTGCCGCTTTTTTACGTTCAATTGCGAATGAACATCGCCTTCAAATTTTATGTCACCTTGCTGGCGGTGAGAAAAGCGTTGGTGAGCTAAATAAGCATTTTCCGCTAAGTCCATCGGCATTCTCTCAGCATTTAGCAGTATTGCGTGAGCAAGGCCTTGTTAAGTTCCGCAAGCAAGCGCAAACGATTTTTTACTCAATTAACGACCCAGATACGATGCAATTCATGCAATTGTTGCGTCGTAAATTCTGTCCAACCTTTATCGATTAGCCAGTTTTGATTTGCGACTTTTTCATAATAATCGCATCTTCTCGGTCACCTGAGGCGGTCGGGTAATATCCCTTTCGTTTACCGAGCGTGTTAAATCCCAACTTTTCATAGAGCGCAATAGCCGGCTGATTCGACGCACGCACTTCAAGAAATAAATCTGCGTTGTTAAGTTGTGCCAAATGACAAACATGTTGCACAAGTTGCTGACCTACTCCCTGTCGTTGTGACTGGGCGGCAACCACCACATTCATGATGGTCCACTCGTCTGCGATGGGTTGATGTATCAGAATAAAACCTAGTAATTCATGATTTACTTCATCATACGCTACAAAGTTTTGGTAACCCTCAGCAAAACATGAACGCAAATTTTCGACAGACCAAGGTAATTGATTGGCGCTTTTTTCAATCTCAATCAGTTGAGGATCCCAAGTAAATAACTCAGAAATGGATATCGGCTTCATGACAGATGATTCTGAATCTGCTGCCAAATCCTCGCTTTGGTTGCTGCGTCAACGTTGGTCACAACGCCGAGATTAAGCGTAAATGCAGGATCCCATTGTTGCTGATTCGATTGAGGAATTTCGGCAAGCGCTGACGATGGTTGACCTAGCGTTAAGGATAAATCGACAAGCCATTGCGGATGCTTGACTGGCAATCGTTCTGATAGCTGCAACAGCCATTGGCCTAAACGATAGCAATACGCGACACTCGTCACAGTTTCATTAGTAGACGGCGATTGACGTCGCTGCCACAAAGGTAAACCCAATGCTGCAAGCGCATTTTTTTGTGATGTATTGAAGTTTTGGTTAGTCATGCGCTTAGCCTAGCCCAAACGCCTTCTTTTAGGAAGCTTTGAAAAGAAATGGAAATGGCAGGGGTGGAGGGATTCGAACCCCCAACCGTCGGTTTTGGAGACCGCTGTTCTACCAATTGGAACTACACCCCTGCAATCAAGGTCTGAATTATACTGCCCAAACTCACACTGGCAAGCGATTTATGCGCTCGCCTTTATCAATTGCGGGATTTTTCACCACTTATAGCAAAACGCGGTGTTATACTTAATTTTTCTCTACACTTACTGAAAGGTATTTCGAATTTATGAGTGTGCGCTGGTTGCAAGGACTGCTGTTTTTAATTCTAGTCATCATGAGTCTACCGGCTGTTGGTCAGACTTCGTGGCAACCACCTGATGCCAAGTTGGCAATAGAGATAGACGGCGTAAAAGGCGAATTATTAGCTAATTCACGCATCTACCTCAGAATCACCGCGCTCGAAGGTGAAACTGTTCCGTCAATTTTTCGCGTACGCTATTTAGCCCGACAAGGTGAACAAGAAATTCGCTCGGCGTTAGAGCCTTTTGGCTTTTATAACGTGACAGTGACCAGTGAAATCATTGAAACCGATGAGCTTTGGACGATTCGATATCAAGTCGACGTGGGCCCGGTAACAACTTACGATCAGGTTAACTTTGAACTAACTGGTGGTGCAAAGAATGACGAAGCTTTTCAAAAAGTAATCCGTTCACTACGCCCCGTTTCAGGTCAAGTTTTCAATCACCAAGCATATGAACGATTCAAAGCAACGTTACGAAACCTTGCGGCTGAACGCGGCTATTATGACGCTGCTTTCCTTAAACAATCCGTTAAAGTTGAGACATCGACACAAGTCGCTAACGTTGAATTAGTGTTCGACTCTGGTGAACGTTATCTGTTCGGTGAAACAAGCTTTTGTTGCGCATTTCTCAATAACAGCTTATTGGAGCGTTTCATTCAATATCAACCCGGTGAACCATTTACCACCCGCGCACTACTGGATTTACAGGTTGATCTGGCAGGAAGTGATTACTTTAATCGCGTCGAGGTAGCGCCACTTTGGCAAAACACCACGGAAAATCGTGTTCCAATTGATGTGACACTGTCACCCAATGAGCGTGACCGTTATCAAGTGGGCTTGGGTTACGGAACTGACACCGGCGCCCGTATCACTCTGGGCTTCGACCGGCGCTGGGTAAATGATCGCGGGCATCGACTCAGCAGTGTCATTCGACTCTCTGAAGTACAGAACACAGGCTTCGTAAGCTACATTATTCCAGGTAACAATCCTGCTCGTGACTCCTACAGCTTTAATGGGGAAATAACCGACAGATCATTTGAGGAGCAACGGTCAACCCTTTATAAAACATCGTTTAAGGATTTACGTCACTACGACCGTTGGCACCGCACCTACCAGCTAGCCTACCAGCGAGAAGATTTCGCATTTGGTGAGGAGCCGACAGAAACCTCTAATTTCTTAATTCCATCGGTTGAATGGAGTTTGATTGAAAGCTCAAACTTACCTGAAAATCGTAACATTATTGATGATGGGTACCGGTTATCGATCATGTTGCAAGGTGGCCATGATGGCGCTCTCTCTGATACCACCTTTGCATCGATAAAGGTTGGCGCCAAGTGGATTCATCGCCTGAATGATCAGTGGCGTATTTTGTTAAGAAGTGAAGTTGGTGCATTACGTGCCGATGACTTTGAAGTGCTTGGTCCGACTTTGCGTTTTTTCGCCGGCGGTGATCATAGTGTTCGCGGTTACGCGTACCAACAGTTAGGGCCAGAAAATAGTGAAGGCGTGGTGGTTGGCGGCAAGTATATGACCGCCAGCTCTGTTGAAATCGATTATGCTTTCAAACCCAATTGGCGCGTTGCGCTTTTCACAGATATCGGTAACAGCATGATGAATTGGGATGAGCGACTCAAGCAAACAGTTGGCTTTGGCTTTCGCTGGGTGTCACCGATTGGCCCAGTGCGGTTAGATTTGGCCATGGCGCTAGACGAACCAAGCAAACCTTGGCGCCTCCACCTCACTCTGGGGCCAGATCTATGAAGTTTATAAAGTATCTCGCGTGGACAATTATTTGTTTATTTGTGTTGGTGCCGAGTATCTTGCTCGCGCTTATCATGACATCTACTGGCTCCCAGTTCTTAATTGAACGGACATCTGAATACGCGGGTATTGAGCTGACATTCGAACAACTCGAAGGTAATTTAGTTAGCGAACTGACTTTAAAAAATTTGCGCGTTGCGCAAACGAACTGGCAAGCCAGCGCAAAATATTTATCCATAGCTTGGCAACCAACCGATCTGCTTGATAAACGACTTGTATTTAAGCAGATTAAAAGTGAATCATTCGAGTTCGAGACCTTATCGACGACGCCAACCGCAGAAGCATCTGAAAATATAAAGCTTCCACAACTTCAACTGCCTTTTGAATTGGTTATTGAAAATCTAAGCGCCATCACAAATCATGTCGTTGTCGATAGTGCCAAGCAAAAATTACCAGATGTTCGCGGTCGATTCGAATGGCACGACTCAACGGTTGCCATTAAACGACTTGAAGTCGAATACCAGCAAGTCACAAGCACAATGTCTGGCAACATCACCACAGCAAATGACTACCCGATTAATTTGGATGTGAGCTGGCAAGTAAATAGTCCTCTTGAAAAGTTGGCGATTGATGCCATAACGGGAACGACAATATTACAAGGGGACTTAAGCCAACTTAGTGCTGTTAGTGAGTTTGGTATTGCAGCGAGTCCTGAAATGCATCGTATTAACGTTCAACTCAAAGGTTTACTGCAAAGAGAACCATATTGGTTAGCCGACGTCGCCATTACGAATCTACCAACACAACCGCTATTACCATTATTAGTGCCCGCTGAGTCTCCCTGGAATGAGTGGTTAGCCGATTCCAGAATAACGCTTGTCGCCACCGTAGATAACCAACAGGCCGCAATTCAAACTTTGGATATAGCTCAGATTGGTAAGAAAAATGGAGCATTAAAATTTGATGGATTGCTGAGCAATTATTTGTCCTTTAATGACACACCAGAGCAGGTTCGTGTGCGCGGATTGCTGTCTGCCTCGACTATTGTACTACCCGCTGAAGTTTTGGGCATCGAGCTCGCCATTGATAGTATTGCCGGTAATATTGAGGGGAATCTCGATTCGTTTCAGCACAACCTCACAATCGCCGCAACCTATGCAGAAAATACTTCGGCGACAATGGATATTACGGGTGAAGGGAGTACAACTCATATCAATCTAGCGCAGGCATCAATTGATTCCCGTTTTTTACAGGCTGATTTCGCATCAACTATTATTTGGTCTCCGGAATTTACAATTCAAGCGCAGATTAACGCATTACGAGCCGAGCCGAATCAATTGCCAGAAGAACTCGCAAAACAAGTTAACTTCATCACAAATTTAGAAATCTTGGCACAAGGTGGCCTCACCTACAGTAACGATAAGATTAGTGCAGATAACTTCGCAATTGAGTTTGGCGACAACCATCTCTCATTGAACGGCGCTATGACCGATACTAAGCCTCTACGTGTTGAAGTGAAGCTTCCAGATTTATCTAACTTATACGCTAGTGACTATGTGGTGGGCGATGCTAATCTGG
Source organism: Pseudidiomarina tainanensis (assembly GCF_900115255.1). Classification (NCBI taxonomy): domain Bacteria; kingdom Pseudomonadati; phylum Pseudomonadota; class Gammaproteobacteria; order Alteromonadales; family Idiomarinaceae; genus Pseudidiomarina; species Pseudidiomarina tainanensis. Next base: position 49,461 of record NZ_FOYU01000005.1, read on the forward strand.
TTGGGACTATTTATGGAAGTTTGTCAGATAGATTGAACATTAGCGTTGAACAATTTGCGTTAAATCATCCAGATTTTGGTAACTGGGCTAATGTGGATTCCGCCAAAATTTCGACACCTATGGCGCAACCGTTAGCGTCATCAGTTGAGGGTTTGTGTTTAATTGCAAACTCGAGACGCACACCAGCCGAACTATGTCTTGATACACAAGCCAACGAATCTCTCCAAACCACTCAAATTAAGGGGCGAAACCTTCCTCTCTCATTGCTCAATCGCTTTCGTGAATCTGATGTGGCTGAGCGAATCTGGGGCCTTGCTAATTTAAGTACAACGATTAATTACGACACGAGTACTTGGTCACTTATTGAGTTGACCGGCGAACTACGCAGCGAGCGTACGATTTTATTTGCTTTAGACGAAGAAGTTTCGACCAGATTCAAGTATTGGCAGGTCGAATGGCAAGGTAATCTAGAAACGATTAACACCTCTATCACGGCAGAGTTAGAGGAAGACAAGGGTTTGATCATTGGCGACTTAGCTATAGATAGCGTCGATAAGGAAGCTAAGCTCGACGGCGAGGTGCTTATGGAGTTACGTGATCTCACCGTTATGCAGTGGGTGCTCCCCGACCTTCGTTACGAGCAAGCCCATGCATTGGCACAAATCAATATTGAAGGTACAACGGCAGCGCCTGAAATATCGGGTTCGGTAGAGCTAGCAGCACAAGAAATTGGTTTTGCTCAAAGCGGACTATTACTCACCGATGTCAAAATTGCGGCCTTTGATGCGCCTAACGTTGATGATGGCATAACGCTAGACGGACAGGCCCAATCAGGACAAGGTTGGATTAGCATAGCCGGCTTATTGCAACCGCTCAAACCAGAACTCGAGCTAACTATCAAAGGCGAGCAGTTTAGAGCAATTCAGGTACCAACGGCGACGGTCGATATCAGCCCAGATTTAAAAATTACATTACTTAATAAACGGATAGACGTTACTGGCGAGCTGAGAGTCCCGCTTGCTCATATTGACCAGCCTGAACTTGCTGAAACTGGTGTTACCGCATCCAATGATGTTGAAATATATAATAATGGCGAACCTGTTCGCAGCAACGGTTCTTCACTATACCCGGTTTATGCTGACGTACGCGTTACCCTTGGCGATGATATTAAAGTTTCAGGTTTTGGTTTTGAAGGTGAACTTGCCGGCAGTCTGCGTCTTACCGAAGCGCCAACCCGTGCATTAACAGCAACTGGCAATATTTCAGTCAAAGACGGTTACTATGAAATTTATGGTCAGCGCTTAGAAATCGAACGTGGTTCACTTATATACAGCGGCGGGCCAATTGATAATCCAGGATTAAACTTACGAGTGGAACGGGCATCTGAAAACATTACCGCTACGGAAGATGTACGAGTCGGTGCACAAGTAAGTGGTACCTTACAAGAGCCTGATTTTAGACTTTACTCAACACCTGCAATGCCTGATAGCGAAGTTCTTTCCTATTTAATTCTAGGACGCGGTTCGGGTACAACAACAGCCGGCAATGAAAACCTTCAATTACAGGCTCTGATTCTACTTGGCTCTAAAGGTACTGATCTGCTTGGAGAGTCGCTACAGGATACATTTGGCTTCGATGAGTTTGGTATTGATTCAACCATGAACCCAAATGATACCTCGTTCTACATCGGTAAATATCTTTCGCCTAAACTTTATGTGAAGTATGGCGTCGGCCTTTTTGAGGATACGAATACGTTTTTAGTTCGTTATTTGCTTTCAGATAAATTGATTATTGAAACGACGGCAAGTAGTGAGGCGCAAGGTGGCGATATCTTCTACACAATCGAGAAATAAGAGCTAGAGCGATATTAGCTATTGGATATTAGATATTAGTGGAAGGCAGAGACGAAAGGCGTTGTTTGTGCGCTACGCTGTTCGTGCGTTCACTGTTCGTCCGTGCTACGCACTGTTCGTAACCGAACAGAGAGGCGAAGCCGAACGGACGAACAGCGTAGCGGACGAATAACGAATCACGCTTTTGGGTCTGTAAACGAAAAAACCCCGAGCGCTAGCTCGGGGTCTCGTCGTATTTGAAGCCTGGCGGTGTCCTACTCTCACATGGGGAAGCCCCACACTACCATCGGCGCTGAAGCGTTTCACTACTGAGTTCGGAATGGATCAGGTGGTTCCACTTCGCTATGGCCGCCAGGCAAAAACTGTTAAACAATATAAACCCGCTGATTGTGCGTAATGAACCACTCTACATGAGCCATTCTTTGGTAAAAGCTCGAACTTGTGCCTTGGCCTTAAGCTCTAAACACCTTCGGTGTTGTATGGTTAAGCCTCACGGGCAATTAGTACGGGTTAGCTCAACGCATTACTACGCTTCCACACCCC